>CAWHTU010000020.1:0-125341 GCA_963832305.1 uncultured Alphaproteobacteria bacterium | reverse complement strand
GTCAGCGGATTTGGCGGCGCGCGCGGCAAGACCGCCGCCGAAGAAGCAGACGCTCCGCCCGGAACACACGGCGCGACGGCGCCGCTGCCCGGCGAATTATCCTTCAAAGTCGAAGAGGTTCGCCGGAACCCTGGCCCGATCGAGAAGCTCCGGGCCGCGTTGGCCCGCGATCCCGGCGCCTTCGGGACGCCGGCGCTGCTGATCCTCTTCTTCGCCGCCACAGTCGCGATCCATCCCACGTTCGATTCGTTCGACGCCCAATCGGTCGCGATGGCGGCGTTCCCGCTGGCCTGCGCCGCGGCGGCTCAGGCCGTCGTCGTGATTTCCGGGGGCATCGATCTCTCGATCGGATCGGTCATGGCCGTCGCAAACGTGCTCGCCGCAATACCGACCAGGAGCGCGAGCTTCGCCGAGGCGCTCGTGCTCGCCGCGGCGATTCTCCTTGCAGGCGCTGCGATCGGCGCGGTCAACGGGCTGCTGGTGATGATCTCTCGCGTGCCAGACGTCATCGTGACGCTCACCACCGGCTTCATCTGGGGCGGCGTGGCGCTCTTGATACTCGAGAGGCCCGGCGGCGGCGCTCCTCCCTGAATTCCTCAATCTCGGCACCGGCACGCTCATCACCGAATGGCTGTCCAATTCTCTCGTTTTGCTCATCGTATGCCTTGCCGCCGTATGGATTCCCGTCAGCAGGTCGAAAGCTAGCTTTTCCGCATCTACGCGACCGGCAGCGACCCGATTGCGGCGTTTCGCAGCGGCGTGAACGTCACGCTGGCCAGACTCGGCCCTATGTGCTCGGGGGCGTGTTCAGCGCGATCGGCGGCCTGGGCCTGACGATGACGACCGGCATCGGGTCCGCGCGCGCAGGTGTCCTCTACACCCTGAGCGGACTGGCCGCCGTAGTCATCGGCGGGGTCAGCCTGACCGGAGGCCGCGGGGGGATCGTCGGGCCGGTCATCGCCGCTTTCGTGCTCACCCTCATTCCCGCCGACCTCATCTTCCTGAACATCGACCCCAATTTCGGCCAGGTCATCCAGGGGACGCTGATCGTGCTGGTCGTCATGACGGGCGGCCTGATCAAATCGCCGAGGAACCGCACGTGAGCAGTTCGCCAACGCCTCGGCGCCGCGCTCGCGCTTCGAGGCGCGCAGCGCGCTCATCTGGTTTCAGCGCAACACAATCGCCGCGCTCATTCTGCTTCTTCTGGCCTTCATCGCGATCGTCGAGATCGTGAAGCCGGGTACGGTGAACCCGGTCTGGCTGTCGAACACGCTCCTGTTCGCGGCGCCGTCGGTATTCTCGCCGCCGGGCAGACCATGGTGATGCTGACCGGCGGCATCGATCTGTCGGTGGTCAGCATCGCAACTGGCTCTGCGTTCTTGATGACCACCACGGCGCTCAAGTTCGGCAATCTTTCGGCAGTCGCGATTGGGCTCGCCCTCGGGCTGGTCGTCGGAGCGGTCAACGGCGTCGGCATCGCGCTGCTCGGCGTTCAGCCGCTGGTGATGACCCTCGGCACCGGGCTCATGACGCAGGGCGTCATCATCGTCTACAGTCAGAAAATACTGGCGTCGCGCTCGATCGTGCCCGACTTCATCCACGCGATCGGTTCCGACCGTCTCGGCGGCTTCATTCCTCTCGACCTGTTTCTTTGGCTGCCGATCGCGGCGCTGCTGTTGATCGCGCTGGCGCGAACTGGCTTCGGGCGCCTGCTTTACGCCATTGGCGACAATCGCGACGCGTGCCGCCTCGCCGGCGTGCGCGTGTGGAGGATTATTCTCATCGACTATGTGATCTGCGCTCTCCTCGCGTCGATTGCGGGCTTCGTCCTCGTCGGCCACACCAACTCCGCCGATCTCAGCCTGGCCTCCACCTATCTCCTGCCGTCGATCGCAGCGGTCATCATTGGCGGGACCTCGATCTTCGGCGGACGCGGCGGCTACTCCGGCAGCATCGTGGGCGCCTTGATCCTGACGGTGCTGGACGGCCTGTTGACGCTTCTCAATTCGCCCGAGCCGATCAAGCAGGTGCTGTATGGGGCGATCATCTTCACCCTCGCCGCGGCCTATTCACGCCTCACCGAGCGCTGAAACCGCCGATCCCAAGGCGCGGGGCGCACTTGTCAGGCGAGTCCGAGCAGGCGGCTGACAAGATCCTGTTCGCCGCCGGCGCCGGCGAAGTCGTCGAACGCTCTGTCGGTCACGCGGATGATATGGGCGGCGATGAAGGGCGCCCCTCGGCGGCCGCGACTTCCGGGTGTTTCAGGCAATCCTCCCACTCGTACACCGCCCATCCGTCGAAATCGTATTCGGCAAGCTTCGAGAAGATCTGGTTGAAGTCGACTTGCCCGTCGCCGAGCGACCGATCGCGCGCCGCGCGCTTCAGCCAAGGCTGATAGCCGGAAAAGAAGCCCTGTTTACCGGTCGGACGAAACTCGGCGTCCTTAACGTGAAAGCCCTTGATGCGTTCGTGGTAGAGGTCGATGAAAGCAACATAGTCGAGCCCCTGCTTGATGAAGTGGCTGGCGTCATAGTTGATGTTGCAGCGGCGGTGATTGCCGACCGCGGAAAGGAACTGTTCGAACGTCTCGCCGTCGAAGACGTCCTGACAGGGGTGCAGCTCAAACCCAATATCGACGCCCTCTTCGTCGAAGGCGTCGAGGATCGGCTTCCAGCGCCGGGCGAGCTCGAGGAACGCCGATTTGATCAGATGGCCGGGCCGCTGCGGCCAGGGATAGACATAGGGCCAGGCGAGGGAACCACTGAACGTCTGCGCGACCTTGAGACCGAGGCGCCGTGAGGCGCGCGCCGCGATCTTCATCTCCTCGACCGCCCAGGTCTGGCGGGCGTTCGGGTTCCCGCGCACGCTCGTCGGCGCAAAAGCGTCGCAGATCGCGTCATAGGCGGGATGGACGGCGACAAGTTGACCCTGAAGCGCGGTCACGAGTTCGGTAGCCGCCAGGCCATGCGCCTTGAGAACGCCTGTGATCTCGTCCGCGTAGGTCTGGCTCTCGGCGCAACGGCGGAGGTCGATGAAGCGGGTGTCGGAGCTCGGAAGCTGCAGCCCCTTGTAGCCGAGACCCGCCGCCCACTTCGCGATCGCAGGCAGGCTGTTGAACGGCGAACGGTCGGCTGCAAGCTGCGCTATGAGCAGCGCGGGTCCTTTGATTGTGCGCACCGAATTCCTCCCTCATCTCCGCTCCGGACGGGTTGCGATCGAGCTGGCGCGCCATCGAGGCCATCGATCGAGCCGAATGGAACCGCAACAGCTACGACGTTTCCGACAAATTGTGCAGGGGGTTTCGCATTCGCGTGACGACCCGCTTCGGGCCGGCTTGACCCGTTCGCCGTCTCGGCGCCCTGCGCGCAGGCGCGACGCAATCAGTTTTTGTCTCGATGGGTGACGATGGTGCTGCAAGAGAGGATTGAACTCTCGACCTCTCCCTTACCAAGGGAGTGCTCTACCACTGAGCTACTGCAGCATCCTGAGCGCGCGCCGATGCGCGAACAAGCGCCGCGGTTCCTGCCATAGGCGGGAGCCCGTGGCAAGGCGGCGGCTCGGCGGCTGATCAGCGCCAATCTTGCGCGAGCGAGAGCGACCGATCGACGATCGCCTCGAAGGCGTCGGACGGCGGCATCTCCAGATTGCCGGTCTGAACGCCGGCAAGATAGGCGTAGAGCGCGTCCTTGCCGTCGCCGCTCGCGATCCGGTCGTAGAGCGTCTCGGCGTAGGTGAAGAGCTCGCCCTCGTTGCAATCGGCGGGCAGGTCCCAGGTGTTTCGCATGACGTCCAGGATCTCGCCGATCCGGGCCGGCTTGTCGTCCTTCGTTTTGTCGCTCATCGCCATCCTCATATGCAGCATGCGGCGGATGGCGGGGTCCGCGCAAGCTCGCGGGACGGACGGGGCCGGCAGCACGGCGCGCAAGCGTCGACTGCGGCCGCCACGGAAGGATTTTCCAAGCCGAGGGAAGGAAATCAAAGCCGGCGGAAGGAAAATCAAAGCGCGGGGGAAGGAAAATCCAAATATTCTTCTTCCGCGAATTGAGACTTTTGAATGGCTTAAGTCCTGATCCCGGGAACCACCGCCCCTTTCAAATGTCCGTCGGCCACGAGGAGTCGAAGTCCAACAGCAGGAGGCGAACGGGCGCAGATCCGACGATGTCGCGGACAATATCACACGCTTCGGATTATCGTAAAGGTTTTTCGGCTTTTTCTGGCGTCGGGAGCGCGCGCTTGACGGCAACCCGCCGGCGCCGCCACTTGCGCCTCCTTCGCCTTTAAGAGGAGCGCCGTGCGCGGTTTTGCTTATCGATGGGTCGGCGTTGCGGCGCTGGCCGGGCTCGTGATCCTTGGCGCTCCCGCTTCGGCCGATGAACTGGTGAAGTTCACGAGCGCCGGCCGCGGCGACCCGGTCCAGGGCTATCTCACCCGGCCGAAGGGCGCCGGACCCTTTCCGGCGGTCGTGCTCCTGCACACCTGCCTCGGCCTGCCGGCTGGCCGGGCGGCGCTCGGCGAGCGTATCGCGGCTTGGGGCTATGTCGCGCTTTTCGTCGACGACTTCGGCGCCCGGGGCTTGAAGGAAACCTGCACGGTCGACTTCCCTCAAGGCGTCGCCGACGCCTACGGCGCGCTCGGACTTCCTCGCCGGCCGGCCCTTTGTCGACGCCGGGCGCATCGCGGCTGTCGGCTTCTCGCAAGGCGGCGACACGGCGCTCAAGATCGCCGCCGCCCCGGCGGCGGGCGCGGGCGCGTTCAAGGCGGCGGCGGCCTTCTATCCTCCATGCGCCAACGAGGCGGACGCGACGCTCGCCATCCCCACCCTGATCCTGGTCGGCGCCAAGGACGGCGTGACCCCCGCCGCCGATTGCGCCGCGCTCGCCAAGCGGCAGGCGCCCGGCATGGTCAAGCTGGTCGTCTATCCGGGCGCAGCCCACGCCTTCGACCTGCCGGAGTTCGGCGCCGGGCGGCAGGTCATGGGAATGACGCTTGCCTACGACCATGACGCGGCAGAGCGCGCCTGGGCGGAGCTGCGCGCGTTCCTGGCCAAGCGGCTGGGGCAATAACGGCGCCGCCCGGCCGTCCGCGCAACGGGCTCGGGAACCAAGCCTTGAACAGGCCACACTTTGACCATTCGTGCTAGATACGCGCCCGCGCACAAATCGAAGCGCTCGAATCAGGGAACCGCTCATGCGCAGACGCGAATTTCTCATAGGCGCCGCGGCTGGCCTCGCCGCTTCTTCGCCGCTCGCGGCGCTCGCCGCCGAGGGGCCGCCGCTCACCAGCAAGGCCGAGTTCGTCGCCTGGATGACCGCAAATCGTCCTGCCGAGGACCACAGCTATCTCGAGCGGCGCTGGGACCGCTATCAGGTGCTGCTGCAGTTCAACGATCTCTGGACGCCCGCCGACAAGCGCGCCTTCCTCTTGACGCCGCGCCAGGAGTTCTGCCTGCCCGAGAACCGCGAGGACGCCTATGTCGGGCACTATCTCGACATCGGTTTCGGCGTCACCATCACCCCGCCCGGCACCATGGGCCGGATGACCAGCGCGATCCAGGTGCACGGCGACAAGGTGCTCGAGATCGGCACCGGCTCGGGCTTCCAGTCGGCGCTGCTCACCTATCTCACGAGCCGCGTCCATTCGATCGAGATCATCCCCGAGCTCGCGGCGCGCACCCGGGGCGTCTACGACCGGCTCATCGCCGCCGGCTACCACGAATACGGGAACATCGTGACCAAGAGCGCCGACGGCTACTACGGCTGGGAGGACGCGGCGCCGTTCGACAAGATCATCGTCACCTGCGGCATCGACCACATCCCGCCGCCGCTGCTGCAGCAACTCAAGCCGAGCGGCATCATGGTCATTCCCGTCGGGCCGCCGGGGGCGCAGCATATCCTGAAAGTGGTCAAGAAGACCGGCGAGGGAGGCGAAGCGAGCGTGTCGCGCTCGGATATTTTCGGCGGCAAGGTCATCCCGTTCGTGCCGCTATCGGGCGGGCATCAAAGCGAAGGCTGACCGCCACGAGATTGCCGCATGCGCCTGTTTAAGCCTCGATCTCCCCCGCCGCGCGCGCGTCCTTAAATCGCCGCCGCGCGCAAGGGTTTAGAAAGGAGAAATTGATGCACAAGACGCTCTACGCCTTCGCCGCCATCGGGTTCCTGGGCGCCGCGACGCTGGCCTTTGCGGCCGGGCCGGCGGTCACGGCGACCGGAAGAATAAAGTCGGTCGACATGATGAGGCATACCGTCACCTTCGAAGACGGCGCGACCTACAAGCTTGCCAGGGGCGTCAGAATCAACCGCATTAAGGTCGGTGAGAAAGTGACCCTCACCTTTTTCGCGACGGTCGGCCCGGCCACCGAGGCGTCGGCGGTCACGCCGGCGGTGGATTAAGCGCCGGCGCCCAAGTCGCGCAGCGGCTGAGGGGGAAGAAGGCCGCATGCGCGACGCGCCATCGGGGAGAGGACGACGCGCGGTCGCTGCGTTCTTCGGCATCCTCGTTTCCGTTCTCATCATCGCTCCCGTCAGCGCCTGGAGCGCGATGGCGCTGTGGTTCCGCCTTCCAGCGCCGGAATGGGCGAGGGCGCTCGCGGCGTGCGTCTTCGCCGCGCTTGGCCTTGCGACGATAGCGGCGCTGTTCCTGCGCAGATCCCTCGTTGGACTGACCCTGTTCGCGCTCGCCTTCGGCGCGGTCCTCTTCTGGTGGAGCACGATCAGGCCGCCGCTCGACGGCGACTGGGCGCCGGATGTCGCACGACAGACGACGGGCGCGATCGACGGCGACATCCTCACCCTCTCCGACCTGCGCGACTTCGATTGGCGAACCGACCACGACTTCACCGAGCGATGGAGCAGGCGCTCCTACGACCTGACCAAGCTCAAGACGCTCGATCTCTTCCTCGCCTATTGGGCCGGGCCGGAGATGGCCCACGTCATCATGAGCTTCGGGTTCGAGGACGGCGAGCACATCGCCTGGTCGGTCGAGGTGCGGCGGGAGAGGACGAGCGAGTTCTCGCCGATCGCCGACGCGTTCAAATCTCATACGCTCATCTATCTCGCCACCACCGAGCTCGATTCGGTGCGGCTGCGCTCGAACGTGCGCGGCGAGGACGTGCGGCTCTATCGGCTCTCGACGCCGCCTAGCCAAGCGCGCGCGCTGCTCACGCAATATGTCGTGGAGGCGACCGCGCTCGCCGCGCGGCCGAAGTTCTATAATTCGATCACCGCCAATTGCGCGACCGTCGTGTTCAAGATCGTGCGCGCGGCCGGCGGCGCGTTTCCGCTCGACTGGCGGCTCGTCGTCAACGGCTTCCTGCCCGGCTATCTCTACGATCAGCGGGTAGTGGTGACGACGATGCCGCTCGCCGAACTCATGGAGCGGGCGCGGATCAGCGACAAGGCGAAGGCGGCTGACGGATCGCCGGACTTCTCCCAGGCGATCCGCGTCGGCGTGCCCTCGCCGTGGGAGGGGGAGGCGAAGTAGGTCGGCTATCCGGTTACGTCCGCCGCCGTCGCGGCAAAGACGACAATGCGCAAGGATCGGCCGTCCCCGAACGTCTTTGGCAAATCGCGCTCAACAATTTGCGACGCGCTATCGCGACAAAGCCGTGTCGGAATGGCTCATGCCTCGCCAGGCATTCACGGCAAGCTCCCGCAGCAAGCCGTCGCGAAGGATCGCAGGATCGCGTTCGCCATTGCGCGCAAGGGCGATGATGCGCTTCGCGAGAACCGCTCTTTCTTCGTGCTTGTCGCCATTGAGGCCGAGCTTGCCGCAGACTTCATCAAGGGCAATTGACATCGCCTTGATTTCGCACGGACCGAACACCTCGAGTCCAAAAAGCGGCACGACGTTCATTGTTTTTCTTTCGGGGCGCCGAAGCGTTGGCGATAGGTCCCTCTCTCATTCGCCAACGCCTCGCTCAGCGGAGCGCTTGCAGCGGGGCCTCCATGTTCCCGCCGTCCAGGGCGGCTGTCGAGCCCGAAGTCGGTCCGAATCCGTACCAAACCTGTATTTGTAATGCTCTCGGTTTGACCACCGCAGGGTCTCGCCGAAGATTCCAGCGAACAGTGTAAACACCTGCCGGAGGTGTTATCGGAGCGATCACAGATTAGGAGGAAATCGGCCGCGCCAGAAGCTTGCGGCAGGTCGCGGTAAGCTCTGAAACGGCTACCGGCTTGCTGAGAAAGACGCTACCCGGGACCCGGCGATGATCGTTGGCGGGATTTCCGGAAGCATAGATCACCGGCACCTCCGGGTGCGCGATTCGGAACGCTTCAGCCACGTCCCAGCCGGAAAGGGCGTCGGCCAGACCTATATCGGTGATCAGAAGATCGAGTTTCTCGGCGTCGCTGAAGCGCTTTGAGCGCGCCGGCGCCGGTGGCCGCCTCCAACACCGCCCATCCTTCCTGCCGAAGGTCGGTGACGATGTCTTCGCGGATCAACCAATCGTCCTCGACGACGAGAACGGTGACGACTTTTCGGGCAGCTTGCAAAGGAACGCGCTCCACCTGCCCCCGAGGCCCCTGAAAGATGCAACGCAACAGGGCGCGAGAGCGTTCCCGATTGAGTGTACGAAATCGTACAGTTGCAGACTTTGGGGAATTGCGCCAGCGGAGTCTTCGGAGCTGGCGAAGTTCGGCTCGCCAATAAGGACAGTGCGACTGACGTTCCCGCCCGCAAACTCGCACTATCAATTGCGCGTTCGAAAGCGTACACAGGGCTCATCACCGGCTGAGGCCCTACGCCGCAGGCGTCGGTGGCTGAGAGACTGGTGCTCCCGCCTGGATGCGAGGAGCGCCCGATGTCACTCAGCAGCAACACGTTGCTTTTGTCCCTTTCGACCAGCGACTTCGATTTGCTCGCGCCTCACCTCGAGGCTGTGACCCTCGGATTGCGGAAGATGCTCGAAAAGCCCGACAAGAGGATCGAGGACGTCTATTTTCCCGAGACAGGCTTCGCATCCGTCGTCGCCGTTCAACGCAGCGGCAAGGAAGTCGAGGTCGGATTGATTGGCCGCGAAGGGATGACCGGGCTGCCTATCGTGCTCGGCAACCATCGCTCTCCCCACTCAACCTATATCCAGGTCGCCGGAAAGGGTCACTCCATTTCCGCGAGCCAGTTGCGCCAGGCGATACGGGAGAGCCTGTCCCTTCGCGATTCCCTGTTGAAGTTCGTTCAGGCGTTCGGCGTGCAAACAACCCATACCGCGATCTGCAACGCGCAATCGAAAATGGACGAGCGGCTTGCCCGTTGGCTCCTCATGGCGCAGGACCGAATCCAGAGCGACATCCTGCCGCTCACCCACGAATTTCTGTCGCTGATGCTTGGGGTGCGCCGCCCGGGCGTGACGGTCGCGCTCAAGGCGCTGCGGGAACGAGGACTGATTTCGTATCGGCGAGGGGAAATCACAATCAAGGACCGCAAGGGAATGGCGCGCGTCGCTGGCGAGGCTTACGGCACTCCCGAGTCCGAATATCGGCGACTGATCGGCTGAGGGGAGCGCCGCGCGTCCGGCGGGGGGACTTTGTCCGCCATTTCGAGGCGCCGCCCCTATCGCCCAGCTTTCCTCGTCGCTGTCAGATGCGCGTCGAGCAAAGCCGGGTTGGCGATGAGGTCGGCGCTCGGCGCGGCGTAGGCGATCGCGCCGCGGTCGAGCACGATCGCCTCGTCGGTGAAGGGGAGGATCTTCTTCGGCTTCTGCTCGACGATGATCATCGACAGGCCCCCGCGGGCGAGCTCGCGCAGCGCTGCGAGCAGTTCGTCGACGATGATCGGGGCCAAGCCCTCAGTCGGCTCGTCGAGCAGGAGCAGGCGCGGATTGAGGACGAGCGCCCGGCCGATCGCGAGCATCTGCTGTTCTCCGCCTGACAATTGCCGGCCCATGTTGCCGCGCCGCTCCTCAAGCCTGGGAAAAAGCCCGTAGACCCGCTTCGCCGTCCATAGGCCCGGCTGCTCGACGGCGGTCAGGTTCTCTTCGACGGTGAGCGAGCGGAAGATGTTGCGCTCCTGCGGCGTCCAGCCAATTCCGCGCCGCGCCCTCAAGTGCGGCGGCAGGCCCGTGATGTCCTCGCCGGCGAGCGCAATCCTGCCGCTGAAGCGAGTCGTCGCGCCGATCAGCGAATCGATCAGCGTCGTCTTGCCGACGCCGTTGCGGCCGAGCAGCGCCAGCGACTGTCCGTCCTCAACTGCGAAAGAGAGGCCCTGGATGACCCGCGCCTCGCCGTAGCCGGCGAACAGATGCTCGACGGCGAGAAGCTCAGGCATGCGCGTCCTCGCCCAGATAGACCGCGCGCACGCGCTCGTCTGCGGCGATCGCCTCCGGGGCGCCCTCGGCGAGCAGCCTTCCCGCCACCAGGACCGAAATGCGGCTCGCGAAATTGAATACGAGGTCCATGTCGTGCTCGATCAGGAGAATGGCGACATGCGAGGGCAGCGCGGCGAGCGCGGCGAGAATGTCCCGCCGCTCCTCCTCGGGCACCCCGGCGGCGGGCTCATCGAGCAGCAGAACCTTTGGCCGCGTGGCGAGCGCAAGCGCGATCTCGAGCAGGCGCTGCTTGCCATAGGCCAGCTTGCGCGTCGGCTGGTCGAGGTCCGCCTCGAGGCCGAAGCGTTGGAGCAGATCCTCGATTTCCGCGACGATCGAAGGCCGGCCGCCGGCCACGCGCCAGAAGTCCGCGCCTGAACCATCGCGCTCCGAGATCGCAAGGCCCAGCGACTCCGCGGGCGTCAGATCGGGAAAGAGCTGATTGATCTGAAACGTGCGCGACAGGCCCATCCTGACCCGCGCGCTGGAGGCAAGTCCGGTGACGTCGCGGCCCTCGAGCAGGACCTCGCCGGCGGTCGGCCGGATCACGCCGGTCAGGAGATTGATCAGCGTCGTCTTGCCGGCGCCGTTGGGACCGATCAGCGCCTGCCGGGCGCCGGGCTGAACGGAGAACGACACATTGTCGGTCGCGATCAGCGCGCCGAAATTGCGGGAAAGGCCGCGCGCCTCGAGGGCCGGAGCGGTCATGCGACGCCTCGGCGCGCGGCGCCGGGCGCAAGGCGCGCGATCAGCCGCCGGGGCGTTTCGCCGATCCTCTCGCGGCCGGCGAGCACCAGGATGACCAGGGCGAGCCCGATCCAGAATTCCCAATATTCGGGCGTCGCGGCCGAAATCACGTCCCTGAGAACGATGAACGCCGCCGCGCCGATGAGGCCGCCATAGAGCCATCCTGCCCCGCCAATGATGAGCATCAGCATGACGTCGGCCGAGCGGTGGAAGTCGAAGAGGTCGAGCGAGACGATCTGCGTCGTCTGCGCGAGCAGCGCGCCCGCGACGCCCGCGTAAGCCGCGGAAACCGTATAGATCGCGACGATGCGCCGGGGGGTAGCGATGCCAAGCGCCCCGGCGCGCAGGCGGTTCTCGCGGATTGCGGCGAGCGCCAGCCCGAACGGCGATTGCGCGAGGCGGCGCGCGATCGCAAATAGAATGAAGAGGATTGCGAAGCTGTAAAGCGCCGCGTTGCGCTGGCCGGTGAAACCGATCGGAAAGACGCCGAGCACAGGCCCCATCGAGAAGTTCAGTCCGTCTGCGCCGCCAGTGAGCCAGCTATTGCGATTGGCGAGTTCGCCGAGCATGAGCGAGACGCCGAGCGTCACCATGAGCCGCGTGAGGTCGGCGCCGCGCAGCAGAAGCGGCGCCGTCACGAGGCCGACGACGGCGGCGACGGCCGCGCCCAGCGCCAGCCCAAGCGTCGGGTCGGCGAAGCCCTTGCTCGCCAGAATCGCCGCCGCATAGGCGCCGAGGCCGAGAAACGCAGCATGACCGAGCGAGACAATTCCGGTCAGGCCGAGGATGAGGTCGAGCGATAGGGCGAACAAGCCGGCGACGAGCGCCTCATTGATGATCGCGGCGCGCGACGGGACGGCGAAGATCGCCGCCAGAACCGCAAGCCAAAACGCGATTTCTCCCCAGCGCCAGCGGACGCGCCGATTGAGGTGCGCGGCGATGCCGACCGCGGCGGGCGAGGCGCTCGCGGCGGTCATCGTTGGCCAGCCCCGGCGGGCCCCCTCGTCCTGAGGAGCGCCGAAGGCGCGTCTCGAAGGACGACTCCCGCGGACTGCGTCAACGCGGCGCGTACCAGACCATCCTTCGCGACGCGAGGCTCCGCCTCACTCCTCAGGATGAGGGGGTGATTTGAAACGCGGGGTTCTCTGCCGCTTCTCAAGATGAGGCGGTGGTTCGCCCCGCCCATCACCGCCCGTCCCCGCGCGCGAACAGCCCCTGCGGGCGCACGATCAGCGTCACCACCATCACCGCGTAGATGATGAAGGCGCCGATCGAGGGGACGTAATATTTGCCCGCGACGTCGAGCACGCCGAGCAGGAGCGCGCCGAACAGGGCTCCCATGATCCCGTTCGACCCGCCGACGGTGACGACGATGAGGAAGGTCACCAGGAATTTCACCGGAAACGAAGGATCGATGCCGCCGACGACGTCGGCGGCGAGCGCTCCGCCCAGGCCGGCGAGCCCGCTGCCGACGGCGAAAGCGATGGCGAAGATGCGGTCGACGTTGATCCCAAGGCCCTGAGCCACGCGCGCGTCATCGACCGCCGCCCTAAGTTGCGCGCCGAACCGGGTCCTTACGAGGAACCCCTGCAGGCCGGCGGCGATGATCCCGCAGATGAGAATGATGAACACCCGATAGACGCCAATGCCGACGCCATGGACCTCGATGCGTCCGCTGAGCCATGCCGGCAGATGAACCTGCTGCGGCTCGTCTCCGAGAAGGTAAGCGGCGATCGGCATCGCCATCAGGACGAGGCCGATCGTAAACAGCACCTGATCGAGCGGGCTTGCGCCATAGAGGCGGCGATAGAGCGTGCGTTCGAGCGCGACGCCGAGGATCGCCGGAATCAGGAATGCTGCCGGGAGCGTGAGAAGGAACGGCGCGCCGGCGCGGTTCATGAGCAGCGCCGTGACATAGCCGCCGACCATCGCGAAGGCGCCGTGGGCGAGATTGATGAAATTCATCAACCCCAGCGTGACCGACAGTCCGCTCGCCAGCACGAACAGGAGCATGCCGTACGCCACGCCGTCGAGCAGAATGGTCAGCATGCCGCCGCTCCCCTTCTCCCTCGGGGAGAAGGCGGCCGGCCATAGGGCGTCCGGAAGGACGCCCGTCCTTCCGGACGGGCTATTGGCCGGCCGGATGAGGGCGCTCGCGTTGCAGCGGCGCGGCCGAAGACCAGGGCGCCGACTTCGCCAAGTGATATTTGGCTCCGCCAGGCCCTCATCCGGCGCTCCGCGCCACCTTCTCCCCGAGGGAGAAGGGATGCCTCGCTTGCGTCGGCCACCGCTCGTTCCCGCGCAGCTATTTTTTCGCGGCCTTGTAGGGGTCCTTCACGTTGGGGATGGTCGCGAACTCGACATTGTAGAGGGCGCCGTCCTTCTTTTCGACCTTGCGGACATAGATGTTCTGCACAATGTCGCGCGTTTCCGGGTCGATCGTGACCGGCCCGCGCGGGCTCATCCAGCTCATGCCCTTCATTGCCGCGATGAGCGCGTCGCCGCTCGCGTCGCCCTTGGTCTTTTCGAGCGCCTTATAGACAAGGTCCATGCCGTCATAGGCGCCGACCGCCATGAAATTCGGCCGCATGCCGTTATTGGCCTTCTCGAACGCCGCGACAAATGCCTTGTTCTCTGGGGAATCGTGATCGGCGGAATAGTGATGCGTGGTGACGGCTCCGAGGGCCGAATCGCCGATGTCGGCCAGAAGGTCGTCGTCGGTCACGTCGCCGGTGCCGATCAGCTTGATCCCGGACTTGTCGAGGCCGCGTTCGACGAACTCCTTCATGAACACGGCGCCCTGGCCCGAGGGCACGAAGACGAACACCGCGTCGGGGGCGTCGTCCTTCACCCGCTGCAGGAAGGGCGCGAAGTCCGGGTTCTTCAGCGGCACGCGGATTTTTTCGGTAATGGACCCGCCGCCCTTCTCGAAGGTCTCGCCGAACCATTTCTCCGCGTCGACGCCGGGACCGTAGTCGGCGACGATCGTGACGACCTTCTTGATCCCGTTCTTGAGCGCCCAGTCGGCCATCGGCGCCGACGCCTGGGGAAGCGTGAACGAGGTGCGCACGATATAGGGCGATTTCTCGGTGATCATCGCGGTCGCCGCGGCGGAGACGATCTCGGGAACCTTCGCTTCCGTCGCCACCGGCGCCGTGGCCAGCGCCAGCGGCGTAAGCCCAAAGCCCATCAGGACCTTGGCGTGATCGTTACCGATCAATTCTTCAGCGAGACGTTTGGTCACGTCCGCAGCGCCGGTGTCGTCCTTGACCTCGAGCACGATTTTCTTGCCCGCGACCGTGTCGCCATGCTGCTGGATATAAAGCTCGGCGCCGGCGCGCTCCTGCTTGCCGGTCGAGGCCTGCTGCCCGGTCATCGGCAGGATCATGCCGATGGTCACGGTGTTGTCGTCGGCGAGGGCGGGGCTTGCCGCGAGCATGACGACCCCGAGCGCCCAGATTTTTGAATTCATCCGTCCGTCCTCCCTTCGGCGCGCCCGTCGATGGGCGCCGGCGATTGTCAGTAAAGGCTAGACGTTCTGAGAAAGAAGCGAAAGGGCGGATTGGCGCCAATGGGCACCGGCCGGCCAGATCCGAGTGTGATCCCAATCACAGCCAAGTCCGCCGCGCTCCGCTAACGCCGTGTGGCTGGCGTTTTCGACCAGAATATTTTGAGCCCGATTTTGATTTCGAGGAGCTGAAACCATGTCGAATATTACTCTACTCCCGCTGCCGACCAGTTTCCCGGTTAGTGACTCTCGTGGGAAACTCGCCTATCAACTCCGCTACGGCACGGCGATCGATGACGCGGTGGCGGCAAGCACGGTCACGCATCCGGTCAACAACGACCTGACGCAATTTCCCGACGGCCTCGGCACGTATACGAAGGGGCTCAAACAGACCTCTCCGGGAATCGTCGACCCGGCATCGTTCGAGGCTTTTCTGGAGGCGTGCGGCGTCCATACCGGCTCCGTCCTGACCGGTGATTTCGAGAATCCGCAGATCGTGCGCGGCGGTAGCGCCAAGCTCAATGGCCCGCGCGCTGCGTTCGCCTGGCAGAATGTCGGCAAGGACTCCGAAACCTACGGGGGGCAGATCGTCCCAGCGGCGCCTGCCTTGTTCTCCAAAGAATATGCAATCGAGCTCGTCGAGCTCTATTGGGCCTCGCTTCTGCGAGACGTGCCTTTCGAGAGCTACCCGCAGGACCCGACCGCGAAGGCGGCGGCCAAGGAAATGACGGCCCTGGCCGTGGCGCATCCGGGACAGTACAAGGGTCCCCTCGACAGCAGCGGCCACGTCACCCCGGAACTCCTGTTCCGCGGCGGCTTCAACGACCCGACGAAGGCGAACTATTTCAAGGGCGAGGAAGTTGGCCCCTATCTCTCGCAGTTCTGCTTGATTCCAAGCGCGCTCGGGCGCCTGCCGGTCGACCAGAAGATCAAGACCTACGCGCCGGGGCAGGATTTCATGACCGCGCCCGGCGAATGGTTCAATATCCAGAATGGCGTGTCGCCGACGAGCATGGCCGTTTTCGATCCGGCGCCTCGCTACATTCGCTGCGGCCGCGACTGCGCCGCCTACACCGAGGTCGACGAACTCTACCAAGCCTACCTGATCGCATATCTCGTCGCCAGCACGCTTGGCTTGCCGCCCAATCCCGGCAATCCCTATGCGAATGGGACGTATGTGAACGACAAGCCGTTCGGCACTTTCGGCGGCCCCGATATTTCTGCGACCCTCGGGGCCGTGGCGCGCGCCGCGCTCAACGCCGTCTGGTATCAAAAATGGCGGGTGCACCTGCGCCATCGACCGGAGTCCGGCGGCGGGATCGTGCAACTGTGGAAGGACAACCAGCTAAGCGCGGCCGACAAGGCCAACCTCAATCATATTGGCATCGTGCTGAACTCCGAAGCGCTGAAAAGGAGCCATTCCCGCCATGGGACCTGGCTGCTCTCCCAGGCCTTCCCCGAGGGCTCGCCGACGCATCCCGCCTACCCAACCGGCCATGGCACGGTCGCCGGCGCGTGCATCACCGTACTGAAGTTCTTCTTCGACGGCGATGCGCCTTTCACTTACCGCGTGACCCCTGCCGCCGACGGCCTCTCGCTGAATCCCTACAACGGGCCCGGACCGCTCACGGTGAATGGCGAGCTTCACAAGCTCTCCCACAACGTTTCGTTCGGTCATGGCGTTCACGCCGGAATCCATTGGCGGAGCGATACCGACTATTCGATATTGCTGGGCGAGCAAGTCGCCATCGACTACATATCAGACGTGATGTATTCCTATCAGGAAAACTTCGACGTCACGATCACGAAGATTGACGGCTCACAGAAACAGTTCAAGAACTTCTGAAGGGCCATGAATATGGTGCGTCGGTGAAACGATATAATCGCAGAAAGGACAGGACGGCGGGCCGTTGCGCCCGCCGCTCAGCGAAGGGCGGCTCGAGTCCGAGGCAATGGGCGCGCTCGGATTTGAGGCTTCGGCGCGTCGACTCGAAAATCGGAGGTAGCTCACTCTAAGCCCAAAAAAAACGCGACCGCATCCGTCGAGTTTCAGCCATTTTGATTGAGGCGGTCGAGAATCCGTTCGGCCAGCAGGCGATAGTCGGCGGCCTCAGCCGCAGTGGAGCGCAGGCCGAGTTCACCGATCGTCTGCTCCCAGTGAACCGAGGCGCGGGACATCTCTCCCTTGAGGCCAAGCAGGTCGACAGTCAGCGCGACCTCCCGCATTTCCGCCGCGCGGCGAACGCCATGGGTCATCGTGCGCTCGAGCATATAGGCCGAGCGCTTCCTCCAATCGAAGCCGGGGAAGCTGTCGTCGAGCGAATCGAGCACCGTCTCGATCACGCCAGCCTTCTCCCCGGCCAGCACACATTCGCAGACCAGCGCCTCGAGCCCCTTCATCATGATCGAACGGATCATCTTGACCGCCGAAGCGGCGCCGACCGGCCCCGGGTGAATCCTGGCCGACATGCCAAGCGCGGCAAGCGCCGCCCCCGCGGCTTCTGCGTGCGGGCCGCTGATCAGGAGCGGGGTGCGATGCAGGCGCGGATGGACCGGCGCCATCACCGCGACGTCGACATAGCGTCCGCCCGCAGCGTCAACCTCCTTGGCCGTTCGGGCCTTGGTCTGCGGCGCGCACGAATCGCAGTCGAAGAAGAGCGCGCCTGTCCGTAGGCCGGGCAAAGCGGCGAGCGCCGCCTCGTGCGCCTGATCCGCAGTGACGACGGAGAACACCGCCTCGGCCCCGGCGACCGCCTCGGGCGCGGTCGACGCGCCGATGACGTTGGCCGCCGCATAGTCGGCTCGCTTCGCCGCCCGCACGGAGGGATCGGGCGAATCGGTCTTGATGTCGTAGGCGGAAATGCGCGCCCTGAAGGCGGGGTTGGTGCGCCAGCCGTCGAGAAAGGCGTGCGCCGCCTCGCCGAAGCCTATGAAGGCGATCGAATCTTCGGAGATCGTCGTTTCCGTCATGCCGTCCTCTCGCCGCCTTTGCCCGGAGCCCCGCGCGCATGATGACAAGTCGAAGGGTTATTGGTTAGTTTCATTTTGGGGAGGAAATGTTTGATGAACAACACGTCCGGGAAGCCCAATTCCAGCGCGTTCGTGCGCGGCTGGCGCATCGACTGAGCCCGACATGACGCTTCGGCTCAGCGGCATTTCGTCGATGGCGACCCGGCACATCCTGACCGATCTGGCTCAGGACTATGAGCGGCGGCGCGGGATAAATGTCGATATCCGCCCCATGGGCGGGGTCGAGGCGGCCAAGCTGGCGCGCGCGGGCGAAAAGACCGACATCGTCGTGCTGGCGTCGAAAGTCATGGAAAGCCTCGAGATGGACGGGCATATCGCCAAGGGCAGCATACGAGGCTTCGCCCGATCGGAAATCGCCCTTGCGGTCCCGGCGGGCGCGCAGGCTCCCGGCCTCGAGAGCGAGGCCGCCGTCAGGCAGGCGATGCTCGCGGCCCGAAGGCTCTGCTACTCGACCGGGCCCAGCGGCGACCACTTCAAGGCCCTGTGCGAGAAATGGGGCTTGGCCGACTCTGTCCTGGCGCGCGCGCTGAAAGCGCCGCCGGGCGTGCCGGTGGCGACGTTGGTCGCCCAGGGCGACGCCGATCTCGGCATTCAGCAATTGAGTGAACTGATCGGCCAGCCTGGCATCGAAGTCGTTGGTCCGTTGCCGCCGGAGATTCAGGCCGTCACCGTCTTCGCAGCGGGAGTGTCGACGACGTCCGCCGAGTCGAAGGCCGCCGAAGCGTTGGTGGCGTACTTGGTGTCGGGTGAAGCGCATGGCGCAATACGACGCTGCGGCATGGAGCCGGCGTAGACGTTCGCCCGAGAGGAGTCCTTCTCATGATCATCGACTGCCACGGCCACTACACTACCGCCCCCAAGGCGCTCGAGACGTGGCGCAACCGGCAGATCGCCGGCATCAAGGATCCCGCGGCCATGCCCAGGGTCGCCGAACTCAAGATCAGCGACGACGAACTGCGCGAGTCGATCGAGGCGAACCAGCTCAAGCTGATGAAGGAGCGCGGCTGCGACCTCACGGTCTTCAGCCCCCGCGCCAGCTTCATGGCCCACCATATCGGCGACTTTGGGGTGAGCTCGACATGGGCCGCGATCTGCAACGAGCTCTGTTTCCGGGTCTCGAAGCTCTTCCCCGACAATTTCATCGGCGCGGCGATGCTGCCGCAGAGCCCCGGCGTCGAGCCCAAGACCTGCATTCGCCGAGCTCGACAAGTGCATGCGCGACTATGGCTTCGTCGCCATCAATCTCAACCCCGATCCGTCCGGGGGCATGTGGACGAGCCCGCCGCTGACCGACCGCTGGTGGTATCCGATCTACGAGAAGATGGTCGAGTGGGACATCCCGGCGATGGTCCATGTCTCGACGAGCTGCAATCCCTGCTTCCACACCACCGGCGCCCATTACATCAACGCCGACACCACCGCAGTGATGCAGTTCATCCAGGGTGAACTGTTCAAGGATTTTCCAACGCTCAGGTTCGTCATTCCACATGGCGGCGGGGCCGCGCCCTATCACTGGGGCCGCTATCGCGGGCTGGCGCAGGAATTGAAGAAGCCGCTGCTCACCGAGCAGCTCCTCAAGAACGTCTTTTTCGACACCTGCGTCTATCATCAGCCGGGCGTCGATCTCCTGACCAAGGTGATCCCGGTCGACAACATCCTGTTCGCCAGCGAAATGATCGGCGCGGTCAGGGGGATCGACCCGGAGACCGGCCACTATTACGACGACACCAAGCGCTACGTCGAGGCGACGGCCAATCTCAGCCCCGAGGACCGCCACAAGGTCTACGAGGGCAATGCGCGGCGGGTCTATCCGCGGCTCGACAAGGCGCTGAAGGCGAGAGCGCGCTAGCGACGGGAGCGAAAGCTCAGTGAGGGTCGGCGACCACGGTTTCGATCGACGCCCAGGTCGGCGCCGAGGTCGGCAGCGGGGGATAGCCCATCACCTTCGGCGTCGCGCCCTCGATGTCGAGAAGAAATTGCTGACTCGGGTTGGTCCGCGCGAGAAGATCCGACGTCAGATGCTCGCGCTCGTTTAGTTGCGCTGGCAGGTCGCGCCGCCCGATCGCAAGGTGCAACACCCGGCGCGAGGCGCCGCTTTCATTGCGCGTGCCGCCATGCCAGATGTGGCCGTTGATGACCGCCACCGAACCGGCCTTGCCGGTCAGCCTCAGCTCCTTGGGATGGGGAGCGTACGGATTTTTGGGAATCTCGGCCGCGTCCTCAGGCCGGGCCACGACCCGCTCAAGCTCGCCCATATTGTTGTCGGGAACGTTGATCGGCGTCCACTTGTGCGAGCCCGGCACGACACGGGTCGGCCCGTTGGTCGGCGTCATATCGTCGAGCATGATCATCGAGTTGACGACGCGCCAGTCTTTCGGCGTCACCCGGGGAACGTCGCTGTGCAGCGGCTGTTGTCCCTCCCCCTTGAGCGGGTTGCGGGCGTTGAGCGAATAAACCCGGATTTCGCCGAGGAGATGGGCGGCGGCGGCAAGCGTCGGCTTGCACGACAGGCACCTGTCGAAGGCCGGCGACTTGTTGAACAGGTTGGCGAGCCGAGGCGCGCCCGGTTCGATATGCACCTCGTGCCCTCCCAGGTCGCCTTCAATCGACCGGAGGCGGTCGAATTCGGCTCGCATTTCCTCGACTTCCGACGGGGTGAAGACATTTTCGACAATGAAATATCCCTCCTCGTCGAATTTGCGTCGCTGTTCAGGCGTGAGATCGCCGGCCGAGATGCCGAGTTGGGCGAGAGCCGTTTCGGTGTTCATTTGACGAAAAACCTCCCTTTGTTTGTTCTGCCCAGCTTCCGACGATCCGATCGGAAGCGCAATGCGCAAAATGAGGCGCAAGTCTTGGTCGTCTGAGTCTTGCAAAAGGTTGCGCCGTTCGCGTCAGATGGCGCCCCGCGCGGGGCCGCGCCCGCCCACGCCCCACGGCGGTGGTCGCCTCGACCGGCGCAAGCGGCGCCCCTCGCTCGCCTCATGGGCCCTCTTCATTTGGGCGCGGAGAGCGGCAATGAAGAACTCGGCCACGCTCGACAAAGTCGTGTCGTTGCGGAACGCGACATAAGTCCTGAACGTCGTATCCTCCTCGATCGGAATGACGCTGAGACCGAAGCCGTTCTGTTCGGCGAGCGTAAATTCGTCGATCACCCCGATGCCGAGATTCTGCCGGACGAGCGCGCAGACCGTGACCCCGACCCGCGCCTTGATCGGGACCTGATAGTGAAGCCGGGCGCGGGCGAAGATATTCGCCAAAATCCGGCCGTACGGGTCGCGCGGATCGATCCCGATCAGCGGATAGGCGGCGATCTCCCTCGCTGATATTTGCGTCTTTGCCGCCAACGGATGCGCTTCGGCGACGATGCAAAAGAGCTGCCCCTGGGCCAGCGGCTCGAACGTGATCGCCGGATGCTCGAGACGCGAGCTCACCGCCGCCACTTCCCCGCGCCCAAGCAGAAGAAAATCAATCGTGTCCTCGAGCTTGAGGATGTCGAGATCGATCAGAAGATCGGGATAGCGCCGCCTGAGATCGGCCACCGCCAATGGCGCCATGGCGTGGCCGATGCTCGGCGTCGCGCCGAACTTGAACTCTGCGCCCTGGCCCCGCTCGAGCGCCCCGATCGCGAATTGCAGGTTTTCGAGATTGCGATGAAGCTCGTTGATCTGAGCGAAAATCGACCTCGCCTCGGGCGCCGGAACGAAACGCCCTCCGCGCCGCGAGAAGAGCTTCGCGCCGAGCGAATCCTCGGTGTGTTTCATCAGGCGACTGAGCCCAGGCGCCGCGACGTTGAGGAGCCGCGCCGCCCCGGCGATCGTTCCCGTCAGCATGACCGCGCGGATGACTTCGATCTGGCGCAGGGTGAGCATTGTGGCGCCTGGTCGCGGGACAACGCTGGACCTAACATAATGTTACGCTGGACGCCACTATTGGTATTTGACGGTCCGCCTCATCAGGGTCAAGATTGCGACAACGCAACTGGACGCTGCCGGGGCAGGAAACGCAGAAAGAGGAGCTGTCCTCGATGCTCAGATGGTCGATCGCCTCTGTCTGCATGGGGGGCGCGCTGGAGGAGAAATTCGCCGCCGCGGCCAAGGCGGGCTTTCGGGCTGTCGAGATTTTCGAGAACGACCTGACCTTCTTCCGCGGCAAGCCGCGCGATGCGCGGGTCATGGCCGCCGATCTCGGGCTCGAGATTGTCGCCCTCCAGCCTCTGCGCGACTTCGAGGCGATGCCCGACCCTCTTCGAGCGAAGAATTTCGACCGGGCGGCGAGAAAGCTCGACCTCATGCACGAGCTCGGCGCGCGCCTTTTATGCCTGTGCTCCAACGTTTCCCCCGACGCGATCGACGATGGAGAGCGCGCCGCGCGCGACCTCGCCGAACTGGCGGATCTCGCTCGCCAGCACGGCATGCGGATCGGCTACGAAGCGCTCGCCTGGGGGCGCTGGGTCAAGGACTGGACCGCCGCCTGGGACATCGTGTGCGCCGCCGATCGCGACAACCTCGGGATCGTGCTTGACAGTTTTCATATTTGCGTCCGGGGCAATCCTATCGAGCCGATCGCCGCCCTGCCGCCCGAGAAGATCGCCCTCGTCCAGGTAGCCGACGCGCCTGCGCTCATCATGGACCCCCTGTCGCTGAGCCGGCACTATCGCTGCTATCCGGGCCAGGGCGACTATCCGATCGTCGACTATCTCGACGCTGTAGCCCGCTCCGGCTATCGGGGCCCGCTGTCGCTTGAAATCTTCAACGACCAGTTCCGTGGCGCCTCATCCGCCGCGATCGCGATCGACGGCATGCGCTCGCTCCGCGCCGCCGGCGAAGCGCTGGCCTCGAAGCGCGCCGCGCGCGGCGACCCGCCGCTCGCCGACCTTCTCCCGCTGCCGCCGGCGCCGGTGGTCGAGCGCGCCGAGTTCATCGAGTTTGCGGTCAGCGACGCCGCGGCGAGCGATTTGACCGCGCTCATCGAAGGCCTCGGCTTCCGCTGCGTCGGCCGGCACCGCTCAAAGGACGTCGATCTTTACTCGCAGGGCTCGATCAACCTCATCGTCAACCGCGAGGGCGAGGGCTTCGCCCATTCGTTCTCACTGCTGCACGGGCCCTCGGTGTGCGCGATCGCGCTTAGGGTCGACTCGGTCGAAAAGGCGCTCGAACGGGCGAGCGCGCTCGAATGTCAGACTTACGTCGGCAAGATCGGACCCGGCGAGGCGACCGTTCCCGCGGTCGCCGGCGTGGAGGGCAGTCTCATCTACTTCGTCGACTCAGGCGACGCGGCGTGGCGCGAAGATTTCGCCCCGGCCGAGCTTCCCGCCGTCGACAGCCATCTCAGCAAGGTCGATCATCTCTCCAACGTCGTGCGCCGCGGCGAATTCCTGAGCTGGTCGCTGTTCTATGGCGCCGTCCTCGGGCTCAAGGCGCAGCCGCAGGTCGAGATCGCCGACCCGCATGGTGCGTTCTTCAGCCGCCTCTTACGCAGTCCGAACGGCGAACTCAGGATCGCGCTCAACGTCGGCGAGGGCGGCGCGACCGGCGTCTCGCGCTTCCTCGACGCGTTCGGCGGCGCCGGCTTCCAGCAGATCGCCCTCCTGAGCGACGATATCTTCGCCAGCGTCGAAGCGGCCAAGGCGAACGGCGTCGCCTTCCTGCCCATCCCGGACAACTACTACGACGATCTCGCGACCCGCTTCGACATCGCCTCCGAGCTGCTGGCCCGGATGCGCGGCGCTCGGCATGCTCTACGACCGGGCGAAGGGCGGAGAGTTTTTCCACATCTACACCCGGACCTTCCACGACCGCTTTTTCTTCGAGATCGTCGAGCGCCGCAATTACGACCTGTTCGGCGCCGCCAACACCCCCGTCCGGCTCGCCGCCCAGGCCAGTCTCACCGACGCCGAACGAGCGCGCGGAGATCGAATTCGAATGAACGCGCGCCGCTTCGCCAGGCGGGCGCCGCGCCGCCGCAGGGGAACTCAATCGCCATGCTGAACGGCGACACCCGGATCATCGCCCATGTCGGCTATCCGACGACAACGTTCAAATCGCCGATGATCTATAATCCGTGGTTCGAGAAGCGAGGACTCAACGCCGCCGTCGTGCCGCTCGGCGTCAGAGGTGAAGATTTCGACCGCGCCTTCCCGGAGATTTGCCGCTTCACCAATTTCCACGGCGCACTGATCACCATGCCCCACAAGATCGCGGTCATTGGCCTCATCGACGAGGTATCGACCGCGGTCAAGGTCGCGGGTTCGTGCAACGCCGTCCGCCGGGACGCCGAGGGTCGGCTGGTCGGCGACATGTTCGACGGCGAAGGGTTCGTGCGTGGGATGGCTCGGCGCGGCCGCTCGCTCGCCGGCGAGAAGGTTCTCGTCGTCGGATCGGGTGGAGTGGGTTCGGCCATCGCCGCATCGTCCGCGGCGGCGGGCGCCGCCGAGATCGGGCTTTACGACGTGAGCAAGGCCGCGACGGAGGCCCTCGCAGGCAGGCTCAGGCAGAACTATCCGCAACTCAAGGTCGCGATCGGATCGAACGACCCGGCAGGGTTCGACGTCGTCGTCAATGCAACGCCGCTCGGCATGAAGGCCGGCGATCCGATGCCGGTCGACGTCGCGCGGCTTTCGCCCTCGACCTATGTCGGCGAAGTGGTGATGAAGCAGGAGACGACCGCGTTTCTTGCCGCGGCGCGGGCGCGCGGCTGCGAAACCCAGATCGGGATCGACATGCTGTTCGAACAGATCCCCGCCTATCTCGAATTCTTCGGCTTTCCGTCCGCCACGCCGACGGAGCTGAGGTCGGTCGCCAAGGTCGATTACTAGAGCCGGCAACGGTCCAAACAGGGAGGAGCGCAACGATGACCGCAGCAACCATGCACGAGCCGCAAGGCCGACATCAGACCAGAATTGCAGCCGCGAGCGGCTGGATCGGCTCGGCGCTTGAATACTACGACTTCTTCATCTACGCGACCGCCGCCTCACTGGTCTTTCCGCAGATGTTCTTCCCGTCGACCAATCCCACGGTCGCCATCGTCGCGTCGCTCGCGACTTACGGCGTCGGCTATGTCGCGAGACCCATTGGCGCCTTCGTGCTCGGCCATTTGGGCGACACCCACGGCCGCAAGAACGTGCTGCTCGTCTGTCTCTTCCTGATGGGCCTCTCGACGATGGCTGTCGGGCTGCTTCCAACCTATTCGCAAGTGGGGGTCTGGGCGCCGATCCTGCTCGTTGTCCTGCGCCTGATCCAGGGCTTCGCCGTGGCCGGCGAGATCTCGGGAGCAAGCTCGATGATTCTCGAGCACGCGCCGTTCGGGCGGCGCGGCTATTTCGCCAGTTTCACCCTGCAAGGCGTGCAGGCGGGCCAGATTCTGGCGGCGGCGGTGTTCCTGCCGCTGAGCTACGGCCTTTCGAACGAGGCCTTCGTCGCCTGGGGGTGGCGGGTGCCATTCCTGCTCAGCGTTGTCGTGCTGATCGCGGGCTACATCATCCGGCGCGAGGTTGATGAGACTCCCGCGTTCACCGAAGAACAGGCGCATCGCGACGTGCCGAAGGCGCCGGTGATCGACGCGATAACCAACCATGGCGCGGACATGCTGCGGGTCATCTGCATGGCGCTGATGAACGTCATTCCGGTGGTGGCGACGATTTTCGGCGCCGCTTACGCCGTGCAGCCGGCCTACGGCGTCGGAATGGACAAGACCATCTATCTGTGGATCCCGGTCGTCGGCAACATCGTCGCCATCATCGTGATCCCGTTCGTCGGGAATCTTTCGGACCGGATCGGCCGGCGAACGCCGATCATCGCCGGCTCGCTCGCGGCGGGCCTACTGACTTTCGCCTACCTCTACGCCATTAGCATCAAGAACGTGCCGCTCGCGTTCGTCATTTCGATACTGATGTGGGGCGTCGTCTATCAGGGATATAACGCGGTCTTTCCAAGCTTCTATCCCGAGCTGTTCCCGACGCGCGCCCGCGTTTCCGGCATGGCGATCGCGCAGAACGTCGGCACGATGCTGACCGCGCTCTTGCCGGCGCTGTTCGCAATCGTCGCGCCTCCGGGCTCCGCCAACGTGCCGCTGACGGTCGGCGCGCTGGCCTTCGGTGTCACCATCATCGCCTCGATCGCCGCCTGGAGCGCGCGGGAAACCTACCGCATCCATCTCAATGATCTCGGCGAGCCCGGCGCGCGATCGGTCGACAAGACGGAGTACGATCGCCTGCGCCAGCAGAGCATTGCCTCTGCGGCGTGACAGGGTCTATGAAAGCCGTGCGCGGCGCGCTTTTCCCCATCGCCATAAGGCGCTGCGGGCGGGAGGCCGGAAGGAGGGAGCGATGACCGAACTCGGCGTCGTAAGACGCAAAGTCAGGCGCGCCGAACGCGCCGCTGTCGAAGCGCTCGGGCGATACGGCGTCGCGACGGTGCATGAGGCAATGGGTCGTGTGGGGCTGATGAAACCCTATATGCGGCCGATTTACCCCGGCGCTCTTATCTCCGGAACGGCGGTGACGGTTCTGCTGCATCCGGGCGACAACTGGATGATGCATGTCGCCGCCGAACAGCTCGAGCCCGGCGACGTCGTCGTCGCCGCGATCACCGCAGAATCCACCGACGGCTTCTTTGGCGATCTGCTCGCGACCAGCTTCAAGGCGCGCGGCGCCAGCGGCCTCGTCATCGATGCTGGCGTGCGCGACGTGAGAACGCTGACCGAGATGGGCTTTCCGGTCTGGAGCAAGTGCGTAAGCGCGAAGGGCACGGTCAAGTCGACGCTGGGCTCGGTCAACATACCGGTCGTCTGCGCGGGCGCTGTGGTGAACCCGGGCGATGCGATCGTCGCCGACGACGACGGGGTGGTCGTCGTCCCGGCCGCCTGGGCGGAGAAGACTGCGGACGCCGCCGCGGCGCGGGAAGCCAACGAGGGTGAGAAACGAGCCAAGCTCGCCGCCGGCGCGCTGGGGCTCGACATGTACAAGATGCGCGAGCCGCTCGCCAAAGCCGGCCTTAAATACGTCGACTGAAAGAGCGCCCGACCGTGAATGCCGCAGTGAAGCCCGTCACCGGGCCGTTCGAGAAGACCGAAGGCTGGCTCGACTGGTTCGATCGTCCGAGCAGGCCCCGCTTTGCGCTTCCCCCCGGCAGCGTGGACGCCCATTGCCATGTGTTCGGCCCGGGCGCCGAGTTCGCTTACGCGCCTGAGCGCAAATACACCCCTTGCGACGCCAGCAAGGCGCAATTGTTCGCTCTGCGCGACCATCTCGGCTTCGCCCGCAACGTGGTCGTGCAGGCGACCTGCCACGGCGCCGACAACAGCGCCATGGTCGACGCGTTGCGCGCAAGCGGGGGCAAGGCGCGCGGCGTCGCGACCGTCCGGCGCGAGGTGAGTGACGCGGAACTGAAACGGCTCCATGAGGCTGGCGTGCGAGGCGTCAGGTTCAATTTCGTCAAGCGGCTGGTCGACTTCACGCCCAAGGACGAACTGATCGAGATCGCGAGCCGCATCGTCGAGCGCGACTGGCATGTCGTCGTCTATTTCGAGGCCGGGGATTTGCCGGAACTCATCGACTTCTTCACCGCCCTTCCGACCACCGTCGTCGTCGACCACATGGGCCGCCCGGACGTGACGAAGCCGGTCGACGGGCCCGAGTTCGCACGCTTTCTCAAATTCATGGACGACTACGAGAATGTCTGGTGCAAGGCGACCTGTCCCGAGCGCCTGTCGGTCAGCGGCCCGCCGGCTCTGAACGGCGAGCGGCGCCCCTATCGCGACGTCGTCCCGTTCGCCCGCAAGGTGGTCGAGGAATTTCCGGACCGCGTGCTGTGGGGCACCGATTGGCCGCATCCGAACCTCAAGGGCCACATGCCTGACGACGGGCTTCTGGTCGATTTCATTCCTGAGATCGCCAATGCGCCCGACCTGCAGGAGTTTTTGCTCGTCGACAATCCGATGCGCCTCTACTGGCCCGATGAAAAGAGGAGGTGATCCCAATGGCTCTCGACAAGGAGTTCAAGGAAATTCCCGGCACGATCGTCTTCGACGCCGAACAATCGCGCAAAGGCTACTGGCTCAACCAGTTCTGCATGTCGCTGATGAAGGCTGAGAACCGCGCCCGCTTCAAGGCCAACGAACGCGCCTATCTCGACGAATGGAAAATGACCGAGGAGCAGAAGCAGGCGGTTCTCGACCGTGATCTCAACCGCATGATGGCGCTCGGCGGCAACATTTATTTCCTGTCGAAGATCGGCGCGACCGACGGCAAGAGCTTCCAGCAGATGGCGGGCAGCATGACCGGCATGACCGAGCAGGAGTACCGCGACATGATGGTCAAGGGCGGCCGGAAGATCGAGGGCAATCGCAAGATCGGAGAAGAGGGAGACGCCCAGCGTCCCCGCAAGGACTGACGGTCTTCACGCCTTCGCCGCCAAAGGACGCTTGAACATGGCCCGCATCACCGCCTCTCTTTACACTTCGCACATCCCCGCCGTCGGCGCCGCCTTCGACCTTGGCAAAACCAAGGAAGATTACTGGAAGCCGGTCTTCGCCGGCTACGACTTCGACAAGCAGTGGCTGAAGACGCATAAGCCCGACGTGATCTTCCTCGTCTACAACGATCACGCCACCGCCTTCAGCCTGCAGATGATCCCCACTTTCGCCATCATGACCGGGCCGGAATTCAATCCGGCGGACGAAGGCTATGGGGCGCGACCGGTGCCGAAGGTCATCGGCGATCCGGAGCTTGCCTCCCATATCGCCTCGGAGGTGATCCAGCAGGATTTCGACCTGACGATGGTCAACGAGATCGACGTCGACCACGGCCTCACCGTGCCGCTCTCCTGCGTTTTTGGCGAGGTCAAGGAATGGCCGGCCAAGATCATACCCTTCGCGGTCAATGTGGTGCAGCATCCGGTGCCTTCGGGGGCGCGCTGCTTCGCGCTCGGGCAGGCGATCGGCAAGGCGATCATGAGCTACCCCGAGGACATCAACGTCCATATTTGGGGCACCGGCGGCATGAGCCATCAGCTTCAGGGGCCGCGGGCCGGGCTGATCAACAAGGAATGGGACAACGCCTTCCTCGACCGGCTGATCAACGACCCCAAGGGCCTCGCGAAGATGCCGAACATCGACTACGTCCGCGAGGCCGGGTCGGAAGGCATCGAGCTCGTGATGTGGCTGATTGCGCGCGGCGCGATGGCGGATGTCGTCGCCGGCGGCCCAAAGCCGAAGGTCGCGCACCGATTCTATCACGTGCCCGCATCGAACACCGCAGTCGGGCACCTCATCTTGGAGAACGCGGCCTGATTTCCATGTGTCATTCCCGCGAAAGCGGGAATCCAAGTGGCCGCCGCCAAGCGGACCAGTCTGGATACCCGCTTCCGCGGGTATGACAAACTGAGCGCGCCTTTGGAGACCCACGCATGCCCAAAACCCTCAAGGTCGCTTTGGCCGGCGCGGGCGCCTTCGGCCTCAAGCACCTCGACGCGATCAAATTGATCGACGGAGTCGAGGCGGTCTCGCTCGTCGGCCGGGACCTCGACAAGACCAAAGAGGCCGCGGCGCAATACGGCGTCGGCCATGTTGCGACCGATCTCGCCGAGAGCCTGAAAGTTCCGGGCCTCGACGCGGTGATCCTCGCGACGCCGACGCAGATGCACGCGGCGCAGGCGCTTCAGTGCCTCAAGGCCGGCAAGCACGTGCAGGTCGAGATCCCGCTCGCCGACGCTCTCAAGGACGCCGAGGCGGTCGCCGCCGCGCAGAAGAGGACCGGGCTCGTCGCCATGGTCGGACATACCCGCCGTTTCAACCCGAGCCATCAGTTCGTGCGCCAGCGCATTCTGAAGAACGAGTTCCATATCCAGCAGATGGACGTGCAGACCTATTTCTTTCGCCGCACCAACATGAACGCGCTCGGCCAGGCGCGGAGCTGGACCGATCATCTGCTCTGGCACCACGCGGCCCACACGGTCGACCTCTTCGCCTATCAGGCCCGCTCGCCGATCGTGAAGGCCAACGCGCTTTCCGGACCGATCCACCCGACCCTCGGCATCGCCATGGACATGAGCATCCAGCTCAAGGCCGAGAATGGCGCGATCTGCACCCTCTCACTCTCGTTCAACAACGAGGGGCCGATCGGCACCTTCTTCCGCTACATCGGCGACACCGCGACCTATATCGCCCGCTACGACGATCTCTTCACCGGCAAGGACGAGAAGATCGACGTCAGCAAGGTCGCTGTCAGCATGAACGGCATCGAGTTGCAGGACCGCGAGTTCTTCGCCGCCATCCGCGAGGGCCGCGAGCCAAACGCCAGCGTCGAGCAGGTATTGGACTGCTACCGCGTGCTGGACGGGTTAGAGAAGCGGATGGGGTGAACATCACCTTCTCTTCCGGGGGAAGAGCCGAGCTTCTCGCACTCGGCCTGGCGCTTCGAGTTTTCGATCCCTAGCGAGATGGCTTATTCCGGAAGCGCGAGCAAACGTCCGGCTTTTATCATCTTCTCCGCGAGTTCCCGCGTGAAGAATCCGCGATACCAGCTGACACGGAATTCCGGCTCGCGGTGAAGTCCAGGCTCGACCAGGGAGCGGGCTTCCTCGAGACGTCCCGCTAGCGCCAGCGCCATCGCTTGCATCAGATAGTACGTGCCGGTCTTGGGGCTGCTTTGCACTGCCCTGGCGTAAAACGACGCGGCTTCGTCGTATCGCGTCTCATGGACCGCGGCGTTCCCCAACGCCACATAGGCTTCGTGCACCAGGAAATCGAATGGACTTTGCCGAAGCGCGCGGTTGGCGTAAGCCGTCGCCTGGTCGGAATGGCCCACGAACCCGTGCACTTGCGCCGCCAAATACAGCGCCGTGGCGCAAGAAGGGTTGGATTCGAGCGCGCGGTCGACGGCGTTCAATGCTGTTTCAGCGCCGCCGCTCAGGAGAATCGTGACGAATCCTGCGATTGCGAGGGCCGTTGCGTCGTCGGTGCTGCTGCCGATCACCCAACGAGCGTGACTCAGGCCTTGAACCTTGTCGCTTTCCTTGAACCCGGCCCGAGCGAAACGCCACTCGTGGCACCAAGCGAGCAGGGCATGCGCCGCGACGTAGTCCGGGTCAATCGCCAACGCCTCATCCAAAAGCTTGATCGCGATCGCACCGCCGTCCGGCATGCTCGTAGCGGTGTGAGGCAAAGCGCGAAGATAGAGGTCGTAGGCATTCAGATTGTCCGGACGCTTTCGCCGCGCCCGCTCAATTTCGCTGCGTTGCAGGCTAGGTTCAATGATGCCGACCAAGCTATCGGTGATCCGGTCCTGGAAATTAAAGACGTCTTCTGCATCCCCGTCATACCGGTTCGCCCAGAGATGCGCGCCGGTCTCAGCTTCGACGAGCTGCGCTGTGACGCGCAGACGGTCGCCGGATTTTCTCACGCCCCCTTCAACGACATAGCGAACGCCAAGCTCGCGCCCGACCTGCCGCACGTCGATCGCCTTGCCTTTGTAGACGAAGCTCGAATTGCGCGCGATTACGAACAGCCACTTGATGTGCGAGAGGCCGGTGATGATGTCCTCGACGATTCCGTCGGCGAAGTAGTCCTGCTCGGGGTCACCGCTCATGTTCTGAAATGGCAGAACTGCGACCGAAGGCTTGTCCGGAAGCGAAAGCGCCGGCCTTCCTGATCCCGGCTCAAGAACCAGGCCAGCGCTATTCCCGGCGAGGCCGTAAGCACGGACGGGCCGGGCGATATTCTTCAGAGCTTTCTCGCCAAGGTCGACAAATGTCTCCTTCACGCGGTCCCGCACCTGCTCGTAAGCAGCCCCCGAGAGGCAGAGTCCGCCGGGTTCGCAGAAGGCTTCGAGCCGCGCTGCGATATTGACGCCGTCGCCCATCAGGTCGCCGTCAGCTTCCTCGACGACGTCGCCAAGATGAATTCCGACCCGAAACTCGATGCGCCGATCCGATGGCAATCCTGCGTTGCGTTCGACCATCGCGTTCTGCACCTCGAGGGCGCAACGCACCGCGTCAACGACGCTACGGAACTCGATGATGCTCCCGTCGCCTGTCCGCTTCACGATCCGGCCGCGATAGACCGCGACGGTGGGGTCGACTAGGTCGCTGCGCAAGGCTCTCAGCCGCGCCAAAATCCTTTCCTCATCGGCGCTGGCCAGTCGGGAATAGCCGACAACGTCGGCGACCAGAATTGCGGCGAGTTTGCGCTCGGTGTCTCGCTCCACGTGCGGTCCCCGGCAGTCGGAAGCAATCTATCACCGTCTCGTGGGCAGAGAAACGACGGTTCTTGCCCCGCGCGCATTCGCCTCTATCGCAGCTCCGCCGTGAACTTCTGGATCTTCTTGCAGGCGGCTTCGAGCTTGTCGAGCGAGGTTGCGTAGGAGACGCGGAAGTTCGGCCCGAGGCCGAAGGCGCTGCCCTGGACGACCGCGACGCCTTCCTCTTCCAGAAGCTCGGTGACGAAATCGACGTCGGTTGCGATCACCTTGCCCGACGGCGCCTTCTTGCCGATCGCGCCGGCGCAGGAGGGATAGACGTAGAACGCGCCTTCCGGCTTCGGGCACAGGAGGTGCTTCGCCTGGCCGAGCATCGATACGACGAGGTCGCGCCGCTCCTCGAACGCCTTGCGGCGAACGGGGATGAAGTCCTGCGGCCCGTTCAAGGCCTCGACCGACGCCCATTGCGCCACCGTGCAGGCGCCCGAGGTCTGCTGCCCCTGCACCATGTCCATCGCCTTGATGAGCTCGGCCGGTCCGGCGGCGTAGCCGATCCGCCAGCCGGTCATCGCATAGGCCTTCGATACGCCGTTCATGGTCAGCGTGCGCGGCTTCAAGGCCGGCTCGACCTGCACCGGCGTCGTGAACACGAAGTCGCCGTAGGTGAGATGCTCGTACATGTCGTCGGTCAGCACCCACACATGCGGGTGGCGCATGAGCACATCGGTCAGGCCTTTAAGCTCATCGCGCGTATAGGCCGCGCCGGTCGGGTTCGACGGCGAGTTGAGGATCACCCATTTTGTTCGTGGCGTGATCGCCCGCTCGAGATCCTCGGGCTTGAGCTTGAAGCCGTTCTCGATCGTGGTCGGCACGATGACCGGGTCGCCCCAGTTGATCGCGACCATCTCCGGATAGCTCACCCAGAACGGCGCGGGGATGATGACCTCGTCGCCCTTGTTCATCGTGACGAGAAAGGCGTTATAAAGGATCTGCTTGCCCCCGGTCGCCACGATGGTGTCGGACGCCTTGTAGTCGAGCCCGTTCTCACGGCTGAACTTGGCCGCGATCGCCTCGCGCAAGGGGGGAATGCCGAGCACCGGCGGATATTTGGTCTCGCCGCGCTTGATCGCCTCGATTGCCGCCTGCTTGATGTTGTCGGGGGTGTCGAAGTCCGGCTCCCCAACCGACAGCGAAATGACGTCGCGCCCGTTGGCTTTGAGGTCGCGCGCCTTCTGCGTCACCGTCATGGTGGCGGAGGGCTTCACGCGAGAGAGGACGTCGGCGAGGAATGCCATGACGAAACAAGCGCCTTTCCGATGCGGGGGGTTTGAGGCGGCGCACCTATAGAGAGGAGAGCGTCCGACGGCAACCCATTTGCGGGACCATAGCGCGCTGCCTGTGACGTCACGGCTCCGTCACGCGACTCATCTACCGCGATTCGGCCGGCATCGGCGGGGTGGAGATCACGTTGCGGCAATCCAACGCGATGCGTCGCGCGACCAGCGCGGGGCTCAAGGCTGCGGTCCATCGCTCGAAGCCGCTCTCGCGCGCCGGGATGCTCGAGCGCCTGTTCACACTGGCCTTTGAGCGCCTCGTCTATCCCCAGATCTGGGAGGACCCGGTGGTCGACATGGCCGCGCTCGACATCGGGCCGGGGCATGAGGTGATCGCCATCGCCTCGGGCGGCTGCAACGTCCTCTCCTACCTCACGGCCGATCCGGCCGGCGTCACCGCCGTCGACCTCAACGGGGCCCATATCGCGCTCGGGCGGCTCAAGATCTGCGCGGCTCAGAACCTGCCCGACTATGAGACCTTCTTCCGCTTCTTCGGCCGCGCCGACGCGCGCGCCAACGTCGCGGCTTACGACCGGCGCCTGCGCATGAAGCTCGATCCCGCCGCGCGCGCCTACTGGGACAAGCGGACCGCGTTTGGCCGTCGCCGGATCGGTGTCTTCGCTCACAATTTCTACCATCACGGCCTGCTCGGCCACGTGCTCGGCGCTGGCCATACGCTCGCGCGCCTGCATGGCCTCGACCCTTCGATCGTGCTCAAGGCGAGGTCGCTCGACGAACAGCGAGCGCTCTACGAGCAGCGGCTTGCGCCGATCTTCAATAAGCCGCTCGTCCGCTGGATCCTGAAGCAGCCTGCGTCCCTCTATGGCCTCGGCATTCCGCCGGCCCAGTACAAGGCGCTCGCTTCAGAGTCGCCCGCGGGCGTCGCTGCTGTGTTAAGCGAAAGGCTCGAGCGACTGGCATGCGGCTTCGACATTGCCGACAATTATTTCGCCTGGCAGGCGTTCGGACGCCGCTATGCGCCGGGGCCGAACCCCGCGCTGCCGCCCTATCTCCAGCGCGAGAATTTCGAGGCGATCCGTGAGCGCGCCAGCCGCGTCCGCTACATTCAGCGCTCGTTCACCGACATCTTGCGCGATTCGCCGCCGGCAAGTTTCGACCGCTACGTCCTGCTCGACGCGCAGGACTGGATGAATGACGCGGAGCTCGCGGCGCTCTGGACCGAGATCACCCGCACCGCGCGGCTGGGCGCGCGCGTTATCTTCCGCACCGCCGCCGACGAGCGGCTGCTCCCGGGTCGGGCGCCGGACGACGTGCTCGCCGCATGGACTTACGAAGAAGATCGGAGCCGGGAGCTCGGCCGCAGAGACCGATCGTCGATCTACGGCGGCTTCCACCTCTACACGCTCAAAGGCCCTGAAGCATGAGCGACGCCGCTCAGCTCATGGACCGGATGTATCGCCGCCAGCGCCACATTTATGACCTCTCCCGCAAATTCTATCTCCTGGGCCGCGACGAGGCGATCGGGAGCCTCGGCGCGCGGCCCGGCGACAGGGTGCTCGAGATCGGCTGCGGCACCGGACGCAATCTCGTCAAGATCGCGCGCGCCTATCCGCAGGCGCGGCTCCACGGCCTCGACGTCTCGCGGGAGATGCTGGCGAGCGCGTCGGCCGCGGCGGCGCGCGCTGGACTATCCGCCCGCACCGTCCTCCGCCAAGGCGACGCCACGGCGTTCGATCCGCAAGCGCTCTTCGGCCAGGCTGAGTTCGAGCGCGTGATGATCTCCTACGCATTGTCGATGATCCCGCCATGGCGCGCCGCGCTTGAGCGCGCGCTGGATGTTCTTGCGCCCGGCGGCTCATTGCATGTCGCCGATTTCGGCGATTGCTCCGGATTGCCTGGCCCGTTCAAGGCCGGACTGCGCCGCTGGCTCGCCGCTTTCGACGTGACCCCGCGCGACGATCTCGGCCCTGCGCTCCTGGCGCTCTCCGCCGCCCGCGGCCTCACATGCGCGATCGAAACGCGGTTCCGCGGCTACGCGGTCCTCGCCGTGGCGCGCCGGGGCGCCTGAGCGGCGCCTTCACCCGCCGAACGCCCGCGACAGGCTGAAGATGACGAGCCCGACCAGTCCGCCGACCAGCGTGCCGTTGATGCGGATATATTGCAGGTCCTTGCCGACCTGCAGCTCGAGGCGCTCGACCAGCGTGGCGGTATCCCAGTTGTCGACCACGGCGGCGATATAGGCGCCGATCTCGGCCCGGCGGGGCAGGACAGCGCGCAGCGCGAGCAGTCTAAGCCGCCGGTTTATCCTCTCCCGGCGCGCTTTGTCGTCGTCGAGCCACCCGCCGAGTGCGCCTGCCGAGGCCGCGAGCCAGGCGACGATCGCCTCGGCGTGGCGAGGCAGATCTTCTCTCAAGCCTGCTTCGAGCTCGTCCCAGAGCGCTCGAGCCTGATCGGCGAACACAGGGTTGGCGAGGACGTCCTGCTTCAACGCCTCGCCTCTTGCCAGCATCTCTGGGTCGTTGGCGAGGGCGTCGATCCATTTTTCGACCAGCGCGTTAGCCTCGTCTCGCCACGGATGGTCGGGGTCGCGCATTTCTTCCAGCGTGCCCGCGACGCCGTTGATGACCTTGGCGGCGATCATGTCGTCGACCCATCGGGGAATGAAAACCGAGGATCTTTGCGACACTTGCCTCACGATCGTCGCTTTGTTGCGCTCGAGCGTCGCCTCGACGAAATCGAGGCCCTGGTCGAGCAGCGTCTGGCCCGCTCCCTGAGCCCACAGGACCGATAAACCCCGCGAGGCGAGCGGGGCGAAGGGGACCGCCTCGATCCCGCGCCGCGCGGCAAGAGCGACCCACTCCTCGATCGCCGCATTCGGCACCAGGTCGAGCGCGTAGGGAACCGCGCGCGCGGCGCCGGCCGCGACCGCCCGCGCGTTGCGCTCGTCCTCGAGCCATCGCGCCGCGAGACCGGCGAAGTCGACTGAGGAGAGGCGGGCGACGGCGACGCGAGGGCTTAGGAAATTGTTGGTGATGAAGCGGCCGAGCGCCGGCCCGATCCGCCGCTTGTTTTCAGGCACAACTGCCGTGTGGGGAATTGGCAGTCCGAGCGGATGGCGAAAGAGCGCGACGACTGCGAACCAATCGGCGCAAGCTCCCACCATGCCGGCTTCCGCGAATGCGCTGAGATAGGGCGCCCAGGCCCAGGAAGGCGGCGCGCGCCGCATCAGGAGATAGATCGCCGCCATGAGCACGAGCAGCATCGTGGCGATCGTGCGCATGCGGCGCAGCTCGGCCCGCTGCTGCGCCTGGGTCTTGATGAGGTTCGAATATCCGGGCGGGACCGGCTCGGCCGCGGATGGAGCAAGCTCTGTCATTGTGGGGTTATGCTCGTGCGAGACGGCCTCAACATAGGCGCCGAAAGGCAACGGAAAAAGCGCTTGCTGGCGAGGGATCGAGCCGCCCTTCAGGTCAGTGGCGCGTGCAGTTGCCGCAGCCGCCCCTTCAGGAATTCGAAGTCGACCGGCTTGGTGACGAACTCAGCTGCTCCATACTCGGCGGCGCGGCGGCGCCGTTCCTCGTCGGCATAGGCGGTCAGCATCATCACCGGCAGGTCGGGACGACGCTTCTTGATCTCGCGCAGGAGCGACAGTCCGTCCATTCCCGGCATGTTGATGTCCGAAAGAATAACGATCAATTGTGGCTCGATCTCGCCGGCGAGGCGTTCGAGCGCCTCAGGGGCGGAGAGCGCAAAGTGCAGGACATAGGCGCCCTCCCGCGCCTCGCGTCGAAATTGCTGGCGAAACAGGGTAGCGACGTCGGGCTCGTCGTCGACGATCAGGATGCTTACGGTCATGACTGCCTGCCCGCCTTGGAGGTCTCCGCCACCCCGCCAGACGAAAAGCGATGTGGCAGCGTTACGATGAATTCGGTGAATCTTCCAACTTCGCTGTCGACCTTGATCGTTCCGCCGTGTTGCTTGGTGACGATCTCGTAGCTGATGGAGAGCCCGAGCCCGGTGCCGACGCCGGTCGGCTTCGTTGTGAAGAAAGGCTGGAAAAGCTTGTCCTTGATCTCGTCGGGAATGCCGGCGCCGTTGTCGCGCACCCGCACCTCGACGGCCTTCCCGAGATCGCGCGTGGTCACTGTGAGCGCGGGCGTGAACGTCCCATCGTTTATCAACCGCTGACGTTCGCTCGCCGCGTAAAATCCGTTGCCGAAGAGGTTCAGAAACACACGCGTGACGTCCTGCGGGACGAGTTCGACCGGCGGAATGTCGGGGGTGTACTGCCGATCCAGAGCGATGTTGAAGTTCTGATCCTGGGCACGGGCGCCGTGATAGGCGAGATTGAGCGATTCCTCCACCAGTGCGTTGAGATCGGCGCTTTGCCGATCTCCGCCGCCGCCGCGCGAATGCGCCAGCATGCTCTTGACGATATTGTCGGCGCGCCTGCCGTGTTCGACGATCCGCTCGAGATTGCCGGTCAGCAATTCGGTGACCTCGTCGAGCTGGCCGCGTTGATGCTGGTCGAGCGACGCCAAGGCGGGAGCAGCGACCGCCTTCAACTCATCAAGCAGTCCGACCGAAAGGCTCGCAAAATTATTGACGAAGTTGAGCGGGTTCTTGATCTCGTGGGCGATCCCGGCGGTCAACTGGCCGAGCGAAGCCATCTTTTCGGCCTGAATGAGATTCGCCTGGGCCGACTTCAGCTCGTGCAGCGCCGCTTCGGCGGCGTCGCGCGCAGCCCGGATCTCCGCCTGGGCTCGCTCGCGTTCGCGCTCGAGTCGAGCCCGTTCGATCAGGCTGTCGCGGAGCATCCCGAGCGTCGTGATCATTGCCCCGATCTCATGGGCGCCGCTGCGCGGCATCGAGGCGTCGAGATCGCCCTGGGTGATCGACGCCATGCTCCGCTCGAGTCGTTTCAAGGGGACGGTGATCGAGCGCACGGTGAATGCAGTGAAGCCCAAAGCGAGCACAAGAGCTCCGACTCCGCCTGCGATCGCGAGCTTGACGGCGAGTTCCGCCCCGCGCATCGACGCGTCGCGCCTGGCCACGGCCTGCTGCTCGAACTCGGTCCACGACCCTGTCGATCTCGCCGTCGATGGTAAGAACGTGGCTCTTGGCCTGTTCCAGCAGGGCGTTGCCCGAGGCGCTGTCGTCGCTTGAATAGGCGACGCCGGCCTGCCGTGCGAGATCGTTCATCGCGCCGACTTCACGTCCGATGGCGGCGACAAACGCAGGATCGACTGTCGAAATCGCTGTCAGATCGGAATCGAGGGCCGCCTTCGCGGTATCCGCGGCCTGCTGCGAACGGGCGAGCTGAGTGACCGCCGCGTCCATGACCCAATACTTCAAATCGCCAAAGTGCTTGCTGGCCGAATTGGCGTTCTTGACAACCGAGACGAGGGTCGCCTCCTCAGCAAGACTCTGCGAGACGCGGGCAAGCTCGCGGATCAGGAGCGCGGAGGAAAGAGCGAGGATCGCGAGCAAGAGGACGGACAGGAAGATCAGGCGCGCCCGAATCGACAAACTGGGCATCAGCCTTGGTCTCCCGCCGCCTTGACCGTCCCGGCTTGGCTGCGCGCCCCCGCCCAGCCCGCCGAGAAAGCTCCCCAACCCGGAAGTCGCGGCAGAGTTTCGGCCAAGCGGTGAATTCTGATCATCGTCGTGTCCGGGCCGCGCGCATCATCACATACTCGGCGCCGCGGTAAAAGGTTGTCCATCGGCGGGCAAATCGTGCCATCATGGCCCAGGGCGGCCTCAGATTGCGTAAACTGGTTCACTTTGCGCCCAACGGAGGAAAAGATGAACGCCACAGCCTTTCAACGAGCCCTGGTTCCCTTTGCAGTCATGCTCAGCGTCGCTGGCGCGGGGATAGCGCGGGCGGATCCGGCGTCATTCAAGGTTGAACTGACCGGGGCCCAAAGCACCCCTCCGGTCGATTCGAGCGGCAAGGGAACAGCTGAGCTGACATACGACCCGGCGACCCGGGTGGTGACCTGGAATATCACCTATAGCGGACTATCGAGTCCCGCCACGATGGCCCATTTCCACGGCCCGGCGAAAGCAGGGCAAAATGCGCCGCCGGTCATCTGGCTCAGCAAGCAGGGCAGCCCGCCGGCAAACCCGATGACGGGAAGCGCGACGCTCACGCCTGAACAGGCGAAGCAATTCTCCGACGGCGAGTGGTATGTAAACCTTCACACCCAGGCCCATCCGGCAGGCGAGATTCGCGGTCAGGTGGTTCCTCCGAAGGGCTGACGGGAACTACATAACCCATGCGATAATGATTGCAGCCGCGGCGCTGACGGCAAAGAGGACCGCCGCGCGCGCGGCGGTCGCCATGCGCGGCTCGGCCACCGGTTCCGGCAGCGACTTCATCCCGGTGATCAGCGGCCGCACCAGGTCCTGTCCCTTGACCGCGGCATAACCGGCGATCGCCAGCACATGGAGGGCGATCGCCGCGAGCAGCACATTCCAGATGATTGCGTGCGAGGCGTCGATGGCGTCTGCGGCCGCAGCGGGCACAATCCCGGTCAGCGGGCCGACGTCGGCGATGTCGTTGGCGACGTAAATTCCGGTCAGCGTCTCGGCCAGCAGCAGCGCGAGCAGCAGCAGGACCATCCAGCCGCCCGCGGGGTTGTGGCCCACCTGCCGGTCGGGCTCCCGAAGGAATATGTATTTCAGGTGCTGAAGGGCGATTCGCGGCGAGGTGACAAACCGGGAAAATCTCGCCGTCTCACTGCCAAGGAAACCCCAAAGCAGCCGAAACAGCATCAAGGCCAGCGTGAGATCGCCAATCCAGCCGTGCCAGACCATCCAATTGAGCCGCCAGGTCGCATAAGCCGCGGCGACAAGCGCCACAATGAGCCAGTGAAAGAGGCGGACGGGAAGGTCCCAGACCCGAACGACTTGCGCTGAATTGCTCATTGGCTGCGCCGGACTGTCACCATACTCGCACTTCTTAGCCGATTCTGACGTGGCGCGGAGCCGTAAACGGCGGCGACGGCGTCATCCATCGTTGCGCCCCGGAGATCCGTCCCCTCGCAGATCGTCCCGCCGCACTAGCCAATCGCGGAGGGAGAGCTTACATCAGGCGCCGCGGAGCTGGGTGGCGCGTCAGGACAACATTCCTCGGGGCCGTACGATCCCCATGGGGGCTGTCCCTGTCGAGGCTCGTGGGCTTCGGCACATGGCTCCCACCTACTTACGTAGGCGCCCGGGATCACCGTCCAACGGCCGTCTCGGCTCCGCGCTTGTTTCTTTCGGATTGGCTCGCCCTTGCCCCCGACCAACGCCAATCCGAAGGCGGCGCTCCGCCGCGAGGCTCTCGCCCGGCGGAGATTGGTGGCGACCGGCGCCCGCGCCGCCTTCAGCCGCCGCCTCGCGGACGAGGGTGTGCGCCTGGCTTTTCTCTGGCGGCCCCGCATCGTATCCGCCTTTCACGCCCTCCGCGAGGAGCCGGACACGCTCGAGCTCTTGGGCGCGCTCACGGGGCAAGGATTCGCGACCGCGCTTCCGGTCGTCATCGGCCGGGGGTCGCCGCTCGTTTTTCGCTTGTGGCGGCCCGGGGACCCGACCCGTTCGGGGGCGATGTCGATTGGCGAGCCGCTTGAGGACGCGCCGGCCGTCGATCCGGACCTCCTGTTCGTGCCGCTCGCGTGTTTTGACCGCCGCGGCCACCGTATCGGGTACGGCGCCGGCTACTACGACCGCACGCTCGCCCGTCTGCGGACGATCAAGCCCGTTCATGCTGTCGGCGTCGCCTATGGGGTTTGCGAAGTCGCCGCGGTGCCGTATGAGGCCCATGACCAGAGCCTGGACGCCATCGTGACCGATCAGGAAACCATTCTCTTCCCCACCCGATGATCCGGCTGCTCTTCATCGGCGACGTCGTCGGCCGGTCCGGCCGCGCCGCCATCCTCGAGCAGGTTCCGATTTTACGCTCCCGCTGGGGACTCGATTTCGTCGTCGTCAACGGCGAGAACGCCGCCGGCGGCTTCGGCCTCACCGAAGCCATCTTCGAGGATTTCCGCGCCGTCGGCGTCGATGCCGTAACGCTCGGCAATCACGCCTTCGACCAGCGCGAGGCGCTCGTCTTCATCGAGCGCCAGCCGCGGCTCGTCCGGCCGGCCAACTATCCGTCCGGCACGCCGGGCCGGGGCGCTTCGGTGATCGAGAGCGCGAAGGGCGCGAGGCTCCTGGTCGTCAATGTCCTCGGCCGCATCTTCATGGACGCGCTCGACGATCCATTCGCGGTCGCCAAGCGCGAGCTCGGCGTCTGTCCGCTCGGCGAAGGGTGCGACGCCTCGATCCTCGACATCCACGCCGAAGCGTCGAGCGAGAAATGGGCGCTTGGCCATTTCGCCGACGGCAAGGCGAGCCTCATTGTCGGCACCCATACCCATGTGCCCAGCGCCGATCATCGAATCCTGGCCGGGGGGACCGGCTTCGTCACCGACGTCGGCATGACCGGCGACTATGATTCGGTGATCGGCATGGAAAAGGACGAGCCCCTGCGCCGTTTCACCCTTCGCATTCCCTCCGGCCGGTTCGAGCCGGCGCAGGGGCCGGCGACGCTCTGCGCGGTCGCCGCCGAGATCGGCTCCGACGGCCTGACGAAAGCCATCGCGCCGGTCAGGATCGGCGGACTTCTCAGCCCGGCCGCGCCCGATTTCTGGAATTGATCGGAATGACGGCGCCAACCATCGTCTACGATCTCGACGGCACGCTCGCCGACACGGCCGAGGATTTAGTAGCCACCCTCAATTACCTGCTAGGGAGAGAAGGCCTTGCGCCAATGCGGGTCGAAAGCGCCGGTTCCTTGCTTGGCGCCGGCGCGCGGGCGCTGATTCAGCGCGGCTTCGGCGCTTCAGGCAGAACGCTCGACCCGCAAACTCTTGAGGCCCTGTTCGCCGACTATCTTGAGTACTACAAGGTCCATATCGCCGACCGCACCCAGCTTTATCCCGGCGTTGACAAAGCGCTCGCAATGTTTGCGCGCGCGGGCTGGCGGCAGGCGATCTGCACCAACAAGATCGAAAGCTTGGCCAGGCTCCTGATCGCAAAGCTCGGGGTCGCCGACCGCTTCGCCTTCATCTGCGGCCAGGACACGTTCGGCGTCGGCAAACCGGACGCGACCCCGCTCCTGAGGACGATCGCCGCGTCCGGCGGCGCGAGCGATCACGCGATCATGGTCGGCGATTCGATAACCGACATCAAGACCGCCCGCGCCGCCGGCGTGCCGGTGATCGCGGTCGATTTCGGCTACGCCGACGCGCCGGTCGCCGAACTTAACCCCGACCGAGTGATCTCGCACTTCGACGAGCTCGCCGAGGCCTGCGCGGCGCTATTGAGGACATGAGTTGGAGCCTAGCGGCGGCGCCGCGCGCGAAGCCTGTTCACGGTTTGGGATCGCTTCTTGGACCGCCCGACGAAAACAGGTAGTATGCTGGTCGGGCTTCAGGCGCCGGCGGCAGACCTCGGATTGCTTTTGAATGCGGATGACGGAGCCGAGCGGATCGGCGCTGTTCGCACGTTGGAATTAGGGCGGGCCATGGGACAGCGGACGTTCAGGATCATCCTCATCAAGCCGTCGCACTATGACGACGACGGCTACGTGATCCAATGGTGGCTCTCCACCATCCCTTCGAACAGCCTCGCCAGCGTCTACGGGCTCTTGGCCGCTTGCGCCGAGGAGAAGGCGCTCGGCCCCGACGTCGACATCGAGCTCGAGGCCTATGACGAATGCAACAAGATCATCGACATCAAGGCGATGGCGAAGCGCATCAAGGCCGACGGCGGCGGGTTTGTCGGGCTGATCGGGGTCCAGTCGAACCAGTTTCCGCGCGCGCTCGATCTCGCGCGCGGCTTCCGCAAGCTCGACGTTCCGGTCGTGATTGGCGGGTTCCACGTCTCGGGCTGCATCTCCATGCTGCCAGAACTGCCGCCGGACTTGCTAGAGGCGCAGGCGCTCGGGGTGACCCTGTTCGCCGGCGAGGGCGAAGATCGGATGGCCGACCTCATCCGCGACATCGACGCCGGCCAGCCAAAGCCGGTCTACAACTACCTGCATGACATGCCGAGCATGGAGGCAGCCGCAATCCCGGTCCTGCCGAAGAAAGTGATTGGGCGAATCGTCGGCCATCACGCCTGCTTCGACGCCGGCCGCGGCTGTCCGTTCCAGTGCTCGTTCTGCACGATCATCAACGTGCAAGGGCGCAAGTCCCGTTACCGCACGGCCGACGACATCGAGGCGATCGTGCGCGCCAATTATGCCCAGGGCATCAATCACTACTTCGTCACCGACGACAATTTCGCCCGCAACCGCAACTGGGAATCGATCCTCGATCGGCTGATCGAGCTCAGGGAGACCAAGGGAATTCCGATCAAGCTCATCCTTCAGGTCGATACGCTCTGCCACAGGATCCCTGGCTTCATCGAGAAGGCGGCGCGGGCCGGTTGCAACCAGGTATTCATCGGGCTCGAGAGCATCAATCCGCAATCGCTCCAGGGGGCGAAGAAGCGGCAGAACAAGATCTGGGAATACCGGGTCATGCTGCAGGCCTGGCGAAAGCAGAAGGTGATGACCTGGGCGGGCTTCATCATCGGTTTTCCGACCGACACGCCCGAATTGGTCATGCGCGACATCGACATCATCAAGAAGGAGCTGCCGCTCGATATCCTCGAATTCTTCTGTCTCACCCCCCTGCCCGGCTCCGAGGACCACAAAATCCTTTACCTCAAAGGGATTCCGATGGATCCGGACATGAACAAATACGACGTCGAGCATGTCTGCACCGGCCATCCTCTGATGTCGAACGAGGTGTGGAACAAAACCTATCGCGACGCCTGGAAGCGCTACTACACCGACGAACATGTCGAGACCGTGCTGAAGCGCGCCGCCGCCACCGGGCTCAGGATGAACAAGATCGCCGACGTGATGACGGCCTTCTCCTCCGCCGCGCGCATCGAGGGCGTCCATCCGCTCCAGTGCGGCATCGTGCGGCGCAAGATCAGGACGAACCGCCGGCATGGAATGCCGATCGTCAACCCGCTCATCTTCTATCCGGTTCGCGCGGTCGAGTTCGTATCTGTGGTCGCCCAATGGCTGACGGTCGGCTGGCGTTATCACAGCATCAAGAAACGGGTCCTGGCCGATCCGGCGAACAAGACCTACCTCGACGACGCGACGCGCCCGATGTCGGTCGAGGAGGCGGAGAACGACGAGCTGGTCGCCGCTTTCGCCGACAAGATCCCGGATACCTACGGCGCTCCGAAGAAGCACGCCGTCGCGTGAGCGGCGGGCGCAAGTTCCCCGCCTCACTCTTTTGGAGCGCGTTGCAGTTAGGCCTGATCGGCGCCTCTGCGCGGGCCGCGGGGGTCGGCCATCTGGCGGCGGCATAAAAACATGCCGATCCCGATGAATGCCCGAGCGAAAAAATTTCGGATGCTGCATAAGGCTCCCTGTTAATTCTGCGCATATGAGGTCGTTTGAGAAGGCAAGACTGAGTTGCTGCGCTGGCTGGCGGCCTTTTTCGCCCCTCGGATGAAGCGCGAACAGGGAGCTTTTTTGCGCGAACAGGGCAATTTCGACGGCGAATTCGGATCCCGCGTTCTCGGGGCGCGATGGCCGCCAGAATGCGCGCGGCGTTCACCCCTTGGCGCCGGGCGCGGGACAAATTACTCCAATGGATGTTCATTTAGGGAAGATCGCGGCATGTCCTCGGTTTGGCGCCGGTTTTTGCTATCGCTCTCGGCTTTGCTCGCCCTGGCGGGTGGAGCGGCGGCCGCTGATTGCGACGCCCTGATCGCGAACTTCAAAAGCGCGGTTGCCGACAAGGCGTTCGACAAGTTGAAAGATTCGATGACGGCGATCGCGGACGACAACGCCTGCAATTTCGACATCGACGCCTACCGGATCCAGGAGATCAATTCGATCATCGACATGGCCGGCGCTGCGCCGACAGGATGACGCGCGGAAACAGATGCTCGAATTTGTGCAAGGCGTCATGGAAATCGGCGGAGACTGGCGCTCGGCCGAGAATCTGGGCGACTTTTACGCCCATCGCGCCGAATACGCCGATGCGCTCGGCGCATATGAGACCGCCATCTCCTTCCTCTCCCGGGCCGCGCCGCCGGCGACCCAGAAGGATCGGCAGGAGTTGCTCGCCCGGGCGGAGGCGGCGAAGAGCGAGGCGAGCGATGATCAGGAGGGCAAGACTGCGTCGAGATTTGCAGGTTCCGCGCGGGATCTCAGTGGGCGCTTCGCCGGGATCTATTCTCGCGAACTTTTGCGCGGGTTCGAGGTGCTCGCAGTCCCTCTGCCGATCAATTTCTACTTCGGGCAAGCCCGCTTCACGCCGGCCGGCGAAAAGGCGGTCGCAGAACTCGCCGAGGCCGCCAAGCAGCAGAATGTCGACACCATGACCCTCGTCGGCCATACCGATCCGCGGGGCGATCATCAATATAATATCGAATTGTCCAAGCGGCGCGCGGCCGCAACACGCGACTATCTTCTCTCCCACGGCGTGAAGACGCGCATCCTTGTGGATGGCAAGGGACCGGATGAGCCCTTCGACGTCTCCTTGCTTGGGCGGCCCGTCTCGCAGCGCGAAGCCTGGGCGCTCGATCGCCGCGTGGAATGGGTCCGCCAGGGAGCCGCCGATTGAGGTCCTTCGATGCAGGACAGGGTTGAACGATGCGCAAACTGATGCTGTTCCTGACGATCGCGGTGGCGGCCGCCGCCGGCGCGGGCGCGGTTTCGGCCGATCCGTTGCGAGCGCCGGGCGGCGGAATGATCCGCGCGCTCGTCGTCGGCGTCGACGTCTATTCGAGGTTGCCGGCATCGGTGCAGTTGCAGGGCGCTCGCGCCGATGCAGAGGATATCGCCGAAGCGCTTCAGCGCGGCGGCGTCAAGCCCGTCGTTCTCTTCGACACCGACGTGACCCGGGCCAGGATCGTGGCGCAGATGGATTCCTTCGTCGCCGAGGCGAAGCCGGGCGACTTCGTCCTCTTCACCTACGCCGGCCACGGCATGCAGACGCCCGAATACGCCCGCTGGCAGGGCATCGATCCCGACGGCGTCAACGAGCAGATCGCGCTGTCCGGATTCAGTTTCAGCGGCGACGGTGTCGACGAAATCATCGTCAATCCAGAAATCCGCGCGTGGCTGACGCGGCTCGACGCCAAGGGCGTCGATGCGCTCGTTGTCATGGATTCGTGTTTCGGCGGCGGCATGCGAGAGGTCGATCCGCGCACCGGCGCAATTCGGACGCGGGTCTTGCGCGCGAGCGCGGCGCAAATTCGAGCCGGCGAAGACGAGCGCGCGAAATTTGCGGGCATCCCGATGACCGAGAAGGAAGCCCGCGGCGAACGTGGAGCTGATGTCCCATGTCACCTTTCTCGCCGGCGCGACGAGCCGATCCGTCGTACCCGAAACGGACGGCCTCGCCGCCAGCGGACCGCGGGGCGCCCTCAGCTATTATCTCGCCCGCGCGCTTCGCGGAGAATTGTCCAGGGACGGGGTGACCACCCGCCAGGCGCTCTTCGGCTATCTGAAGCCCAACATCCGCGGGGCGACGCAGGATCGGCAATTGATCCAGGTCGAGCCGCAAAGTGCGGAGCCCGCCGTCTACGGCAAGCCGGTTTTGACATTTGCTGAAGCCGCGCCCGCGGCCCAGGCGGCGAACCCGCCGCCAGCGGCTGATGGCGGAGCTCCGTCCGACAATGGCGCGGCGCCCGCGGCCCAGCCCTCGAACCCGCCGCCTGACGGACCCCCGCCGGACCAAACTAAAATGCCGCCCGCCCAGGCGACAGACATACCCCTCCCGCCTGGCTATGGACCGCCGCCGGCTCAAACTCCAACGCCGGCGCAGGCGTCGACCCTCCCGGCGCCGGCCGCTGGCGAAGCGCCGCCGGCGCAAACTCCAACGCCGCCGTCGCAGGCGTCGAACCCCCCGGCGCCGGCCGCTGGCGAACCGCCGCCGGCGCAAGCCCCGACGCCGCCGTCGCAGGCGTCGAACACCCCTCCGCCGCCTGATAAGGAAACTCCGCCGGATGAGAGTCAGACGCCGCCGGCAGTGGCGACAAATATCCCGATCCCCCCCGGCTATGGACCTCCGTCGGATCAGGGCGCGCCGCGAAGCGACACCATCCGCGTCGCTCTTATCGACGCAACCGACAAGGCCTGGGATACGATCGAAAAGGGGAATGCCCCTTTCGAGCGGTCGACGACGGTCGAGGGAGCAGATCTCGTCTGGGACGTCGGCAAGAAGGAAGTTCTGTCGCGCGGCGATCTCGTGATGCAGTTCGTCGACGGGTCGCTGATAGGCGGCGTCATTGACCGGACATGGGCGCTCGGTCGCTTGCGGAAGATTGCTGAAAATCGCTACCTATCCGCGGACCTCGCGACCGCGGGACAGCTGCTTACCGCCGGCGACGTGGCGAAGATCGAGGTCGAGGGGATCGCGGGTCAGCGCCTTGTCGTGTTCGACATCGGCGCCGACGCCACTGTCCAGATGCTCTACCCCAGCGCGCCAGGCGCAGCCGGGCATTGCGCGGACCCGCAGAACAATGGCTGGCGTTGCTCGCTGCGGGTGACTCCGCCCTTCGGCGCCGACACGATCGTGACGCTGGCGACGTCGGGATCCACCGACGATCTCTTGCGGTGGCTGCGCGGACACCACGCAAGGCGCGACGCAGCGCTGATCCCCGCCATTCTGGCGGAAGCAATGAAGGCCGATCCTGCGGCCAAAGTCGGCCTGGTGGGGGTTTACACAAATAAGCGCCAATAGCCCGGCGTGCGGGCGCGATGGAGCGCAGGTTGCTTTCACTTGTATGACACATCTTTTTTTGGTGGACATCGGCCGCGCGCTGATCTTTTATGGCCGGCGCGGCGGGGGCGACGCGAAGCGAGACCTGAGAGGTGAATGAGCCCTCGCCCCAAATTCCCGCGCTGGATTTCATCCAGACCGCCGCCCGACTGATGTCGGCCCGCCGCCCCGCGGGGCTGCTTATCCTGTTGGTCGCGCTTCTTCTCGGGCCCTTCGGCCCGGCCGCGGCGCAGGCCTTTCGGGCGACGACAGCTCAGACGCCGATGTCCGCGCCCTCTTGGCGCGACAGCCGGACGCTTGCGTCGGGGACCGGAGATGACGCGGCCAAATTCTGGGATGTGGCCGATGGCGTCGGCGCAGCCGGCGCAAGCTCAAGCTTGCCGTCAATGGGAGCGTCCGCTCCCGGCCGTCTCGTCGCGCTCGTCATCGCCAACGGCGCCTATCCCGACGCGCCGCTTCAGAACCCCGTCATCGACGCCGGACTCGTCGGCGAGAGTCTCAAACGCATCGGCTTTGCGGTCACCGTCAAGACCAACGTCGACCTCGACGGCTTCGAACAGGCGCTTTCCGACTTTGCCGAGGCGAGCAAGGGCGCGGACGTCGCGCTGTTCTATTTTGCCGGTCACGGCTTCTCCGTCGCCGCGGACGGGATCCAGCAGAATCTCCTGATGACGACGTCCTCCAATTTTCAGGCGAAGTCGGAGATTGCCTTGAGGCAGGGCGGCGAACCGCTCGATCACGTCGAGGAGACGATCATTGGCCGCGCGCGCGCGACGCTGATCTTCATCGACGCCTGCCGCAACGTCCCGGTGCTCGCGCACCGCGGCATCAGCTCGCGCGGCTTCGCGCCGCTCAATCCGTCGTCGACCGAGGGGGCCTACGTCGTTTTGTCGACCCGTCAGGGCAAGACGGCCGAGGACGGCGAGGTGGGCCAAGGCAGTCCGTTCGCGCGCGCTTTCGCCGCCACTTTGCCGACAGCGGGATTGCGGATCGAAGACGCGGCCGCGCGCATCCGCAAGAAGGTGCGGGAAGAAACCTCAGACGCCCAGGATCCCGACGTTGTGCGTAGCGATCTGCCCGAGGGTGGAGTCGTGCTGATGGGGACCGGCGGATCGCCGGCGCAAGCAACCGCCACGCTCGACCCGACGCCGCCGGCGGCCGCTCCGGCCGGCGCTTCGCCGTCGAAGCCGGTCGCCTCGCTCGAATCGACTCAGCCGGCGGGCTCGCCGGCCGCGCTTTCGCCCCCGGCCGCGCCCGCCCCGGCAGCCGAACCACCCGCCGCCGTGGCGATACAAGTCGGCCCCGCGCCGAAGGTCGCAGCGAATGATCCGGGCGGCGAGGCCTTCAAGGAATGCGACGATTGCCCGGACATGGTCGTCGTGCCCGCGGGCAAGGCGATGCTGGGCTCACCCCCGGGCGAAAGCGGGCGCCAGACCTTTGAAGCGGCGCCGCATGTGGTCGAGATCGCCAAGCCCTTCGCCGTGGGCCGGTACGCCGTGACATTCGCGCAATGGGACGCGTGCTACGCCGAGGGCGCCTGCGGCCACCGCCGGCTGGGCGACCTCGACTTCGGTCGCGGCAAGCGACCGGCGATTTTCGTGACCTGGACCGAAGCGCAGCTCTATGTGCAGTGGCTCAAGCGCAAGACCGGCCAGCCCTATCGCTTGCTGAGCGAAGCGGAATGGGAATACGCCGCGCGCGGATGCAAGGGCCTCAAATGCGCCTACGCGCCGTTCTGGTTCGGCCCCATCAAGCCTGAGCTTGCGGTCTATGATACGCGTCGTTCCTACGACGGCAGCCCGAAGGCCAACCCCCGGCTGAAGACCCTGCCGGTCGACAGCGGCCCGCCCAATCCGTTCGGGCTTTACAACATGCTCGGCAACGTGCGGCAGTGGACCCAGGATTGCTGGAACGCGGCCCCGGCCGCCCTGGCCTCGAACGGCGCGCCCGTTCTTTCCGGCGACTGCTCGGCCCGCGCGACGCGCGGCGGCTCCTGGGCGGACGATCCGGCAAAACTGCGCGCGGCCGCACGCGACTACGAGAGCGTCGATGAGGGCTCTGAAAGAATTGGTTTCCGCGTTGCGAGGGACTTGGAGCCCTGAGCGGGACCCATACAGTCGATCGGGATTTGAACCACATGAGGCATGGCATGATGCGAGCGTCGCGGAGAAGGACAAGCACGTGGGCGCTCCTGTTCGGAATCGCGATCGCGGTCGGCTGTCTCGGCGTTGACGCCGCGAGCGCGCAAACGCGGCGCGCCTTTCTCGTCGGCCAACAGCGCTACTCCGATCAGGACATTCCGAGCCTCACGCGATCCGACAATGATGCGAGCGATCTCGCCGCAGACCTCGAGCAGGTCGGCTTCGACAAGAAGAACATCACGCTGGCGACGGAGTTGCGCGGAAAGAGCGATTTCGACAAGCGGTTCCAGGCATTCCTTGCCACGGTCAAGGAGGGCGACGTCGTCCTTTTCTTCTACTCTGGCCACGGGCTCGGGGTCGAGGCGAACGACACCGATTACTTGCTGCTGGGCGACATCAAGAGCCTGCGGACATATACTCGCGGACAGGTGATCGAAGCCGACAAGCGCCGGGACGACATCATTTCGCTCAAGATGCCCTCGTTCGAGGGGGCTTACGAGACCGACGAAATCGCCAAGAACGGCATTTCGGTCACCGACGTGATGAATGCGATCGCGGACAAGAAGCCGAAGGTTGCGTTCCTCCTTCTCGACGCTTGCCGTTCAATCATCCGCGCAACGACGGACGAGCGGGAAATCAAGCGCGGCCTGACTTCCGGCAGCCGTCTGCTGCAGCCGAAGGATGTGCGGGCGGGCTCGATGGTCGTGTTCTCGGCCTCGTTCGGCGAAACGGCGATCGAGAGCTTCGGGTATGGGGATCATCGTCGCAATTCGCTCTTCACCGAGGTTGTCCGCTCGGAGCTGCAACGGCCCGGGCAGACCCTGATCGACCTTGGCCAGCGGATCACCCGCATGGTGCGGGCTTTCGCGCTGGCCGGGGGGCGGCAGCAGGAGCCGGAATACTTCGAGAATCTCGGCGTGAGCGACAATTTCGCGCTCGTTGACCCGGTCGGCGCGGAACGCTTCCAGCTGACGCAGCAGCAATGCGCGGGCGCCGAGGTGGATTGGGCGGAGATCAGCCAGCAACCCGAACGAGAAGCGCTCGAAAGGCATCGCCGGCGATTCCACGATTGTCCCACTGCGGAACTCGCGCGCCGGGCGCTCGTCAGCCTGATCGGCTCCTCCGAGGTCGTGGCCCCGACCCTGTCCGCCACATCCAAGCAGGTCGATGATTGCGACCGGCTCGCCGCCTCGGAGAGCGACCCTTCCCGCCCGCCCGAGGTCCCCGGGGTCGGGCTCGACAAGATCGATTTCGACGCGGCGACCGCTGCCTGCGAGAAATCGATTGAGCGCAACTCGCGCATCGTCAGATATCTCTTCAATCTCGGCCGGGCAAAGTTCGCCGCCGCCAATGCGCTCAGGCTGGACGATACGGCTCGCAAACCCCTCATTGTCGAAGCGCGCGCCGCTTACAACGACGCCGCCAATCGGGGTTACGTGGCTGCGCTCTTCAGTCTGGCCACGGTCTCCGCCTACTCCGACGCGAGCGATGAAGAGCAGGATCATGCAAACGCGCTTCTGCTCAAGGCGGCCATTCAGGAGTTTCCGCCGGCGATGTACGAGCTCGGCCGACGTTACGGCAACGGCTCGTTCGGGCTGCAACGCGACCTCTCCGAGGCCTATCGATGGTTCGCGAAGGCCGCGGAGAGCGGTTCGGTCCCGGCGATGGTCGAGACGGCCGATGCGCTATTCTACGGACGCGGCGTCGCGCAGAATCCGCGCCGCGGCGTCGAGTGGGCGCGAAGGGCGGCGGAATCGGGCTCCGACTCCGCCAAGCTCAATCTCGGCCTCTATTATTTCAGCGGCTACAGGGTCTACAATTCGGCCGGCGAACTCGCGTCCAACAGCGTCCTTTCGGACGAAACCCAGGCGTTGCTGTGGTGGGGGCGCGCGGCCGCCGAGAACAATTCGGCCGCGCAATATTACATGGCGCAGATGATGGAGCGCGGCTATGGCTTGCCGAGCCCGCAGCCGGAGATCGCGGAGCGCTACTACCGGCTGGCCGCGCATGGCGGCAACGAAGAGGCTGAAATCGAGCTCGCGCGCAGGTTTCTGGCCGGCCGCATGCTGGTCAAACCGGAGAACGGCGCGAACGAAGCGATCGACCTGCTCAATCGCGCGCTGAGCCATGGTTCGGCCCGGGCGGCAAATATGCTTGCGGACATCTACCGCAACGGCCAGCTCGATCAGCCCAAGGATCCGCTGCTGGCGATGAAATACGCTTTTCTCGCGATCAAGCTCTCGGTTCAGGCCGATCCGACCACGCAGGACGGCAACCCGTTCTACGAAATCGACGCAGGCATCCTGCTCGCAGAAATGGCCGTCAACGGCCAGGCGGTCGACGTCAACGATCGGGCTTTGCTCACTCCCGACGAAATCGATCGCCTGCAGCGCTTCTACGGGACCGTCGACCCGGAAACGCATAAGGTGAAAATACGCCGGCTCGATGTTCCCCTCGGCGGCTGCAACTACCCCTACAAGAAGCCGGTCTGGGTCTGGGACTGGGGGCGCGCGGAATCGCCGACCGAGCCGCAATTCCGCAGCCTCGAGCGCGAGACGCATTGCTACGAGAACGATGTCCTGCGTCGAACGCTGTCGGCGACGTTCGAAGTCGCGCGCAAGGATAAAGTGCCTTTCGCCGATTTGATCAATCAGCAGATCCTTGCGGCGCAAGCAGCGACGAACGCCCCGTCGACCCGTCAGATCCGGCGTTGAAAACGCCAGAAAGCAGATTTATAGTGTGGTTAGGACTGAACCGCATCATCGGGAGATTTCCATGAGCGTCATGTCGGTGAGGCGCCCCGCGACTTTTGCAAGGCTTGTGGCGGCGACCGCGCTCATTGCGATCGGAGTGGACCAGCCGGCGGCTTACGCAAACGACGCCTTTCTCCGTGGATTTGTCGGAGGCATGGTGGGCGGAATGGTCGGCAACATGCTCATGCAGCCTCGCGGCTACGGCTATCGCCCTTCGCGCGCTGCGCCCGCCTATCGCTCGGAACGCGCGCCGTCCAACCGCGCGCGCCCGGCAGGCAACGGGCCGCCGCCTTCGCCCGAGGAGTCGTCCCGCGCGCTCGCCTCCCTCGCGCCGCCGACCACCCAGGAAGAACAGGTGGTCCTGAAGTCTGTCAACCCCAGTCAGTCGCTCGGCGCCGTCGGCGCCTCGGACGATCTGCAGCAGATCGGCAGGGATAACAACGCCGAAGCCAGCCGCGATTACACCAGCCGGGTTGACGATCTGATCAAGCGCATCCAGCAAGCCCAAAACGCCCAGCACTCGACCAAGGCGGGAGACGTCACCGAGCACGCGATTCTCGAGGCCCTGGAGACCTCGATTCGAGAAGCCAATCTGGTCAAGTTCGAGACGTTCCTGGGCGAGAACTGGTCGCCCGAGCGTCTGCGGGTCATGATTCTCGATCGCGTCCAGAATGAAATCGGGAGCTTGTTCGACGGCACCAACCGCGGCGAGGTGACGATGAACGACCTCGATTTAATCATCAAGAAGGCGGCGGCCAACGTGTACGGGCGGCTGTTTGAGACCTCGGAATTGCTGGCGGCAAATCGAAGCTCCACCCTGTTCGTGCAACGTCTCTATCAGACCCATGGCGATCTGGTGAACGGCGAGGCGCGCGAGAGCGCCGAGCAATTGCTGTTGGTCGCCTCCTCGTCCGGAGTGGCGGACCTGGAACCGCTACTGCGGCGCGATCCTAACGCCTTCGCCCTCCGATACAGGGCGGAGCGCATCGTCTACGATTGCCTGTCCGACAATATCGAGGCAATCAGCTCGACCGAGTCCGGCATGGCGAATTCGGCGGAAATCGGCAAGGGCGTGGCCGACGTCACCAAGCAGCAGTGCGGCAAGTGGGTTTCCACGCAATTGATCGGCGCCGACGACAAGGTCAAGCCGCAGGACCCGTTGCCGCTCCGCGTCATCTGGACCGCCGACGGCCCGAAAGACGACCCCTCGATGTACGGACGCGCGACGGACCAGCTCTAAGGCCGATCTCTTCCCGCGGCTCCTTGAGCACCGCCGCCGTTTCGCGGTCCGGCTTGATTCGAAGTTCTGAGTGCGACCCCGAAAAGCGGCCGCCGTCTAGTCCGAGAATTGGACAATGCGGTTGGTGTTGAGGTTGACGATGGCGCGGCGGCCGTTGACCACCACGGCGCCGTAGCCGGGCCGATCGGGGATTGGAGTTGCAGCGACGTCCTGCGGGAGCGTGTCGCCCCGGCCTGGCTTTCCAGGGACGATGACGCGCGGACCGACGCCAACCGCCCCCAGGTCCGGCGCGGAAAGGCTCGGCGACGACTTGCCGGACGACCCCAGACCTGACCCCAAACCGGACGAGCCAAGACCCGCCGACCCCAAACTCGACGACCCCAGACTCGACGACGATCCCTGACCCCACATCCCCGGGGGCGCGTAAACGCCCTTGAGCGTTTGAGGTTGGTTCTGGGCGTAGCCTGCACACCCGAGGCCAGATAATACAACTATCGACAGAACAATGGCGCGCATGTTCGCGTCTCCTGCGCGGGCTCTCCGATCGGACGGCGGAAAGCGGCCGCGTGCGGATCGGGAGGAAGGACTTCGGGCTCGGACCTTAGCAGCCCGCCTCGATCGAGGCCAGAAGCCGCGCTCGGATGGGCGTCACCGTCCGGGATTCCGGCTCCGGAATTTTGCCGCGAGCTGTTCGGCCCCGTTCACCAGGAGGCCGATGTCGGAGCCGACGGCAGCAAAGAGGCAGCCCTGTTCGATGTAATGCTGGGCGAGTTCTGCGTCGCCGGTCAGGATCCCGGGGGCGACGCCCGCGGCCTTGATCCGCCGAATCGCTTCGTCGATCGTCTTGACCATCTCGGGGTGGTTCGGCTGGCCGAGATAGCCGAGCGCGGCCGAAAGATCGCCGGGGCCGACAAACACCCCGTCGACGCCTTCGACCTTGGCGATCCGCTCGAGGTTCTCGAGCCCGCGCCTGGTCTCGACCTGCACGAGGAGGCAGATCTCGGCGTTGGCCGCCTTGTGGTAACCCTTGATCCGGCCGTAGCGCGACGCGCGCGCCTGCGAGGCGAAGCCGCGAAAGCCTTGCGGCGGATAGCGGACCGATTGAACCGCGCGCTCGGCTTCCTCCTCGGTTTCTACATAGGGGATGAGCAGCGACTGCGCGCCGACGTCGAGCAGGCGCTTGATGATGACAGGATCGTTCCAGGCCGGCCGGACGACGGGATGCGAGGCGCCCCCGCCCATCGCCTGAAGCTGGGTCAGCACCATCGGCAGTTCGTTGGGCGCGTGCTCGGTGTCGATGAGAATCCAGTCGAACCCGGAATTGGCGAGGATCTCGACCACGAGATGGCTCGCCAGGCTGTGCCATAAGCCGATCTGCAACCGGCCGGATTTCAGCGCCTGCTTGAAGGGGTTGTGGAGGGGGTCCATCGCGAAAAGCCTAAGGGTCCAGAGCCTGAACAAAGTCGACCGCCGCCGCCCGGCTTCAGCCGAAGCCAGCCATGCGAGGAGGCGGACTCGGCTCGGCGTCCAAACAAGCGCAAGGACTGCTTCGAGGATGGGGATCGTTAGTAGCGGACACTATGGACGACGGCAATGCGCAACCCGGTTTCGCCCTGCAATTGGTTTCACAATCCCGGGCAGATGCGGCTTCATCGCCGGATCGGAGGCCCGCCATCAGCGGCAAGCACGTCAGCGCTGATTCAAGAGCGCAGACGAAACAATGTCGGAAATGATGTCGAACGCGTTCGTTGTCGAGAAACGGCCGTTGAGCGGCGGTGTAGTCGCGGTCGGGAGGAGTTTCGAGGATCGCCGATCGTCTCGAAAGGATTCGTACACGAGCGGCGCCAACGACACGGCGGATGCAATGCCAGCGCGCTTCTCCGCTCGAATCTCGAACGTGAGTCTCTGGCCCTCTTTCAACCGGTTCATGCCGGAGCACTCGACGGCGAAGATACTAACGAAAATGTTGGGGCCGCCGTCGTCCGGGTGAATGTATCCATAACCTTTCTGGAGGCTGAACCATCTGACGGTACCCGTCTTCATGACCGGTCCTCTGGCGACAACCCTGTGTCCCTGGAATGAATAAACCTCAGCGGAACTGCCCGCCATGGAAAAGCTGGACGAGGTTGGGCGCACTCGTTGGTTGTTCGAAGACCTCGTAGGTCCAGACCCGGAAGGACTTGAGAACGTGGGGCCCGAACGAGTTGATGAGCGGGATATCCGCCGCGTCGCGGCCTCGCGCGACGACGATCCGCCCTATCCGCGGCATGTTGTTGCGAGGATCGAACGTCCACCACGACCCGCCGAGGTACACCTCGATCCAGGCGCTGAAATCCATCGGATCGACGACCGGCACGCCAATGTCGCCGAGATGACCGTTGACGTAGCGGGCCGGAATGTTGAGGCATCGGCAAAGCGTCACCGCGAGATGGGCGAAATCGCGGCAGACCCCGATGCGCTCGTTGAACGTTTCAAATGCGGTTCGGGTCGATCGCGCCTGCATGTAGTCAAACTTGATGCGCCGATGGACGAAATCGCACACCGCCTGCACGCGTCCCCAGCCCGGAGGTATCTTGCCGAACAGATCCCAGGCCGTCTGGCTCAGCTTGTCGGTCTCGCAATATCGACTTCCCATCAGATAGAGCAGGCAGGAGTCCGGCAGCTCCGCGACGGGGACTTCGCCTGCGGTAAAGTCCGCCGGGTCGATCTTGCCGTCGTCTTCGATCGTGGCGTCGCCCCAAATTGCGAAGTCGCCGGCAGGCGCGACCAGCCTGCGGCAACGGTTGTCAAAGGTATCGATGTAGGTGGTGGTCGCGATGATCGGCGTCGTAAAGACCCTCTCGGCGACGCGTATGTCGGCTTTCCGATCTTCGCTCACGGACAGGAGGCAGACCATCGCGGTCGGCTGCGCGCAAGTGACGGTGATTTCATAGCCGTAGCGGATCAGCATTCGTCGCCAGCTCCTAAAGCGTCTCTCGAGACGCGACGAATGTGCGGAGACTCCTCGGCCTCAGCCGCAAAAGCCATCGGCGGCGAGCAGTCGGCGCAAGGGTAGCGCCGACCGCAGATCTTCGTGTTCGTCTTCGCTTCTATCGGGCGGTCAGTAGTCCATTCCGCCCATGCCGCCCATCCCGCCGCCGCCCGGCATCGCCGGAGCGTCGGCCTTGGGCCGGTCTGCGATCATCGCTTCGGTCGTGATCATGAGGCCGGCGATCGAAGCCGCGTCCTGGAGCGCGACCCGCACCACCTTCGCAGGATCGACAATGCCGGCGTTCAGCATGTCGACATACTGCTCGGTCTGGGCGTCGAAGCCGAAGGTTTGCGACTTGTTCTCGAGAACCTTGCCGACGACGATCGAGCCCTCGACGCCGGAATTTTCGGCGATCTGGCGGATCGGCGCTTCGAGCGCCCTGAGCACGATATTGATTCCGGCCTGGACGTCCTCGTTGTCGTTGCTGAGCTTGCCGATTGCCGCCTTGGCGCGCAGGAGCGCGACGCCGCCGCCTGAAACGATGCCTTCCTCGACTGCGGCCTTGGTCGCATGCATGGCGTCGTCGACGCGATCCTTCTTCTCCTTGACCTCGACCTCGGTCGAGCCGCCGACCCGGATGATGGCCACCCCGCCCGCGAGCTTGGCGAGACGCTCCTGGAGCTTCTCCTTGTCGTAGTCGGACGTCGTCTCCTCGATCTGCGCCTTGATCTGGGCGATCCGGCCCTCGATGTCGGACTTCTTGCCGGCGCCGTCGATGATCGTGGTGTTCTCCTTCTCGATCCGCACCCGCTTTGCTTTGCCGAGCATCTGCAACGTCACGTTCTCGAGCTTGATGCCGAGGTCTTCGGCGATCATCGTGCCGGCGGTGAGGATCGCGATGTCCTCGAGCATCGCCTTGCGGCGATCGCCGAAGCCGGGCGCCTTGACCGCCGCGACCTTCAGGCCGCCGCGCAGCTTGTTGACCACCAGCGTCGCCAGCGCTTCGCCCTCGATGTCCTCGGCGATGATGAGCAGAGGCCTGCTCGCTTGCACCACGGCCTCAAGCACGGGCAGCATGGGCTGGAGCGACGAGAGCTTCTTCTCGTGAATGAGAATGTACGGATCCTCGAGCTCCGCGATCATCTTCTCCGCATTGGTGATGAAATAGGGCGAGAGATAGCCGCGATCGAACTGCATGCCCTCGACGACGTCGAGTTCGGTATCGAGGCTCTTGGCCTCTTCCACTGTAATCACGCCCTCATTGCCGACCTTCTTCATCGCGTCGGAAATCATCTTGCCGATCGTCTTGTCGCCGTTGGCGGCGATGGTCCCGATCTGCGCGATCTCATCCGACGACTGCACCTTCTTGGCGCGCCGTTCGATGTCTTTCACGACCGCCGTGACAGCGATGTCGATGCCACGCTTGAGGTCCATCGGGTTCATGCCCGCGGCGACGAGCTTGAGGCCTTCCTTCATGATCGAAGCGGCGAGGACCGTGGCGGTGGTGGTGCCGTCGCCGGCGAGATCGTTGGTCTTCGAGGCGACTTCGCGCACCATCTGCGCGCCCATGTTCTCGAACTTGTCTGAAAGCTCGATTTCCTTGGCGACGGTTACGCCGTCCTTGGTGATGCGCGGCGCGCCGTAGGATTTGTCGAGAATGACATTGCGGCCCTTCGGGCCGAGCGTCACCTTAACGGCGTTGTTGAGGATATCGACGCCGCGCAGCAAGCGGTCACGGGCGTCGGACGAGAAGCGTACGTCTTTGGCGGACATTGGTTTGGATCCTTCAATTGTGGATAAGAAATTCTGTTAGGCGGCCTTTTTCTTGGAGGCAATCGCGCCTTCAATCACGCCCATAACGTCGGTCTCCTTCATGATCAGCAGCTCCTCGCCGTCGATCTTGACTTCTGTTCCCGACCACTTGCCGAACAGGACGCGCTCGCCTGGCTTGAGTTCGACAGGCGTGAGCTTGCCGCTCTCATCGCGGCCGCCCGGTCCGACCGCGACGACCTCGCCCTCCTGCGGCTTCTCCTTGACGGTGTCGGGAATGATGATCCCGCCTTTCGTCTTATCCTCGCCCTCGATACGGCGGATGACGACTCGATCGTGCAGCGGACGAAATTTCATGGAGACTCATTTCCGGTCGGCGGGTCAACAATGAGAGGCGGATTCGCCTCAAAGGAACCTGCTGTTCGGCTCGACCTATAACCTCATATGGCTATTGCTAGCACTCCCGACAAGAGAGTGCCAAAAGCCATTTCATGGCGAGCGATGGATGCGCACCCCCGGACAACTCCGAAAACCTGGGAAAAAAGGCTGCCTTACGCCGAGTCGGAGTTCTATCGCTAAAGACAAGTCTTTGAAAACGCGCAAAAAACAGCCACGCTCATTCGCTTCGCCCTAATGAATCTCCGGATCGGGCGTCGGGGCGCCGCGCTCCAGGAAATCGAAGTCGCAGCCCTGGTTGGCCTGGCTCACGTGCTCGGAAAACAGGCGGCCATAGCCGCGGGCGTAGCGGGGCGCGGGCTTGCGCCACTCCGCGCGGCGCCGGGCGAGCTCCTCGTCGCTCACGTTCATGCTCAGGCGCCGGGCGGGAATGTCGAGCTCGATCACGTCGCCGTCGCGCACCAGCGCCAGCGGACCGCCGACGAAGGACTCCGGGGCGACGTGCAGCACGCAGGCGCCGTAGCTGGTGCCGCTCATCCGCGCGTCCGAAACCCGCACCATGTCGCGCACGCCCTTGGCCAGAAGCTTTTTCGGGATCGGCAACTGGCCCCATTCCGGCATGCCCGGCGCGCCGACGGGCCCCGCATGCTTGAGCACCAGGACCGAATCCTCGTCGACGTTGAGATCGGGATCGTCGATGCGGGCGGCCATGTCGTTATAGTCCTCGAACACGACCGCTTTGCCCGCGTGCTTGTGCAGGCGGGCCTCGGCGGCGGGCGGCTTGATGATCGCGCCGTCCGGGGCGAGGTTGCCGCGCAGGATGGCGAGGCTGTCGGAGGCGACGAGCGGGTTGTTGAGCGGACGGATGACGTCCTCGTTCCAGATTTTCGCGCCGTCGACGTTGTCGCCGAGTGCGGCGCCGTTCACCGTGCGCGCGCTCGTCCTCAGTCTTCCGCTGACAGCCAATTGCTTGAGCACGGCCGGCAGGCCGCCGGCGTAGTAGAAGTCCTCCATGAGATAGGCGCCGGAAGGGCGGATGTTGGCGAGGAGCGGCGTCTCGCGCGCCTGCCTGTCGAAGGTCTCGAGATCGAGCCTGAGGCCCGCGCGGCGCGCGAGCGCGATCAGATGGACGACGGAATTGGTCGAGCCGCCGATCGCCAGCACCGCGGCGACGGCGTTCAGGATGGAATCCGCGGTGACGACGTCGGACGGCTTCAGGTCGTCCCAGACCATGTCGACGATGCGTTTGCCGGTCATGACCGCCATGACCGCGTGGCGGGAATCGGCGGCGGGGATCGAGGCCGCGCCGGGCAGCGTCATGCCGAGCGCCTCGGCGGCGCTGGTCATGGTCGAGGCGGTGCCCATCGTCATGCAATGGCCGGGCGAGCGGGCGATGCCGTGCTCGATCTCCTCCCAGTCCTCGGCCGTGATGGTTCCGGCGCGCAGCTCCGCCCAGTATTTCCACACGTCGCTGCCCGAGCCGAGCGCGGCTCCGCGCCAATTTCCTCGCAGCATTGGGCCGGCGGGCATGAAGATCGCCGGCAGGTTCATCGAGATCGCTCCCATCAAGAGCGCCGGAGTGGTCTTGTCGCAGCCGCCCATCAGAACCGCGCCGTCGGCGGGATAGGAGCGCAAAGCCTCCTCGGTCTCCATCGCCAGGAAGTTGCGGTACATCATCGTCGTCGGCTTCTGGAACGGCTCGGAGAGCGTCATCGCCGGCAATTCGACCGGGAAGCCTCCAGCCTCCCATACGCCGCGCTTCACCTCCTCGACCCGCTGCTTGAAATGCGAATGGCAGGGATTGATGTCGCTCCAGGTGTTGACGATCGCGATCACCGGCTTTCCGGCATAGTCGGAGCGCTGGTAGCCCATCTGCGCGGTGCGCGAGCGATGTCCGAAGGCGCGCAGGTCGTTGACGCCATACCAGCGATGACTGCGAAGGTCTTCCGGCCGCTTGCGCGCCATGGTCGATCGTCCTTTCGAGGATGGGTTCAGGCTCATACTACATCAGGCTCGGCAAGGTGAGGGCGATCGCGGGAAACGCGATCAGGATGATGAGCCGCAGGATGTCGGTCAGAATGAACGGCACGACGCCCTTGAAGATGGTGGCGAAGCTGATGTCCTTGACCGCGGTCTTGATGACAAAGACGTTCATGCCGACCGGCGGATGGATGAGCCCGAGCTCGACGGTCATAACGATGATGATCCCGAACCAGATCGGGTCGAAGCCCAGCGCCGTCACCACCGGGAACACGATCGGCACGGTGAGGATGATCATCGCCATCGCGTCCATGAGGCAGCCGAGCGCGAGATACATCAGCATGATGAGCGCCAGCACGCCGTACCGGCCGACGCCGAGGCCGGTGAGGAATTCGGTGACGTGTTGCGGCGTCTGGGTGACGGTGAGGAAATAGCCGAACAGCAGCGCGCCGATGAGAACGGTGAACACCGCGGCGGCGGTGCGCGTCGCCTGCAGGAGCGCCGCGCGGACGCCCGCGGCGTTGAGCCGGCGGCGGGCGATGGAGATGAGGAAGGCGCCGCAGGCGCCGACCCCGCCCGCTTCGGTCGGCGTGAACAGGCCGCCGTAAAGCCCGCCGATGACAAAGGCGAACAGCGCGAGCGCCGCCCAGACGTCGCGCAGCGACTTCAGCCGCTCGCTCCAGTCGCTGCGCGGTCCCGCCGGCAGAAAGCCCGGCCGGGCGAGGCCGATCGCGGCGATCGTCAGCATGTACATCGAGACGGCGAGCAGCCCCGGCAGGATCCCGGCGATGAACAGCTTGCCGATGTCCTGCTGGGTAATGAGACCGTAGACGGCGAGCACCGTCGAAGGGGGGAAGATGGCGCCGAGCGTTCCGCCCGCGGCGATCACGCCCGCGGCGAAGGATTGGGGATACTTGTATCGCCGCATCTCCGGATAGGCGACCGTGGCGAAGGTGGCGGCTGTCGCTACCGACGAACCGCTGATCGCGGCGAAGCCCGCGCAGGCGGCGATCGTGGCGAGGCCGAGGCCCCCTCGCCAGTGGCCGACGAAGCTGTTGGCTGCGCGGAACAATTCCCGGCTCATGCCGGACGCGGATACGAACGCGCCCATCAGGAGGAACATCGGGATGACGCCGAAGGTGTAGTCGGTGACGGTGCGCATCGAGGTCTGTCCGACCATCTTGAGCGCGGGCCCGGCGCCGACGATCGCGCCATAGCCGGTCACGCCGACAAGACCCATCGCCATCCCGACCGGAACGCGCATGAGGATCAGCCCGAACAGCGCGACGAAGCCAAGCACGGCCGCCGCATCGGCGCTCATTGCGCTCGCCTCATTCGAGCGCCTTGGCGATCGGGTCCGGGGCGAGCTTCTCGGGGTGGAAAATGAGTCTGTAGGTGCGCACGGCGATGAGGATGACGGCGGACACGTCTCCAGCCCAGGCGACAGCGAAGAACGGCCACGTCGGCAGATGAAGATCGTAGGTCAGGACATGGTCGGCCCGGGTCGTCCGCACCTTGTCGAACAGCATCGCGGTCTGGACAGTGACCACGAACAACAGCACCAGCGTCGCGAAGACGTCGATTGCGCGTTTCCCGCGCGGAGAAGCCGCGGCCCAGACGAGGTCGACGGTGATGTGGCCGCCGCGATAGCTGGTCGCCGCGATGCCCCAGAAGATGAGGATGCCGAGCAGCAGCCGGCCGAAGTCGTAGGAATCGGGGATCGAGGCGCTGAACAGATAGCGGATCAGGACTGAGACGAAGATGTCGACGGCGACAATGCCGATGAAGGCCGCGGCGGCAAGCTCGATGCCGTCGATGAAGCGGTCCATCGCATTGACCCCCGTCCGGCGGTCCGGCCGGGGCCCGGCGAAGGTCATGGACCGGCGCCGTATTTCGCGATCGCAGCGTTGAGCTCGGCGAGCGCTGCGTCAGGATCGGCGCCGGCCTGCTTGACCGCCGCCGCCCAGCTCGCCTTGAGCGGCTCGACCGTCGCCTGCCACGCGTGCATCTCATCCGGCGTCAGCTTGTAGACCTCGTGGTGGGCGGTATCGGCCCGCATCTTGTCGCGGCCGGCGGCTTCGAAGTCGCCCCACGGGCCGGCCAGCTTCACCGCCCAGTCGGTCGTGCAATGATCGTCCATGACCTTTTTCTGGCCCGGGCTCATGGAATCGTATTTGTCCTTGTTCATCGAGAAAGTGAACACGGTCGTGTAGAGCGGCGCGTCGATGTGGTACTTGACGACCTTGTCGATGCCGAACAGGTAGAGCGACCCCCAGGGGAAGGTGATCGCATCGGCGACCCCGCGCTCGAGAACCTCGCGCGCCTCCGGGGCTGAGGCCTGGACATTCGTGCCGCCGAGCGTCTTCACGAGTTCGGCGATTGTGCTCTGCGCCGGGCGCACCTTCACCCCCTTCAGGTCCTCCGGCATGACGATCTTCTTGCGGGCGTGCAGCGCGCCGGGGTCATGAATGAAGGCGAGGCAGAAATGGGTGTCCTTCATCTCCGTCGGCGCGTATTTGCGATACCAGGAGTCGAGCGCCGCCGTGCCCTTGCGCGCGTCGCCGAAGGTGAACGGCATCTGGCCGATGGCGATGATCGGGAAGCGGCCCGGCTGGTAGCCGGGATTGACGTAGGTGATGTCGGCGATGTCGTCGCGCGCCATGTCGTAATGATCGAACGCCTTGCCGAGCTGCTCCGAGGGGAAGATCGTGATCTTGATCGAGCCGTTGGAATCCTTGGCGATGTCGTCCGCCCACGCCTTGGCCGCTCCGGTCAGCGGATGCGCCGGCGGTACCCAGAGCGAGAGCCTCAGGTCGACTTCCTTATCCTGAGCGAACCCCGAGCTGGCGACGCCATTCGCCAGGCCGAGGATGAGCGCGAGGGCCGGCGCGGCGCAGAGACGGCGAACCCGCGCGAGGCATCCCCGGGCTGCAGTCAATCTCGCCATGGGTCCTCCCTGATGCGCCGTTTCATTCGTATGGTCGTCTGACCATCTGGCAGGCGCCGGCGCCGATCGTCAAGCGCGCCGCCGCAGCTTGTAGGGCCGGGTCGATGACCCGGCGGCGCGGTCAGCGACCGCGCCCCAGAAGTCCAATTCGAATCTGCTCAGACTTTTCTGTTCTTCGCGTCCCAGTTGCGCTCGAGGTTGGCGATGAGCGCCGGGCTGAAGTGACAATAGGCCTGCTCGCGCGCGTAAACGGAGGCATAACGGCGAAAGAGATCGAGCGATTCCTGGCCGACCCTGAAGGCGCGGCGGTTGCCGATCGCGCTGACGGCGCCCGCGCTCGTGAGCCCCGCGACCACGCGATCCACGGCTTGATCCATTTCGGCGGCAGGCGCGATCTCGTCGCAGATCAGGCGGCCTTCGGCGCTGTCGCAGTTCAGCCTGCGCTCATAGAGAATGGCCTGGCGCGCGATGCGATCGCCGGTGAATTGCGGCAGGCGCAGATTGGAAAACCCGGGAATGATTCCTTCCTTGCGCGCCGGCAAGGTGAGGAAGGCGTCCGAGGCGGCGAGAACATAGTCCATGACGAGCAGCGCCTGGCAATGGCCGCCGATGGCGAACGAATCGACGGCGGCGATCCACAGCTTTTCAAGCCCGCGGCCGTTGACGTCGTCGGGCATGCTGTCCGGCGCCGCGAGGCCACGGAAAAGCTTGTGCACGTAGCCGAGGTCGCGGATCAGGAACCATAGGAAGGGAATCTTGCCGAGATAGAGATGGGTGAGGTTGATGCCGGCGCCAAAAACGCGCTTGCCCCGATACTTCTCGTTGTCGACCGCGACGCCGCGCATGACCGCAATGTCGGTCGTTCGATCGAGGATTGCGACATCGACGGCAAGCTCGGTCTGCGACAGGGTCGTGTCGTCCTCCGCGTTGAGGAAACGCGGATTGATCATGTCGAGATGGACCGCCTTGCCCCGTCTCGTGAGGCGGGCGGCGCCGAGGTCGAGCGAGCCGCGAGCGGCGAATTCGGCGGCCAAGGCCGCGCTCTCGGGCCGCGGCAGCAGCATCGCATGACAAAGATGCTCCCCGATCATCGGGCGCGCGAGCACGTGAGCGAGGAACAGCCCCTGATCGATCTCGACGCCGTCCTTGTCGCGCTGGGGATGCGCGGCCTCAGCCTCGACCTCGGCTCTGCTCGGGACCAACCCCGGAACGAGATCCGCCGCGCCGTAAGCGAGGTCGTCGAGGCGGCGGAAGATCGAGCTCCGCTGGGTCAGGCGTCCGTAGATCTCATCGACGTGGGCGGCGAGAAGGGTCTCGCGCGAAGCGCGCGCCACTGAGGCGAGCGCATCGGCCGCCGCCTGCTCGGCCTCGTTGCGCCCGGCCTTGGGCGGCAGCCTCCGAAGCATGGCCGCCGACTGGCTCCAGAATGCGCCAAAGCGACGAACGTCGGACTCGTAGTCTCCCGTCCCGGCCGGCAGGCCTTGCGACCATTCCTGCGCCGCTCGCTCCGGCAAGCCTGCCGCGCGCATCGCCATCGAAGCCGGTGCAGTTGCGGGGGTCATGCCTTTGGCCTCTTGTCGATGACGCGCCTTGCCTTGCCCGCCGAACGCTCGATCTCCGCCGGCGCGACAACGGTCACCTGGGCGCTGACGCCGATGCTCGACTTGATCGCATGCGCGAGTTCGGCCGCCCCATGCGCGCGCGCCTCATTCAATTCGGACGTCGATCGCGCCTCGACCTGAACCTCGAGCTCATCGAGCCGGCCCTCACGGCTCAGAATGATCTGATAATGGCCGGAAAGCGCCGGGACGCGAAGCAGAAGCTCCTCGATCTGGGTCGGGAACACGTTGACGCCGCGCACGATCATCATGTCGTCGGAGCGGCCCGATATTTTCTCGATCCGCCGCATCGAGCGCGCCGTACCGGGCAAGAGGCGGGTCAGATCCCCGGTGCGGTAGCGGATGACCGGCATCGCTTCCTTGGTCAGCGAGGTCAGGACAAGCTCGCCAAACTCGCCCTCGTTCTTCACCGCCCCGGTCTTGGGGTCGATGATCTCCGGGTAGAAGTGATCCTCCCAGATGTGGAGGCCGTCCTTGGTCTCCACGCATTCGCCGGCGACGCCGGGGCCGATGACCTCGGAGAGGCCGTAGCTGTCGAGCGCGTCGATATCGAACGCCTCTTCAAGCTCGCCGCGCATCGCATTGGTCCACGGCTCGGCGCCGAAGGAGCCGAGTTTCAGCGACGAGCGGCGCGCGTCGAGCCCACGAGCACGGAACTCGTCGACCAGGCACAAGGCGTAGGACGGCGTCGCCATCAGGATGTCCGGCTCAAAATCGCAGATCAGTTGGACCTGTCTTTCGGTCATGCCGCCCGACACAGGGACGACCGCGCAGCCGAGCCGCTGGGCGCCATAGTGATAGCCCAGGCCGCCAGTGAAGAGGCCGTAGCCATAGGCGTTGTGCGCCGTCATGCCCCGGCGCCCGCCGGCGGCGCGGATCGTCCGGGCGACCACGTCGCCCCACATGTCGAGATCGTTTTGCGTATAGCCGACCACCGTGGGCTTGCCGGTCGTGCCCGACGAAGCGTGAACGCGGGCGAGCTGATTTCTCGGCACGGCCAAAAGACCGAATGGGTAGTTGATCCTGAGATCCGCCTTGGCGGTGAAGGGAAAACGGGCGAGATCCGCAAGGCTGCGGAAATCGTCGGGATGAACGCCGTGGGCGTCGAACTTGGCCTGGATCGCCGAGACGCTGTCGTAAGTGCGACGCAGCGTCGCCCCCAGCCGGCGCATCTGCAGCGCCGTGATTTCATCTCGGGAGGCTGTCTCGATCGGATCGAGCAGGCTCTTGTCCGGCGCCTGGCCCAGCCTCATGACAGCAGCCGGGCAGCCGCAGGAGTCCGGGGCTCCATCGGTAGCGGCATTTCTTCTCCCATCGAACGAATTTCCGGCGATCTCGCAGGCGCGGCCGCCGAACGTCAAGCCGGTCCGCGAGAACGGTCATCGGCCGATGTCGCTCTCCTCCGCCGCCTTGATGTATCGCTCCGCGTCCTCCTTGAGAAGCAGTCGGCGTCGCTCGAGGTCGTGGGCGCTTTCGGTCACCGCGCGAACGTAGAGACTCGTGGCCGGAATAGCGTTCCTCGAGCGACAGCCGCGGGTCGCCGCTCGCCATCCGCTCGGCCTTCGTGCGGGCGAAGGGAATGACCATTCCGCTGGCGTCGCAACCTTCGTCCGGCGGGTTTTTGCGCAGGTTCCAGCCGGTATAGGTCGCGACCGGCGCGGCGATATCCGGCAATCGGACGCCGGCCAACGTATTGCCGTCCGCGTCCGTCTTCGGAACGAGAGCGGGATAGGGCGAGCCCAGCCGATGCGGCGGCAGCAGGGTCAAGATCCCATCGCCTGCTTGCGGCCCGAAGTCCATGAGGTCGCTTCGTGCATTCGGCCGAGGTACGGAACCCGAATTGGCAACCCAACCTCCTGCCGACAATCCCGTCCCCGACGCGCGGGACCATGCTGTCTGGAGGTTCGACGCCGTCCGCCGCCCAGGCGTCCAGCGCCGCCAGCAACGCCCGCAGCGCTGGATTTCCGACCAGCGGATTGCGCGGCTCCTGACAAATGCTCGGTCCGGAAACCGGAACGCCGTCTCCAGTGCGGCCGGCCGGCGATGAGGTAGACGCGCACATCCTTCGCGTCCATGAGATCGCGACCCTCGGTGTCGATATGCGCCAGCGCGCCATCCTTGGCCCAATATTCGTTGTCGGAGTTAGCCTCGATGATCCTGGGGCAGGTTTCGCTTGCGGAGCAGCGGCGCAGTCGCCCGTCGGTCGCGCCGGACGCGGAATCGGTGGTCGTCTGATAGGCGAACGGGAATTGAAATTCGGGATATGAGCGCGCGATATGCTGCCGATGGGTGCGGAACGGCTGGGCGAACCGATAGTTGAGAAACACGCCGCTCGCGCCGCCTACCCAATTGAGGACGCCGTCAACCGCCATGCGGCGCAAGCGCCGTCCCCTCTCGTCCGGCGGCGCGCCGGCGTCTTCGTTGAACCCAAGCGCCACGAAGTCGCGCATGAATCGGCAGGGTTGCGAGACGCACGTCGTGTAGACTTGGCGCACCGCGCCGGCGAGCGGATTGGGATGTCCGGCGTCGTCCGCGTCTGCGTAATGAAGGAACGCGGCGAGGTCGCGCGTCGCCGCGAAACCCAGTCCGGCGACCTTCGGATCCTTGGCCGGATAGACCAGTTCGTACAGCATGCCCGATTTGAACTTCGTCCCTTCGGGCAAGAGGCTGATACTCGCGCCGCCAGCGTCGTATCGCCATTGCTCGGCGGGGACGGGCGTAGGCTCATCGTCGACCCGGGCGCGGAACGTGAGAACCGCCCTGCCCGTGTCGAGGCTCGCGGCCGCATAGGTCAATCGTTCGACCGACGTCCTGTCGTCGTCGATGACGAACTCCTCGAGGCTCGGCCCGACGACATCGGAACCATCCGGGTTCCGTGCGACCGGCGCGTCGAGCAAGAAGGGTCCGCCGCCGACGTCCGGCCGCGTCCCCGAAACCGCGTCCCAGGCGCCCCAGACGAGGGTATAGCCCTGCCGCATCATGAAGCCGTTCCCGGCATCGGCGGCCGTGGAAGGGTCGTTGCTGTTCTTCGCCGCGTCGTTGAACAGGCCGAACGAGAGGATATTGCCCCGGTTGTTGATATCGAACAGCAGGCGATGGTTCCCCTTGGCCGCATCGACCGGGCGGATGATGAGAAGGTTGCCGGAATATTCGACCAAGCCGCGCGCGTTTCGCGGCGCAAGCCTGATGTCCGCAATCGGGGCGTTCAGGGGATCGGCGGGATCGACCTCGCCAAAAAACCGTCCGGCGAGCTTCTCATATTTGCCGGCGGCGCGGAACGAGGTCCCATCGAACGTGGGGGACGAGACGGTCGCGATCTCGATCCGCGTAATCCGCGCATGGGCGGGCGCGCCGACGCCCGCCAAAGCCGTGAGGCCGGCCAGCGCCGCCCGCTTCAGTCCACAGCGCTGCATTCCCGATCCCACTCGTTTCGCGCTCCTCGGCCCTCCGGCCGTCTGCCGACGGCAGGCTTTATTGCCGGAGAAAGTTCAGAAGCGTCTCGTTGAAGCGCTGGGTCGCCTCCAGATGTCCCAAATGGCCGACGCCCTCGAACACCACGGCCCTGGCGTTGGCCATGCGGGCCGCGAGCGATTGCGCCAGCGCCGCGTTCTGGCCCATCCTCTCGCGAAGCTCCGGCGGCGCAAACGGGCGTCCGGGCGCGTTGTGGTCGTTGGCCCCCATGATGAACAGCGTCGGGCGGTCGATGAGCGGGATCTCGTGCGCGACCGGCTGGGCATAGATCATCTGGTAGGACGCAACGAACGACTTCAGCCAGCGCGGATATTCGCCGCTCTCCCTGATCTCTTCGCGCAACTGGACGAACGGCTCGATCGCGGCCGGCGGCAGACTGAGCGCATAGTTCGTCATCAATTGGTTGCGGTAGCCGTCCGCGGTCAGCGCGCGTTCGCGCCGCGCGAGTTCCTCGTCGGTCACCGGCGGGACATAGAGCCGATAGTCCTCGAGGCCGATCGGCGAATAGAGGACAAGATGGTCGATGCGCGTGCCATAGGCGCGGGCCAGTCGCACCGCCAGCATCCCGCCCATTGAATGTCCCACCAGGTCGAAGCGGTCGACATGAAGACTGTCGAGCAAGGCGATCGTGGCGCGCGCCATCGCGTCGAAGCTATAGGCAAAACCCGGCTTCGACGATTTGCCGAAGCCGATTTGATCCGGCGAGACAACCCGGTAGCCCGCTTCCGCCAGCGCCATGATGGTCGGCGCCCAATAGCTGGAGGGGAAGTTTCGTCCGTGGAGGAGCACGACCGTCCGGCCCGTCGGCGGGCCGGCCGGGGCTACGTCCATGTAGGCGAGGCGCAAATCCTCGCCCTCGAGGGTCAACGGCAGAAAATCGACTGGATAAGGGTACGGAAATCCCTCGAGCGCGATGCCCATCGCCTCGGCGGCCGACGCTGGGGAGGCGAAGCCGCCGAACCACAGTGCCGCCACAACCGCGAAGCAGAAGGCAAAGGCGCGGCCAAGCGTCATCGGCGATCGTCCCGGAGCCTCGTCGCGATATCCATAAGGACGGTCATCAGACAACATAATAAGTAACCGACCGTGGCCAGTCCATTGCGGGCTGCGCGCCGATCCTCCGGGCCCGCTGGCCAAGTTCGCAAAACCCCGCTACGACTACCGCTTGCGACGAGGGAACGTCCGATGAAACGACTTGCATTCGCCGCGGCCGCCACGCTCGCAGTCTTCGGGAGCCCTGCGCGGGCGGATGAGGCTGCTACGAATTTCGTGAAGCTGTTCAGCGATGTGTGCATGGCGAAGTTCGGCCATCTCACGACGGTCTGGGACTGGGCGGACGAGCAGAATCTGCTGCCGATCACCAACCCTCAGGCGCTCGCGGTGTTCGCCGGAAGGCCGAACCGGGACGGCAAGATGATCTCATTCGCCGGCGGGGGGGTGCCAGGTTCCGGCAAGGCCTGGGCGGTGCACGACCCGGCGGGGCGGTTTGTGCTGGCGACGCGGCTCGATCCCGAATCCTGCGTCGTGTGGGCGCAGAAGGCGGACCCGGGCGACGTCGACGCTGCCTATGCAAAGATGGTGGAGCAGGCGGTCGCGCCCGGCGTCGAAGTGAAGCTGGCCGATGACAAGACCGTCAACATCCCTGATGGCGCCGTGCACATTCGCGTCTACCGCGTGTGGTCGGGATCGGCGCTCAATAGCTACGCCCTGGCGGTGGCGACGGTCAGCCGAGCGGGCGGCCCGTTTCAGGCGATGCTGGAGACGCAGCGGCTCGTCGAGCCCGACGACGCGATCAATCCAATGGTGCCGCTGGAGCCGCCGGGTTAGAAGGCGCCTTCTTTTTTTGCGCTTTGGCCCCGATATCGGGTTGTCAGACAAGTGGGGCCAGCGTAACGTTGCGGCTGATCCGCCATGGCCCAGGCGCTCCTTGGCGATGCGCGAGGTTGAAAGTAGGGCGCGTCGGTGACGCGTCGGCGTAGCTAGAAAAACGATAACTGAGGAGGAAGATATGCGACTTGGAAGGCCGAGATTACTGCGCCCGCTGGTGGGCGCCGTCTGCGTGACCGGGATCGCGCTCTGGGGAATCGCGTCAACCGGCCCGGCGCGCGCAGACGATTCCTTGATCAAGTACAACGGCAACAGCCGCGACTACTGGGAGCACCCGCCCGCAGACTGGTTCATGGGCGACGAGACGGCGCAGCAGCACGGCACGCATCCCTATCCGGGCCAGCCGCTGCCCACGCCGCATGACGAACTGGTCGGCCTCGTCAAAGACAACATCAAGCTGCAGCCCGGCTTCCATATCGAAGTCCTGGCCAGCGGCCTCGACTGCGCTCGCCAGATGGTGTTCGGCGCCGACAACACACTCTACGTCGGCTGCTGGACCGATCACGTGTTCGCGCTGAAGAAGCAGGGCGATCAGTGGGTCGCCAAGACCATCATCAAGGGGTTGCGGCAACCGACCGGCATCGGCATCTACAACGGCAACCTCTACGTTACCGACATCGACAAGATCTATCGCTACAAGGATATCGCCAACAATCTGGACAACCCGAAGGGCGAGGTCGTTTACAGCGACTTCCCGCCGTACACCTCGCACGGCTGGAAGTATATGGTTGCGGATACTCAGTCGCCGGGCTGGTTCTATATTCCGGTCGGGCCGCCCTGCAACGTCTGCATGATCCCGTCCGGCACGGCGCAGTACCGCCATGTCAACCCGGACGAGGGCCTGTCGGAAGTGGCTGCGCTTGGCCAGCGCAACAGCGTCGGCGGCGACGTCGATCCGCGCTCCGGCCAGCTCTGGTTCTCCGAGAATGCGCGCGACTGGATGGGTGACAACATCCCGTCCGACAAGCTCAATCACCTCACCAAGTGGGGGCAGCACTTCGGATACCCGTACTGCCACCAGGGCGACATTCCCGACCCGAAATTCGCAATGGGTCACAAGTGCGACGAGTTCACCGCGCCGGCGCTGAACGTTGGGCCGCATATGGCGCCGCTCGGGATGAAGTTCTACACCGGGAACAACTTCCCGGCTGATTACAAGAACAACATCTTCCTCGCCGAGCATGGCGGCTGGAACCAGTTCTCGCACACCGGCGCCCGGATCGTCCGCATCCAAACCGACCCGGACGGCAAGAACATCACGCAAGAGCCGTTCGCCTGGGGCTGGATCAAGGACAACAAGTACTGGGGTCGCCCAGGCGATGTGGCGATCAACCCGATGGACGGCTCGCTCCTGGTCTCGGACGATCAGGCCGGCGCGATCTATCGGATCTGGTACGACGGCAAGTCGTAAGTAATCTACCCGTCGGAACAATCCTCGCCCTGGCGACTTCAACCGCCAGGGCGAGGCGTTTTTATCCCCCCGATACGTGTGAGAACCGTACGACGATGCAATTCCTGTCCTGGATCATCGTGGCGTTCAGCGTGGCCATTCCCGTGGCCGCCATGGCGGCGGAGGGAAACCCCGCCGCGGGCAAAGCCAGGGCGGAGGCTGCGGGGTGTTTCGCGTGCCATGGCGTCGATGGCGTCGCCACCGAGGAGGGGCTCGCGACCGACAAGAATGTCCCGAACCTGGCGGGTCAGCCGGACCTCTATCTGCAGTTCCAGCTCGTGTTCTTCCGCAAGGGCGTGCGCAAGAACGAGGTGATGAACGCGATGGCCGAACAACTCAGCGACGACGACCTTCGCAACGTGTCGGCCTATTTTGCCTCGCTGCCGGCGCCCAACCTGCCAGCGCCGCCGGACACTGCGCCGGAGGACACCGAGCTCGGCGGCAAGGTCGCTCAAGCGATCCACTGCACGAACTGCCACGGCGACCATTTCGAGGGTGTCGACAATATCGCGCGGCTGGCGGGCCAGCGCCAGGACTACGTTTACGCGGCCTTGCGCGACTTCAAATCGGGCGCTCGAACCTCGACCGGCGCCGCGGGCATGGCGGAGGTTGTGTACCCGCTCGGCGATCTGGAGATGAAAGCGCTGGCCCATTACGTCTCGCGGCTGCGCTGACGGGCCGCCGCGACGGAGGCCGCCGACCGGAGGATTCCGCGATCAGACGGACGTCCAAATCAACCAACATCATGGCCGACGGGCCCCGGCCCGAGGCGGGCGGGGCGGCGCGCGCCGTCACCCGTCGAGGTCTGATCGAGGCCGGCGCAGGCGCGGCGGTCGCAGCGCTTGCGTCACGCCCGGCGCTCGCGCAGGAGGGCGACAACCTGCCGCCCTCGGTTCCGGAATGGCAACTCCATCCCGGAGAGGAAGTGATGAGCCCGCCCTACGGGCGGCCCTCCCGTTTTGAAGCCAACGTCGTGCGCCGCTATCGACACGGCTTGCCGGAGCCGCCCACCCGGCTGTCGTCGTTCAGCCTCACGCCGCTTCAAGATCTTTCGGGAATCATCACCCCCAACGGGCTTCACTACGAGCGCCACCACGCCGGGACGCCAACGATCGATCCGCTCGAGCATCGGCTGATCGTTCATGGCATGGTCGAGAAGCCGCTGATCTTCACCATGGAGGATGTGAAGCGATTTCCGTCTATGTCGCGAGTCTGCTTTCTCGAATGCTCGGGCAATACCCAGAACTGGGGGGCGCCGAATCCGGACCTGACGGTCCAGGACACCCACGGCCTGCTCAGTTGCTGCGAATGGACTGGCGTCCCACTCGCCACGATCCTCGGAGAAGCGGGAGTGAAACCGGAGGCGAAGTGGATGCTGGCCGAGGGCGCCGACGCGGCGGCGATGACGCGCAGCATCCCGATCGAAAAGGCGCTCGACGACGCCCTCCTCGCCTATGCCCAGAACGGCGAGCGGCTGCGACCCGAGCAGGGCTATCCGCTGCGCCTGCTGCTCCCCGGCTTTGAGGGAAACGCCAACGTGAAGTGGCTCAGGCGGCTCAAGCTCGGGGCCGAACCGTTCCAAACGCGCGAGGAGACCTCGAAGTACACCATGCTGATGCCCGACGGAGTGGCGCAGCAATTCAATTTTGTCATGCACGCCAAGTCGGTGATCACCTTTCCTTCCGGTGGGCAGCGGCTGGGCTCGCCCGGATTCTACGAGATCTCCGGCCTTGCGTGGTCGGGCTTGGGGAAGGTCATACGGGTTGAAGTCACGACCGACGGCGGCGCGTCCTGGCGCGACGCGGCGCTGCAGGAGCCGGTCATGTCGAAGTGCCTGACGCGGTTCCGCTCGCCCTGGCAATGGGACGGCGGCCCCGCGACCGTTGCGAGCCGCGTCACCGACGAGACCGGCTATACGGCAGCCGAGTCGCGAAGAGCTGCTCAGGATTAGGGACGCGCGCTCTTACTACCATTACAACGCGATTCAGAATTGGCGCGTGGCGGCCGGAGGCGCGGTGACCAATGGCGGATAGAATCGCGCGCCTGACGCTTGCGATCGCTGCCGCTTTGACCGCCAGCCTCGTCTGCGCGGCCGAGCCCTACGGCATTGGCCGAGAACCGACGCCGCAGGAGATCGCCGGCTGGGACATTGACGTATCGCCGAACGGGGCCGGGCTGCCGCCGGGGCGAGGCGACGTGCGGCAGGGCGAGGCGATCTTTGCCGAAAAATGCGCCTCCTGCCACGGCGCCCGCGGCGAGGGCAAGCCGATGGACCGGCTGGTGGGAGGCTTGGGCACGCTTCGCGACAAGAAGCCGGAAAAGACTGTCGGCAGTTATTGGCCCTACGCGACGACGCTGTTCGACTATGTGCGCCGCGCCATGCCGTTGAACGACCCGCAGTCGCTCAAGCCCGACGAAGTCTATGCGGTTTCGGCCTACATGCTGTTCCTCAATGGGGTCGTGCCGCAGGACACGACGCTCGACGCAGACAATCTGGCGAAGATCAACATGCCCAACCGCAACGGCTTCGTCGCGCCTATCCGCCGCCCGAGGCCAAACCTTAGCCGCCAGGGCCGGTGGGGCTCGCCAAGGGAGACAGCGATGATCATTGATCTGCGGACCTACACGATGACGCCCGGGCGCCTCGGCGACTGGATGAAATTGTATGAGGCCGAGGGTATGCCGATCCATGTCCGGCACCTTGGCCAACCGATCGGCGTCTTCACCACCGATGTCGGCACGGTCAACCAGGTCGTGTTTTTCTGGGGCTTCAAGAGTTCAGGCCGACCGCGAGCGCCGGCGGGAAGCGCTCGAAGCCGATCCCGATTGGGTCGCCTATCGGAAGAAGAGCGCGGACACAGGCAACGTCCAGCATCAGGAGTGCAAGATCATCAAGTCGACCAAGTTCTCGCCGATGTAGCGGCTCCGCTGCGGCGGCGCACCTGCTTTCACCCCTTGCGCGCCGCATCCACCATGGCCCTGAACTTCCTGACGTTATCCGCGCCGGCATAGTCCGCGATCCGCTGGTAGGCCGGCTCCATGAGCGTGCGGAACGGCGCGAGGTCGGGCTGGGTGACCTCCATGCCGGCGGCCTTCAGCTTGGCGATCTGGTCCGCTTCGCCTTCCTCCATCAGCTTGCGCATCAGGTCGCCTGCCGCGGTGCTCTCCTCGCGGAAGATCGTCTGCTGCTCCGGCGTCAGCTTCGTCCAGGTGTTCACCCCCACCGTGTGAATCATGTTGTTGTAGATGTGCCGGGTGATCGCGAGATGCTTCTGCACTTCAAAAAGCTTGTTGTAGTAGATCACGGCGATCGGGTTTTCCTCCCCGTCCACGACCTTCTGCGCGAGCGCCAGATAGAGCTCGGGGAAGGCGATCGCCTGGACGACTGCGCCCAAGGCCTCCATCGAAGCCTGAATCTGCAATTCGGGCGGCGTCCGAAGTTTGAGGCCCTTGACGTCCTCAGGCGCGTTGATTGGCCGCACGCTGTTGGTGACGTTGCGAAATCCATAGTCCCAGTTGCGTAACAGGATGAAGCCCTGCTTTTCCGCGATCGGCCCCAGCCAATCCATCGCCGGCCCGTCGAGAACGCGGAACACGAGCGGCCGATCGTCGAAGATGAACGGCAGCATGACCGCGCCGAACGCCTTGTCGTATTTGTCCAGCTGACCCTGGGTCGGCAGGCCCATGTCGATCGTTCCGAGCTTGATCTGCTGGGCCTGCTCGGGCGGCCCGCCGAGCTGGTTGTTGGGAAAGATCATGACCCTGATCGCCCCGTTCGTGCGCTCGGCGACGCGGCTTGCGAATTGCTTGGCGGCGATATTGGCGGGATGATCCTCCTGAGCGAAATGGGCGAAGCGCAGCGTCAAAGGCGCCGCGCCGCGCGCGACATAGGGCATGGCCAGCGTCGCCCAGGCCGCGCCGGCGGCGGTTCCGATGAGCTCTCTTCGGTTCATGATCTCCTCCCTTGCTGTACTTTGTCTCCAAGTCCAGCCGCTTGCGGCTCAGCCGTGAAAGCCAAAATGGTTCGGCAACGCGAGCGTAAACCAGGGCACGAACGCGACGATCAGCAAGCCGATCAGAACCACGACGAGATAGGGCAGCATCGCGCGCGAGGCCGGCTCGATGTCGCATCGCATGACGGCGCAGCAGACAAAAAATCCGACGCCCGCGAGCGGCATGAAACCGCCTACGCCCATCGCTATGATCAGAACAATGGCGAAGTGGAGGCCGCTGAAGCCCAGCTTGACCGCAATCGGCAGCAAGAGAGGCGCGAGCACGTTGAGCGACGGCAAGCCCTCGAGCAAGACGCCGACAAAAATCAAGAGCGCGATCGAGCCGATCATGAAGATCGTCGTATTCCCCTGGCCAGCGGCGAGCAGATCGACCAGGCGCTGGGGCAGGTAGGCGATCGTCAACACCCACGAAAAGGCCGACGCGGCGGTAAAGATAAACAACAGCACGCCGGTCAGCGCGGCGGTGTTCCGAACCGCACGCAGGAAATCGGCGCCAGTCATCTCGCGGTAGATGACCATGGCGAGCACGACGCCATAGACAGCGGCGAGCGCGGCGATTTCAGTCGGCGTAGCGAGGCCGAGAAGAATCCCGGCGAGCAGCATTCCAGGCATGAGCAGGGGCAGAATTGCGCCGAGTCCGGCGCGCGCAACCGTCCGCAGCGGGGCGCGGGAAGCTGGCAGCGCGCCGGCGCCACGCGCGCGGATCGCGATGAGCGCCATCAGGCACAGCGCAAGCACAGCCGCGGGCATGAGGCCGCCGATGAACAAGCCGGCCACCGACACATTGGTGATCGATCCGACGATTAGCATGGCGATGCTGGGCGGCACCGTCTCGCCCATGATCGCCGACACCGCCAGCACCGCCGCGCCTTCGGGAGCGCCGTGGCGCGCGCTGACTTCGTCGCGCATGATCGTGCCGACTGCGGCGACGTCGGCGGGCTTCGACCCCGAAAGGCCGGAGATCACATACATGCTGACCACCGCGACCTGCAGCAGCCCGCCGCGCAAATGGCCGACCAGCGCGTGGACAAAGCGGATCAGCCGCACGCTGATCCCGCCCCGCTCCATGACCAGCCCTGCGAGGATGAAAAAGGGAACCGCGAGGAGAATGTAATTGCCGGCGCCGGCGACCATGGTTTGCGGCAGTACGAGGAGCGGCGCCGAGCCGCTCGTCCAGAGATAGGACGCCGCGGCCAGCAGGAGGACGAAGCCGACTGGAACACCGGCGAATATCGCGGCGAAAAAGACACCGAGCGCGGCGATGATCGAGGAATCGTCGCCCAGCGCCGGCAGCCATGCGCCATAAGTTGTCGCGGCCAGCGCCGTCGCGGCAAGAAAGAGCGCGGCGACGATCAGCGCCAGTCTCCCATGTTCGCGCCGGACGCGCGCGGCCGCATAGAACGCCATCAACGCCATGCCGGCGGGAAGCGGCAGTGCGATCAGCGCGGCGGGCGCCTGCAGGATCGGCGTGCGCTCAGCCCAGCTTGCGGCGACGAACTCGATCGACGCGACGCCGATCAGTCCGCTCACGCAGAAAACGACGATGTCGGCGAGCGCGAGGCAGACACGCTCCACCGGTCTCGGGACGAGGTTGAGAATGAGGCGTACCTGCGCATGGTCGCGCCGGCGATACGCCACCGCGCCGCCTATGAAAGCCAGGATCGACAGCACCAATCGGGCGACCTCGTCCGACCACAGGAATGATTGACGGAAGAAGACGCGCGCCGCGATGTTGGCCAGCACAAGAAGAAGCTCGGCAAGCAACGCGACGACGACGATCGTCTCAGCCAGGCGGTCGAGCACGCGCAGAACAAGCGGCTCTGGGGCGGCGTTGACCGCAGCCTCAGCCTTCGTCGCCCTCGGCAGGGCGCGGCCGCCGCCTGTCGACACCCGGTCCTACCGCGCTGCGTTGATCGCCGCGCGACATGGCCCGGGTTCAGCAGCGGCGCTCCTCGGTCTCCGCATGGCTTTCCTCCCTAACAGCCTTCCTAAGGCGAGGCCGCGCTTTCCGGCCGTTGACCGGCGGTTCGCGCGTCCGCGCGTCGTCGGCAAAATAGTTTGGGTTTAGACGGCGAATGTCCGGAATGTCGGCCAGAAGTCCGTCGAGATGAATGGCCATCGCCCGAGCGGCGCGCGCGCCGTCACCGGATTCAATGGCAGCGGCGATGGCGCCGTGTTCGCGGATGGCGCGCGCCATGCGGCCTTCCTGCGGGAGTGTCAGGCGCCGGTAGCGATCGACATGGACTTTGACTTGCTCGACCAGCGCCCAGATTCCGCGATAGCCCGCAGCCTCGGCGATCGCGCCGTGAAACGCCTCATCCGCCTGGTGAAAGGCATTGCGATCACTGGCTTCGCATGCTTCGCGCTGGCGCTCCAAGTGGGCGAGGAGGGCGATGATCTGGCTGCGCCGGCCGCGCTCGGCGGCGAGCCTGGCAGATGTCTCCTCAAGCGCCTTGCGAATAACGATCGTCTCGGGAAGGGCGGCAAGCGGAATGCGCGCCGCGAACGTGCCCGACTGCGGAAATATCTCGATGAGCCCCTCGTCGGCGAGTTTACGCACCGCCTCGCGCACCGGCGTGCGGCTGAAGCCGTAAGACCGCGCCAACTCCGCCTCGGAGATCGGCTCGCCCGGCAGGCGTTTGAGCGAGACGAGTTCGGCGCGTAAATCGGCGTAGATCTTGGCCCCGATCCCTTGGGCGCCGACGCCGCCCGCCCAGGGCTTGCGGATCGAAGTCGCCTGTGTCGACGGGAGCGCAGTCAGCGGACTTGCCTCGATCTGATCACGGTGCTTCCCGATCCCGATGAAACTAATATATTAGTATCCCACGTCAAGCGCCAGCCGGGCGAGCAGGCGTCGGGGGCGCAGCGATCGCGGGTCACACCGGGCGCAAACTGGAGGATGTGGGCTGGATGACCGACTATCGGCGCCTGTTCGATCTGACCGGCAAGTTCGCGGTGGTGCTTGGCGCCGCCTCGGGGATCGGCAAGTCTTCGGCCGAGGCCCTGGCTGAATTGGGCGCGACCGTGGTTTGCGCCGACCGTGACGAAGGCGGCGCAGAGGCGACGGCGGCGGGAATTCGTGACCACGGCGGCGCAGCCGAGGCGATCGTCGCCAACGCCGCCAGCGCCTCGGCGGTCAAGGGCCTGGCTGAGCGGGTCAGAGCAAAGCACACCCGCGTCGACATCGCCGTCACCACGCCGGGACTAAATATCCGCAAGACGATCCTCGACTACACCGAGGAGGACCTCGATCGCGTCGTCACCCTCAACCTCAAGGGGACCGTCTATTTCTTCCAGGCGTTCGGGCGCATCATGATGGAGCAGGGAGGGGGCAGCATCGTCGCCTGTTCTTCCGTGCGGGCGGTCACGATCGAACCGGGCCTTGCGGTCTACGGCAGCACCAAGGCGGCGATCGGCCTGTTGGTCAAGGGCTTCGCATCGGAGGTCGGCCGCTTCGGCGTCCGCGTCAATGCGATCGCTCCAAGCATCGCAGAGACGGCGCTAACCGAACCGTTCAAGCAGCGGCCCGACATCCATAAGCTCTACGCAGCGCACACCGTGTTCAATCGCTGGAGCAAGGCCGACGAAGTCGCTTGCGCCGTGGCCTTCCTGGCCTCCGACGCGGCGAGCTATGTGAGCGGGAGCACGTTGTTCGTCGATGGCGGCTGGACCGCGATCGATGGGCCGCCGACCGGCCTCACGCAGCTCACGCGCTGACGAGAGAGGGGCTTGATCGGCGCTCCAGGCCACGCCCAAACGCCTACCGCCGCGAGTCGTCGTCCTCGGCAAGCCGCGCGGCTTCGGCGCGACGCGAGGCGCGCGAGCTTACCTCCTGATATCGGCTCAGAGAGTTCGTCAGGTGCCGGCGCGCCGCCTTGCGGGCAGCCGCAGTGTTCTGGTCGTGAATGGCTTCATAAATCGCGACGTGCTCGGTCTGAATCCGGCGCAGATATCGCAGCCGGTCCGGATCGCTGCCGGTCGCGACATTGAGGATCTGGCGAGGAATGATGAAATTCCCCAAAAACTCGAGCAATTGCGGGAAGTAGCGATTATGGACCCCGCGAAAGATCGCTAGATGGAACCCGAAGTCGGCATCGACCGCGTTGCCGCCGACTTCGATCTCGGTCTCGACCAACCGCAGGGCGGCCTCTATCTGGACGAGGTCGTGGTTTGTCCGGCGCTCGGCGGCGAGCCCCGACGCCTCGATCTCCAAGCCCATCCGCAATTCGAGGATTTGCAGCACGTCCTTGGCGGATTTCACCTCATCGGGATCGATGCGAAATGGCCGGCGCTGCACGTCCGCCGGCACGAACGCGCCGAGCCCCTGGCGGGTCATGACCAAGCCATCCGCCCGGAGCGCCGCAACCGCCTCGCGAACCACCGTGCGGCTGACGCCGGTGGCCAGCGAGAGCTCCTGCTCAGTCGGCAGGCGAGCGCCCGGCTGCAGGCGGCCGCTGAGAATTTCGGCGCTCAGCCGCTGAGTCAGCTCCTGGGTCCGATTGAGCGCCGGGCCTAGCGCAAGAGAGAGCGTTTTGCTTTTCTTCACCGGGTTTGCCGATCGAGTCCCCGCCGGACGAATATTGCACGAGCCGCCGACGCCACAAGTCCCCGCCCACCGCTACCTGCGACAGACAGCCTCTTGCGGTCATCCCGCTCCAGCGACCCGGGTTCCTCGGAGCGAAGCGCCGAGCTCGGGGGCTTGCCCGGGACGATCCAGCAGCGAGGCCGATTGCATATATCAGATATAAGGTCATCATACGAATCTGCTTGTCGCTCCGTTGGCTCCGACATATTCTGTGGCGAGGGCGGTTGTCCGCCCTCACCAACGGTCAAGGGAGCGAAATATGTCCTGGACGATGCCCGTTATCGTGGAAGTATGCATCGGCATGGAGATCACCAGCTACGTGTCTGCGGAAATCTGACCGGGCTCGCTGTAGTCTTGGCGGCTAGTCGCGCTTGGGTCGCGGCTCATGTGACCGGCGGCGGGTTTTCCTAGACGGGGAGTTCGCCGTTCCGGTCAATGATGTGGGCGGACGGAAGCGCCTCGCCTGGCGGCTCGTGCCCTCGGCGCCGTTGCGCGCCCGTCGGCGACCGCCGCCGGCGCCGAGTTGGCGCCGTGATCGACCAACGCGAGCGGCCCGGCGTCGGCGCCGCAACCCTGACGGCCGCGTTGGCGCGATGTTTCGAACACGTGTAAGGTCACAGGAAAGCCCATGATGCGCGCCATACGTCGCGGCGTGAGCGAGGGAGGAAGAATTGGTCGAGATCTCCAGAAGGCGGGTCTTGCAATCCGGCGCTGCGGCAAGTCTGCTCATGCTGCCCGGCGGCGCCGCGCGCGCCGCCTTGACCTGGAACGGTCCGCCGCCGGAGTCCGGCGCCTCGATCCGGGTGTTGCGCTGGAAGCAGTTCATTCAGGCTGAGTTCGACGCGTTCGTCGCCAACACGAAGAAGTTTTCTGATCAGACCGGCGTCAAGGTGCGAGTCGACGCGGAAAGCTGGGACGACATCCGCCCGAAATCGGCGGTCGCCGCCAATGTCGGAGCCGGGCCGGACGTCATCTTTGGCACGCTCGACGACCCGTTCAAATTTCGCGAAAAGCTTCTGGACTTGACCGACCTCGCCGAATATCTCGGCGACAAATATGGCGGCTGGTATCCCGTCGCGCGCAAATACGGGACTCACGACAAGCGCTGGATCGCGCTTCCTCACGGCGCCACCGGCGGCTGCATGAACTACCGCATCAGCACGATGCGCGCCGCGGGCTTCGACGAATTCCCCAAGGACACTGCTGGCTTTCTCAAGCTCTGCCAGGGGCTCAAGAAGGCGGGCAAGCCTCCCGGCTTTGCGCTCGGCCACGCGACCGGCGACGCCAACGGCTGGTGCCAATGGTGTTTGTGGGCTTTCGGCGGCAAGACCGTCGACGACAACAACAACGTCGTCATTGATTCGCCCGAAACCGTCGCCGCGCTTGAATACGCCAAGCAGCTCTATGGAACCTACATCGACGGCGTGCTGTCATGGCTCGATCCGAGCAACAACAAGGCCTTCCTGGCCGGTCAGATCAGCCTGACGCTCAACGGAATTTCGATCTACACCGTTGCCAAGAACTCCCCCGATCCCGCGCTCCAGGCGATCGCGGCGGACATGGATCACGCCAATATGCCGATCGGCCCAGCTGGACGGCCAACCGAGCAGCAAAATATCCTGAACACATACGCCTACACCTACACCAAATATCCGAATGCGGTGCGCGAATATCTTCGCTTCATGTGGGAGAAGCCGCAGGTCGACTATTGGGAGACACAGTCGAACGGCTATATCGCGCCGCCCCTTCCGGCCTGGAACGACAATCCGGTGTGGACCGCAGATCCGAAGGTGACGCCGTTCCGGGACGTCCTGAAATATGCGCTCGACGACGGCTATTCGGGCGCGCTCGGCGCCGCGTCGGCGGCGACCATGGGCGATTTCGTCGTCGTCGACATGTTCGCCGAAGCATGCACGGGGAACAAATCGCCGAAAGATGCGGCGCACGACGCAGCTGAACGGGTCAAGCGCTTCTATAGCGCCTGAGCCAGGGCCGCGAGTTTCTCGGCCGGACGTCATGAGCGCATCAGGCGTCCGCGATCGCCATGAGCCGGCCAACAGGCGGGAGACGAACATTCCCCCAGGTTGCTCGTCCGAAGATGATCGAGGAGGCGCGTGATGGCGGCGAACGCGCCGACCTACCGCCCCGCGCGGACGATCCACGCTCGCCGCCCGCTCGCTCTTCGTTTGCTCGACGATCGCAACTTTCTCGGCTTCGCTATGATTTTGCCGGCGACGGCGTTCCTGCTCGTTTTCCTCGCCTACCCGCTTGGCCTCGGATTCTGGCTCGGCATGACCGACGCCTCGATCGGTCAGCCCGGACGTTTCATCGGCTTCGCGAATTTCGTCTCGCTCGCCCAGGACAACGTTTTCTGGCTCTCGGTCTTCAACACCTTGCTCTACACAGTGGTCGCCAGCGCGTTCAAGTTCGCGCTCGGCCTCTATCTGGCGCTGCTGCTGAACCGCCGCCTGCCGCTCAAGTCGTTCGTTCGCGCGATCTTGCTCCTGCCCTTCGTCACTCCGACCGTCCTTTCTGCGATCGCATTCTGGTGGCTCTACGATCCGCAGTTCTCGATCATCTCCTGGTCGCTGATCAAGCTCGGGCTCATCCACCAATACATCGATTTTCTCGGCAGCCCGTGGAACGCTCGCTGGTCGGTGATCGCCGCCAATGTCTGGCGCGGCATTCCGTTCGTTGCGATAACGCTGCTCGCCGGCTTGCAGACGATCTCGCCCTCGCTCTATGAGGCGGCGACGCTGGACGGCGCCGGCCCATGGCAGCGGTTCCGGTTTGTCACGCTGCCGATGCTGTCGCCAATCATCGCGGTCGTGATGACCTTCTCGGTGCTGCTGACGTTCACCGACTTCCAGCTCATCTACGCGATCACCCGTGGCGGCCCGATCAACGCGACGCAATTGATGGCGACGCTTTCTTATGAACGCGCCATCACCGGAGGTCGACTCGGCGAGGGCGCCGCGATCGCCGACGCAATGGTGCCATTTCTGCTGGGGGCGATCCTGTTCAGCTACTTTGGATTGCAGCGGCGGCGCTGGCAGCAGGGCGCGAGGGACTGACGATGGCTCTCGGCGAGGGCGCGGCCGAAGGGATGGACTATCTCGAGACGCTGCCGCGGCGCCTTTTCACGCTCTATCTTCCGCTCGCCGTCTTCCTGTTCGTTCTCCTTTTCCCGTTCTACTGGATGACGACGACGACGCTGAAGCCCGACGACGAGCTTTATGACTACGCGCGCTTCAATCCGTTCTGGGTCCACAGCCCGACGCTCGCGCATATTAAGAAGCTGTTCTTCGAGACGAGCTATCCGAGTTGGCTCGTCAACACGATGATCATCGCGTTCGCCTCAACGGCGATTTCGCTTGTTTGCAGCGTTTGCGCGGCCTACGCGATCGAACGCCTGCGCTTCAGAGGCGCACGCTATGTCGGGCTCGCGATCTTTCTCGCCTATCTGGTGCCGCCGAGCATCCTCTTCATCCCGCTTGCCGCGATCATCTTCAAGCTCGGCCTGTTCGACAGCGATTGGGCGCTGATCCTGACCTACCCGACCTTTCTCGTGCCGTTCTGCACGTGGCTGCTCATGGGCTATTTCCGCACCATCCCGTATGAGCTCGAGGAATGCGCGCTGATCGACGGCGCGACGCGGCTGCAGATCTTGTGGAAGATCACCTTGCCGCTCGCGGTTCCCGGGTTGATCTCGGCCGGCATTTTCGCCTTTACGCTGTCGTGGAACGAATTCATCTACGCGCTCACCTTCATCTCGTCGTCGGAGAACAAGACCGTTCCGGTCGGCGCCATAACCGAGCTGGTCGAGGGCGACGTCTATCACTGGGGGTCGCTGATGGCGGCGGCGCTGTTCGGTTCCCTGCCGGTCGTGATCATGTATTCGTTCTTTGTCGAGTACTATGTTTCGAGTTTGACCGGCGCGGTGAAGGAATAGCCGCTTTGGCGCCATTTGGCCGCCGAGCCGCTCGCGATCGCGCGGATCGCTTCGGGCCCGCCGAGGCGCGGAAGCGGTTCCGCAAGCTGGCGTCTCGAGCAGTTGCATTTGGGTCGAACCGCAATCGTCATTGCGAACGCCGCGCGCTCTAACCCGACCGCCCCTGCGACTCGCTGCGGTAGGGGTGGGCTGGGTAGACGCCGAGAATGCGCGTTTCGCGGGAGAAGAATTTCAACTCCTCGAGCGCGCGCTCGAGCGGAGGGTCCGTCGGGTGTCCGTCGACGTCGGCGAGAAACTGGGTCGCCGTGAATTCGCCGCCTTCCATGTAGCTCTCGAGCTTGGTCATATTGACGCTGTTGGTGGCGAAGCCGCCGAGCGCCTTGTAAAGCGCAGCGGGCACGTTGCGCACGCGGAATATGAAAGTCGTCACGACCGGCCCCCCGCCGGCCGGCGCCCAGCGCGCATCCCTCGACAATACGATGAATCGGGTGGTGTTGTGCGATTCATCCTCGACGTCCGAAACGAGCGTCTGCAAGCCGTAGATCTGGCCGGCGAGCCGCGTCGCCAGAGCGGCCCGGGTTTTGTCTGCCCACTCCGCGACCTCGCGGGCCGACCCGGCGGTGTCGCCGCCGACAACCGGCCTAAGCTTGTGGCGGCGGATGATGTTGCGACATTGGCCCAAAGCATGAGGGTGGCTGTGGACGGTTCTCAAGTCCTCGATTCGCGCGCCCGGAAGCGTCAGCAATTGAAAGTGAATCGGCAGAAAGGTCTCGCCGGCGATATGCAGACCGGATGCCGGCAACAGCGAATGGATGTCGGCGACGCGGCCCGCGATCGAGTTCTCGATCGGGATCATGCCGAGCTCGGCTGCGCCGTCCTGCACCGCCGCGAAGGCGTCCTCGAAGGTCGCGCACGGCATCGGGTTCAGGTCGGGATAATTGTCGACGCAAGCGATATGCGAATTGGCCCCAGGTTCGCCCTGATAGGCGATCGAAAGCGTTCTGTTCATGCCTGTGCCCCAGGCGCGAGCATGACTTCGCGCGCGTTCGAGATCATCCGGCGCGTCGACGCCGAGCGGCGCGGTATCCACCAGCGCGATATCGACGCGCATGCCCGCCTCCAGCGCCCGCAATTGCTCAAGCTTCTCACGCCGCTCCAGGGGCGAAGGAGGTGTGGCGACAAACCGCCTGAGCGCCTCGCGGCGATAGGCGTAGAGACCGATGTGGTGCAAGAGCCGGCCCTCGCCCCACGGCGCACGCGCGCGCGTGAAGTAGAGAGCCCTCAACCGGGTTGAATCGAGCTCGGTCGCAATCGCCTTGACCACGTTGGGGTCGTCTTTCTCCTGCTCGCGCGTTATCGGCGTCGCCAGCGTCGCGATCTCTACAGAGGGGTCGGCGAGCGGCCCGAGACAGGCGCGCACCACCGAACGTTCGATGGTTGGCAGGTCGCCCTGAATATTGACCACAACATCGTGAACGCCGGCTGCGTCGACGGCGCCTAACGCCTCGAAGACGCGGTCCGATCCCGATAAGTGGTCAACCCGCGTCATGACCGCGTTGCCCCCCGCGGAAGCCACCGCCTCGATCACCCGCAGATCATCCGCCGCAACCCAGACCGGCCCGACGTCCGCCTCGATCGCCCGGCGCCAGACGTGCACGATCATCGGGGCGCCGTGAATGTCGGCGAGCGGCTTTCCCGGCAGGCGTGTCGCAGCCATGCGGGCGGGAATAATGACGATAGGATTGGGCATTGGTTTCGGGTAAGCCAAATTCAGCGCGCGGGGGCTTATACGTGTTGCCAAAGCGAGCGCAAAGCGGCTAATCAACTCTGAAAACCAGTGCCCTGCGTTGCAATCCGACTCCAGCCGACGAAAGCCACGCCGCCCATGCATAGTGAGAATGTGAACCGGGTCTCGCTTGCGGCGCTGGGGTCGATACTGTTCGCAATGCTGCTGGTTGCTTTCAGCAACCTCGTCATTTCGCCGAAAAACCCAGCTGTTCCGGGCTTCGCCCTGCCGACGTCCGGCGTTGCTTCCGCTCCCGCCGCCGGGCCCGCCGCGCCGCCCGAGGAGCCGCTGCCGGCGCTGCTTGCAAAGGCGGACGCCAAGAAGGGCGAACAATACGCCAAGGTCTGCCAGACCTGTCATAATTTTGAGAAGGGCGCCGGTCCGAAGATCGGGCCGCCGCTATGGGGCGTGGCCGGGCGGCCGATCGCGTCGGTCCCCGGTTTCGCCTATTCCGATTCGCTCAAGGCGGTCGGCGGAAACTGGACCTGGGAAGCGCTCAACAAGATGATAAGCAATCCGAAGTCGGAGGCGTCGGGCACCAAGATGACCTTCCCGGGTGAGAAGGACCCGCAGAAGCGGGCCGACATTCTCGCCTATCTGCAGACGCTTTCGGACTCGCCCGTCCCATTCCCGAAGTGAGCGCAGCGTCCGGCTCAGGTCCTGGCTGCTCCGTAGCGGGCCTTCTCCGCCAATAGCGGCGTGAGGCTTACAAGGTCTCGGTGACTTTCCTCAGGTGGGGCGGCTGGTCGGGATCGCGTCCGCGCCGGCGCGCGGTTGCTTCGGCCACAAGATAGAACGTATGGAGCGCTACGATCGGCGTCAGCAGCGGATGCCCGCCGTCAAGCGCGACCACGGTCTGCCAACGCGCGTGCGGCTCGCAATCGACCACGAGCGGAGCCGCGCCGAACGCGGCGAGACGGTCGAGGGCGTCGAAAAACCCCTCCCGGGCGGCGTCCGCGGGCGCGAAGGCGAGAACCGGAAATCCAGGTTCGATGATCCCCGCCGGCCCGTGCAGCACTTCGGCGGAAGAGAACGCTTCCGCATGAATCGCCGAGGTTTCCTTGAGCTTGAGAGCCGCCTCGGCGGCGACGGCGTGGGTCGCGCCGCGACCGACGACAAACAGGGAATTGGCGTGGGCCAGCGTCTCGACCGCCGCCTGCGAGGGCGCCGCGGCGGACGATAAGTCCAACACCGAAGGCAGCTTGGCAAGCGCCGCCAGAAGCTCGCTGTCCTCGCTCCAGTAAGCCACAAGACTGACGCCCGCCACGAGCGAGGCGATCATCGACTTTGTCGCCGCCACCGAGCGCTCGGCGCCTGCGTGCAGCGGCAGAAGCGTATAAGCATCGCGCGCGAGCGGAGAGTTCTGCGTCGTTGACCATCGCGATTGTCACCGCGCCCTGGTCTCCCGCCGCTCGCTGCATGGCGACGATATCCGGACTTCGGCCCGACTGCGATATCGCGATCGCAACGGCGCCGGCAAGTCGCAGCGGCGCATGATAAAGCGAAGCGAGCGACGGCCCCAGCGAGGCGCAGGCAAGCGCGACCTTGAGCTCGACAAGATGCTTGAGATAAAGGGCGGCGTGATCGGAGCTTCCGCGGGCGATCGTCAGCGCGAACGACGGCGCGCGCGCGCGTAAGTCGGCCGCCAGCTTGCCTGTCGGCGCCGCGTTGGCGGTCAATTGCCGGCGAACGACCGAGCCGCTTTCCGCAATCTCCGAGGCCATGAATGTCCCGCTCAACGCGCGGCTCCTTCGCGCTGTCGAGAGGTCGGGGACAGAGTCAATTCGGCGATGAAGTCGAAAGTGTCGGAACGATAAAATGAGCGAGTGAACTCGACGCATCGCCCGTCGGCAAGATAGGCGATGCGCTGAATGTCGAGCGCTGCAGAGCCGGAGGCGATTTCGAGCAATGCCGCTTCAGCTGGGTCGATGATGATTGCGCGCAGGCGCTGCAGCGCACGCACCGGACGGAAGCCCGAGCTTTCCAGCACGGCGTACAGCGACTCTTCCGCGGCGTGGGCGCCGTTCAGAAAATGCAGCGGCACCGCGGCATGATCGATCGCCATCGGCACGCCGTCGGCGAGCCGCAGCCGGGAGAGGCGATAGACGCTCTCGCCGGGACCGATGCCGAGCATCATCGCCTCTTCCGGAGTGGGTAAATATGTACCCCGCTCGATCACGCGCGACGACGCGGTGAGACCGCGCAGGCGCATGTCTTCGGTGAAGCTAGTCAAACGAGACAGCGGCTGTTCAACATGCGGCGGATTTCGCCGCACGAACGTGCCGGCGCCGTGCCGGTGAACGAGGACGCCCTCATCGACGAGCCCGGCGATGGCGCGCCTTAAGGTCGTGCGCGACACGTCGAGCATCTCCGACAGCTCGCGCTCACCGGGCAGAACGTCCGTTTCCGCGAAGCGCCCCGAGGCGATTTCCCGCTTCAACGTCGCGCCGACTGCCTCGAACAGGGGCGTGCGTTCAGCTCTGCCTGGTCGCAGCTCCGGCATCCCGCCTCCGAGTCAGCGCAAACCGCTAGACAAGAGGTATACACTTGGCCCATAATCTAACACAAGAGGTCCGCAAGTGGTATGCTTGCGGTCCTTCGCCAAGGGAAGACGCCGAAATTCTCGGTCAGGCGATCGTCGAACGGGATCGGCCATGATCGGGCGGAATAGGGTTCAACGCAACCGCAGGGCATGAAGCCTGGCGGATCAGGAGGGTAGCATGAAAATTGATGGCGCTTGGAAGCGTGGCGGGATCGCCGTGACGGCTCTGATTGCAGGACTCGCAGCGGCGCATGCCGGTTCGCTCAAGATCGAGAGCTGGCGCAACGACGACGCCGACATTTGGAACTCGAAGATCATTCCCGCCTTCCAGAAGCGCTATCCCGACATCAAGGTCGAGTTCTCGGCCACCCAGCCGGCGGACTACGATGCAGCGTTGAACGCCAAGCTCGATGGCGGCACCGCGGGCGACCTGATCACTTGCCGCCCGTTCGACCGTTCGCTCCAGCTCTATCAGAAGCATGAGATCGACGGCCTCAACGACCTCAAGGGCCTCGACAACTTCCCCGACGTCGCCAAGGCCGCGTGGTCGACCGACGACGCCAAGACGACCTTCTGCGTCCCGATGGCCTCGGTCATCCACGGCTTCATGTACAACGAGGACGCCTTCAAGAAGATCGGCGCCAAGCCGCCGAAGACGATGGCCGAGTTCCACGACATCCTCGACAAGCTCAAGAAGGACGGCGAGTACACGCCGATCGACCTCGGCACGGCCGACCAGTGGGAGGCCGCGACCATGGGCTTCCAGAACATCGGCCCGGACTACTGGAAGGGCGAGGCCGGGCGGCAGGCGCTGATCGCCGGCAAGGAGAAGTACAGCGACCCGCAATATGTCGCTGTGTTCAAGGAGCTCGCCTCCTGGGCGCCCTACATGGGGTCGGGATACCAGGCGCAGAAGTACCCGGACAGCCAGAACCTGTTCTCGCTCGGCAAGGCGGCGATCTATCCGGCAGGCTCATGGGACATCTCGACCTTCCGCAAGGACGCGCAGTTCCCGATCGGCGCCTTCCCGCCGCCGCTGCCGGCCGGCGACACGGAATGCTACATCTCCGACCACACCGATATCGGCATGGGCGTGAATGCGGCCTCGAAGAACAAGGAGGACGCCAAGAAATTCCTTGAGTGGCTGACGACGCCTGAATTCGCGGAGCTCTACGCCAACGCGCTGCCCGGCTTCTTCCCGCTGAGCAAGGCGCCGGTGACCATCAAGGATCCGCTGGCGGCTGAGATGGTCGGCTGGCGCGGGGAGTGCAAGTCGACGATCCGCAACTCCTACCAGATCTTGAACCGGGGCACGCCGAACCTCGAGAACGAGCTCTGGGGCGTCTCGGCGCAGGTGATCAACGGATCGCTCGCGCCCGACGCGGCCGGCAAGCAAGTGCAGGCCGACCTCGACAAGTGGTACCACCCGGCGAAGTGACGGGATGATCGGGCGCGCCTTTCGCTTCACCGCGGAGGGCGCTCCGCCTCCCGCGCGCAATCCGCTTGACGGCCCCGTCGAAAACCGGCGAGGCTCGGGGCGAACCTGTTCGAGCGAAACGACCGATGGCCGAACCATTGTCGCAAGTCGTCGCCTCGATGCCGCGCGGGCGCTTCCTCGGGCTGATGGCGCTGTTTCTCGGGCCTGCTGTCGCTATCTATACGCTCTTCTCCATTTATCCCCTGATCGCGACCATGGGGCTCGCGACTTACACGACCGATAGTTCGGGCGCCTATTCCTTCGTCGGCCTCGCCAATTTCGTCACCCTGCTCACCGATGCCGTCTGGTCGAAGCCGTTCTGGAACGCGGCTTGGAACAATCTGATTTTCTTCGCCGTCCACATGCTTGTGCAGAATCCGATCGGCATCGCCTTGGCGGGACTTCTCAGCCTGCCGGGCCTCAGGCTGAAAGGCCTGTACCGCACAATCATCTTCCTTCCGACCATGCTCTCGGTTGTCATTGTCGGCTTCTCCTGGAACCTCATTCTTTCGCCGCTCTGGGGGGTCGCTGAGGGGGCCTTAAAGGCGGTGGGCCTCGGAAGCTGGTTTGCGCCCTGGCTCGGCCTGCCCTCGACCGCGCTGGTGACTCTGGCGCTCATTTCCGTCTGGCAGTTCGTCGGCATCCCGATGATGTTGATCTATGCGGCGCTGCTCAACATTCCCGAGGAGCTTACCGACGCGGCGCGTGTTGACGGCCTCGGCCAGTTCCGCATCTTCTGGCACATCAAGCTGCCGCTCGTGCTGCCGACCATCGGCCTCGTCTCGATCCTGACCTTCGTCGGCAATTTCAACGCCTTCGACCTCATCTATTCCGTCAAGGGCGCGCTCGCCGGGCCGAACTTCGCCTCCGACATTCTCGGCACCTTCTTCTATCGCACCTTCTTCGGGTTCCAACTCCAGCTCGGCAATCCGACCATGGGCGCGGCGGTGGCGACGGTGATGTTCTTCATCATCCTCATCGGCGTCTGCTTCTATCTGTTCGTCATCCAGCGCCGGCTGCGGCGCTACGCGTTCTAGGGGGAGAGATGCTCAAGCAGCGCGCGGAGACCCTCGGCGTCCACCTCATCCTGATCGCCTACTGCCTGCTCGCGATCGGGCCGATCCTGCTCGTGGTGATGAACTCGTTCAAGGCGCGGAAGGCCATCTTCGGGGCGCCGCTCGCGCCGCCGAACGCTGACACCTTCTCGCTCATTGGCTACAACAAGGTGTTCACCGCCTCGCATATCGGGACGTATTTCATGAATTCGCTGATCGTGACCCTGGTCAGCATGTTCCTTGTCCTCTTGTTCGGGGCGATGGCAGCCTGGGCGCTGACCGAATACAGGTTCCGCGGCTCGACGGCGCTCGCCCTCTTCCTCTCGATCGGCATCATGGTGCCGATCCGCCTGGGCTCGGTCGCGATCCTCAAGATGATGCGCGAGGCCGGCCTCAATGACACGTTGACTGCGCTGATCCTGGTTTATGTGGCGCAAGGGTTGCCGATGTCGATCTTCATCCTGAGCGAGTTCGTCCAGCAGGTCCCCAAGGACCTGCGCGACGCGGCGCGCTGCGACGGCGTGCCGGAGACCCGCATCTTTTTCGAGGTGATTGCGCCGCTGCTGAGGCCGGCGATCGCCACCGTCGCGGTCTTCACCATCGTTCCGATCTGGAACGATCTCTGGTTCCCGCTCATCCTCACCTCGTCGGATTCAACCCACACGATCACGCTCGGCGTTCAACAGTTCCTTGGCCAGTACATCACCGACTGGAACTCGGTCCTCGCGGCGTTGTCGATGGCGATCCTGCCGGTCGTGGCGATCTATGTCGCCTTCTCGCGGCAATTGATCAGTGGCCTCACCGCCGGCGCGGTTAAGTAGGGCGGCGTCGGGCATGGCGAATCTGCGCATCGACCGTCTCAACAAGAGCTATGGGACGGCGCCCGTGCTGAGCGACATCGGCCTTTCGATCCAGGACGGCGAATTCGTCGTTTTGGTCGGCCCTTCGGGCTGCGGAAAATCCACGCTTCTGAGGATGATCGCGGGGCTCGACGCGCCAACCTCAGGCGACATTTTCATCGGCGACAAACTCGTCAACGCGCTCGCGCCAGCTGAGCGAAGAATTGCGATGGTGTTCCAATCCTATGCGCTCTATCCGCACATGGATGTTCGCAAGAACATGACCTTCGGCCTCAAGTTCACCGGCGTCGCGCAGGCGGAGCGCGACCGAAGGGTCGCGGAAGCAGCGCGGATGCTGCGCCTCGACGATCTGCTGGGCCGTTACCCTCGCGACCTCTCGGGCGGGCAGCGCCAGCGCGTGGCGATCGGCCGCGCAATTGTGCGCGAGCCCGACGTCTTCTTGTTTGATGAGCCCCTGTCGAACCTCGATGCGGCGCTTCGCGTCTCGACCCGGGTTGAGATCGCCCGCCTGCACCGGCTCCTACGCGCGACGATCGTCTATGTCACTCACGATCAAATCGAGGCGATGACTCTTGCCGACCGCATCGTCGTGATGAACCACGGCCGAATCGCGCAGGTCGGCGAGCCGCTCGACCTCTATTACTCGCCGGCGGACCTATTCGTAGCCGGCTTCATCGGCTCGCCGGCCATGAACTTCTTTCCGGCCGAGGTCGAGAGCGTCGAGAACCACAAGGCGCGGATTGCCGGCGGCTCGATTGCCGACTTCCTCTTGCCCGCCGGGACCTTCAAGCCCGGCGCGCGTCTCACGATCGGCGTGCGCCCCGAGCACCTGGCGCCTGTTGCGGGCGGCGACTTCGCCACCTCCGGCGTCGTCGAGCTCGTCGAGCGGCTGGGCGAAGCCTCGTACGCTCATGTGCGGCGCCCCGACGACAAGATGATGGTCGCCGAAATCCGGGGCCGGCGGCCGCCGGCCCCCGGCGAGCCGGTCACATTGCGCGCGCCGGCAGAGGACATTCATGTGTTCGACGCGGACGATCGGCGCGTCTCAACCGGAACGTGAGCGCGCCCGCCCCCGGGCCAAGGTCTGCGCCGGCAGTCGGAACGCGCTTCAAGTCCGACCTGTCCGTGTGGTCTAGCCACCACAACTTCGCGACAGGATTGGCGCGAAGCCGAACCCCCTCATCGCGCAGTCGAACGACCAACTGCGCGCAAATCAGCCGAATGACGGCGGCGAAGCGTCCGCTACGCTGCGAAAGCGAGTTCCTTCGACTCCGGGGTCTCGATGCCCAGTTCCTCGCGGAACGCCTGCAGAGCGTGCAGGAGGCCTTCGCCGGTGTCGAACAGCCCGGCGTAACTCATCGTGCCGCCAATCCGCCGCGGCTTGCCAATGAGCTGCGGATTGCAACCGACAGCTTTGAGGACCCGATATATTCGGGCGTCGAACACCGAGACAATCTGGGTCAGCCCAGCCATGATGGCGACCTCCCCAATGCCCGCGATGAGTTCGCTCATCACGAAGTTTACGCCATTGCGGCTTCGCTGGGGCTGGCCGTCGACGGCGACGGCGCAAATGCGCGAACTCTCCCATATGGTCGCGCTCTCGATGTATTCGCCCTCATCGAGGAGATAGGGAAAGACGTCTCGCAGCATGTTCGGCCCCGTGGTGGGCAACAGCCTGAGAGATCCCCAATATTCATGAGTCCGGGGATCAACCGACACAAGGTACAGCGGATTGGCGTCATCGAACGCATCCCGCTCGTAACCGTCCCTGACCGTCACATCCCAACCGAGGCGCTCCGAGAACGTCAGCGCTCGATTGCGGAACATTGCATCCATTTCTTTTGGAAACAGCGACGCACGCGAACCTTCAATAAATTTCAACATCGTGGCATCTCCCTTGCTACGAGGACAAGAGGATGTTAACCATAGGTCACAATGTGACAATTCCACTAAGAAGCTGAGTTGACAACCACAGGAATCACTTAAAAGACGAGCCTTGGAGAGCCTTGGCTGGAATCACGCCGGTCGCAATGGCAACGCCAACCGCATGAGTTAAGTTTGCACAGTTCAATTTATGCCTCGCCGTATCCAAATAACTCTTTACGCTGCCAAACGATATATTCAATATATCGGAAATATCCTGATAAGTCTTCCCTCTAGCAGCCCAAATAAGGCATTGTTCTTCTCTCTTCGAGAGCTTGACCTGAGGACTACTAAGTTTTAGGTTGACGCTAGCTGCAGAATCAATGAGAACTGAAATCAGCTGCAGTTTGACCATGTTGTTTTTCTTGAATTGTTCCCATTCGGGCTTTGTATGATTGCTCGAAAAGGAAACGACAGAATAAACGCCGCGCCGATTGCGCACAGGAACGGAGATTCCGTTACGGCCAACGTCATGGTTCAACGCATCGGCGAAAAACGCTTGAGTAGCGGGGTCGTCGCGCGGCAATTCATCCCAGTCGAAGGGCAGGACCGCTTTGCTCCCATTGATAATAACGGGATCTATAAGTACGTATTGTTTCAGAAAATACCGCGTCTGCCACTGAAACGAATAGGTGACGGTTCCAGTCAACAAGCTTGCGTCCGAACTCCTGTCCGGAGCAAATCGCATATATGCAATGTGATTTACGCCGATATCCGCGGCAATCGCTTTTAGGGTCTGCTCCAGATCCTGTTCGTTATATCCAAGAATTGTATCGGTGAGTCTTATCGCGGCCGATTCGATCGTGATACTTGCCATAGGCGCACACCAGCGATATCACGAACCGAATTCGATGATCTCAGACGACGCCTCGCCGTGACCCGATCGAATTGTCGAGCCGATAGCCAGATCAATCGCTCCAGTATTTTTTGCGCGCAAGTCTACCGGTTCGATACAAATCCCAACGAGTTGGGACATTTCAGCAGCTGGCAACGTGACGCGGCCGGCCTTTGCGTTTGTTGTTCTTGATTGCTCGTCCACTGTTCTCGAATCCGCAGACATGCAGGTCTCCCGCCCAAAACCGCAATTCCCCTCAGTTGCTAATCTACCACATCAAATCGAGCGCAATCAACAATTATGTGGAGGCAGAACGGAGAACAATACCAACGATTCGGCGAAGCAAGCGCGATCTTCGGCGGCGACCGCGAGATGTTATAGTGGCAAGTCGGCGCGCCGCCCGGCTGCGCGAGACACGGAGCGGGGACGATGGACGTTAGCGACCTTGTGGCGATCGACGTCCACACGCACGCGGAGGTTTCCTGCCGCCAGCCGGCGGACGCGTTTTGGCAGCCGTATGAAGACGCCGCAAACAAATACTTCAAAGCGGGCAAGCGCCCGACCATCGCCGAGACGATCGCCTATTACCGCGAGCGCAAGATCGGCCTGGTGATGTTCACGGTCGACAGCGAATTCGAAATCGGCGCGAGGCGGATCTCGAACGACGAGGTTGCGGAGGCCGCCGCAGCCAACGCCGACATCATGATGGCTTTCGCCTGCATCGATCCGCACAAGGGCAGGATGGGCGTGCGCGAAGCGCGCGACCTCATCGCGGCAGGAGTCATAAAAGGCTTCAAGTTTCATCCGACCGTTCAGGGCTTCTACCCAAACGATCGCATGGCGTACGGGCTCTACGAGGTCATCGCCGAGCACAAGTTGCCGGCGATCTTCCACAGCGGCCATTCCGGCATCGGCACGGGCATGCCGGGCGGCGGCGGCCTGCGCCTCAAATATTCCAATCCGATCCATGTCGACGATGTCGCCGTCGACTTCCCCGACATGACGATCATCATCGCCCATCCGTCGTGGCCGTGGCAGGACGAGGCGCTCTCGGTCTGCCTCCACAAGCCCAACGTCTATATCGACCTCTCCGGCTGGAGCCCGAAGTACTTTCCTCCGCAGCTCGTGCAACACGCCAACAGCCAGCTGAAAACGAAGATGCTGTTCGGCTCCGATTGGCCGCTCATCGCCCCGGACCGCTGGCTCAAGGATTTCCGCGAAGCCGGCTTCAAGCCGGAGGTGCATGACCTCATTCTGAAGCAGAACGCGATCCGCGCGCTCAAGATCGCCGCCGCGTAGGCCCCTTCCGCAATGACGGCGTTTCGATGGATCGAGGGCGTCGGCGGCGAAATCGTCGCCGACGGCAAGCGCCTGGAGGCGGTCGCGCATGGCGCGGCGCCGGCGCAGGCGCCGACGATCGTCATGCTGCACGAGGGGCTCGGCTGCGTCGCGCTGTGGCGCGACTTTCCGGCTCGCCTCGCGGCCGCAACCGGGTGCGGGGTCTTCGCCTACTCGCGCGCCGGCTACGGCCGGTCGGATCCGGTCGCGCTCCCGCGCCCGCTCGACTACATGACCCGCGAGGCGCGTTCGAGCCTGCCCGCCGCGCTCGACGCGATCGGTATCAAGCGCGGCATCCTGCTCGGACACAGCGACGGCGCCTCGATCGCGGCGATCTACGCCGGCGAACACGCGGACGAGCGAGTCAAAGGCCTCGTCCTCATGGCGCCGCACGTCTTCACCGAGGCGCCGGGCCTGGCCTCGATCGCGGAAGCGCGCCGCGCCTATGGGGAGGGCGAATTGCGCGCGAGGCTCGCCAAATATCACGCCCATGTCGACAGCGCGTTCTGCGGCTGGAACGGCGCCTGGCTCGATCCCGGCTTCAAGGCCTGGAACATCGAGGACGCGGTTCGCCGCTGGCGCGTCCCGGCGCTTCTGATCCAGGGCGCGGACGACCAGTATGGCACGCTGGCGCAGATCCGCGCGATCGAGGCGCGCTCGCCCGCGCCGGTCAGGAGCCTCATCCTTGAACGCTGCCGCCACTCGCCGCAGGTCGATCAGCCGCAAGCGACGCTCGACGCGATCGCCGCCTTCTGCATTAGGGTCGAGCAGACGACGGGCCGGCGATGAACGCAGGGCTTAGGCAGCTCGTACGCGTTGGCGCGGATGAAAGCCGGGAAAAACCTACGAAAACGAAATCCCTTTCATTTGCTTTTTGGAATCGAGACTTTTCAGAGCGTTGCGGCTGAAAAAAATACTTTCTCCGCCTGCTCGCCGCGCCATCTGTCTTAGGCCCATCATCCGCGATCGTTCACTCCTTTCCGCCCATGCGCCCGGCGCGGGCCGTCTCGATCCTGTTAACCCAAAATGCATAGCACATCATTCTGATTTTCGCAAGGCAATTTCGCGCGCGCAGAAGCGCCGAAAGAAAAGGGGATCTGCCTCGACCTGCGGGGTCGCGGGGCGGATGCTGATCGCGCGCGACAGGACCGCTTTGCCGAACCTGCCCCGCCATGCCACACTCGCGCCACGGCCATGACGCGGGCGGCGGCACAATGGCGGACGTCAAGCTCTTTCTCTCCTGCGTGTCGGATGAGTTCGGCGACTATCGCGACGAGTTGCGCCGCGCGCTGACGCGACCGAATGTCGAGATCAAGATCCAGGAGGATTTTCAAGCGCTCGGCGGCGACACGCTCGCCATGCTCGAAGAGTACGTCGCAAAGCTGCGACGTCGTCATTCATTTCGTCGGCGACATGGCGGGTTCGACGCCCCAAGCCGAGCAGCGTCGACGATCTCTTGAAGCGTCGGCCGGAGCTTGCGGCGCGGCTTGCCGAAAAGGGCATGGACCGCGACGCGCTCGGGCGCCTCACCTACACGCAATGGGAAGCATGGCTCGCGATCGGCTTCAACAAGGACGGCGCTAAGAAGAACCTCGTCATCGTCGCGCCGGCGTTTGGCGTGAAACGCGGCGCAAAATTCGCGCCGACGGATGCAACGCGCGCCTCACAGGCCGATCATCTCGACGCGGCTCAAGGCGGTCGACTTCTATCCCGCGAAGCCGTTCACCAGCGCCGACAATCTTGTCGCGCGCATTTTCGGGTCTGCGGTTCTGGACGCGCTCAAGAAGGCCGACGCGGGATCGATAACGAAGCCTCGCAATCTTCGCTTCGCGTCGCTCGGCGGCCTGTTCGCCGGGCGCGAGGAGGACCTTGCCGACCTGCATACGGCGCTCCTCGGCGCCAAGGGCGCTCCGGTCGCGCTCTCCGGTCTCGGAGGGGTCGGCAAGACGCGGCTCGCGATCGAATATGCGTGGTCTCGCGAGACGGTCTATTCGGCGCTTCTGTTCGTCAGCGCGAACGACGGCGCCGCGCTCAACGCGGGCTTGGCGGGGCTGACGGCCTTCGAGATTCTCGACCTGCCGGAGAAAGAGGCGCGCGACGACGCGACCAAGATCACCGCCGTCCTGCGCTGGCTTGAGTTGAACCCGACGTGGCTGATGATCCTCGACAACGTCGACGACCGCGCCGCCGTTGCCGAGGTGGCGAAACTCATGCCGCGTCTTAAAGGCGGGCATGTCGTCGTCACCGCGCGGGCGTCGAATTTTCCCGCCGGATTTCGAAAGCTCGAACTGGGCGTTCTTGAAGAGGGCGCGGCCGCGCAATTCCTGCTCGACCGAACCGAAACGGACCGCGCCAAGAGCAAGGACGACGCCGGCGCTGGCGCGGACGCTGGCGCGCGAGCTTGGCGGCCTGGCGCTGGGGTTGGAGCAGGCGGGCGCGCATATCGCGACCGATCGCATCGGCTTTGCTCGCTACCTGAAGCTCTGGGGCGAGAGCCGGGAAAAAGCGCTCGCCTGGGCGGATGCGACGGTGACCGGCTCCGATCGGACGCTGGCCACGACCTGGGCGACATCGGTCGCGCGGCTCTCGCCGGAGAGCCGGCGGCTGCTCGACCGGCTCGCGTTCCTTGCGCCTGACCCGGTTCCGGATTCGCTCCTCGACGTCGCCGTTCCCGGCGAGGCGCCGGACACTGACGCCTATGAAGCGCGCGGCGGCCTCTACGCCTATTCGCTCGTTTCGCGCGTGACCGCGGAGGATGGCGGCCAGCCAGGCTTCGTCGTGCATCGCCTCGTGCAGGATTTCGCCCGCCGCGCGATGAGCGAGGAGCGCCGGGCGCAGGCTTTGCGCGAGGCGCTGGAATGGGTGAACGCGGCCTTCGCCGGCGATCCCGAAGACGTGCGGAACTGGCCGGTCCTCGATCCGCTCGCGCCGCACGCGCTCGCGGTCGCGCGCGCGGCGGACGAGGCGGAGATCGCGGAGCCGACGGCGCGGCTGTTCAACGAGCTTGGACGTTCTGTTCGACGTCAAGGCGGACTACGCCGAGGCCGAACCGCTCAAGCGCCGCGCGCTGGCGATCGACGAGACGAGCTACGGCCCGGATCATCCCAATGTGGCGATCCGCCTCAACAATCTCGCGGAGCTGCTTCAGGACACGAACCGCCTCGCCGAAGCCGAACCGCTGATGCGCCGCGCGCTGGCGATCGACGAGAAGAGCTACGGCCCGGATCATCCCGATGTGGCGATCGACCTCAACAATCTCGCGCAGCTGCTTCAGGACACGAACCGCCTCGCCGAAGCCGAGCCGCTGATGCGCCGCGCGCTGGCGATCGACGAGACGAGCTACGGCCCGGATCATCCCAATGTGGCGATCCGCCTCAACAATCTCGCGCATCTGCTTCAGGACACGAACCGCCTCGCCGAAGCCGAGCCGCTGATGCGCCGCGCGCTCGCGATCGACGAAAAGAGCTACGGCCCGGATCATCCCAATGTGGCGATCCGCCTCAACAATCTCGCGCAGCTGCTTCAGGCCACGAACCGCCTCGCCGAAGCCGAGCCGCTGATGCGCCGCGCGCTCGCGATCGACGAGACAGAGCTACGGCCCGGATCATCCCAACGTGGCGATCCGCCTCAACAATCTCGCGCAGCTGCTTCAGGCCACGAACCGCCTCGCCGAAGCCGAACCGCTGATGCGCCGCGCGCTGGCGATCGACGAGAAGAGCTACGGCCCGGATCATCCCAATGTGGCGATCCGCCTCAACAATCTCGCGCGTCTGCTTCAGGACACGAACCGCCTCGCCGAAGCCGAACCGCTGATGCGCCGCGCGCTCGCGATTTTCGAGAAGAGCCTCGGGCCGGATCATCCCAGCACGGTGACTGTGCGCAACAACCTCGCCGCGCTGGAGGCCGCTCTCGGCAAAGGCGGCTAGCGCATCAGGCCGGGAAACATAGCGGCGCCCTTGCCTGTCATGCCCGCGAAAGCGGGCATCCAGTGCTCTTGCGCGGCCTGGATTCCCGCTTGCGCGGGAATGACAAGGAGCCTCATCCGGCGGTCCACGCCACCCCCGGGTCTTCGCCCGGGACGGCTCTTCTCCCGGGGGAGAAGGGAGCCTACGACTTCGCGCCGACCAGCACCGGGTCGGGGCGGTAGAGGGTCGGGAAGAGCTGCTTCAGATTGGCGACCTTCGGCAGGTCGTTGAAGACGATGTAGGGATAGCCCGGATTTCGCGCCAGGAAGTCCTGGTGATAGTCCTCGGCGCGATAGAAGGTCTTGCCCGGCTCGATCGTGGTGACGATCGGCGCCTTGAAGGCGTGGGCGGAATCGAGTTGGGCGATATAGGCCTTCGCCACCTTCGCCTGCTCCTCGCTCTGCGGGAAGATCGCCGAGCGGTATTGCGTGCCTTCGTCCGGACCCTGGCGGTTGAGCTCGGTCGGATCATGGGCGACCGAGAAATAGACCTGCAGGATGCGCCCGTAAGTGATCTTGCGCGGATCATAGGTGATCTGGACCGACTCGGCGTGGCCGGTGTTGCCGTTGCTGGTCATTTCGTAGTGCGCGGTCGCCTTTTCCCCGCCGTCATAGCCGGAAACGGCGCTGGTCACGCCGGCGACATGCTGGAAGACGCCCTGGACGCCCCAGAAACATCCGCCCGCGACAACCGCGGTCTCCGACGCCTGGGCCGGCGGCCTGCTCGTCGACCGCGGGCGGCGGAATGACGCGCGCCTCTTCGGCCGTCGACCGCGTTGCGGCGAAGCCGGCGGCGCCCGCCAGTCCGACGAGGATCAGCGCCGGCAACCCGTAGCCGTTTCTGAACGATGAGATCATGGGGCTAAAACTCCATTCCTGCGCGCCAATCTTCGACCGGGCGTTTCGATAGGCCGGGACTGTGACCCGGCCACGACGGACCTTCCGGCATCACGCGGTCGTGTCATCACGGTCGCGCGAGCCTCACGGCCTCGCGGGGAGCTTCGCCCGCGCGGGCCGACTTGTTACAGGAGAAGGACCGGCTTTGCCTTGACGCCGGCCCTCGACTCAGGCGGTCGCCGGCTTGAACGTCAGCGCCAGGCCGTTCATGCAGTAGCGGAGTCCGGTCGGCTTGGGACCGTCGTCGAAAACGTGGCCGAGGTGCCCGTCGCAGCGCCGGCAGGACACTGCGTTGCGGACCATTCCGTACGACCGGTCATCGTGGGTTTTCACCGCATTGTCGAGCGGGGCCCAGAAGCTCGGCCAGCCGGTTCCGCTGTCGAATTTCGTCGTCGAGGAGAAGAGATCGAGGTCGCACCCGGCGCAGGCGAATATCCCCTTGCGCTCCTCATGGAGAAGCGGACTGGTGAACGGCGGCTCGGTGCCTTCCTTGCGCAGGACGGCATATTGCTCGGCCGTCAGCTTGCCGCGCCACTCGGCGTCGCTACGGACGACATGGTCCTCCTCGGCGGACCACGCGGCCGAACCTTGCAGGACATTTGCGCTCAGGATCGCGGTCAGACCGGTCAGAGCCATTCGACGCGTCAGCATCTTCGACCTCGCTGCTGTCTTAGGGATCGCGCCCTATCCGCAACGGCTATACGTCCAAAACGGGGAGGGGTTACAGGCGGCGCAAACTTTTTTGCTTCCCCCGAATACCCCGGAGCGGCGCCGGCGAGGGCCCGGCCGGCGGCCGCGAGCGTCCGCGCAGTTGACGGCCGCCGGCCGCGTGCCTCAAACATAGGGCCAGCATCGCGACCAGCGGGGGCGTCGCGCAATATTGCCAAAGTCGCGCCTGGTTTAACGCCGGCGCGGGAGGAGCGCATGGCCGCCATCAATTCCGTCGCTGACCTAGCGATCGACGGCGAGGTCGCCGTGGTCACGATCGACTCCCCGCCGGTCAACGCGCTGTCGCAAGCCGTTCGTGACGGCCTCAAGCGCGGCGTCGAGGCGGCGGAGGCGAATGGCGCGGTCAAGGCGATCGTCGTCATCTGCGGCGGCCGGACCTTCATCGCCGGCGCGGACATTTCCGAATTCGGCAAGCCGCCCGCCGCGCCGCATCTGCCCCAAGCGCTCGACGCGATCGAGAACGCGTCGAAGCCGGTCGTCGCCGCCATCCATGGAACGGCGCTGGGCGGCGGGTTCGAGGTCGCGCTGGCCGCGCATTACCGCATCGCCGTCCCATCGGCGAAATGCGGCCTGCCGGAAATCAAGCTCGGGCTCATCCCCGGCGCAGGGGGCACGCAACGGCTGCCCCGGCTCATCGGGGTCGAGAAGGCGCTCGACGTCATTCTGTCCGGAACGCCGTTCGGCGCCCGGGAAGCCAAGGAATGGGGCGTCGTCGACGAGCTGGCCGAGGAGGGGAAGCTGCGGGAATCCGCGATTGCCTTCGCCCGGCGGCTGATCGCCGAGAAAGCGCCCTTGAAGAAGGTGCGCGACCGCTCCGACAGGCTTGAGCCCGCGCGCGGCCATCCCGAGATCTTCGAGGCGATCCGCAAAGCCCATGCGAGAAAATTTCGCGGCTTCGAGGCCTGGGAAAAAGCGATCGAGTTGGTGAGGAATGCGGTCGAGCTCAAGTTCGACGAGGGGATCGTCAAGGAACGGCAGATGTTCATGGCGCTCCTGCCGACGACGCAGTCGAAGGCGCAGCGACACGTGTTCTTCGCCGAGCGGCAGGCGGCGAAGGTCGCCGACATCGGTCCCGACGTGCCGACAAAGCCGATCAAGAGCGTCGGCGTGATCGGCGCCGGCACGATGGGCGGCGGCATCGCCATGAACTTCCTCGCGGCCGGCATCCCCGTCACCATCGTCGAGACCTCGAAGGACGCGCTCGACCGCGGCGTCTCGGTCATGCGCCGGAACTACGAGTTGACCGCAAGGAAAGGCCGGTTGACGATGAAAGACGTCGACGACCGGATGGGGAGGCTGTCGCCGACGCTCGACTTCGGCGCGCTCGCTCAAGCCGACCTTGTGATCGAAGCGGTGTTCGAGAACATGGAGATCAAGAAGCAGGTGTTCGAGCGGCTCGATTCGATCGCCAAGCCCGGCGCTATCCTCGCGTCGAACACCTCCTACCTCGACATCGACGAAATCGCATCGATGACCAGGCGGCCGGAGGACGTGCTCGGCATGCATTTCTTCTCGCCCGCCAACGTGATGCGGCTGCTCGAAATCGTGCGCGGCGCCAAGACCTCAAAACCGGTCCTGGCGACGATCGCGGCGCTCGCGCCCAAGATCGGCAAGGTCGGAGTCGTCGTCGGCGTCTGCCACGGCTTCGTCGGCAATCGGATGCTCGCCCAGCGCCAGCGGGAAGCGATGAAGCTCATCCTCGAAGGCGCGACGCCATGGGCGGTCGATCGGGTGCTGACCGACTTCGGCATGCCGATGGGGCCATTCGCGATGAGCGATCTCGCCGGCCTCGACATCGGCTGGTCGGCCGAGACGTCGAAGCGCGCGACGATCCGCGAAATCCTGTGCGAGGAAGGCCGGCGCGGCCAGAAGACCGGCGCCGGCTTCTACGACTACGACGAAGCGCGCAACGCCAAGCCCTCGGCGCATGTCGAGAAAATCATCCGCGACTTCGCCGCCTCGAAGGGCGTCGAACAGCGCAAGATCAGCGACGCCGAGATCCTCGAGCGCTGCATCTATCCGATGATCAACGAAGGGGCGAAGATCCTCGAAGAGGGGAAGGCGCAGCGCGCCTCCGACATCGACATCGTCTGGATCTACGGCTACGGCTGGCCGGTCTATCGCGGCGGGCCGATGTTCTACGCCGACACGGTCGGGTTGAAGACGGTGCTGGCGAAGCTCGAGGAGTTTCAGGCGAAGTTCGGCGACGACTTCAAGCCGGCGGCGCTGTTGGAGAAGCTGGCGGCGGAGGGCGGGTCGTTTACAAAGGGGTGATAGCGCCGATGCAGGGCGCCCTTCCCCTCGGGGGAAGGTGGCGCGCCGAAGGCGCGACGGATGAGGGTGAAACGCCTCCGATGAAGACAGACGTCGGCGTCTCGGCGAATCAGCGCTCTCGCGCCAGAGCGATGCGCCGTGCGCCGACCGACGCCGAGCTGCGCCTGTGGCGAACTCTTGCGCGACAGACGTCTCGACGGCCTCAAATTTCGCAGACAGGTTCCGGTTGGAGCCTATATTGTCGATTTTCTGTGCCCCGGATCGAGATTGATTGTCGAGGCCGACGGCTCACAGCATGCTGAGAGCCCTCGCGACAAGGCCCGAGACGCCTATCTGGAAAGCCAGGGCTGGAAGGTCCTTCGGTTCTGGAACAATGAGGTGTTGCAGAATCGCGAAGGCGTTCTGGAGACAATTTACGCGCATGCAGGAATACCCTCATCCGGCCGCGCTTCGCGCGTCCACCTTCCCCCAGGGGGAAGGGCGCCGGTGGCGCAGGTCCCCTTCTCCCACCGGGAGAAGGCGGCCCGAAGGGCCGGATGAGGGTTGATATTTGAGCCAACAGTCGGAGACCCATCATGCGTGAAGCCGTCATCGTCTCGACCGCCCGCTCGCCAATCGGCAAGGCCTATCGCGGCGCGTTCAACGACACCCAGGCCCAGACGCTCGGCGGCCATGCGATCGCCAGTGCGCTCGAGCGCGCCTCGGTCGAGGGCGGCGAAGTCGACGATGTCGTCATGGGCGCAGCGCTCCAGCAGGGATCGCAGGGTTTCAACGTGGCTCGTCAATGCGCCCTGCGCGCCGGGCTTCCGACGAGCGTCGCCGGCATGTCGGTCGACCGGCAATGCGCCTCTGGGCTGATGGCGATCGCCACCGCGGCCAAGGAGATCGTCGACGACGGGATGAGCGTGACGATCGGCGGCGGACTCGAATCGATTTCGCTGGTCCAGAACGACAAGATGAACCGCTATCGCGGCCAAGACCCGTGGCTGGTCGAGCATCGCGACGACCTCTACATGACCATGATCGAGACCGCTGAGATTGTCGCGGAGCGATACCAGGTCACCCGCCAGCGTCAGGATGAATATGCGCTGCAGTCGCAGCAGAGAACCGTGGCCGCCCAGGCCGCCGGGCGCTTCGACGCCGAGATCGCGCCGCTGCCGAGCGTGATGAAGGTCATGGACAAGGCGACCGGCGCCGTCTCGGACAAGGCGGTCACCCTCAAGCAGGACGAGGGCCCGCGCGCCGACACGACCCTCCAGGGCCTTGCAGGGCTGAAGCCGGTGTTCGCCGAGGGGCAACGGGTCAAGGCGGGATCCTTCATCACCGCCGGCAACGCCTCGCAACTGTCGGACGGCGCGAGCGCCTGCGTGCTCATGGAGGCCGGCCTCGCGAGCCGGCGCAACCTCTCGCCGCTCGGGATCTATCGCGGGATCGCGGTCGCCGGCTGCGATCCGGACGAGATGGGCATTGGCCCGGTCTTCGCCGTGCCGAAGCTGCTCAAGGAGCATGGCCTCAAGGTCGATGACATCGACCTTTGGGAATTGAACGAAGCGTTCGCCGTCCAGGTCATCTACTGTCGTGACCGGCTGGGGATCGACAACGGCAAGCTCAACGTTGACGGCGGCGCGATCGCGGTCGGCCACCCTTATGGCATGAGCGGCGCGCGCCTGACCGGCCATGCGCTGATCGAGGGCAAGCGGCGCGGCGCGCGCTATGTCGTGGTGACGATGTGCGTCGGCGGCGGCATGGGCGCGGCCGGGCTGTTCGAGGTCGCCTGAGGCGCGGGTAAACGGGGCCGCCGAAGGCTGCCGGCCGGCGCCATGCTGAAGGGCTGTTCAAGGCCGACGCGAACCCGGGCGCTGCGCGCTTGCGCCGGATCGGCGCCGGGTTGATATTTGCGGTTTGGCCACGCGGCCGCCAACATGCGCGGGCCGCTACTGGTGTATATATCGGGATATTTCCAATGATTCGTGTCAAATGTTGAAACCAACCGGGTTCTGGAGCTACAGCGATTCCGACGACGAGAATTCGCGCGGTCGGCTAAGCCAGTTGCGAGCGCGCTTGGCGGCGGAGCTCCAGCAGCAGATTGGGCGAAACGAGAAGGTCAATATTTTTCAGGACGTCGCCGCGATTCCGCCTGGGGGGGACTGGGAAAGGCAAATCACCGAAGGGTTGCAAACAGCTTCGTTCCTGATTGTGATCTTGACCCCAGCGCTGCTGCAGAGCGAGTGGTGCTGCCGGGAAATCAGTATATTTGGAAAGCGCGAAGCTTCGCTTCGACGCGGCGATTTGATATTCCCGATCCGTTACATTGATACGTCCGACATTCGTCCAGACAACCCGAATGAATGTTTCGACAAGTCTGTCTATCAGCTGATTTTTCGACATCAACTGATCGACTTCGAACCACTGAGGTTCAAGGATTTCGAATCCGAAGAAACGTCACGAAAAATTGCGTCCCTGGCCCAAGCGATCAAGCGGACGTTACGGAAAGACGCTTCAGAAGATTTAAGAGATCTAAAAGCTGCAAAAGTCGACGCAAGTCAAGTCGAGACCTCGAGGGCTGCCTCAGTTGCTCAAGGAACGCCGCCAGAAGCGCAAAATAATTCAACGAGTGGAATCCTTTCGACCGGGTATCCGGTTACAGGGCCGAGTAATTCTGCAACCAAATTGAAACATATACTCATGATGGTTCTTGGTGTAATGTGGGTCGTATTTGGACTCATTCTATTTTCCTTCACCATCTTAGGATTAAGTGATAAAACGGCGCCATCGGGGGTTGGGATTTTCTTCACAGCTGCTTTTGCGGTGTATGGGTTTGCAAGCTATAAAATGCGCCCATGGTTTCTGAACGTCTGGAGCTCGAAAAAATCGCTGCTTTGAGAGGGTCGAGCATGCTTTGTTCTCGTCGGGCGGCGCCAAGAATTTCATCCATAGGCGTCTGAAACCATATGCGGTATCCAAGTGGGTCCGCTTGTCGCTGTGAAGAAAGTGCTCCGGAAATAAAGACGGGTAAGCGACGTCGCGTTGCGGGGCTGACGTCGGAGGCAACAATCCGTGGACGATCAGAACCCCATGGCGCCGCTCGCGGCCTTTCGCGGGCAGACGCCGCCGGCGCCGGCGTGGTTCGAACGCGCGATCGCGATCGAGCCGGAGCGCTCGTTCATTGCGGTCGAGGGGGCCAAGGTCGAGACGCTCGCCTGGGGCGAGCGCGGCAAGCCGGGGCTCGTGTTTTTGCACGGCGGAGCGGCGCACGCCGATTGGTGGAGCTTCATTGCGCCGTTCTTCGCCCGCGACCGGCGCGTCGTCGCGCCGTCATTCACCGGCATGGGACGCTCCGGCTGGCGCCCGGCCTATGATTTCCGGCAGTTCGTCCGCGAGGCGCGCGCGGCGGCGCAGCAGGCCGGCGCCTACGAGGCCGGCCCGCCGACCGTCGTCGGGCACTCCTTCGGCGGCCGCATCGCGGTCGGTCTCGCCCATGATTATGGCGAGGAGCTTGCGGCCGCGGTGATGGTCGATCCGCCGTTCTTCGCGCCGCAGAACCAGCGCAGCCCCTCGCCGCCCCGCTCGTCCGCCAGAGAGCACAGCGTCCGGCCGTCGCTCGAGGCGATCATCGGCCGGTTCCGCCTCGCCCCGCCGCAAGCCTGCGACAACCTGTTCATTCTCGATTTCATCGCCCGGCGCTCGGCGCGTCAGGCCGTCGACGCCGAGGGGAAGAGCGGCTGGTCGCTGAGCTTCGACCCGCATTTCTGGGCGAAGTTCGCCCGCCTCGACCCGGTCCCTCTGGTCGAGGCCGCGCGCGCGCCGCTCGCCCTCATCCGCGGCGCGAAGTCGCAGCTCTTCCACCCCGAGGACGCGGCCTATCTCATGAGCCTCATTCCTCCCGGCTCTCCTTATGTCGAGATTCCGGAGGCCGAGCATCACGTGATGATCGACCAGCCGCTGGCGTTCGTTTCGGCGCTCAGGGCGCTGCTCGTGGCGTGGCCCCGGCGAAGTGAGGGATGATCCATGCTGTCGGCTGAGCGAAACGGAATTCGGCTCTGCTTCGAAGAGAGGCAGGGCGCGGATGCGCCCGTTGTGCTGGTGCACGGCTGGTGCTGCGATCACACCTATCTGGCTCCGCAGTTCGAGCATTTCGCCAAACAGGGCCGCGGGGTCGTCGCCCTCGACCTCAGCGGGCATGGACTGAGCGACAAGCCGCGCGAGCCCTACACGATGCAACGCTTCGCCGACGACGTCGCCTTCGTCTGCGGCCATCTGGGAGTTAAGAAAGTTGTCGTCATCGGGCACAGCATGGGCGGCATTGTCGCGTTCGATCTCGCCTCCCGCCATCCCGAGCTTGTCTCCGCTCTCATCATGCTCGACGCGGCGATCGTGCTGCCTCCAGCGGCTCGCGCCGCGATCCCCGGGCTGCTCGCCGACCTTGGCGGCTCCGGCTATCAAAGCGCGATACGCGAGTTTGTGACGAAGACACTATTTCTGCCGACTGACGACCCGGTGCGGAAGGAGAAGATCCTCTCCGCAATGGCGTCCGCGCCGCAGCATGTCGCGATCTCGGCCTACCGGGCCCTCGGCGATTACGATGCGACCAAGACGGCGCGGGTGGCCGCGCCGAGCCTCTATATCGCCGCCGACGAGCCGCACGCGCGCGCGGACATAGTCGCGTCCGCGAGCTCTCGCCGACGCTCGCTTTCGGGCAGACGGTCGGCTCAGGCCATTTCTGCCAGCTCGAGGTCCCCGATCAGGTCAACGCGATGATCGACCGGTTTCTCGCGATCACAACATGATCGCTTGGAGCCGCAGGCTCCGACGGGTTCGGTCTGGGACGGCTGGGCGCGGGGATCGAGATTGTGCCTTTCGGCACGCCGATGGCGGAACTCGCTTTCGACGCGTTCCGTCGCTACGGCAAGGGGCAGGGCTCGCCAAGCGGCGGTTTGAACGTAGAAGCTGCCGAAGAGGCTGCCCCGGACCCGGGCTTCGTGTCGAGTTAGGTGACCGCAGGGTGCGCGGGTTTTCGACGCGAGCGCATCGCGCTTCTAGTCCGCTAAACCCGATCAGCATCATGGTCTTCATGTGCCGCGCGAGGCCCGAGATCAGATCGGCGCGATTGTTGTGCCGTGTTTCCGCTCGGCAATGCTGGCCACGCGATTCAGAAGCACGAGCGGCGATTCGTGCAAGTGGTGCTCGCTCACGCGACTCCGACTGAACGTGAAGGGCTTCCGAGACCCAGCCCATATGACTGGTCCGACAGGAAACGAACGCATTCGAGCGGACGCACTTCGAAACCGCGTCAGACCGAGATCCGTTCTGGGTGGCGGGAGCAGCGGCAGGAAGTACCAGGCCGAACGGCGCAGATCGCGACGAATTCCATGCCGTCGCCCATCGGACTCGGCTTCCCGAGCGATCAAGCGGAAGGTGAGCCAAGGCCGTTTGCGCGCCGCGACCGCGAGTTACTGAAGTAGCCGCAAAAGTCGGGCGATCTCGTCCGATCGCCATCCTCCCCACCACCTCCTTCTGAGCCGAAGTTCACTCCAGCCTCACCATCACCGCATCCGACTCGCCCTTGGCGTCGACGACTGACACGCGGGCGAAGCCGGCGCCGTCCGGCCTCCAGGCCGATTGCCGCCGCAGCTCGGCGTCGCCGATCGGCTGGCCGTTGACGAACCACGCGAACGGCGGGGCGCCGCCAAGCGCCTTCAGCGCCAGCTTCACGTCGCGCGCGCCCTCGCCCAAGCCGAGGTCGATGCGCGCGCCGTCCGGCGGGAAGGCGATCTTGAGCGCGGGCGCCTCCGCCGCCGCCATGGTCTTGGGCGCGTCCTTGCGGAGGTGGCGCAACGGCGGCGGCAGGTCGGCGGTGACGCTCGCCCGCAGCACCCCGCTCGGCGGCCGGATGGGCTCGACGTCGCGGCCGAGCCGCTCGAAGGCGTCGAACAGGATCGGCGCCGCTGCCTCGCGGCCGATGAGGCCTGGCGTCGGCCCGTTGTCGGGCCGCCCGACCCAGACCGCGATCGTCGTCCCCCGGTCGAAGCCGATCGCCAGCGCATCGCGAAAGCCGTAGGACGTCCCGGTCTTGAAGGCGATCCGTCCTTTCAGCGCGTTGGCCGGCGGCGGCGCGCCGCGCAGGATGTCGTCGACATAATAAGCCGCGACCGGATCGGTCACCCGACGCGACTCGATCGTCGGTTCCGCGCCGAGCCGCTCGGTGAGCGCCGGCGCTTCGCCGCCGCGGGCCAAGCCCGCGTAAAGGCGCGCGAGGTCGATGAGCGTGATCCCGAGGCCGCCGAGGCCGATGGCGAGCCCGACCGGAGTATCCTTCGGCAGCGCGATGTCGGCGCCGGCGCCGTGCAGGCGCGCGAGGAAGGTCGCCGGGCCGACGTCGGCCAGGAGCTCGATCGCCGGCAGGTTGAGCGACTGCTGCAGCGCCTTGCGCGCCGTCACCGTGCCCTCATAGCCGAGAGTGAAGTTTTGCGGCGCGTAAGCGCCGTAGCGCATCGGCCGGTCGAACAGCATCGTCTCCGGATGGGCGAGGCCCTGCTCGAACGCCAGCGCGTAGATGAAGGGCTTCAGCGCCGAGCCCGGCGAACGGGGCGAGCGGGACATGTCGATCGCGCCGTCGCGCGAGGCGTCGTCGTGATCGGGGCTACCAATGCGGGCGCGGACCTCGCCGGTGGAATTGTCGATGACGACCATCGCCGCCGACAGTTTCGGCCCGAGGCGAGCGACGCTCTCTTTGAGCAGCGCCTCGAGCTTCGCTTGCAGCCGCGCGTCGATCGAAAGCCGGATGAGTTTTGCTTGGCCATCGGCGGCGACCGCTTCCTCGGCGGCGTGTGCGGCGAGCGCCGGAAAGCCGAGGCGCGACTCGGGGACCGGCTCGCCTTTCGCCGCCGCCGCGTCGTCGACGCTGATGACGCCATGCGCGGCGACGCGGTCAAGCACCCGGTCGCGGGCGGCGCGTGCTGCCGACGGCGAACGATCCGGCCGCCGCGCTTCGGGCGACTGCGGCAGCGCCACCAGGAGCGCCGCTTCGGCGATCGTGAGTCTCAGCGGCTCCTTGCCGAACCAGGCGAGCGAGGCCGCCCGGACGCCTTCCAGATTGCCGCCAAAGGGCGCAAGCGTCAGGTAGCGGTCGAGCACGCCCTCCTTGCCGACCTCGCGCTCGATTTCGAGCGCGCGCGCGATCTGCCTCATCTTGGCGGCGAGCGTCCGCTCCGGCCGCGGCTCGATGAGGCGCGCGACCTGCATCGTCAAGGTCGAGCCGCCGCTGACCACGCGGCCGCGTGCGAGCCACTGTGCGCCGGCGCGGATCAGCGCGCGCAGGTCGACGCCGCGGTGGTCGTAGAAGCGCCCGTCCTCGTAAGCCACGAGCATCGCGAGGTAGCGAGGATCGACGTCGTGCGTCGTGGACGGGAGGCGCCAGCGCCCATCAGGCAGGGTAAACGGCCTGAGCAGGCGCCCGTTCCGATCGACGACGATCGTCGAGCCCTCGCGCGATGCCGCAAGATCAAGCGGCCCAAGGCTCGCCGCGAAGCGCGTCCATGCGACGCCCATCGCCAGGCTCGCGGCTATAAGGAGCGCAGCGGCGGCGAGGGCGAGGAGGATGGGGTGAGGAAAGCGGAGCCTGATCACGGCACGCCCTCGCCGCGCCCGGTTGTCCTGCCCGCGAAAGCGGACATCCAGCCGCCGCCGTCAGTGCACCCATGCGACAAATCGAGACGCTTGGAGCGGGGTTCTAGACGCCAGCTTTCGCGGGCATGATATCCCAGTCACTTCGCCGTCACCACGATCTCCCCAAAGGCCGTGCGGCCGTAGCGTTCGGGGTCGTACATGTCTTCGGCGGTCGCCGGCGGATAGACGTAATGGCCGGGCGCCACCGCACGCACGATATAAGCCATGGTGATGAACGCCGACTGGCCGTCGGCGCGATCGAAGGCGGCCACGAAGCGGTCGTCCCGATACTCGGTATGGGTCGGCTCAACATCCTTGGTGAGCCAGGCGAAGGCCTCGACCGAGCCGCCGTCGACCAGCGCCGGATTGTCGATCTCGAGGCCCGCGGGCAACCGGTCGACGACCAGCAGGCGGGCGTAGCGCGCCTGCGCCTCGGTCACCTTGAGCGACACCACCACGCGCTCGTTCTGGGCGATGCTTTGTAGCGAGTCGACCTTCGTTCCATCGAGTTTATAGAACGTGCGCTCGATCGCGTAGCCGTGGGCGATGGCGGGGTCTGGCTCGACCGGCGCACCGGAGACTGAAACGACGAGTTGCGCCGGGGTCTCACCAGCGTTGGCGACCGCGATCGAACTGTCCGCGAGCGACGCGCCGCTGAAACGGCGGTAGAGGGCGCCCTTCACCGGCTGGCCGTCGATGCTGAATTTGCTCGCGGCCTCATGGTCGGCGAGCGCCTCGGCTGCGAGCGCCATCCAATTGTTTTCCTGGGTGCTGGTGAATGAGCGTTGAGCCCTTGCCTGATCAAGGACTTCGCCGGCGCGAGCGATCGCGTCACCCTCTATCTCGCCGCCGAGCCTGGCCTCGGCGACGAGCGCGAGCACAGCGGCGGCGTCGCGCAGCCGCGAGCCGTAGTCGGCCCTCGATACGCCATCGTCCCGTTCGGCGTCGAGGGCGGCAAGCGCCGCGCCGAACGCCTTGCCAGCGCGCGCCCGGTCGCCGAGCATCGCGAGCGCCGCGGCGAGCTGCGCCTTGCCGAGTGGCGAGGGGAAGGCATCGAGCTTGGCGTCGGAAAGGTAGCGTAGATCGCCGATCACGGGGCGTCCATTGCGGGCGAGAACGTAGAGCGCGTAAGCCAAGGCGGCGGCGTTGTCCTTGCTCGGCTCGGGCGCGTTGACGACCTCGTTGCGCAGACGATCGAGCGCCTGGTCGAACGCCTGCTGTGGCACAACGAAATTGCGCTCCCGCGCGCGGGTCAAGAAGTCGGTCACGAAGGCGTCGAGCCAGGGATCCTCATTGTTTTCGTCAGCGGTCCACATGCCGAACGCGCCGCTCGCGCTCTGGCGGCTGAGCTCGCGCTCGATCGCCTGCCTGATCCGCCCGTCGACATCGGGATCGATGTCGAGATGCTCGATCGAGGCCAAGTTGTTGACGTAGAGCAGCGGCATGGCGACGCTCACCGTCTGCTCCGAACAGCCGTACGGGTAGCGTTGCAGCTTGGCCAGCAAGGCCGGCGCGTCGAGGGCGCCGAACGGCGACGCCGAGATCGCAATCGAGCCCGTCCCCGGAATGAATTCGGCGACGAGATCGCCGGAGATCGTGGTCGTTGCGCCGCCTGGCAACGGCGTCACGGTACGGTGATAGGCGTCGGGGGCGCCGGAGGCGAGGCCGAGGCTGAAATGTTGAGTCAGATCGGTTTTCGGGCCGCTCAGTTTCAGCGCGAGATCGGCTGACCCGACGCCAGCGGCGGTGATCGGCATCGACAGCGACCGCCGTTGATGCGGGTCCAGCCGCACCGTCTTCCTAAGCGCGTCCGCGTCGGCGGTCAGCGGCCCATGGATGTCGAGGTCGAGCGAGTAGTCGCCCGCGTCCCCCTCGACGTTATCGAGGTCGACGTGGATTTCGGAGCGGTCGCCGACGTTGAGGAAGCGCGGCAGCGTGGCGGCGACGACCACCGCGTCGCGGACTGTCACGTCGGCCTCAGCCGACCCGACTTTGTCCTTCGACCACGCGACCGCGGTCAGCCGCACCGATCCGTTGAACGGCGGCAGATCGAACGACACGGAGGCTTTCCCCTCGCCGTCGAGCTTGACGACGCCGGAGAACAACGCAAGCGGCTCCTGCGTCGGCAGATTGCCTTCCAGCGCGCCACCGGTGTCTCCGCCGGCATGGATCGCCCCGGCCACGCCCTGCATGCCGTCGATCAGCATGCCCCAGAGATCGCGAACCTCGACCGGCAGCTTCCGCTGGCCGAAGAAATAGCCGCCCGGGTCGGGCGTCTTGAAGCCGGTCAGATTGAGAATTCCGACATCGACCGCCGAGACGGTCACGAACGCCTCCTCGCCCGGCGCCAGGCCCCCGACCTTCACCGGCACCGTCATCGATCCGCGCGGCCGCGCCAGCTGCGGAGCGTCGAGCGCGATGTCGAGCTTGTGCGCGTCGCGGTCGATTGCGAACCAGGCGACGCCAATGGCGCGTCCCGGCATGCGCCTGGCAGCGACGTCGAGCGGGCGGTGTGTCAGCGCCACCGCGTAAGCGCCGGGGCCCCAGTCGGCGCCGACCGGGAACGACACGACAGTGTCGCCCGCGATGAGATCGACATCGATGAAGCGCTCGACATGATCCCCGATGAGCGCCACGGTCGCCTTGCCTGCGAATCCTGAGGCAATGCGCAGCTTCGCCTCTTCGCCCGGCGCATAGTTCGTCCGGTCGAGCGTCACGACGACATTGTCGGGCGTATCAGCGCTTGCCGTCCCCGACCAACCGACGTCGAAGGCCACGCTGGTCTCCTCGCCGTCCAACGTCTTGATGTCGAGCCGGTGAGCGCCCCAGCCGACTCGGCTCATGATCTTGGCGGGCGCGTCGGCGCCGATGTCGATCGCGCCGGCGGCGATTCGCTTCGACGACTTGACCGGCTCGTAGCTCCAGCGCCCGTCGGCGTTGAACCACTGGTAATCGTTGGTCACCTGATAGATCGACCATTCCGCGCCCTTCCGCGCGACGCGCGCGCCGTCCGGCGAGACGGCGATCGCCTCGAACGTCGCGACATCGCCGGCGCTCAACGACCCATCGAAGTCTTGCTTGACGCCGATCGTCACGTTCTTCGCCCGCACCGGCAGGGTGACGGTGCGCTCGACCGTGCGCCCGCCAGGCTCGGCGACATCGACGATCAGCTTCGCCTCGAGGGGCCTTGTGCTCGAGCCTTCGGGCAGATCGACTGAAATGTCGGCGTGACCCTTGGCGTCGGTTTGCACCTTGTCGGTGAACTGGCTTTCGACGGTCGTGAAATCATCGTCGGCGAGGCCGCCGACATAGCCGGGATGACCGGCCAGGGCCGCGCCCTCGACCGCCTCGAGCCGAATGGCGCCGGTCACGTCGAGCCCGCTCGCCGGCGCGCCGTAGAGGAACCTGGCGTCAAGCGAGAGCTCGACCGGTTCGCCGGGATCGATGATCGGCTTCGCCGGCCTAAGGGTGAAGTCGAGCCGCTCGGGAATGTAATCCTCGACCAGGAACTCGATGCGGCCGATGCTATCGCCTTTCGGATCGGCGTAGGCCTCGATCGACCATTTTCCCGCCGCCGAGCCGGAGAGCAGCGGGATCGCGTAGGCGCGACCGCCAAGGCCGCCGTCGGGCAAGGTCGCGCGCTTGTACTCGACCCCGTCCGGCCGCTTTACGATCAATGTCAGCGGCAGGCCCGGTCTCGCCACGCCCTTCGAGTCGCGAAGCAGGGCGGTCAAGAACACGGTTTCGCCGGAGCGGTACACGCCGCGCTCGGTGTAGAGGAACGCGTCGAGCCCGCTTGGCGGATCGCGCCCCGCGACGCCGCGGTCGGTGAGGTCGAATGCGTTCTGGGCCAGGCTCAAGAAGCCGTAATCGTCGCCGAGCGTCGCGACCAGAAGGCCCGGCGCCGAGCCGCCCTTCCCGCGGGCGAGGCCCGGATCGAAATCGACCCGCCCGTCCGACCCAGTCGTCTTCACCGCCAGCACTTCATTGTTGCGCGCGACGAGCTTGAGCGCCACGCCGGAGATGGGGGCGGCGGAGCCCAGCGATTGCACGAGCGCGTGCACGCCGTCGGCGCCGGAGATCGCGGTCAGGCCGAGATCGGAGACGACCATCCATTGCGCCGCGAGCTGCACCGTGTCGCCGGAGTCCGAGTCCGCGGGATTGGCCGAGGCCTTCCACGGACGCGCGGTAATGACATAGACTCCGGGTTCGAGCTTGCCGACCGCATCGAGCACCGGGAAGTCGGTGACGACGTCCTGATTGAGCGCGGAGGCGACATCCATCGTCCCGCTCCACATCTTCGCCCCATCCCGCGATGCGATCTCGTCAGCCCGCGACGAGTTGATCGGCTTCAAAAAGTCGTCGCGGTTGACAGTCGCAAGCAGATTGCGATCGCCGACGCGATAGACGTCGATCGAGACCTTTGATGTGTTGACGGTGACGAGCGGCGCGCCCTGCTGGCCCTGCCGCGGCAGCACGTACGCCTGGCCGGCGAAATGGGCCTGCGGCGAGCGGTCGCGCACATAGATCTCATAGTCGGCCGAGTTCAACAGAGATTTGCCGACCGCCGAGGGCAGGCCCTGGCGCAGCACGATCGCGTAACGCTCGCCGTGCTTCAATCCTTCGACGCAGATCTGCTGGTCCTCGTTCGAGATCGCGGTGCTGGACGACCCGGAGACCGCGACGTAAGGGGAAAAATCCGTCTTGCGCGCGAGCTGCTCGGAAAAGTTGAAACAGACGCGCGGCGAAGTCGATTCGTTGTCGACCTTGTAGTCGAGAATGCGAAATCCGTGCTCGGCGCGCATCGCCTCGTATGTCTTGCGCACGTCGATCGCGTCGCGCCGGTCGAGCGAGGCCTTGAGCGCGTCGAGCGCCGGCCGCCAGAGCTCGTGGCGCGCGAGCAGGTCGCCGAGCACGGAGAGGGCCTGGGCCTGCGCGTCGGGCGACGTCGAGCGCAGATAGGCGGCGTAGGCGGCGGTCGCCCCGCGGGTGACGAGGTCGTAGCGGTTATCCGCCTTCGCATCGTCAGCCTTGACCGCGACGTTTGCGTAAGCGAGCCAGTTGACAGGGTCCTTGGGCGCGGCGGTGACGGCCGCGCCGGCGAGCTTCTCCGCGCCGGCAAAGTCGCCCGCGGCGACGGCGGCAGCGGCTCCCTTGCGCAACTGGTCCGGCGTCTTGTCCTTGACCTCAGCGCCAATCGAAGCGGTTGCAATACGCAACGCCTCGGTCAGGCGGACCGCATCGCTCGCCATGTCCTCGCGTGTGAACGGCTTGATCTCGGCCGCGCCGGCCGGCGCGATCAGGAGCAGCAGGACGACGAACGAACGCAAAGCCTGAAGCATGATTCAACCGTCGATTCGACCCAAAGCAAATCCAGCGCGCATAGTGCCGTCGCGACGATTCGGATGCGAGCCTGACGCCGCGATCCGACCATGGGTCCGTCAAACCGCAGCGTGTTTTAGCACGGTCGAAGCACGCCCGGCCACAGTGGCTCGGTCGGCATACTCGGATAAACGCCGAGCGTCCGCGAGGCCCCTAGTCGAGCCTGCTCCTAAACGGGTTGAAGGTGCGAACGCCGAGACCGTCAAAATCGCGGACGTTGCGGGTGACGACGGTCAGGCCATGAACGGTTGCGGTGGCGGCGATCATGGCGTCCTCGACGAGGCGATCTGGTTTGCGGTGCATGAGGCGGGCCCAGGTGCGGAAGGTGCGGGCGTCCATGCTCAAGATGTTGTAGGATTCGGCAACCTGTTCCAGCCACCCTTCGATCTCCGCCGCCTTGTCTTGATCCTGCTCGCGCGTGATCTCAATGCCCGCCTGAATTTCGCCGATGGTCACGGCGGACAGATGCAAATCATCGTCGCCGACGCTTTCGAGCCACGCCACAACCGCCCCATGCGGGCGAGCGCGGCGCACTTCCGACACGACATTGGTATCGAGGAGATACATCAGCGCGGCACAAGATCGCGAGGCGCACGCCGGCGGAGGCCCCCGCGCTCAGGAAGGTTCAGGTCTCCCCGCGCAATATCGGCGAGCAGCAACGCCTTCAGCGTGGGCTTGGCCGCCCGCTTCAGCGACTGCCAGTCCTTGACGGGAACGAGAACGGCGGCGTCGGCGCCGCGCTTGGTGATCACCTGGGGCCCCTCCTTCAGGCACGTTTCCAGCATCTCGCTGAATTGGGCCTTGGCGTCCTGAACCGGCCAACTCTTCATCGGTAAGCGTCCTCTCTCTTCAGACTAGTCAGATATCTAGTCTTGTCAAACCAGAGCCAGCCATTGGACCCGCGGACGGCGACTGGCTAGCATGCGCGAGGCTCCCCGATCAGCGGGAAAACCATGCTCCGGTCACCAATTCGCGCGGTCCTCGCCCTGGCGCTTCTGCTTGTCGCCGGACCTCTCGCCGAGGCCCAAACGCCGTCCGCGGTTTCGGCCCCCGATGCGGCGCTTGCGGCGCAGAAGGCCGCGTTTCTGGCGCTGCCGGAAGGGACGCGCAAGGCGGCGCAGGATGCGCTGGTCTGGCTCGGATTCTACAATGGGGTGATCGACGGCGACTTTGGCAAGCGGACCCGCGATGCGATCGTCGCCTTCCAGACGAGCGCCAAGGCGTCCGCTGATGGGGTGCTCACCCCGCCTGAGCTTCAGGCGTTGCTCGCCGCCGCCCAGAAGGCGCGCGACGCGGTTGGCTTCAAGGTTGTCGTCGACGGCAAGACGGGCGCGAAAGCCGGCGCTCCGACAAAACTGCTCGGCGGACGCAACGGGGCGAAGCTCGAGTTCTCGGCGAGCGCGGACGGGGATCTGAGCGGTCTCTACGCACGCCTGAGCGCCGCGACGCCGGGCCGCAAAATCGCCTATAAGGCGATCAAGCCCGAGGTTTTCTTCGTCGTCTCCGGACAGGACGCCGCGGCGAACTTCTATACCCGGTTCGAGAAGAACGCAGCCGCGAGCCCGCCGGTCCGCGGTATTACCTTCGCTTACCCCACGGCTCAGGCCGCTCAGCTCGACCGAATCGCGCTCGCGGTCGCTAATTCATTCGAAGCGTTTCCCGAGGCCGCGAAGCCGCCGGCGGCCGCTGCCAGCGCCGGCGTCGGGGCCGGATCGGGCTCCGCTACGCCCGCGCCCAGTCCCGCGCCGGCCGCAACCGCGCTCGTCGTGGCGCCGGGCAAGGCGCTGACGGCGCTCAAGGCGGACGACTGCCCGAACCCGACGGTCGACGGCAAGCCGGCCCGGTTTGAGCGGACGGATCCCGCGACGAATCTGGCGATCATCGCCGGAGATTTCACCGCCAAGGGCGAAACGCCCCGCTTCGGCGGGCCGGCGTCGGATGACGTCGTGCTCGGTTTTGCCGGTTCGCGCCTCGCCGCGAGCCCGGCTTCGCTCGCCCGCGGCGCCGCGCGGCCCACCGTCGTCGCCGCGGTGGAGACGAGCGGGGGCGGCGGACCGGTGTTCGACCGGCGCGGCGCGCTGGTGGGGCTCATCGCGCCGATCGCCGAGGAGCCCAAGCGGGTCGCCGGGGTCGCGCTCGCCGCCCCGCACGCCATCATCGTGTCCGACGCGGTCCGCGCCTTCCTCGGCGAAGGAGAGTCCGCCGCAGCAGACACAGTCGACCTAAGCGTCGGCGACATCGCCGCGCGCGAGAAGGACGCGCTCGTCGCTGTCTTCTGCCAGAACTAGAGGCGGAACCCGCCGCGGTTCTACCCGTCCATGTCCCATTTCTCGGCGCTGGCGCCAGCGAGTTCGCGCACCCGCTTCTCGTCGGCGCCGAAGGTCCGCGCGTCGCCCTCGTAGACGATCCTTCCGTCGTCGAGCACATAGGCGCGGTCGGCGATTTCAACCGCCGCGCGTACGTTCTGCTCGACGAGCAGGACCGAGAGGCCTTCGCGCCGCGCCGCGGCGACGATTCTGAACACGTCCTCGACGATCAGCGGCGCGAGGCCTTGGGAGGGCTCGTCGAGCATGAGCAGCTTCGGGTTCAGAATCAGGGCGCGGGCGATCGACAGCATCTCCTGCTCGCCGCCCGATAGCTGGCCGCCCTTGTTGCTTCTGCGCTCGGCGAGGCGCGGAAAAGCCTCGTAGACCCGCTTGACGGTCCAAGGGCCCGGCCGCTCGACCGGGACCAGGAGGTTCTCGTCCACGGTCAGATTGGCGAAAATGCGCCGCCCCTCGGGCACATAGCCGACGCCGGCCTCGGCGATCCGGTAGGGTGGAAATCCGGTGACATCGGACCCGAACAGTGTGACGCTGCCAGTGCGCGGGCGGGTGAGGCCGATCAGGCAGCGCAAGGTCGTGGTCTTTCCGGCGCCGTTGCGGCCGAGGAGCGCGACGATCTCGCCTTCGCGCACTTCGAGGCTGACCCCGTGGAGGATATGGCTCTTGCCGTAGAAAGCGTGGATGGCGTCGGCTCGAAGCGCGATCATGCCGCCGCCTTGCCGAGATAGGCGGCCTGGACCCTGTCGCTGTCGGCGATCTCCTGCGGCGCGCCCTCGGCGAGCACCCTGCCCTCCGCCAGCACCATGATGCGGTCCGCGAGGTTGAAGACGACGCGCATGTCGTGTTCGATAAGCATGATCGTCAGCCTCTCCTCCCGATGCAGGCGCCGGATCAGCCGCGCAATGTCATAGGTCTCCTGGTCTCCCATCCCGGCCGTCGGCTCGTCGAGCATGAGGAGGCGAGGACGCAGCGCAAGCGACATCATGATTTCCGCCGCCCGCTGGTCGCCGTGCGACAGCGCTCCCGCGCGCACGTCCCTCTTGCCGGACAATCCGCCCATGTCGAGAAGCTCGTCGACGCGCGCCGCCACTACCGACCGCGCTGTTGCGCCGAGCCATGGCTTCAGCCGATAGCCGGCCGCGATCTCGACCGCGACGCGGATGTTTTCGGCGACCGGGAGCTCGGGAAAAATCTCGGTGACCTGGAAAGTGCGGGCCATGCCGCGCCGCACCCGCTCTTCCGGCGGAAGCGCTGTGATGTCCTCGCTCTCGAACTGGATCGAGCCCGCGGTCGGCGCGAGTAGGCCGCTGACGAGGTTGAAGAACGTCGTCTTGCCGGCGCCGTTCGGACCGATGATCGCCCGCAATTCGCCGGGCTCGATCATGAGCGACACATCGTCGATGGCGACGAGGCTTCCGAAGCGCTTCGAGGCGCCGTTGACCTGAAGAAGGGTCACGCCTTGGCTCCCCCGCGCAGCATTCCCAAAACCCCGCGCGGAAAGAAGCGCACCACCAGCACGAACACAAGACCGATGACCGACATCCAGTTTTCGGTGCGGCTGGAGACGTAGTCCTGGAGCGCGACGAAGATCGCCGCGCCGATCAGCGGGCCCCAGAACGAGCGCATGCCGCCCAGGACCGCCATGATGACGAAATTGCCGGAGAGGTCGAAGCGCAGCGCCCGCGGATCGGTGAAGTTGTTAAGCAGCGCATAGAGCGCGCCCGCAACGCTGACGAACAGGCACGAAATCACGAACGACAGCCAGATGTGGAACTCGATCGGCACGCCGAGGAATCGCGCGCGCCGCTCGTTCTCGCGAATTGCGGTCAGCGATCGGCCGAACGGCGAATCGATGAGCTTCGCCATCGCGGCGACACAGACCGCGAACACCGCCAGGACGAAGTAGTAGAACGCCTTGTCGTTGCCGAAAATGTCGAGCGTCGCGAAGCCGAAATTGATCGGCAGGCGGTGCCAGCCGGTCAGGCCGTCGTCGCCGCCGGTAACAGAGTTCCAGCGGAAGGCCAGAAAGTAGAACACCTGGCCGAAGGCGATCGTGACCATGGCGAAATAGACGCCGCGACGCCGGACGATCAGCGCGCCGATCGCCATCGCGGCGAATGTCGCCACGACAATGCCGAGCCCCATCGCGGGCAAGGTGCCAAGGCCGAGATATTTGATCCCCATCGCCGCGCCATAGGCGCCAAGGCCGAAGTAGGCGGCATGCCCAAACGATAGCACGCCGGTGTAGCCGAGAAGGAAGTTCAGCGACATCGCGGCGAGCCCCATGACGACGATGCGTGTGGCAAGCTCGGTGTAGCCGCCGATCGCAGCCATCCAGAACGGCATGAACAGAAGCAGGAGGCAGACGGCGGCGTCAAAGGCCCGAGCGCCCGACCGCACGGGCCTCAATGCACCCTCCCCTCTTCGCCGAGAAGGCCGCGGGGCCGGATGAGCAGCACCAGCCCCATCATCACATAGATCACGGCTTCGGTGGCGGACGGAAAATAGACCGCCGCCAGCCCCGACGCGACGCCGATCATCAATCCGCCGAGGAGCGTCCCGAGCAGGCTGCCGAGCCCGCCGACGATGATCGCCACGAAACTCGGCATGATGAGATTGGCGCCGATGGTCGGCGAAAGGCCGAGGAGGCCAGCCGCCAGCACTCCGGCGAGGCCGGCCATATAGATGCCGATGCCGAAGTTGAGGCTGCGCAGCACCCGAACGTTGACGCCGAGCGTGGAGACCGTGTCGAGGTCGCGCGTGCCGGCGCGGATGCGCATGCCGAGCCGGGTGTAATTAAGCACCGCGAACAATCCGCCGACCGCCGCCACGACGATGATGATCATGAACACACGATAGCCGGTGACGAAGAAGAACTGGCTCGAGAGCGAAGTCGTGAGCCAGGCGGGCAACTGGAACGGCAGGCTCTGCGCGCCCCAGATGAAGCGCGTGACGTCCTCGAAGATATAGGCAAGGCCGAAGGTGAGCAGCAGGCCGTAGAGGGGGTCGCCGCCGTAGAGCGGGCGGATCAGGATGCGCTCGATGACGAGGCCGAGCGCGGCGGTGAGGAGCGGCGCGACGATCAGCGCGCCCCAGAAGCCGATGTAGGGAATGAGCGTGAACGCCAGATAGGCGCCGAGCGCCAGGAATCCGCCGTGGGCGAAGTTGATGACCCCGCTCAGGTTGAGGATCAACGACAGGCCAAGCGCCATCAGCGCATAGAACGCTCCGACGATCAGGCCGTTGAAGACGTTGAACAGGACGACTTGAGTCATGCGTCGGGATTCGCTGTTCGCGGCAAGGCGGGCGGCGGCGGACGGCCCACTCGCGGGGCGCTCACGTCGGCCACGTCATCTTGCAGCCGCTCTCCTCGAGGCGGTCCGGCGGCTTTCGCGCCGTCGACCACCCGGATGACCTTGAACAGGTCATCCGGCGCGGAACCCTTGGCCTGCGCCTCGCCGACGAACAGCGAGGCGATGAGCTGATTCTGATCGGCCCGGTAGAAAGCTGGGTTCGGCCCAAGCGCGACTTCAGGCGGCAGATGAATGTCCTGCACGGCCTTCGCCATGTCCGCCGCCTTCAGCGAATTGGCCTTGGCGGCGGCGAGCGTCAGACCCGACTTGACCAGCCCGCGACGGTTGAGCAGGCGTGGAGTGGCGTTGGCCATTTCTCCCCCTCAGATTGCGGCCGTGTTGCGGACGCTCAAGTCGGCCAGGTCATCTTGCAGCCGCTCTCCTCGACTGTGCCGGCCACGTCGGCGCCGTTGATGACCTGGGTCACCTTGAAGAGATCGTCGGGCGCCGAACCTTGCGCCTGCGCTTCGCCCACGAACAGCGAGGCCATCAGCTGGTTCTGGCCGGCGCGATAGAAAGCCGGGTTCGGACCGAGAGCAATCTCCGGCGGCAGGTGGAAGTCCTGGAGCGCCTTCGCCATGTCGACCGCCTTCAGCGACTTGGCCTGCTGAGCGGCGAGCGCGCACGTCCAGCCCGCGACATAGCCGAACCAGTTTCGCGCTGTCGGCACGCGGCCGGTGCGCTTCTTGGCCGCTTCGACGAATTCGGCGACATGCGCCACGCCCGGCTGGTTCCAGTACCACTCCATGACCCAGACGCCGACGCGCGCCTCGGGCGGCAGTCCTTCCAGCGGCTCCAGCTCCTGCTGCGCGCCAGCCAGATGGACCTTGTTCTGCAATCCGAACTGCGCCGCCTGCTTGAGCGCGTTCAACATGTCGTCGCCCTGCACGAGGAAGACGATGACGTCGGGGTTCATCCCCTGCGCCTTAATGAGGTAGGAGGAGAAATCGACGGTGCCGAGCGGCGTGAGGTCGCCGCCGACCCGCTCGCCGCCGAGCTTGCTGATCGCCTTCACCATCCCTGTTTCCAGGGTGTGGCCGAAGGCGTAGTCAGGCGTGATGTAGTAGTATTTCTTGCCATACTGCTTGACCAGAGTGCTCGCGACCGCGTTCGCCTCCATGGCAGTGGTGTTGCAGACGCGGAATACATTCCAGTGGCAGGTGGCGCCGGTGATTGCGTCGGTGTGGCCGCCGGGCACGATATGCAGAACGCCCTTTTCGTTCGAGACTTGCGCCATGGCCAGGGCGAGCGCCGAATTGACGTTGCCGAGCAGGAAGTCGACCTTGTCGCTGTCGATCAGCTTGCGCGCTTTTTGCACCGCCTGTCCGGCGTCGCCGCTGGTCGAAGTCCTCGACGACGAGCTCAGCCGGGCGTCCGAGAATCCCGCCTTTGGCGTTGATCTCGTCGAGCGCCATCTGGCAGCCGAGCATCTCATTCTTGCCGTATGCGGCGTAAGTGCCGGTGAGCGGATTGTCGAGTCCGAGTTTCACCGCGTCGGCGGCGCGCGCCCGGATGACGAAGGGACTTGCGATCTGGGCCACGGCGAGCGTCGCGCCGGCTTTGACGAGTCTGCGACGGTCGATGCCGGCGCGCCAATTGGGTATGGGCACTGTTTTCTCCCTTATTCGGACGACTTCGTTCAATTGGGGGGCAGGCGCGTCGGCCGACGATCCTGCTCCTGTTCGATCGTGTGCGCACCTTCGTATTTGCGCCATCGTTCCGTCAAGCGCAGCCGCCTGACCAGTGTTAATATTTTACGAGATTTGGCAGTTTTATAGCGACGCGGGGCGAGCGCTCACCCGCCGAAAATCACCTTGCGGAACCGGACGCTGGCGACAGTGAAATAGACAACGCCAA
>CAWHTU010000019.1:0-115217 GCA_963832305.1 uncultured Alphaproteobacteria bacterium | reverse complement strand
GGCACCAACTAGGCTGTTCAGGCCCGTTCCGAATCGTCCGCAACCGTCCGCGCCGTGCTCGGAAACCCTTGAAAAATAGGCACTTCCACGTACATTCTGGTTCGTCACCGTTTGTTCTCCTCCGATCCCAGCCGCCCGATTGCTGGTATTTTTGCTGGTATCGTGTTGGTATCGGAAGAACAAAAGTTCACGGGGACTTTCGCTTTTCCGAATGAAGGAATTGAGCAGATGGCCGGCAAGAACGGTGGCGCGTGCGCCAATCCTAAGCAGATCAAGACCGACGTCGACTGCCGCGCCGCCCGACCGAAATTCGACAATGGCGCGTGAAGTCCCGCCAAGATTTCCGACGTGACCGGCGGCTGGCTCTATCTCTTCGTCACGCCGGACGTTAGCAGGCCCGGCAGCGCTGCCTCCAAGCTCTGGCGGATGGACTACCGTTTCCACGCCCGCCAGAAAACCTACTCCATCGGCCCCTACGGCAACGGCAGGGATGGCACGTTCTCGCTCGCAGACGCGCGGCGCGAGCGCGACAAGGCCAAAGACCTGCTCAAGGACGGCAAAGACCCGAGCATCGAGAAGCAGCTCGACAAGCACAGGCAGGCCGCCGCGCGGCCTTTCGGGCAATGGGCCGACGAGTGGCTCGCGAAGAAGAAGGTGGAGAAAGTCAAACGCGGCAGGATCGTCGCGGTGCGCGACCCCAAGACCATCGAGGTGCTTGAGCTGCGCGTCGGCTACGTCAAGGTTCGCTTCGGCAAGCTGTGCAGGCAGGACATCAAGCGTCCGGACGTGCTCGCTTTCATGCGTTCATACGAAGCCGAGGGAAAGCTGGAAACCCGCGACCGCGTGCGCAGCATCGGCGAGCAAATCTGCGACTATGCCGATGTCGAAGGCGACGGCTACAATCCATTCCGCAACCTGAATGGACAGATGATTGCCAACATTTCGACGCCACGTCCCGGTGTCACCGAACCACGTGACGTGACGCGGGTCTTCAAGCTCATCAGCGCACCGTGGACGAGAGCGAGGTTTGGCGACGTCGTTGGCCTGGCGTTGCGCTTCGATGCGCTGACCATTCCCCGCCCCGGCATGGTCAATGAAATGGAGTGGAGCGAGGTCGATTGGGATATCGAACGCTGGACTATTCCAGCCACCAAGATGAAGACCGGTTGGGACCACGTCGTGCCTTTGTCACGGCAGGCACTTGCAATCCTGCGCAGCGTTCAGAAGCTGACCGGCCATCGCAGGTACGCGTTTTCCTGATCGAAGGACGCGCCGCTATCAAACAACACGCTCAACAAACGCTTGCGGCTGCTTGGCATTGACACCAAGACTGATCATTGTGCCCACGGCTTCCGGACCACTTTCTCGACCCTGTCTCACCACGAAGAGATCAAGGACGCCAAGGCATGGGATGGCGATGTTGTCGAGCTGCAGCTCGCGCATCTCGATAATTCGACTGTGGAAGGGCTGTACAAGAAGCACGGACCGCTTGCGCTGATCGGCTCGCGCACGAAGCTGATGCAGCATTGGGCGGATCGGATCGACCGCTGGCTCGATCCCAAGAAGGTGATGCCGATCAGGCGCGGCACTCAGGCCTGAGTTGCCTATCTTCAGGTGGTTGATGCTACCTGGGGTTCGATCCGTGACAAGCTCATGTGATAGTCGTCGACGCCTGTGCATCTCGTGCTGGAAGCGGATCGACTTGTCGTGGATCTCGACGAGCGCGCCCCTGATCTCGACAATGCGGCGGACGCATTTGAAGTGATGTCAACGTCGCGAAGCCTGTCGGGCGAAAAGTGGCGCGCAGCCCCATGGCGCAAATCCAGGGGACTGGTGCTAACCTTCTTCAGCGTTTCGCTGGTGAGCAATCCATGAAATAAATACTGGCGATCGGATGAACAGTTTCCGAAGTCCACTCCGTGCGGTAAGTGACAGCAGGACTCACCATGGCGCGCCCTCCGGGTAACACAATTTACCCCATCATCCGCATTCAATCCGGTGCAGGCCGAACTCGGCGAACGCATCTGATACATAATGGCCAAATCGATCAAGCTGTCGCCGCCGATCCGAGCATCCTTAACAGCACCACTCCCCGAAACGGCATGATGCAGATCGCGCTCTTTGGCTATACCAGCCACGCGCTCCGCATCCTTGACGATGAACGATTGTCGTTCCGTGGGTGGACACCGACACGTCCTTCCCCATCGCTAAATCGGGGAACGAGGCTGCCCGCGAACTTTCGGGCCTGATGACGCGCCTTCACTCAAGCGTGTTGTAGAAGAAAGCGCATCACGGTCTTGAACAGGCCTATTATCGGATCGGACGATCCGGCTCCGGCAGGATCGCGCGCGATCGAAGCATTTCATCCGAGTAAACTGATGTTCACCTGCCGTGGCGCAGGGTTCAGTGACCTTGATGAAAGCGTAGCGGCCGCCGTTGCTCGATGATAATAGTCCTGTGTTTTTGGCGACAATTCGCCAGCCGCCGAAATGTCCAATGCCCCGATGTGGAGGCAGAGATTTGATTGTAGGCGAAACATCAGACGAACCAAAGTTTTTGTTGGCAACTTTGACGCCGACACTGGGGCAGCGAAGGTTGGCGCTCGCCGTCGCTGGAGTTCTCGTCGTCGCATTTGGAGCCGTGGTCCCGTTCGCAAACGTACACCTACCGCGCGTCGACACTTTTATTTCGTCCTATTTGGGCGTCTTTTGCGTCAATGAGCTATTGACGGCCGCGCTGTTGTTTTCTCAATTCTCGATTAGTCGTTTACGCGCGCTCTTAGTTCTCGCGAGCGGCTATCTTTTTGCAGCGCTGATTGCGATTTCACAGGCACTGGCATTTTCGCACGTGTTCTCGGCGAGCGTCCCCTGGATTTATTTCTTCTGGCATTTTGGGTTCCCATTGGCTCTGTTGGCATATGCATGGCTGAAGGACAAACAACACGCCAGATACATAGAACGAGTATCACCACGATCCTCGATTGGCTGGAGTGCGGCGTTGGTAATCAGCCTAGTGTGCGGATTCACGTGGCTCGCTTCGAAACCTGAGTTACTGCCCACGTTATTTACCGACGGTACCAACATGACGCCTTGGGTGTTTCGAATGGGCTTGTTAGCTAATTTTCTCAATTTACTTGCGTTTGCCTTGCTTTGGATACGTAGGCGTTCCGTGCTTGATCAATGGCTGCTCGTTGTATTGTTAGCTTTGGTTTGTGAGTTGATGCTTCTTACCATCTTCCAAATTTCACCCTTCAGCTTCGGGTTTTACGCGGGCCGTATCTTTTCGTTGGTTACGTCAGTCGTCGTCTTAGTCGTGTTGATTGCAGAGACGACGAAATTGGATGCGCGCCTTGCTCGGTCGAATCTGATGCTACAACGCGAACGAGACGATAAACTCATGAGCATGGCGGCGATGGCCGCGGCGATCTCACATGAAGTGAGACAACCCTTGATGGCCATGGCGATGAACAGCGGCGCGGCATTGCAGTTTCTAGCGCGCGCGCCTCCCGCTTTTGCAGAGGCGCGGTCGGCTCTAAGTACGATAGTGAGCGACAGTCATCGTGCCAGTCAGATATTCGACAGCATTGGCGGCTTGTTCAAAGGCGCTGAGCAGCGCCAAGAGCCAGTGGATGTGAACGAAGCTATCGTCGCGGCACTGCGCATCCTGCAGGGGGATCTGGAAGAACATAGCGTCATAACGGAGACGGAATTGGCACCAGCACTGATGCACGTCATCGGGCATCGAGGCCAATTGCAAGAGGTCATTCTTAATTTGGTCAAAAACGCGATCGAGGCGATGGACCGTATCGGCGATCGGACCCGAATTTTACGCTTGAGAACCGAATGTAATGGTCTCGGCGAAATTGCGGTAACCGTGGAGGACTCCGGGCCGGGACTTGATCCGACGAAATTGAACAAGCTATTTGATGCATTCATTACGTCGAAGCCTCACGGAATGGGACTGGGATTGGCCATTTGTCGTATGATTATTGACCGGCATGGCGGTCAAATTTCGGCGTGGTCCAACGACAAAGAAAAAGGCGGAGCTTTTTTTCGATTCACTCTGCCAGCTGCCATAGGCCGTGAGGTTGCGGACGTCGCTCAGTAGATGAAGAGCATCCTGACGAGCGAGGGCATCGAGGTTCTGACCAACGTGAAGTCGACATTGGTGAAGATGGGCCGTGCGGGGATGCCTGTCACGCTGCGTTCGCGTTGTGCCCCAAAAAGAGCTGGGGCAAAGGGCACATCTATGCGGCGTGCTCTCCGCCACCGCGCCCAAGGACTTCGAACGGGGCGCCCCTGGCCTCGATCTCGTGGACGACGTTAAGCAAGTCGCGACGATCGTGTTGGGCTGTCAACGCGTGTAACGAGGCGGCCGAGCAAACGTTGCGACGCGAAGAGCGAGCTTTCCTTAAACGACATATCGGTCCCACGAATCATAGTGCTCCTCGCTTCTCCATCCGCGCGGCAAACTAAGGCCAATCACAACGAGTCCGACGATGGCGTCATTCAGTAACACGCCGATCGTGGCGCCGCCGAGCAGCCACGGCGCGATTATCAACCAGAGCCAAAAAGCAGGTTGAGGAACCGAAGCGGCCGCGCCACCTCGGCCATGGCGCAGACTGCAATCGTAATAATCATCGCCCCGGCGACATGATCGCTGTTCGCAATAGCTCGTTCGCTGCCAAAAACGACACGCGAAAGCATGAGCCAGGCGCCGATGATACAGCTGCGATGAGTGTCCAGGGAATTGTCACACCTCGGATCGCCGCGGCCGCTTGAACGCGAAGTGGTGCGTTGAAGCCCGGATCGTTTCGGTCCGCACCGCCATTGGGCTCCAGCCCGCCCTGGAAGAAGGTACGCCAGAATATCCAACGCTCCTCAACGGAGGACGATACAACGGAAGACGATACCCATCGCCTATCGAATGCATGTTCGAAGGGAATTTTCAATCGGGTCGGCTTCGCCCAATACTGGGCACCGCAGAGCCGGTCGGGCACGACGGCCTCATCCGAGCGTTTGCGCGGTCGCGTGAGACGATACTGACTACACAACATCCCAAGACATTCCCTTGGAGGGACCTCGATGCTCGATGAATTCGGAGAAGTCATCGGTGCGATGCAGAGCGAGCGCCAATTCGAAGCCGCAATCGATGAATTGCAAGCGTCAGGTGTCGATCGCGCCCAGATGAGCGTTCTGGCGCAAGAAGAGGTTGCGACATCCTGCGCCGAAGCCATCGGCTGCGATATCACTAGGCTGCCTCGTGTCGAGATTCATCTGGGAGACGACCGGCAGCAGGTTCGTACCCTTGTGACGTCCCTCGCGACAACCGTCGCATCCTTCGCGGCTGCGGGCGCGGCTTTGGCCGCGACAGGAGGAGCGGCAGCGCCTGCGGTCCTGGCGGCCCTAGCCACCGGTGGGAGCGTCGGCGGACTGGCTGCCCTATTCGGGCAACGCTATGAGATGGAAAGCCACAAGTGGGCTGAGCGGCAGATACTGCAGGGTGGCATTCTCTTGATTGTCCACCCGGCCAATGCGGAGCAGTTCGATACTGCGACCGAGATCCTACGCCGTCATTGCAAGGGCGTCATTGCATCCTTGCCTGTTTGAGCACCTTCGTCGGATACCCCCACCGTCTCCGGTCCGAAGCGAATGCCCGCGTGCGCGGGTGGGCAGGACCCGATGTGGACACCGCGACAGCGGAGGCTCGAAAGAAGGCGCGCTTTTAAGCGCGACCTCGTATCGCGGTCGGTTAAACCCATTCTAGACTATCTCCTACCCATCTTCCTCGTCTCGCAGAGCGCCAAGGCTAAGATTGGAATTCGACTCGAGTTTCGCCGGGCCACACCGGGCACCCAACCATCGACACCAACATTCGCTTCAAGTTGGGCTCCGCTGTCCAGGCGTTGCACTCTATCGGCTTCGCCCAAAACACGAAACTTCGACTCATGCAGTTGAAATGGCTGCACAATTTTTCGTTAGAGGGAGCGCTGGTGCCCGCCGAACGGTGAAAGATCTCCGTTGCCCTGACGAAGACAACGCGCAATGGTTAAGAGCCATGTCGGCCGGTCAGAGGTGAACAGACCCAGCATTGAACCGACGTCGCGCACTCAACCTATGACCGATTCTGAATTGCTCGCGCTATTTTCATCATAACAGGTGCAGAGGCGAAAGTGCCCGTACCAGATGCGTCCGGCCAGACCATTATCTCGCTGGCACACCAGCCAGCAAATTCACGAGAGCGCGGATTGGTGCTGGCTGTCGCTGCGCTTTTACTCATGGCATTTGTGGCGCTGCTGCCGTTTGCGCGCACACCGCTACCTGAATTCAATGCGTTTATTCCATCGATCTCAGCGGTGATGTCGATCAACGACCTTATCACGGCCGCCTTATTGTATGCTCAATGCTCGATCGCTCCCTCGAGGGGCTTCCTGGTGCTCGCCAGCGGTTATCTGTTTACTGCGTTGATCATCATTCCCCATGCGCTCACGCTTCCCGGCGCCTTTACGGCGACCGGCCTGCTTGGTGCAGGACAACAGACCTCGGCATGGCTGTTCTTCTCGGCACATTTCGTGTTTCCAGCCACGCTGATTGGTTACGCACGACTAAAGGACGTGGATCGCGCGAACGCTTTACGATCATCCTCGGCCGGATCAGCGATCGGCGTCAGTGTGGCAATCGTAGCGGCGTTGGCGGGCGGGTTCACATTGCTGACCACCGTCGGAAACCAATCTCTGCCGGTCCTACTGTTCGACAGGACCCACGCCTTCTTTGTTCCCCTGCTGACGATCAACCTGTCGATCATGGCATTCGCCACGATCGCGCTGATCGAGCTCTGGACTCGAAGACGCAGCGTGCTGGACTATTGGCTGATGCTCATCTCGGTTGCACTGATCCTGGAGGAAGCATGTTTCTCGATCAGCCGCGTGCGCTTCACGCTCGGTTATTACGCCGGGCGCGTTTTTTGGCTCATGACCTCGATCGTCGTACTCCTGCTGTTGCTACGAGAAATGACAAGACTATATGCGCGCCTGGCTCGCTCGTACCTGCTGCTGGAGCGCGAGCGAAATCATAAGCCCTTAAGCGCGCGTGTGATTACTGCATCGATCGCACACGAGGTGAGACAACCGCTCATGGCGATAGCGATGAACGGAGGTGCTGCGGCGAGATTACTTTCCCGACGGCCACTGGACTATGAGGAGGTCAGATCGGCTCTGGGCGCTATCGTCAACGACAGCCAGCGAGTCAGCCAGATTTTCGAAAACATCGGAAGTCTCTTTCAGGGTGACAGTCCCGTTCGGCAGAACGTCGACCTGAACGAGGTCGCCCGCGAAGTGCTCCAGATCCTCGGCGCGGACCTTCGCGACAATAGTGTCGAGGTACGCGTAAATCTTGCGGCCGGATTGCCCGCGCTGCTAGGTCATCGCGGACAGTTACAGGAAGTCGTGATCAATCTCGTCACCAATGCGATGGAAGCCATGGCAACAAATCCGAACCAGAGCCGGATGTTGCTGGTGAAAACGGAGCGAGTTCGCGACGACAAAATTTCCATGACGGTCACCGATTCCGGCCCGGGAATCTCTCCCGAGCAGCGGGGACGATTGTTCGACGCATTCGTCACCTCCAAAAGACAGGGTATGGGTCTCGGCCTCGCCATCTGCAAAATGATCGTGGAGCGACATGGAGGTCAGATCTCGGTAGCATCAAACGTGGCCTCCTCCGGTGCCTCCTTTCGCCTGGTTCTGCCGAGCGGCTTGACGGCAGTTGCCGGGCTCGAATCCGAATCTCGCCCGGAGAGTGCCTGATACAGGTTGGAACGAGACGGCATGCGCCAACATGAGTTCGAGACCGCATTGGCAGCAATTCCCCTCGGCTACAGCGAGGGAACCTACGAGGGCCGACTCTACGGCACCACTGTTCAGCGTTCTGACGACGGGAAGCGGGTTAGCCTGTTTGCGCGGCAGCTCGGTGGCAAAGACGTCGTGAGTTTCAATCTCTACCGCCTGAGCGCAGGTGAAATGGCGTTGAGACCGTGCGAAATGTCGAGTGACAAAGTCGAAGCCTTTGTCCTTGGCTACCTCACAGGCAACCCGGCTTCCGGTGAGCCCCGGCGTCATCCATAAAGCTTCTTCGTGACCTCCGCGATGGTCCTGCCCTGGTAGCGTGCGCCGGCAAGCTCGTTCATGCTCGGCTGCCGCTGAGCGTTCAACCCTGCCACGGTCGTCGCTCCGTAAGGGGCGCCTCCCGTAATCTCGTCGACCGTCATTTGGCCGGCGAATCCATAGTTCAATCCAACGATAGTCATGCCGAAGTGAAACAGATTTGCGATGATGGTGAACAGAGTCATCTCCTGCCCACCATGTTGCGTGGCCGTGGATGCAAAGGCGCCGCCGACCTTGCCCTGCAATGCGCCCTTGGCCCAAAGGCCACCCGCCTGATCCAGGAAGCTAGCCATTTGTGACGACATGCGGCCGAAGCGCGTGCCCGTCCCCACGACGATGGCATCATAGTTGGCGAGTTCCTCAATTTTCGCGATTGGCGCGCTCTGATCGAGCTTGTAATTGGCCTCCTTCGCCACCTGCAAAGGCGTCGTTTCAGGGACACGCTTGATGTCAACGTTCGCGCCCGCCTCCCGAGCACCGGCCGCGATCTCATGCGCAAGCTTCTCAACATGTCCGTATGACGAATAGTAGAGGACGAGTACATTGGCCATTTCTGTTTCCTTCAGGATTTCAACTTCATTTCTCTATCGAATGACCGATTTCGAATCCGACCATTCGAGCGACGATAACGGGCTTAGGGATATTTCACACGAGATCGACCGCGTTGATCCGCGCTGAATGCACATCGTCGGTCTGAAAAAAGCGGTGAAACCATTTTGATCGCTGGCGGAGACGTCATGCGAGTCCCGTTCCGATCAATCCTGCTCATTCCTCCTCGAACGTGACGGCGACCGCCGCGTTGGCCGATAGCCGGATCTTGTTGCCTTCGACTTCGGCAACGAGTTCCTTGGTCGATGAAGTGATGATGGCCCCTATGAGTGCCTTCACCGCTGTCGCTCTTGATGAGCTTGATGCGATGACCCACCACGCGATCCACAGTGCCGACGTGAACGCCGTCCGCGCCAATGATTTCCATGTTCGGCTCTATCCGCATCTCGCGCCTCCCTTGTTGCTTTACGCTCGCGCGGGTCGGGCTGGAATCGACGCCTGCGCAGGCGCATTGAAAACCAAGGTCGCCAGAAGGACGGCAGCCGCACTCACCCAGTAATACCATGCATCGATCCCCTTGAAGCCAAATGCGAAGGGAACGATCAAAAACACGAGGCCGACCAACCGATCGACCCAGATATGAAGCCAGTATGGAATGATGCGGATCAACCCGGTCTCGTGGTCCGTCAAGACGGGCAGCAGAAATGCTGCAATGCCGGTCACGACCGACTTTCCGCCAGGAGGCTTCCGGCCGGGCTCCGCTGGATTCGGCGCTCGACCCGTTTCCCGTCGCGGTCTCGGATTTCGGCGCCGTCGCGCGTCACCACCGCCCAATCGCCCTCCTCGAGATAGGCGATGCGATCGGTGAAGGGGGCAAGGGCGAGCGCGTCGGAACCCAGAAACATCTCTCCGTCGCCGTAGCCGATGGCGAGCGGCGCGCCCTGCCGCGCGCCGATGAGGAGGTCGTCCTCCCCCGCGAACAAATAGACGAGCGCGAACGCGCCGCGCAGCCGGCCGAGCGCCGCATGCACCGCCTGTTCTGGCGTCTTGCCGCAAGCCAGCTCGTCCTCGACCGCGAACGCGGCGATCTCGGAATCGGTCTCGGTGGCAAAATTGTATCCCTTGGCGGCCAGCTCCTCGCGTAGGGCCTTGAAGTTCTCGATGATCCCGTTGTGGACGACGGCAAGCCGAGGCGACGCGTGCGGATGGGCATTCGCGACCGTCGGCTTGCCATGAGTGGCCCAGCGGGTGTGGCCAATGCCGATCGCCCCGCCGAGCGGCTCGGCGGCGAGTTTGGCCTCGAGGTTCTTGAGCTTGCCTTCCGCGCGCCGCCGCTCAAGCCGGCCGTCTTCGAGCGTCGCGACGCCGGCTGAATCGTAGCCGCGGTATTCGAGGCGCTTCAGCGCATCCACGATCGGCCCGGCGACCGGACCCCGGCCCAAGACGCCGACAATGCCGCACATTGAACGATGGTCCCCTGACCGAGACGATTCGCGGCTGGACCCGGCCCAGCGGCCGGACACATAGGCTGGCGGCGCCTTTTTCGCCAAATCACTTTCAATGAGGGATTGTGAAGGCGGCCCGGCTCGGCGCCGATTGACAACGACAGCGTTGCTCGTACTCTTGTTCGCGACCGCTGCGAGGCTGGAAGCCGGTGAGAACCCGGCGCGGTCGCGCCACTGTAATCGGCTCCGAGCCTAAGGCGAAGAGTCGAAAGCCAGACCCGCTCGCAGCCAGGCCGAACTCGAATGGGGGACGCGGATTCCCCGGGACTTTGCGTCATGCGCCCGGATCGCCTTGGGCTTGTCGCTCTTTTCATGTTCGCAGTGGCGTCGCCGCCCGCGTGGGCGCACCATGCGCCGAGCGGCCAATCCACGGACGCAATCGGCATTTCCATCCCGAGCCTCTCGCACGGTCAAATGCGCGTCATCGCTGACAATCTGTCCGCGATCCAAGACCTGGCGGAACGGCAGGACCCGAGCGATCTGGTCATGCGCCGGCTCCAGGATTTCGTGAACCTTCAGTACTTCGCCTGTCTTTGGGGGATGGTTCCCGGGACGCTGACTGACGAAGCCAGCCCGTTCAACGAATGCGCCCACTCCTACCTCGCCGGCGCTCAGGCGCTTCTCTTGCATCTGCGGGAAATGCCGGGAACCCAGCGCGCCAGCGTCGATACGCTCGTCAACAAGATCGAGCTCGAAATGCTGAGCGAGAAAGCATCCCTGATCCTATGCCGCTACAGTGATGAGCCTTTCAACACAAACGAGGTGATCGCGCCGCACTGGACTGAAATTCCGCTTCACCCGCCAAGTCTCATGGCATTTGCGGCCCTGGCTCTGCTGGCCGGCGTGGCGGTCTTGCCGATGCGCCGCGGGTCGCCATAGGATGTCTCGCATGAATCGGGGCAGCCGGAACGAGGGACGTCGCGCGCGGGCGAAATGCGCCGCGCCTGCTGCGCCGCGTTCGCCCCTGATGGCGCTGCTCGTCGCCCTATCGCTTATCGTTCAGCTTTTCGCCGCTGCGACACCGCCCGCGCTTGCTGCGCCCGCTTTCGCCGGCGCCGACGACGCGGCGATCGCCGCCGAGCTCAAGGCGGTCTTTGGCGACGCTGCGCAACTCTGCGTCCAAATCAACGACGACAAGGCTCCGGCCAGGCACGCGCCGTCCGGCCATTGCTGCGATCAATGTCCTCTTTGCCGCTTCGCCGGTCAGGCTGTGGCGTTTGTCGTGCCGAACCTGCCGGCGTTGCCGGAGCGGCTCGACAGCGACGCCCATGCGATCCGCGCGCCGTCGGGGAAAGACGTTCTCCCCGCCTATCCTGTCCAGCCCAATCCGGCTCGGGCGCCTCCCCTCGCAGTCTGACGGTCGTTCGCCACGTGCGCCTTTCGGCGCGCGTTCGCATTCCCTCAGAACTCGAGGACCCTTCATGCCAATCCGTAAGATCCGCTTGGCCGCGGGCGCCCTAGCGGGCGCATCGGCCGCCCTGTGGCTCACCCCCGTCTACCCCCACGCCGTCTGCGGCGACCGCATCTTTCCGGCAACCCTCGCGATCGACGATCCCGGTGTCACCGACGAGCTGACGGCGCCAACTGTTCAGTGGCTGCCGCAGAACTCAGATGGCGTCGGGGAACTCGACGTGAGCGGCAGCTGGGCCAAGACGATCTTTCCCAACCTCGCCCTCTCGGCGGGCGTCGGCCCGACTTGGCTGCACGGTCCTGGGGGCTTTGGCTGGGACGCGCTCGACACCGAATTGAAATATCAGTTCATGTGCATTCCTGGGCTCGAGTTTATGGCTTCGTTCGGCTTCGACGTGAGCTGGGGCGGCACGGCGACTGGCGCTCAGGTCGGTTCCCCTAACATGTACTCGCCTGTGCTCGATGTCGGCCTAGGCTTCGGCGCTCTGCCAACGAGCATGAACTATCTGCGCCCGTTCGCCATCACCAGCGAACTCAGCACGACGACGCCTGGACAGGCGGTGTGGAACGGCGATCAATTCGCGACGTCGTTCAACTGGGGCTTCACGCTGCAGTACAGCCTGCCCTACTTCAATTCGCACGTCGGCGAGATTGGCAACGATTTCGCCAAGCATCTCATCCCGACCGTCGAATTCGCTTTCTCCACGCCAACCGCCAATGCGGCCTACGGAACCTGGGGAACGACCGGAACGATCCAACCCGGTGTCGTCTACATGGCGGACAAGTGGCAGATTGCAGTTGAAGCCGTGATCCCGGTCAACGGAGCGAGCGGCCACGGCGCCGGCGTGGTGGCCAGCCTCGATCTCTTCCTCGACGACATCTTCCCCAACACCATCGGCAAGCCGATCTTCTCGCAAACCCTGCCGATGTTCACAGGAGCCCGCCAATGACCCGCATTTCGACGACTACGATTGCCGCTTCGCTCGCACTCATCTGCGGAACAACCACCGCGTTCGCCCACGCTGAGCTCGAGAAAGCGACGCCGGCGGTCGGCGGAACTGTGTCCCCGCCAGGCGAAATTCGTTTGACCTTCGGTGAGGCCGTCAAGCCGAGTCTCTCGAAGGTCACGCTCAGCGCTGCCCGCGGAGGCGCTGTGTCGCTCGGGGCGCCGAAGGCGGAAGGCAGCAACGACGCCGTGCTGATCATCCCCATCGCCAAGCCGCTCGCGCCTGGGGTCTATAGTGTTCACTGGCACGCCGTGGCGGCGGATGACGGGGGCAAGACACAAGGATCGTTCAACTTCACAGTGAAATGAACCGGGGAGCGGCCGCGCCCGCAATCGCAGTCGCAATTCTCCGGGGTCGCGCCTGTGGGCAAGCGCACTGCCGGCGGACAATGATATAACCAAGAGGTCAACCCCATGCGCAATTTCGTGCTTAAAGTTACCACTTCGCTGGCTTTCATCTGCGCAGCGCCTGCCGCCTTCGCCCACGCCCAGCTCGAAAAGGCGACGCCGCCGGTCGGCGGCACGGTCGCCGTCGGCGACCGAAATCCGGCTTGAATTCAGCGAGGGCGTCGAGCCGAAATTCACCAAGGTCACGTTGACCGGCCCGGACGGCGCTGCGGCGCCGCTCGGACCGGCGACAACGGAATCCGGCAACCAGGCTGTTCTCGTCGTACCGATCGCCAAACCGCTTACCGCGGGCGTCTATAAAGTTCACTGGCAAGCGGTGTCCGTCGACACCCATCATACGCAGGGAACGTTCGAATTCACTGTGAAGCCGTGATCGTTTTTGTCCATCGCCCTTTGCCCGGCGCTGGTCACGGCAAATCGCTCGCAACTGGAAAGGCTATACCATGAGGCGTTCTTCAATTCTCGCCTTGACGCTCGCGCTCCTCACCGGCGCCGCGCCGGCGCTGGCGCAGGAGTTCAAGGCCGGCGATATCGTGATCGAGAAGCCCTGGGCGCGCGCAACTCCGAAGGGCGCCGAGGTCGGCGGCGCCTATATGATCATCGAGAACAAGGGCGCGACCCCCGACCGCCTGACCGGAGGCTCGGCGGATTTCGCGACCGTCGAAATCCATGAGATGAAGTCGGAGAACGGGGTCTCGGAGATGCGCGCGGTGACGGGCGGGCTGAACATCCCGGCGCACGGCTCGGTCGGGCTCGCGCCCGGCGGCTACCACCTCATGCTGACCCATCTCGCCCATCCCCTCAACAAAGGCGACACTGTCAAGGCGACGCTCAATTTCGAGCACGCCGGCCCGGTCGCCGTGGAATTCAAGGTGATGGGCGTCGGAGCCGCGGCGACCGGTGGCGCCATGAAGGGCGGGGCCATGGGCGGCATGAAGATGTGACGCGGTCATGCCGATGCGCTGAGGCCTCTCGCGCGTGACGGCACTAGCTCTTTGCCGCTTCGCGCATTTCCTGGCCACGATGCTGGCGTTCGGCTCGAGCGCCTATCTTTGGCTCTATGCGCCAGAGCGGCTCATGGCCGCATTGTCGCCGTCCGTGCGGCGCCTGGCGCTCGCCGCCAGCGTCGTCGCGCTCGTGACCGCGATCGTGTGGCTCATGCTCGAATCGGCCGCGATGGCCGACGACTCGAGCGACGCCTTCGATCCGCGAGCGATCGGCGCGATCCTGACCGACACCGCCTTCGGTCATGCGTGGGTCGCGCATCTCGTTCTGGCGGCGGCGCTCGTCGCCGTCGTAGTCTTCGGTCCGCGCGCCCGATGGGGGCCGACGGCCGTCGCCTCTGGAGCGCTGCTCGCGAGCCTCGGTCTTGTCGGCCATGCCGCGATGCAGACCGGCGCCGAAGGCGTCCTGCATCGCGGCAACCACGCCGTCCACCTCTTGGCCGCCGGAGCGTGGATCGGCGGCCTCGTTCCCTTCGTCATGTGCCTCGGCGCCTACGGGCGAAGCGATGTACGGCGGGAGGTTGTCACGGCGATGATGCGGTTTTCCTTCTGGGGCCAATTCATCGTCGCCGCAATCGTTCTCACCGGCGCCGTCAACATTGCGCTGACGTCGGGCCGCCCGCCGATCCCGCCGGACACGCCCTACCGCGCGCTTCTGGATGCGAAAATCGTGATCGTCGCGATCATGATCTCGTTTGCCCTTTTCAACCGCTATGTTCTTACGCCGCGATTGAAACTGGACGCGCGGGCGCTCTCGACCATGCGCGCGACCAGCCTGACGGAACTGACGCTCGGAGCCTTCGCTATCGCACTCGTCAGCGTGTTCGCCCTGCTGGACCCGGCGTAGGGCGCGGGCTTTGATGCTCTTGCCAAGCCTGGAGATGGGCATTTTTCCGATCTTGCGGGGCGGGCGGAATTGGCGCAGCGTCGGGGTAAGGAGCCCGAGATGAAGGCGCATATCGTTGGCGGCGGGTTTGGCGGACTGGCGGCGGCTGCGTTGCTGATCCGAAACGCCGGGGCGCTCGGGCGAGACATCACGATTTACGAGGCCGACGGCCAACTCGGCGGCGGGTTCTTTCTCGATGGAAACCCGGCGAGCGGATACAACCTGCCCGGATCCGTCTTCGACAAGGAGTTCCGTTGCGCGTTTGACCTGCTCTCGTCCATTCCCACCGCGGCCGATCCCAAGGTTTCGGTCAAAGACCAATTCTTCGCGTTCAATGACTCGAACCCGTACGACGACCGAGCGCATATTCTCGATCGCGACGGCCATATCGTGCATGGGCCACATTTCGGCCTGGGCCTCGCGGACGGCCTCGCGCTCGCCCGGGTCTCGCTGACGCCCGAAAGCATGCTGGACGGACGGCGCATCGAAGAGTTCTTTTCCCCTGAATTCTTCAAGACCGAATTCTGGCTGCTTTGGTCCACGATCATGGGATCGCTGCCGCAGCACAGCGTGATCGAGTTCCGGCGCTACATGAACCGGTTCATCTACTTGTTCCCCCATTTGTCGACGATGGCGGGGGTGATGCGCACGCCCTTCAACCAGAACGAAGCGTTTGTGAAGCCCCTGGTCGCCTGGCTCACTCCGCGCGGCGTGAACTTTGTGACCGGCGCCTTCGTCAAGAACATTGACTTCGCGCCCGTGCCCGGCCGCATGACTGTCAACCGGCTTGACTACGAGAAGGACGGCGTGACGACCTCGGTCGCCGTCGCGCCCGACGACATCGTGCTCGTGACCACCGGGTCGCAGGCGGCCGACTATTCTGCGGGGTCGATGACCGAAGCCCCGAAGCCCAAAGACACTGGACGGTCATGGGCGTTGTGGCGACGCCTGGCGCAGGGGCGCAAGGATTTTGGCGACCCGGACAAATTCTTCGGCGCCCCCCGGATCGCCGATTCGCGCTGGGTGACTTTCACGGTCACCACGACGGGCGCGGAATTCGTCGATCGGATCACCAAGCTTGTCGGCGCCGAACCGGGATGCGGCGGGCTCCAAACCTTGAAGGACTCCGGTTGGGTGATCTCGTTCTCGATCTTCCACCAGCCGGAAATCCTCGATCAGCCCAAGGGCACATACGTCTGGTGGGGCTATGGGCTCTACCCCGAGCGCACCGGCGATTTTGTGAAGAAACGCATGGATGAATGCACGGGCGCGGAGATCCTCGAGGAGGTGCTGCGGCAAATGCGGTTCGACGACCAGTTTGACGCGATCATGAAGTCGTCGATCTGCATTCCGTGCAACATGCCCTACGTGAACAACATCTGGCTGCCGCGCAGCCGCGGCGACAGGCCGGCCGTGGTTCCGGAGGGCGCGACCAATCTCGGATTGATCGGCCAGTATGTCGAGGTTGAGCGGGACATCGCGTTCACCTTCGAATATTCGACTCGCACCGCGTGGGAAGCGATCCACCAGCTGCTCAAGCGCGGCCCCCCGCCGCCTCCCGTCTACCAGGGACAGGTCGATCCGAAGGGGTTGCTCGCCGCGCTGGAGGTGTTCCTCGGCCAATGACCGCCGCGCGCTGGGCGACCGGCAGGGAACGCTTTGGACGACAATCTCTTGCAGAAAATCAGAAACTCCGGTTAAACTGACCCCATGAGCAATCCTGCCCTTCATCATGCCGAGACCGCGGGCCGCCATTCCGCGGCCTCCCAGGCGGGAGAAAAAGCGCCTCCCGGTTCGAGCGACGCAACCCATTGAAAACTCTCGATTCGGACGAGGGATTCCAAGGAAATCCAAGACAATCCAACCCAGAATGAGCGGAGGTCTTCGGCGCGACCGGCCACGAGCCAAGAAAACCCAAATGGATCGACCGGACTAACGGCTCGGACCGTTGCCGAGTTAGGCGGTCGTCCCAATCCCGCGACACCCGTCGCTCGCGCACGGACAGCAGGTCTGCGAAGACCCGTAGCAACGTCCGCCCGGCCGACGACCTCGAGAACGTGTTTCCCTTTCGGTAACTTTCGGGCGCCTACAATCGGCCGCCCCGTAAAAGCGTGTAATGCGAGCGTCCGAGTCTGAGGAAGTGGTCAACCCTCGCGGCTTCCGTCCTGGCGTTGCTGTGCGTTCCTTCGACGCTGGCGGCCGCCGACGAGAACTCGCTCGCCGCCTCCGTTTGCCGGATCATCGACTCTTCTGCGCTTGCCCAGCATCTGCCGGTCGCGTTTCTGACCCAGCTGATCTGGCAGGAAAGCAACTTCCGGCCTGACGCCGTCAGTCCCGTCGGCGCCCGCGGCATCGCCCAGTTCATGCCGGGAACCGCAGCCGAGCGCGGGCTCGCCAACCCAGACGACCCGGAGGCCGCGATCCCCAAGGCTGCGGAGCTGCTGGCCAGTCTGAGACAGCGCTTCGGCAACCTTGGTTTAGCCGCCGCCGCCTATAACGCGGGCGCGACGCGCGTGGCGAGCTGGCTCGCAGGCGCGGGCCAACTGCCGTCCGAAACGCGCGACTACGTGATGATCGTAACCCGTCATCCTCTCGAGGACTGGCGCGGCGTCAGCTCCGTCGGACTGACCGACGACGCCGTCTTCCCGGATTCGTCTTGCATCCAGCAGATCGCGGCCGTGAGCCACGGGCAGGCTGCGCTGTTCGCCAGCCCGTCATCGTGGACCGGCTTCTCGAAAGGGGCAGCCATGTGGAACGCGTATCTCTCGTCGCTGCCAATCGAGAAACTATACGCCACGTATATTTCCTCTGAGCTTCGCCTGGACTTTCTCGTCGGCGCCGCCGTCCTATATTTGGTTCTTGCCTATGTCAGGAGGCCGATCAAAAACATTCGCGATGAGTTAAGAAGAAACAAGATTGAGCTCGAGGCTGTATTTCGCCGCAACACAGTAGATTCAGCAGAGCCGCTGCTTTCCAAGCCCGTTCCGGCGCCTGGCGGGGGAGGACTGCTTCGGGCGGAACGGGGCGAGCGCTTGTTTGAGACGGTCGAGCCGCGCACATGGCGGCCATTGCTCACGCGTTTTGGTCGCAGGGGTCTTGCGGCACCTCAAGGGCCCGCTTCGGCGCCCGGCCCCATCGAACGCCAGGACGCCGCCTTCTCGCAAGCGACGACTCCGGCCGCTTCAGAGCCCGCGGCGCCAGAACCTGATCCGATGGCGTTCGATGCCCCGGCTCAAAAAGAACGCACAACGTCGCCGCCCGAAGCCATTCCATTGGTGCAAGCGGCTTATCGCCAGCCGCTCCCGGAGGTCGGGAAGGCAAAGACGCGGCGATTCAAGCCGCTCCTTATTGGAGCCGGTTTGGCATCGTCGGCGATCTGCGGCGCCCTTGCCATTTACGTTGGGCCGCCAGACTCGACATTCGGCGCAAGGGCGGCCGCCGATCTCGCCTCAAGCGCCGATGTCCTCAAGACGTATTGGGGGGCGATGACCGGCTCAAGCACGCGTGATGAGGAGCGCTCGGCGATCCGCGACGTCACCGCCTCGCTCGCACAAGTCACGGTCCGCCTCGACAAGATCGAACGCGAAGACCAAGCCCGCCTGGATGAGCTCCGCGCGCACATCGACCAAGAATCCTCATCGAGATTTGCAGATCTCGCGACGAGACTCGACAAACTGGAGCAAAAAGTCGCCGCGCCGGCTGCGCCCGCCCCCGAATTCGCTGATGTCGTGGCGAGGCTCGACAAACTGGAGAGGAAAGCCGCCCTCCCGGCGACGCCCGCCCCGCAAATTGCTGACATCGCGGCGAGACTCGACAAACTGGAGAAGAAACCTGTCGTCGCGGGTGCGCCATCGCCTGAAGGCGCCGGAAGCGGGCCGAGGCTCGATACGGGAGAAAAGAGAGCCGCGATCTCAGCCGCAAGTACGGTCAAGCCGCTCGCGCCTGCGGCTCAGAAATTACCAACGCTTGTGGCGAGAGCGGAGCCTTCCGCCCTAAGCGGGAGTGTCAGACCGGACAGCGCGAAGCCTTTGCTCCGAGACTACAGCGTCCAGGATGTGAGGAACGGCATTGCGCTCATTGACAGCCGCTACGGCACGCGACAGGTCGCGCCCGGGGATATAATCCCTGGCGCCGGACGCGTATTGAGCATCGACAGACAGGGCGGCAGTTGGTTCGTGCTCACCAGCCTCGGCATCATTTTGGGCGGTCCGGCGCCTTAGCCTTTGCCCGCCCGGATCGGCTGGGAGCGCAGCGCGCACAACGCCCGCACAGCGTCCGTCGAACACAAGGGCGAAAGGCATAGGTGCGACTACACCGACCCGGCGTTGCGCGAGGAGGCGCATGAACTCTTTGAAGCGCTCGAGGCGGAAGAACCTGGCCCTATCCGATCGGCGGAGGCGTCGATGCAGCTCGAGACCCAATTCCTGAAACAAGCCCATTTTATCGCCTGGGCCGAGTACGAGATGGCGAAACGGCTCGAAGTGGAGCGGCGACAACAGCAGAACGCAGCCCCGCGGCGTTTCCGATTGTTTAGAGGCCGCGCAGCCGGCTGATGATTACGGGTCCCCGGGCTCGAAATCGCGTACAAGTTGAGCAGGCGAATATCCTCTACGGCACGCTCGACAAAAGATCGGCGAGCAGTCAATCGAAGGCCTCTCAAACACGACCGAGTCCGGTCCCTATTTTTTCTTGTGCCTGTCCCGAAACGCTTTCGCCCAGCCGGGCTTCACCTCCTGGCGGCCGCGGGCGATTGCAAGCGCGTCGGCCTCGACCGGCTTGGTGATGACCGAGCCCGAGCCGATATAGGCGCCGTCGCCAATCGTGACCGGCGCGACGAGGGCGGAGTTCGAGCCGATGAAAGCGCCGGCGCCGATATCGGTCCTGTGCTTGGCGAAGCCGTCGTAGTTGCAGGTGATGGTTCCGGCGCCGATGTTGGCGTTCGCCCCGACCCGCGCGTCGCCGATGTAGGTCAGATGATTGACCTTCGCGCCCTCCTCGATCGCCGCCTCCTTGATCTCGACAAAGTTGCCGATTCGGGCGTTGGCGGCGATGTCCGCCCCCGGTCTTAGCCGGGCGAACGGGCCGACGGAGGCGCCCCCCGCGACCCGCGCCCCCTCGAGATGCGAGAAGGCGCGGATGAGCGCGCCGTCCTCAATTTCGACCCCACGGCCGATCACGACATGGGGCTCGATGAGGACGTCGCGTCCTATTTTGGCGTCGTAGGACAGGTAGACCGTCTCGGGGGCGATGAGCGTCGCGCCCTCACTCATCGCCCGGCGGCGCAGCCGATCCTGCAGCGCCGCCTCGGCTTGAGCGAGCTGCGCCCGGTCGTTGACGCCCATCACCTCCTTCTCGTCCGCCTCGAGGGCCCGCGCGATGAGGCCGCGCGCGTTGGCGATCTCGACGATGTCGGTCAGGTAGTATTCGCCCTGGGTGTTGTTCGGCCTCACCGCCTCGAGCAGCCTCAGCGCCTCCGCCCCGCTGAACGCGATCGGGCCGGCGTTGCAGAGGCGGGACGCCTTCTCGTCGCCGCTCGCGTCCTTGTGCTCGCGGATCGCAGTCAGGCGCCCGCCGCGCTCGATCAGCCGGCCGTAGCCGGTCGGATCGGCCGCCTCGAAGCCCAGCGCGACCACATCCGCGCCTTGGGCCAGCTCGGCGCGCAGCGCCGCGAGGGTAGCCGGCCTGATCAGCGGAATATCGGCGTAGGCGACGAGAATGTCGTCGTAGCCCTGAGCGATCTGCGCGCGCGCCGAGAGGACGGCGTCCGCGGTGCCTCGTCGTTCGCGCTGAATCGCGATTTTCGCCCCCGGCGCGGCTTTCAGCGCCTCGGCCGATACGCTGTCGCAATCCGGCCCAACGACGACGACGACGTCGCCCGCGGCGCCCTCGAGCACGGCTGCGAGCGTGTGAGCCAGCATCGAGCGGCCCGCAAGCTCATGCAGGACCTTGGGCCGAGCCGAGCGCATCCGCACCCCCTGGCCGGCGGCGAGCACGATGGTCAGACAGCGGCGGGCGTTGGCGGTCATGGCCGGTTGCTCTCTCGTCAAGGCGCGGCTCGCGAAGCGAGCTTGCGCGCCGAATCGCCGGGCGGATCAGCCAGGCCGGCGCAATATCGCCGCGGCCGACCCCGGTTTCCAGCCACAAAGCCATAGCAATCGACGCCGTTTGGCGGCCGGGCGCAAAATGCGTCTCGCTGCGTCGCAAAAAACGATATACAACCAACGGGCCAAGGACGGAACGCGCCGGGCTTGCGGCGTGGTTTTCTCCTCCGAGGCTGACTTGTCATTTTGGCTGGGAACGACGCCAAGTCGGGCCGTCTTTGTGCGGTCCGGTTCGGCGGCGAGCGAACGAAGAATACGATGGCGGACAGGCAACGTCGCGAATTCTTGAAGCTGACGGTTGGCGGGGCGCTCGCGGCTTCGTTGGCCCCGTCCGGCTCGTCGTCCGCCGCCGCCGAACCGCTCGGCCAGCCGGTTCCATTCGCCGCCGACACGGTCGTGAAGATGGCGGTCGAACTCGCCTCGAAACCGTTCAAGGCGCCGGAAGCCCCGCTGCCGAGCGTGTTTTCCGGTCTCACCTTTGAGCAGTATGCGTCGATCCGGCGGGTTCCGGGAACCGCGATCTGGAGCGACCAGAAACTCGGCTTTTCGCTTGAGCCTCTGCATCGGGGCTTTGTCTATACGACGCCGATCGCGATCAATATCGTCGAGAACGGCATGGCGCAAAAGGTGATCTACGAGGCGGCCAACTTCGACTTTGGCAAGTTGGAGCACCCCGCGGTTCTGGGCGACCTCGGCTTTTCCGGGCTGCGCATTCTCAAGGCGTCCGAGCAGGGCTACGAAGACGTGGCGATCTTTCAGGGCGCGAACTTCTATCGGGCGCGGGCGCACTCCCAACCCTTCGGCGTCACCGCTCGCGGTCTTGCGATTCGGACCGGGGACGAGCCGGGCGAGGAATTTCCCTTGTTCCGCGAGTTCTGGGTCGAAAAGCCCACTCCGGCCGCGAGCACGCTGACCCTTCATGCGCTGCTCGATTCCGCGAGCATCACCGGCGCGTTTCGGTTTACGCTGCGCCCGCTCGAAGCGACGATCATCGACACCGAGACGACGCTGATAGCGCGAGCGGGAGTCGACAAGATGGGATTGGGGGCCATGGCCGCCAGCTACTTGTTCAGCGGCCTCGACCATCGCCTCGTCGATGATGTCCGCGCCGCCGTCTACGAGTTCGACCGGATTGCAGATCCTGACCGGAAGCGGCGAGTGGCTCTGGCGCCCTGTCTCAAACCGCGAGACCTTGCAGATCTCGGCTTTTTCCGACCTCAATCCGCGCGGTTTCGGACTTATGCAGCGCAGCCGCTCCTTCGATGCCTTTTACGACGACGAAACCCATTGGGAACTCAAACCGTCGCTGTGGATCGAGCCGATCGGCGATTGGGGCGAGGGCGACCTCCGGCTATTGGAGATTCCGGCCGAAGCCGAGACCAATGAGAACGTCATCGCGCAATGGCGCCCCAAGGCCGGGATGGCCGCCGCGACGACCCTTATGGTCGCTTACAGGCAGTTTTGGTGCTGGTCGCCGCCTTCGAGGCCGCCGCTCGCGTCGTGCGTCTCGTCGCGGCGGGGCAAGGTTGGCAACCGCCAGCGGTTTGCGGTCGAGATGGAAGGCGACCTGTTCGCCGACCCTGCTAAAGCCGCAGCCGCGACCGCGGACGTTCACGCGGCTCCCGGCAAAATCGTGTCGGTTCGCCTATTTCCCTACAAGGACAGGCGTTCGGTGCGGGTCGTTTTCGATCTGGATCCTGGATCGGAAACCTATTCCGAGCTGCGCCTGACCCTCAGCGTCGACAATCAGGCCGCGAGCGAAACATGGCTGTACCGGTGGACAGCCTGACGCTCACGCCCAAGGACGCCGGGGCGGGCGACATGGGCTCGTCGCTCGGCTCCTCGATGCCGGGCTTCGCGCCGCTCGCCATGCCGGTGCAGTCGTTCAAACGGTTTTCGCGTCGCGAGCGCCGCGAGCTGGTCGCGCCGCGCTTGGCCCGCGCGCCGGTTCTGATCCGGCTCTTTGTTTTCGGCGGCGCCCTGGCCCTGACCGCATATGGCGCCGACCAGATGTTCAGGGTTGTTTCGGTCGGCACGATCACGCCGCTTGAATGGGCCATGGTTGTGCTGTTCGTCGTCACCTTCTCTTGGGTGACGCTCTCGCTTACGTCCGCCATTGTGGGCTTTGTCTGGCTTCTTGCTCGTCGGGGCCGACGCGAGCCGACGCCGTGCCTGCGCGAACGGACGGCGGTCGTGATGCCGATCTACAACGAGGCGCCTTCGCGCGTGTTCGGCGCGATGCAGGCGATTTTCGAGGACGTTGAACGCACGGGCCAGGCGCAGGCATTCGACTTCTTCCTGCTGTCCGACACCACCGACGCCAACGTCTGGATCGCCGAGGAGCGCGCTTTCGCCGCTATCCGGGCGCGACTCCCGCACGCCCGATTCTACTACCGGCGCCGGCGCAAGAATTTGGCCCGCAAAGCGGGCAACATCGCTGATTTCGTTATTCACTGGGGCGGCCACTATCCGCACCTGGTCGTCCTCGACGCCGACAGTCTGATGACGGGCGAGGCGATCGTTGGCCTAGCGGCGGCGATGGAGGCGGATCCCGACGCCGGCATCATCCAAAGCCAGCCTCTCGTCGTCAACCGGAACACCATGTTCGCGCGGCTGCAGCAGTTCGCCGCCCGGATGGCCGGCCCGGTGATCGGCGCCGGTTTGAGCGCGTGGATGGGACGCGACGGCAACTACTGGGGCCACAATGCGATCATCCGGACGCGCGCGTTCGCCGATCATTGCGGACTGCCGGACTTGCCGGGCAAGCCGCCGTTCGGCGGCCACATCCTCAGCCATGATTTCATCGAGGCGGGGCTGATGCTTCGCGCCGGCTACACTGCCTACATGTTGCCCGACCTCGGCGGCTCGTACGAAGAGAGCCCGCCCTCGCTCATCGACCTTGCCGCCCGCGACCGGCGATGGTGTCAGGGCAATCTCCAGCACGCCCGTCTCATCGGCGCCAAGGGCTTCACGGTGGCGACCCGGCAGCATCTGGCGCACGGCATCATGGGGTATCTCGCTTCGCCGTTATGGATGGCGCAGCTGCTGGTCGGCATCGTGCTCGTGCTGCAGTCCCACTACATCCGGCCTGAATATTTCACCAAGGAGTTCTCGCTCTTTCCGGCTTGGCCGCGGTTCGACTACGAGCGCGCGCTGCAGCTGTTCGAGCTGACGATCGGGATCCTGCTCGCGCCCAAATTCCTCGGCCTCCTGCTCGCGCTCATCGACCGGAACACGCGCCGGGGTTCGGGCGGAGCGCTTGCGCTCATCGCCTCGACTTTCGTCGAGATCATCATCTCCGCCGCGCTGGCGCCGATCATGATGCTGATCCAGTCCGGGTCGGTGGCGCAGATATTGTCGGGACGGGACACCGGCTGGAATCCGCAGCGGCGCGACGACGGTTCGATCCCCTTCAGCAGCATAGCGCGACGCCATCGCTCGCATGCCCTCCTCGGCGTCATCACGCTATTCGCGGCGGCGCTGATTTCGCCCTCGCTGGTCGTCTGGATGTCGCCAACGATCGCCGGCCTTATCCTTTCCATTCCGCTCTCCTGGGCGAGCGGAAATCTCACCATCGGCCTCGCCATGCGCCGCATCGGGCTCCTCCGCACGCCAGAGGAAACCTCGCCGCCCGCGGTCGTCGCCCGCGCCAACACGCTCGCGGCCGAGCTCGAACTGACCGGCCGGGACCATGACGACGCGCTCGAGGCGATCGCCTCCGACCCGGCGCTGAGGGTCCTTCACGAATTTTTCCTCGCCGAGGCCCCTCGTCACCGGCGAGGCGAGGTCGAGGTTGACGCGGCCATCGCCGCGGCGAAGCTCAATGACGCGCAAACGCTCGAAGACGCCCGCGCCTGGCTTACACCCCGCGAACGGATCGCCGTCCTCGGCGACCGGGCGCTGATCGCCATGCTGACGCGCCTGCCAAGCGCCGCGGACCGGCCGGATGCGGCTTGATGGGCTGCGGCTTCCGAAATCCAGTCGCGCCAGCCCTTCGAGCCGAACGGCGGCGCCCGTCGTGCGGTTCGAGTTCAGGCGCCCGGAGACAACGTGCGGGCGATCAATTGATTCGCAGGCTCTTTGGGGTCCATGAGCCGCCGCGCTTGTTCAGCCCCCGACACCGGCAGCGAATTTGAGTCCAGAAGCCCGATCTGGACCAGAAGCGAGGCCTGATCCCAATAGATGTGTTCGTAGGCGACCCGGCCGCGCTCGTCAAAGCCCATGACGACGACATTTGGCAGGACGACCTTGCGCCCCGTCGGCGCCACCCCAGGAAGATACACCTTCATCTCCCGATCGTGGGTGAAACTGACGATCAGCTCGTCAACGACCCGGTTCGCTCCGATCGTGCGAGATATGGATTTGACCTCGACGTCGGCCGGCCAATGACCGACAAAATAGTCGCGATAGAAACGCTCGACTTCACGCCGCCCAGTGCCGCCAGCGAGGGTTGGAACGTGAGTGAGGTAGGGCTCAGGACACATGGTCGCCATGGTGGCCGCGACGTCCTGGTCGACAAACTCCGCCCGGACATGGGCGTCGAAGACGGCGCCCAGGTCTTTGTCCGGCTGCCTGCGGTCAGTCACGGTGAACTTCCTCCGCCTCCCCAACGCCGCACGTGGTTTGGCTGCTCATGTGGGCCCGCCTCCGTGCGGACTTCCGCGACCCTCTCCGGGCCGCGACTGCGCGGCGCGGTTCAGCGCGGTGATCGACAGGAAGCCGCCGATCCACGAACCGACGGCCGCGAAGACCACATAGACCCAATTGGACGTATAGCTGATGACCGCAAACGCCGCGAGCAGATACCAGACGCTGCTCCACGACGCTGCGGCAACCCGGCGCCGGGCCGCGACGGCTGCGGTGAATTGCACATAGATGGCGTCGGTGAGCGCGGTCGTGACAACGACGCCTCCGGCGATCAACGGATCGATGGTCGGCAGAACCATGGTTCTCCCCGCTCAGGTTTTGGCGGCGCAACTCTCGGCGCCGGCGCGAGCATTGCTCCGCGCGGAACAGGCGTAGCGGATTTTGGCCGCGCCGTCCGGAGGGCCGAGGGAAGCGCCTTTAAGTCTCCATTGGCGGCCCGCCTGCCGCGAGCTCGCCGGCCATCGGTGGGGCGCGGAACGGACGGTCGAACAACGGGAACAGCACGAGTCCCGAAAAGAAGCCGCCGAGATGGGCCACCCAGGCGACCGGCGCGTCCGAAAAGCCGAATGTCTGCGCGCCCGCGCCGAAGATGAAGTTCGTCACGAGCCAGATGCCGAGGAAGATCATCGCGCGCCGATCGGCGAACACGCCTCGCAGGCTCGCGGCGGGGATCGATTCGATTTCGGGTCGGCCGATCGGGGCGGAAGGGCCAAGCGGCGCCCCGGGCTGGAACATGAAGCGCGTCGCCGCCCCCATGAGGCCGGAATCGGCGCCTGACGCGCCGATGAGCGGCGAAAAATCCATCGGCGCGCTCGCCCAATGCGCCAGCGCGCTGAATATCGCGGTGACGGCCATGAACAGAAGGAACCTCGCCGAGCCGAACCGGCGCGCGATCGGCGGCCCGAACGCGACCAGCCAGACGCTGTTGAGCAGCACATGGATCCACGAACCGTGGAGAAAGGCGTAGGTCAGAAGCGTCCACGGCTTGGCGCCGCCGCTGAGAATGTGCAGTTCACGAATCGCCAGGGCCTGCTGCAGCGCAGTCGGATCGGAATTCGCGCGATCGAGCAATTCGACCAGCCGCCGCGGCCAGATCGAGATCGTCAGCCGGCCGGGAACGAAGGCGAATTGGCGAATGACCGCGTCCTGAAGCGAGTCGGGCGCCCAGTTCATGGCAGCCTCGATGGCGATGAGAATGACGATGAGGCCAAGCACCACGACCGGCGCATTGAACATCGGCTCGGGGCGCGCGACCCTGCGCGGCTCGAAAACGCTCATACCCTTGTCAGCCTTTCGGTCACGAATCCCGACGCCCCTCGAACGAAGCCGGGACCGACCGCCCCAAACCCAAGTCTACCCGCAACGCCGTTGTGGCGAAATTGGGGCTTAGCGCGAGCGCGCCCGCCGAGCGACCCCGGCCTGCAAGGCGAAGGCGCGTCTGAAGCGAGGCGGCGATGACCCCTGGCGAGCCGGAGCCGCCGAACGAGCCAGACACACAGCGACCGGCGTGCCGCTGACGGCGTCTCGCGGCCCGGCACGGCTTCCTGTCCCGATTCCGGACAACCTGGATCGGCCGATGGTTAGCTTCAGGTGAAGCTCGGCCCTTGCGCCCCGGCGGCGCTCAGGCTCGCGCTTCCGTTCGGGAATGGCACGGTCCCTGCCTCGTCTAGCACGAGCCGACGCCAACGGCCCAAAGCCGTCCCATTCCGGGACAGGCCTCAGTGCACGAGTCGCAGGGGAAGTCAGTGAAGCTCGCCGTCACCATGGAGCTCCATGCCTACTGGAACAGGCTCAGGGGAGCGCGCAGCGCGCCCGAGCGCAACGATGTCGACCCGGGCGCGATCCGCGGCGTGCTCGCCGATACGTTCGTGCTCGATTTCGACGAGGGGCGCGGGTTTCCGTTCCGGATCGCCGGATCGAGGGCCAATGCGATCTTCCAGAAGGAGCTCAAGGGCCTCTCCTTTCTCGAGCTTTGGCGCGACGCCGATCGAAAGGAGCTCGATTCGGTTCTTCATTGCGTCGCCGACGAAGCGCAGCCGTTCCTGATCGGCGCCGAGGCCCGGCCGGCCGGTCTTGGAACGGTGGACATCGAGGCCATTCTCCTGCCGCTTCGTCACCACGGCCTGACCCATTCGCGCGTTGTCGGGGCCTTCGCCGTCCATGCGGCGCCGTCGTGGATAGGGCTCGTGGGCTCCGGGCCGATTACGCTGACCTCGCTTCGCGCGCTCGATCCGCCGTCCCGCCCCGGCTCGGCCGGGGACGGCGCGGCGCCGGCCGGCTTTTCGCTCCGCAACCCGCCCAGGCGCTACAAGCATCTCTTTGTCTATTCCGGCGAACGGCGAACGACCTGAGGTTACGGGTTTGCGGCCCGTAACAGCGCCTTAATCCCTCTCCGTTAAGGTTAGGACGCGGGGGCCGGCCTGCTCGCGAACCGTCGATCGCGTCCGCCTGGGTCCGGCGTCGATAAATCCAAGGAGCACGCCGCCATGGGCGCCCTGGCATGGAGCATCGCGGAGCCGGCGCCGATGGAGCGCCGGCGCCATCAGCGCGTCAAGGTGCGCCTGGCCGGACGATTCATGCGGTCGGACCGCCTGGAATTCGACTGCGAATCGATCGACGCCTCTCCCGGCGGCATCGCGTTCTCGTCCGAAGCCGGGGTTCAGCCCGGCGAGCGCATTGTCGCCTACCTCAACCAGATCGGCCGTATCGAAGGCACGGTGGCGCGAACTTTCCCCACCGGGTTCGCGGTCCAGACGACCTTCCCGCAGGCCAAGCGGGAGAAGCTTGCCGATCAGCTGACATGGCTCGCAAACCGCCAATCTCTCGGGCTGCCCGAGGACCGGCGCCACGAACGCATCGCGCCGCGCGACCGCTATACGATGCTCAGGCTCGCCAACGGGCGCGAATTCACCGCCAGCCTGATCGATATCTCGATCTCAGGGGCCGCCCTCAGCGTCGACTTCCAGCCGCCGCTTGGCGCGCGCGTCACCGTGGGCTCGACGCAGGCCCAGGTCGTGCGTCACCTCGACCTCGGCATCGCGGTCGAGTTCATGCGTCCGTTTCGGGCCGATGACTTCAGCGAAGACACCACGCTCTGACGGTCTCGCGCCAGGGTCGATCCGCTTCGCCCTATTCCTCCTCGTCAAGATCCACGTCCAAAATCGCCATTTGCAGCGTAAAGGTCGAGCCCGAGGGATCGTCGGCGGAGATGACGCCGAGAAAGTCGGGGCCATTGTTGAGCTCGACCGAGTCGGTTTTCTTGAGCCGCCCCGCGATTGTAAGCTTGTCGTTCTCGAACAGGCGGCGAAGATAGTCCTGCAGAACCGGACGGCCGACCGGCACTTTCATCGCGAAGGCGAACGAGCGGTCGCCATCCTCGTCATCGACCGTGATCGTTCCGAGCTTGCGTTCGCCGAGCGACACGTCCGCCGCTTCGGCGGACCGCGAATTCGGAGCCACCTGAAGCGTCGGCGCGCCAAACGAACGGCGCAGGAACTCCCTGAGTTTCACGATCTCGGTTTTGTCCATGATCTCTCCCCGGCTCGACAGCCGCGCGCCGAGGCTCTGCCACGAAGGGGCGCCGCGTTGCAAGACGGGGATCGGACCCGGAGCGCCGATTTCGACGTTCCTCCCCGCGCCGGGGAGAAGGGGCACCTGCCGCGCCGCAGCTTTACGCCTCGAGCGCCTTCTCGGCGAGGATCTGGTTCATATCGCGCGCAGGCTCTGCGCAGCCCGCCTCGCCAACAATGCGCGCAGGGACCCCGGCGACCGTCTTGTTGTGCGGCACCGGCTGGAGCACCACCGATCCCGCCGCCACCCGCGCGCAATAGCCGATCTCGATGTTGCCGAGGATTTTCGCCCCCGCGCCGATGAGCACGCCATGACGGATCTTCGGGTGCCGGTCGCCGGTCTCCTTGCCCGTGCCGCCGAGAGTCACGCCCTGAAGGATCGAGACGTTGTCTTCGATGACCGTCGTCTCGCCGACCACGAGGCTGGTCGCGTGATCGAGGAATATGCCCTTGCCGATCCGCGCGGCGGGGTTGATGTCGACGCCAAACGCCGCAGAGGCGAGACTTTGCAGGCTGAGCGCGAAATCACGCTTGCCGGCTTTCAGAAGCCAATGGGACAGGCGATAAGCCTGCAGCGCCTGGAAGCCTTTGAAATAGAGCAGCGGCTCCATCATCCTCAGGCACGCAGGGTCGCGATCCGCGACCGCCATAATATCGGCGCGGAACGCCTCACCGATCGAGGGATCGCGTTCGATCGCCTCTTCAAAGGTCTGGCGGATCAGCGCGGCGGGAAGGTCGCGATGATCGAGCCGCGAGGCGACGCGGTGTGACACTGCCCCTTCGAGCGTCTCATGATTGAGAACATTCACCGCAAGGAAGAGAGCAAGCTCCGGCTCGTGCCGCGCCGCTTCTTCGGCTTCCTGCCGGATTCGCGCGAATAGGGGATCGGCGCCGGAGAGGCCGACGATCCGGGCGCTCATACCTTGGCCCATGACGAAACTCCCAAACTCGGCCGAACGAACCCGGCCGGACGGGCACTTTAGCACGGACGCGCCCTACCCGGGAATGCCCGCGCCCAGGCGTAACATCTCTTTCGCCTGGGCGCCGTATTCAGAGGTCTTACGCGGTCTCAATCAGGGCAGTTGGTCGTGTGCTGGGTGACGCTGGCGCCGGTGTTGTCGTTCTGTGTGGTCGTCGTGTGGCTCGCGCAAGGCGCGACGGGAACGGGCTCCACAACGGTTGTCCTCGGGCCGGAAGTGGCGCCTCCGATCACGCCGCCCGCCACACCGCCAACCGCCGCGCCTACCGGTCCGCCGACGACGGCGCCCGCCACTGCCCCGCCGGCCGCTCCGGTCACTGCGCCGTTGCCGTCGGCGAGAGCGACGGTCGGCAGGACGATCGCCATAGCTGAAAGTCCGATGATCAAGGCACGCATGAAATCCTCCTCGTTGAGAGGATGCGGAACGCGATGCTCGGACGAATGGTTCCCAGCAAGGGCGCCGCTGGTCGCGAGATCCGGAGCCGCGCGGTCCAATCAAAATCGCGATACCCGGCGCGAAGGATGGAACTTTCGGACGGTTCGGGCGTTCGCCCGCGGGTCGTTGGTTCGGACGACGCTCGGACCCCATGAATATGCGCCTCCTGCTCGCCTTGATCATCATTGTTTATCTTGTTGGGGTGGGCGTCGTTCTATCGCCGGTCGTTCGCTCGACCTGGAACGCGGAGCCCGCCTCGGCGCTCGCAGAGAGCATTGCGCAAGCGCTGCCTGACGCGCTCGCCTGGCCGGTCCGGGCGGCGCATTCAGTGACCGGGTCGTGAGCGCCGAAGGGACTAAGTTTTGGCGACCGGGGCGGCCGGCCGATAGCGCGGCCACATGCGGGTCAGAATGGTATCGCGCTTGATCGCCGCGTGCCAGACGACAGCGCTGAAATGCGCGGCCAGCACGAACGCGATCGTCCAGGCGAATAGGTAGTGCGCCCAGGCCGTCGCCTCGGCGAGAGACTTGTCCTTGCCCACAAGCCTCGGCAAGGTGAACAGTCCGAACCAAGGAAGCGGGGCGCCGCTGGCGGTCGACGTCAGATAGCCGCTGACCGGCATCGCGATCATCAGCGCGTAAAGAGCCAAGTGCCCTGCGCGAGACGCGGCGTGGACGAACCTGCCAAGCGGCTCAGCATAAGCGGGAGCGCCGGCGACAAGGCGCCAAATGATGCGCAGCACGACCAGTCCAAACACCGTCACGCCGATCGACTTGTGGAAGAACAGGACTTCGGACCGAGATTCGCCGCGTGGAAGGAGCGATGCCCATATGCCGAGCGCAAGCGCGCTGAATATGAGCGCGGCCATCAGCCAATGAATGGCGCGCAATCCGGGATCGTACACCCCAACCTCGCGCGGCGGCGGAAACACTTTCATGAACTCAGCGGGAAGCGTCAATCTGTGGCTCCTGAAAGCGACGATCTCAAGGCTGGGGTTGGCCGATCGTTCACGCCTCGATGATCGCGACCGCACGCGTCCAGCCGGCGGAGGCGCGCTCGATCTTCACCGGAAAGCAGGCGACCATGAAGCTGGTCGAGGGCAGCGCCTCCAGGTTGTGCAGCTTCTCGATGTGGCAATAGCCGATGTGGCGGCCGGCCTTGTGGCCTTCCCAGATGATCGAGGAGTCGTGGGTCTGCGCATAGCGTTTGGCCGTGTGGACGAACGGCGCATCCCAGCTCCAGCCATCGGTTCCAGTCACCCTGACGCCTTGCTTCAAGAGGCGAAGCGTCGCCTCCGCCCCCATGCCGCAGCCCGAGGCGACGTAGTCCGGGCGTCCGTATTTAGCCCCGGCGCTGGTGTTGACGAGGACGATGTCGAGCGGCTCGAGCATGTGCTCGATGCGCGCGAGCTCGGCGTCAACGTCGGCGGCGGTCGCGACATAGCCGTCGGCGAAATGGCGGAAGTCGAGCTTCACCCCGCGCTGAAAACACCATTCGAGCGGCACGTCGTCGATCGTCGAGGCGGGCTCGCCCTCGTTCATGGTCGGGTGATAGTGCCAGGGCGCGTCGAGGTGGGTGCCGTTGTGAGTCGTGAGCTGCACGCGCTCGACCGCCCATCCTTGCCCGTCCGGCAAATCCTCCTTCTTGAGTCCCGGAAAGAACGGCAGGATTTGCGGCAGACTCTGCTGATGATCGACGTACTCGATCGTGGGGCCAAGCCCGGGCGGGTCGGCGGGGACCTCGTTCTGCAACGGCGCCGAAATGTCGATGAAACGTCGAGCCATTCGTTCCTCCCTGCGTCTCGCTTGGGGCCTGAAGCCGTTATCCGCCGCGTCCCGCCAGCCGCGCCCGCCTCGCGCCGAGCATGACGCTGGCGGCGAGGGCCGCCGGCAGGGCCAGCGTCAGGATGACGGCGGCGACCCAAGCCGGAGCGGATGCGAGCGTCAGCCCCGCCGCGGCGGCGACCGCAGCGAGGATGGCGGCCGCCAGAAAGCCGTCGTCGACGAAGAGCCCGATCAGCTGCGCAAGAATCGCGCCGATCATGCAGGCTCAGCCATTCGCGGCTTGAGAAGAGCGACCAGCGTCGCGGCCACGCAGAGGAAGAGCGCGGCGAACGCGACGATCGCGGCATCGCCGCCCGGCCATTCGACCCCGAGGCTCTCGCCGGTCCAGAACAGCCCGAAGGCCGAAAGCATCACCCCGACCGCGAACTTGAGCGCGTTCTCCGGCACGCGCGCGAGCGGCCGATGGATCGCCGCGCCGATGACCGCCACCGCCACGCACGCCGCCAGAGCGCCCGCGCTCGCCAGCCCGATGAGGCCGTGCGCCGCGCCGACGGCGATCACGATGAACACGACTTCGATCCCTTCGAGCAGCACCGCCTTGAAGGCGGTCAGGCCGGCGATCCAGTCGAGTCCCTGCGCATGGCGTTCGGCCGCGGTCAGTTCGCGCGTCTCGCGCTGAAAGGCGGCGTCCTCGTCGTGCAGGGCGACGGCCCCGATCGCGCGCAGGACCGCCTTGCGCAGCCAGCGCAGGCCGAAAAGCAGGAGCAGGACACCGACAACAAACTGCAAAGCGCGAATCGGAACGGCGCCGATGAGCGGCCCGAGGGCGACAACGATCAGCGCGAGCGCGGCAAGGGCGGCCGCCGCGCCGGTTAGCGCCGGCCGCCAGCCGCGCCCGAGCCCGACGGCGAGAACGATCGTCAGCGCCTCGACCGCTTCTACGAACGAGGCGACGAACGAAGCCCCGGCGACCGACACGATCGTGGTCAAATTCGCCATCGCCGAACCTCCCGCCACACGAAGGGGTGCGCCTGTCAGCTCGTCCGTCTGGCCAGCGAAAGCCACACGCCGCCGCCGATGAGGACGGTTCCGGATAGCCGGCCGAGCAGCTTTGCGCGCTCATGCTTCATGAACCACGCGCGGCCCATTCCCGCCGCGACCGCCCAGGCGCAATCGGAAATGCCTGCGAGCACGACGGTGGCGACGCACATCGCCGCGAGCTGCGGTCCCGCTGGGAGCCGCGGATCGATGAATTGCGGCAGGAAGGCGGTGAAGAAGACGATCGTCTTCGGATTCGACAGCGCGACCAGGATTCCGCGCACGAACCGGGCCCGCCCGGTCTCCATCAGCCTCGCGTCGCCCTCGCCCGCGTGCCGCCACGCCTGGATTCCGAGCCAGATGAGATAGGCGGCGCCGGTCCAGCGCAGGGCGTTGAACAGGAGGTCGGCATGTGCGTGCACCCAGCCGAGCGCGGAGGCGATCGCCGCGAGCAGGATGGCATTGCCGAGGGTCGTCCCGGCGCATGTGATCAACGCCGCGCGCCGTCCCTGCAGCACGCCGGTCGAGATGATGAGGGTCACGATCGGGCCGGGCGCGATGATGAGGACGATCGTAATCAAGAGAAAGGCGGTGAAGAGTTCAATGTTCATTTGCTGCTCGCTCCGCGCTCAAATCCCCGCTTTACCGCTAAGCCGACCTCCAGAACAGCCCTATGGTCAGCGCGACGCCAATGGCGACGACGCCCAGTTTCAACAGCCTCTCGTTGACGCTTTTGAGCATCAGCGCGCCGGCCCAGCCGCCGAACGAGGCGCCGGCCGCGGTGACGAGCGCCTGCAGCCAATGCACATCCTTGGAAAAGACGAAGATCAAGACCGCGGACGCGTTGGCCATTCCGGCCAGGATGTTCTTGAGCGCTCCGGCGTTGCGCACCGCAATACCGGTCATGGCGAGCGCCGCCATCATCATGAAGCCGATGCCGCCGCCGAAATAGCCGCCGTAGACTGCGATGAGGAATTGGATGAGCGCCATGCCCCAGGGCGGCAGCCGGCCCTCGATCTCGTCGACCGACCGGCGAAAAAAGCTGCCCCAGGCGAAGAGCGCGGTCGCGAACAGGACGAGCCACGGCACGAGGCGCGCGAACACGCTTGCCGGCGTCGCAAGCAGGATGAGCGCGCCGATCCCGCCGCCGAGGAGGCTGACCAGAACAAGGGTCCGCATCGCAAGACCCGGCGGGCTTTTCGCGTCGACGCGTCCGGTGAAGCCGGTGATGAGTTGGGCCGGAAACAGCGCCACGGTCGAAGTGATGTTGGCCGCGCGCGCGTCCATGCCGGTCAGCATCAGCGACGGAAGAGTGATGAACGAGCCGCCGCCAGCGAGCGCATTCTGCGTTCCCGCCCAAAGCGAAGCGATGAAGAGGACGACGAGGGCGGTCATCTTTCGGAGGCCTTGTCCATCATGCGAAATCCCGCGCCGCGCGCGAATGCTCGGCGATCAGCGCGGCGAGGTCGAGCCCAACCGGCGCCCCGTCGACGACCCGCCATTCGCCCGCGATCATCACCCGATCGGCGCGGTGGGCGCCGCAGAGGACGAGCGCGGCGAGCGGATCGTGCGCGCCCGAGAAGCGCGGCTCGTCGAGCGTGAAGAGGGCGAGGTCCGCTTCATATCCCTCCTCGATCCGGCCGATGTCGGAACGCCCGAGGCAGCGCGCGGACCCTTCCGTCGCCCAGCGCAGGACGTCGCGATGGGTGACTTTCCCGGCGCCGTAACGCAGGCGGCCGACCATCAGCGCGTGGCGAACCGCCTCCATCATGTTGGAGGAATCATTCGAGGCCGAGCCGTCAACGCCGAGGCCGAGCGACGCGCCCGCCGCCTCGAGCTCGCAGGTCGGGCAGATCCCCGACGCGAGCACCATGTTCGAGGCCGCGCAATGGCTGACGCCGACGCCCGCCTTGCCCAGCCGGGCGATCTCGTGCGCGTTGAAATGAATGCCGTGGGCGAGCCAGGCGCGGCTCGACATCCAGCCGGTTTCCTCGAGGAGGTCGACCGGCCGCAAGCCGTACATCTTGAGACAGAAGCGCTCCTCGTCCTCGGTCTCGCACAAATGGGTGTGAAGCTGGCAGTCGTAGCGCTTAGCCAAGCGCGCGCTTTCGGTCATGAGATCCTTCGAGATCGAGAACGGCGAGCAGGGCGCGAGCGCGACGCGAATCTGCGCGCCGGGCTTCGGATCGTGGAACAGCTTCAGCACCCGTTCGCTGTCGGCGAGAATGGTCTCCTCGTCCTGCACTACGCTGTCGGGCGGCAGTCCGCCGTCCTTTTGCGACAGGTTCATCGACCCCCGCGAGACGGTCACGCGCATGCCGAGCGCGAGCGCCTCCTCGACCTCGATGTCGACCGCGTTCTCTAGGCCCTCCGGATAGAGATAGTGGTGATCGGCGGCGGTCGTGCAGCCCGATAGCATGAGCTCGGTCAGCGCGAGCCGCGCCGCGAGCCTGAGCTGGCGGGGCTTGAGCCGGGCCCAGATCGGATAGAGCGCGGTGAGCCAGGCGAACAGGGGCTTGTTGATCGCCGCGGGATGGGCGCGGGTCAGCGTCTGGTAGAAATGGTGATGGGTGTTGATGAGGCCCGGCAGCACGACATGGCGCGAGGCGTCGAAGACCGCGTCGATCCGCTCCGGCGTTTCGCCTTTTGCCACAAGCTCAACTATCCGCGTCCCGTCGACGACGAGCCCGCGCTCGGCGCTCTCGGCGAGAATGGCCAACGGGTTTTTGATCCACGTCCGCATCGCGCTCGCCCACGTCGACCGCCCATCCCACCCGTATTGGAAAATGGCAGGCAGGCCTGTCAACTGACGCGAGAGGCGCGTTGTCCGTCCTCGCGAGCGATCTATTTACTACATCGGCGGGTCGACGCCATTCGTCCCGACGGCGACAAAGCCTGTGGCGAGCGTACCATCATCGCCGCGCTGGGCGGGAACGAAGACGGTCGCTCCGGGCTTCAGGTCCGCCTCGGTAGCGGGGCCGAAAGTGACAATCGGGATCCCATCCGGAATCGAGATTTTCTTCTCCTTGCCGCCGCTATAGGAAAGGTCGAGCGTCCGCCCGTCGACGCCCTTGACCGCGTTGGTGACGGTCGCATTGGTCATCGAGCTTTTCGGCTTCAGGTCCCAAGGGTAACTGCCCTCGCCAGTCCCTTTCATCGCGGGCGGAAAGACGAGCACCTCGACGGCCCCGTCTCCTCCCGCCGCCGTCGGCAGGGAGGCGATGCCGACGAAATCCCCCGGCTTGATGTCCTCCACCGACGACTTGGCAATGCCAGCGACCTTCCAGCCGGGCTTGAGCGCCACCGCCGTGTCGGGGCCTTCGCGGGTCTTCACCGTCAGCGTCGACCCTTCGAGGCCGACGATCGTACCGCGCACCCGCACATTTTCAGCTGCTTGCGCGTGAGGCATGGTCAGAAAACCAAGGAACGCGAAGACAGCGCCCGACGTCAGTTTGAGGTCCATCGCTTCAATTCTCCAAAAGACTGGTGAAAGCGCCCGCCGCCATCCCCAAGTCGGGCCAGCATGCTCAAACGCCTATCGCCGTCGCTTTATTCGGAGGTCCTGGCGATTCTCGCGCTTTTGTGATCGCCACGACGGGGAGTTCGTTGCGCGCCGACCCCGATCGCCGGCCCGCGTCAATCCTGTGCTATTCTGGCTCTTCTCCCGAGGCGCCATGAACGAGACCCGGAAAATTGCCGCGATCCTTGCCGCCGACGTCGTTGGCTTCAGCCGTCTTGCCGGAGCGGATGAGGACAACACGCTGGCTCGTCTGCGCGCCTTGCGCAGCGACCTCACGGACCCGACGATCGCCATCCATCGCGGCCGCATCGTCAAGCGAACCGGCGACGGGTTCATTGTCGAGTTCCGCAGCGTAGTCGACGCAGTTCGCTGCGCGATCGAGATTCAGAATGGCATGGTTGAGCGCAACGCCGGCGTCGCGCAGGACCGGCGCATCGAAATGCGCATCGGCGTTCACCTCGGCGACGTCGTCGAAGAAGCGGATGGCGACCTGATGGGCGACGGCGTCAATATCGCCGCGCGGATCGAGAGCGTCGCCGACCCTGCTGGAATATCCCTGTCGGAAGACGCGTGGCGGCAGGTGCGCGACCGGGTGAAGGAGACCTTCGTCGATCGCGGCGAGCAGACGTTGAAGAACATCGCCCGGCCGGTGCGCATTTACGCGGTCTCGTTTGCGCCGCCCGACGCCCGGAGCGCTCCCGGCCACGCTACTGCCGCGCCGAGCGAGCCCGCCCGTTCGTCGATCGCCGTGCTGCCATTCGCCAACATGAGCGGCGACGCCGAACAGGAATATTTCGCCGACGGCATATCAGAAGATATCATCACCGCTTTGTCGAAGCTGCCGCAGCTCTTCGTCATCGCCCGCAATTCGGCTTTCACGTTCAAGGGCAAGAACGTCAACATCGGCGAGGTGGGCAGGAGCCTTGGGGTCCGCCACGTGCTTGAGGGCAGCGTGCGCAAGTCGGGCGGGCGGGTCAGGATCACGGCGCAGCTCATCGACGCGACCACCGGCGGGCACCTGTGGGCCGAACGGTTCGACCGGCAGCTCACCGACATCTTCGCCGTCCAGGACGATGTGACGTCCCATATCGTCTCGGCTCTGGCGCTTAATCTGAGCGGCGGCGACCGGCGGAGCATCGTCGCCGAGCGCACCGAAAACCAGGAAGCTTACGACTTGTTCCTGCGTGGGCGCGAGCTGTGGTGGGCGTTCGCGCCCGAGGCCAACCGCGAGGCCGAGCGGCTGCTCAGGCGCGCGGCCGCGCTCGATCCCGGCTTTGCGCCGGGCTTCGCCTTCCTCGCCGCGACGCTGGCCAACGCCTATGCCAACGGATGGGCCGAAGCGCCTGCCGAGGCCCTGGCCGAGGCGGAGAGCGCGGCGCGACAGGCGGTCAAGCTCGACGAACGGTATCCTTACGCGCTGTGGTCGCTCGCCATGACCCTGTCGTGGAGACGGCGCAACGATGAAGCCCTCGGCGCCGCCGAGAAGGCGATCGCGTTTAATCCGAGTTTTGCCGACGGGCACAGCATGGTCGGCGTGCTGCTGCACTTTAGTGGCCGGTCGGCGGAGGCGGTCGGTTTCTTCGACCGCGCGATGGCGCTCGATCCCCATTTCAACAGTATCTTTCTCTATTTCCGCGCCCAGGCAGCCTACCAGCTCGGGCAATATGACGAGGCCGTGAGCTTCTTGAAGCGACGCATCCTGCGCAACCCGGAAACCGATACCTCGCGCGTGCTCCTGGCCGCGACTCTGGGCCAGATGGGCCGCATCGACGAGGCCCGCGAGGCCTGGCGCGAGGCGCAAGTGATCAATCCGACATATTCCCTCGAGCAACGGCGCAATGTCCTGCCGTACAAAAACCCGGCCGACTTCGACCGCATCGTCGAGGGTTTGCGCAAGGCCGGGCTGCCAGTGACATGACCGCCGTCGGCGATTTCGCGTCAATCGTCGATGAGCTCCCGGTTGGTCGGTCCGCGCGCGGCGACCACTTCCACGCGGCGGCCGCGGATGATCGCCATTTTGGCGATCCCGGTCAGCCCTGAGCCGGCGTCGAGATTGAGCCGGAAGCCGGCGATCTGATCCTCGTGCGAGGCCACGCGCTTGCCGTCGTTCGGAGTGTGGCCGTGGACGACGAACATGCCGCTGAAGCCCTCCGGCCCCGGTCGATGGTTGAGGAACGGCCAGCGCACCCAGGCCCAATGGCGGTCTTCGTCCAGGTTCGCGAGCGGCAGATTCCAGGGAATGGCGAGAAACGCTTCGAGGTCGAAATTCGGGTTGACGCCAGCGTGCACGAACAGGATGTCGCCCGAGCGCCAGCTCGCGCGCAAAGCATGAAGCCAGGCGCGCACACGCTCCGGCAGTGACGCGCGCGCCGCCGCCAAGAGTTGGTCGAGATCCTCCGGCGGCTCGTCGGCCTCGACGAACTCGGCCAGTGTCTGGTCGCCGCCATTGGCGATCCAGGCTGCGAGCCCCCTGATCGCGTCATCTCTTGGCGTGCTCGGATCGAGCACGCGGCGCATCATCGCCTCATGGTTGCCCATCAGCGCAATCCCTTCGTCGGCGCCGATGCGCGTCGCGGCGCCGATCGCAAGCTCGATCGCGCCCAGGCTGTCGGGCCCGCGATCGACGAGGTCGCCGAGAAAGACGATCGCACGCTTCTCGCGCCGCCTCGGCTCGCGCGCGGCTTCGTCGATGAGCGTGGCGAGCAGGTCGGCGCGGCCGTGGATGTCGCCGATGGCGAAAATCTCCTTCTCCGGGCTGGCGGCGAACGGCAGCGCGAATTCTCGACGCTCCACAACGGCGGACATGCAACGGGACCTTGCGCGACTAGCTGAGCCCCTCAGCATTGCACGGCGGCGTCGGCGCACGCTAGGATCGCGTTATGTTTCTCCAGTTCTTCGCCAACCTCCGTCAGGCGCATGTGCCGGCGACGCCGCGCGAATATCTCGACCTCATGCGCGCGCTCGAAGGCGATCTGGCTCAGATGTCGGTCGACGAATTCTATCGTCTGGCGCGTGCGCTCCTGGTCAAGGACGAGCGTAATCTCGATCGGTTCGACGTCGTGTTCGCAGCGACCTTCAAGGGCGTGTTGACGCTCGCGGCCGCGGTCGAAACCAGGGAGTTGCCCGAGGAATGGCTGCGCCGCATGGCCGAGAGATATTTGAGCCCGGAGGAGCGGGCCGAGATCGAGAAGCTTGGTTTCGACAAGCTGATGGAGACGCTGCGCCAGCGCCTGGCTGAGCAGAGTGGTCGCCACCAGGGCGGCTCGAAATGGATCGGCACGGGCGGGACATCGCCGTTCGGCGCTTATGGCGACCACCCGGAGGGCGTGCGCATCGGCCAGGACAAGGGCCGCCGGGGCAGCGCCGTCAAGGTCTGGGACCGGCGTGAGTTCAAGGACTTCGACGGCGAGGCCGAGCTCGGGCCGCGCAATATCAAACTCGCGTTGCGTCGCCTCAGGCGATTCGCCCGCGAGGGCGCGGCGGAGGAGCTCGACCTCGACGGCACGATCCGGTCAACTGCCGACAAGGGCTATATCGACGTCCTGCTCAGGCCCGAGCGTCGCAACGCAGTCAAGGTGCTGCTCTTTCTCGACGTCGGCGGCTCGATGGACTGGCACGTCGAGGCGGCTGAGCAATTGTTCTCCGCGGCAAAAAGCCAGTTCAAACGGCTCGACCATTTCTATTTCCACAACTGCCTCTACGAGAGCGTCTGGAGGAACAATCGCCGCCGCCATGACGAGCGGACGCCGACGAACGACCTCATCAATTCCTATCGCCGCGACTATCGGGTCGTGTTCGTCGGCGACGCCTCGATGAGTCCGCACGAAATCATGACCCCGGGCGGCTCGGTGGAGCACCTCAATCCGGAGCCCGGGCGGGTCTGGCTCGAGCGAGCAATTCTCGCCTGGCCGCGCACGGTGTGGATCAACCCCACGCCGCAGAGCCAGTGGAGTCATTCCATGTCGACGAGGATGATCGCGGAGATCTTCCAGCATCGCATGTTCCCGCTGACGCCCGACGGGGTCGAAGCGGCGATGCGGGCGCTGGCCGCCTGAGGCGAGCGGGAGGCGTCACTCCCTGACCACCAGGACGGAACATTGCGCGTGGCGCACGATCGTCGTGGCGTTCGAGCCGAGCAGATAGTCCGACATCACGGGGCGATGCGACCCGACGACGATGAGGTCGGCGTTCCATTCCGAGGCCTCCTCCAAAAGTTCGTGATAGATCCCGCCCGCCCGCGTCGCCGCACTCTTGCGCTCGGCTGGCAGATCGATGCCGGCGAGAATGGCGTCGAGCTCGACCTTCGCGCGCTTCTCCTGCTCCTCGTCGAAGTCCACCGGCACGTATTCCATGAACGTGGCTGGGATGACCGGCTGGACATTGACCAGCCTGAGCTCGCCGCCGCCCGCCTTGGCCAGTTCGAGCGCCTGCGGGAGTCCCTTTGGAGCCGAGTCCAATTCGGCGAGATCGACCGCGAGAACGATGCGCTTGTACATGACAACCCTCCTTCGAGACCGAAGTCCCCGGTTTCTCAAAGCGTCCCGACGCTTCAACCTGAGCCGCTCTTTACCCTCTGGCAAGGCGGTTGAGGCAAAAAGCCTCAGCGCGGCATGGGATCGCGCGTCGGTCGACCCGGGGCGAGGAAGATTGGCGACGATAGTCATTGTTCCTTAGCCGACGGATCGCTATAAGGCCGCAAAATTCTATGCGGAAAGCAGGATTCGCCAATGAACGATGTCGCCGTTGAAAGCTATAAGCCGTCTGACGACGAACCGTTCATGAACGAGCGACAGCGAGAATATTTCCGCCGCAAACTCAACGCGTGGCGCGAATCGATCTTGGCCGAAAGCCGCGACACCCTCGCCGCCCTGCAGCAGGAGAGCGAGAATCATCCCGACTTCGCGGACCGCGCATCGTCTGAGACCGACCGGGCGATCGAGCTTCGCGCCCGCGACCGGCAGCGCAAGCTGATCGCCAAGATCGAGGCCGCGCTGGCGCGAATCGACGACGGCTCTTATGGCTATTGCGTCGAGACTGGCGATCCGATCTCGCTCAGGCGCCTCGACGCCCGGCCGATCGCGACCCTCTCTGTCGAGGCCCAGGAACGGCACGAGCGGCGCGAGAGAATCTATCGGGACGAGTAACGAGTCGCGGTCCTGCCGCTTATCCGCGATCCTGGAAGCAGCGGGCGCCCGTCACGGCGCCCTGCCCCGGTCGACAGGCTCCGATCGGCTCAGCAGCAAGAGCGCGGGCTCCCGGCTTAGCGGTCAGTTCAGCTTTTCGCGGCCGAGCAGGCGCGCCATTTCCGCTTCCAGCGAATCAAGGTCGGCGAACGGATCGTCAGCCTTCCCCGGCCCTTTGGCGCCTGAAGCTGCGTTCGGTTTGTCGCCGAGCTGACGAATCTCGCCTAATTTCGGCGCGCCCTCGGACGATGGCGGCCTCGTTGCAGGCCGCGCCGGCGCAGACGTCCCGACGGCCGCCTTCGGCGGCCCTGCGAGCGGCTCCACGGCTACCGCCGCGGCGGCTGATTCGGCTTTGTCCGTGCGCGGCGGCGAAGGCGCAGCCGCGGAAGGGACCGGCGGAATGGCGGAGATCGGCGACGATCTCGGGGCGACCTTCTCCGTCAGGCGAGTCACGGTCGCGCGATTGGCGGAGCCGCTCGCCGGAACAATCGGGGGAGGCATTGTCGAACGCCCCGGCGCGGGACGCGGCGACGGCGAACTCGCCGGCTCCTGCCGAACGGGCTCCGACGATTGCGCGACCGCGGCCGGAACGGGAGCCGGGCGCGGGGGCTCAGCTTCGACTGATTTGGCCGCCGGCGCGGGAGGGGCCGCGGGCGCAGGGGCGGCCGGGCCCGCCGCAGCTGGTCCCGGCGGCTTGGAAGGCGCCGGGACCGGGGACCGGGGCCGGGACCGAAGCCGGCGCGGGCGCCTTAGGCGCCGCGGGGGCTGGAGCCGGGGCTGGCGCCTTGGGGGCCGCTGGCGCAGACGTCGCGGCCGGGGCGGCCACCTTCGACGGCGGCGCTTCGGCGACGACCGGCGCGGCCGCCAGCGGCGTCTCGGTTCGCCGCCCGGATGCGCCTGGCGCCAGCAGAGGCGAGGCCTGGTTGTTCTCCCGCGCCGGCGTCAGCGCGCGGTTGATCTGCAATTCGACCACGACATCATTTGGCCCGCCGATCATGACCAGATGCTCGACATTGTCGCGCCGGACGAGGACCAGCTGTCGTTGACCGTCGAGACTGAACGCGTCGACGAGGCCGAGGCGCGGCTGGCGGGTCCGTCCACCCGGAACGCGCAGCCTATGGGCGAATACCAATCGGTAGAGGATCGCCAGGACGACGAGTGCGGCGATGCCGCACGCCGCCAGGAACCCCATCTGAACGACCCGATTGTCTGCGAAGGGAAGCTGATCCAACCACTGCATGCCCAATCCAACACTCCCCCGCCGAGCGCGCCGCAACCTCTCTTCAGGTTCAGCTCTCGAGCGGCTTCGCCGCGCCCCGGAGAAGCGAAATCGCCGCCGACCCAGGGAGTGGACTAAACGCGCCGCCCGCGCTCGCTTGTCCCGCGCGCGCCGAATCCAACCGGCGCTTGTGTGACATTCATAACAAAATGCGATCCCGTTGAAAACTGGGGCTTTCACCCCACTTTCGCGCAGGTTTGGCCGTTCGCCGTCGAGACATCGGACGCCGCACATGGTAGCACACGCGCGACCGCGAGCGACTCGGCGGGTTCGCGTTCGGCAATGTCCTTTCGGGGTTTGAGCCTCAAATGAAATCGGCGCCGCCTCCTCCGGTGGACAGAATCGAGCGAACCGTTAATCCGCTCGCGCTCGCGATCCTCATCGTCTGCCTGGCCGGCGCTCTCCTGGCCCTGTGGCTTGCGCCGAGCGCGATCGGCGCGACGCTGCTCACCTGGATGATCGTCATCCTCGCCATTTGCGGCGCTTTCGGCTTGCTTTTGTTCGCTTTTGGCCTGTTGCAATTCCCGACAAGGGCAGCCCGCCTCGACACCACCAAGGCGATCGCCGACTCGAATCCGGACGGAATTCTGATCACCGACCGCGAATCGCGGATCGTCTACGCCAACGACGCCTACCGCGCGCTCTCGGGGGCGCGCGCAGCAGGCGATCTGCGTCCGGTTGAGCGCCTGTTCACCGGCTCCCCCGACGTCTCGGAGTCGGTCTACCGGCTGTCCCAGGCAGCCAAGTCCGGGGCGCGGGCGAGCGAGGAGCTGCGTCTTTCGCCGCCGCCGAGCGGCGAAGGCGAGGTCGCCTGGTATCGCATTCGCGTACGCCCGCTCGAAGGCGCGGCCAAGGACGGGATGATGGCGTGGACGGTCTCGGACGAGACGCGCGACCACGACCGGCACGAAACCTTCTTCCAGGATCTTCAACACGCGATCGACTATCTCGACCACGCGCCCGCCGGGTTCTTCTCCGCCGAGCCCGACGGCACGATCGCGCACATGAACGCCACCCTCGCGGGGTGGCTCGACTACGATCTCGCACAGTTCGGCGTCGGCCGGCTCAAGGTCGATGACATCGTCGCCGGCAACGGCGGCGCCATGCTCGCCATGATGTCCGGCGGTCCGGGCGAAGTGACTACGCAGCAATTCGACGTCGACCTCAAGCCGCGCCAGGGCCGGGTGCTGCCTGTGCGCATCCTCCACAAGGTTGCCTTTTCCAGCGACGGGGCGCCAGGTCCGTCGCGCTCGCTAGTCATCAACCGCGCGGCGGGCGACATCAAGGGCGAAGACCTGCGCGCCGCGGAAGTTCGATTTGCCCGCATTTTCAATTCAACGCCGGTGGCGATCGCGGCGGTTGACGCCGCGGGCGCGGTGTTGCGTCCCAACGCGGCCTTTGCGCGGCTCGCCCAGGCCGCGCTCAAGGCCGACGCCGCCAAGGGACGGCTGTCAATCTTCGACCTGGTGGCCGAGCGCGATCGCGCCTCCCTGGGCGCTGCGATCGAGGCGGCCGCCCAGGGCAAGGGCGAAATCGCTCCGCTCGACGTGTTGCTGGAGGCGGCGGGCGCCTCGCGTTCGGCGCGCCTCTTCGTCTCGGCGGCCGATCCGAAGACCGACGAGGGCGCGAGCGCAACCATATTCGCCCTCGACACGACCGAGCAGAGCACCCTCCAGGAGAACCTGGTCCAGAGCCAGAAGATGCAGGCCATCGGCCAGCTCGCCGGCGGCGTGGCGCACGACTTCAACAACGTGCTGACCGCAATCATCGGCTATTCCGATCTTCTGCTCGCCAATCACCGCCCGACCGATCCGTCCTTCCAGGACATCATGCAGATCAAGCAGAACGCCAATCGGGCGGCCGGCTTGGTGCGGCAATTGCTCGCCTTCTCGCGTCGCCAGACCTTGCGTCCCCAGACGCTGCAGCTCAACGACGTGCTGTCGGAGCTCCAGATGCTGCTTCGCCGCCTGGTTGGCGAGACGATCCAGCTCGACGTCGTATACGGGCGCGACCTTTGGCAGGTGAAGGCCGACCTCAACCAGTTCGAGCAGGTGATCGTCAATCTTGTCGTCAACGCCCGCGACGCCATCCGCGACGGCGGCAAGATCACGCTGCGCACCCGCAACTTCCCCGCTTCCGACTGCGGTGACTTGAAGGAGATGGCGATCGTTCCGGCCGACTACGTGCTGGTAGAGGTCGAGGACACCGGCCACGGCATTCCACCCGAGGTCCGGGCCAAGATCTTCGAACCCTTCTTCACCACCAAGGACGTCGGCAAAGGCACTGGCCTCGGCCTGTCGATGGTCTACGGCATCATCAAGCAGACCGGCGGCTACGTATTCTGCGACAGCGAGCCGGGCAAAGGCGCGACGTTTCGCATTCTTCTCCCGCGCCGCCAGGGCGAGGAGGCCGACGAGCCAGCCAAAAAGGAGGCCGCCAAGCCGGCCGCCGACCTCACGGGCCGGGGCGCGATCCTGCTGGTCGAGGACGAGGAAGCGGTGCGCGCTTTCGCTTCGCGCGCGCTTGCTTCGCGCGGCTACACGGTGCTCGAGGCGGAGACAGGTCTTGACGCGCTCAGAGTGGCCGAGAAGGCGAACGAGCCGATCGACCTTATCGTCTCTGACGTTATCATGCCGGAAATGGACGGCCCGACGATGCTGACCGAGTTGCGCCGGCGCGGATTGACCGCCAAGGTTATCTTCGTCTCCGGCTACGCCGACGACGCGTTCGCGCGCAACCTGCCAGAGGGTCAGGAATTCGTGTTCCTGCCCAAGCCGTTCTCGCTCAAGCAGCTCGTCGAGACCGTCAAGGGCCTCATGAATTGACGAGCACGGCCGCGCTCTGACAAACCTTGCTGACAGATCTTGCCGCGAGCCGAGCCCATGCGTTTTGAAGGCGCCCCACCTATGACCCGCTTTGACGGAACGGCCACCTATGTGGCGGGCGATGAGCTGAAGACCGCGGTCAACGCCGCGATCGCGCTCGAACGCCCGCTGCTCGTCAAGGGCGAGCCCGGCACCGGCAAGACGCTCTTGGCGCAGGAGATCGCTGGCGCGCTCGGCGCTCCGTTCATCGCCTGGCACGTCAAGTCGACGACCCGAGCCCAGCAGGGTCTGTACGAATATGACGCCGTCTCGCGGCTTCGCAACTCGCAACTCGGAGACCCGCGGGTCTCCGACATCGCCAATTATATCCGGCGCGGCAAGCTGTGGGAGGCTTTCGCCTCGCCCGTTCGCCCGGTGCTGCTGATCGACGAGATCGACAAGGCCGATATCGAATTCCCCAACGATCTCTTGCTCGAACTCGACCAGATGGAGTTTCACGTCTACGAGACCGGCGAGATGGTCAGGGCGCGACTGCGGCCGATCGTCATCATCACCTCCAACAACGAGAAGGAGCTGCCCGACGCCTTCCTGCGCCGCTGCTTCTTTCACTACATTCGCTTTCCCGACGCGGAGACGATGCACCGAATCGTCGAATCGCATTATCCGTCGATCAAGGCGCGGCTGGTCGAGGAGGCCATGCGGTCCTTCTTTGCGCTGCGCGAGATGCCGGGACTGAAGAAGAAACCCACGACTTCGGAACTGCTCGACTGGCTGAAGCTCCTGCTCAACGAGGACATTTCACCCGATGTCTTGCGCGAGCGCGACGCCAAGAAACTGATCCCGCCCCTGCATGGCGCGCTGCTCAAGAACGAGCAGGACGTGCATCTGTTCGAGAAGCTCGCTTTCCTGAGCCGGCGGGAGCGGTAGGCGGCGACTGCTCAATCTTCCCAGAGCGGACATAGTTCCGCCAGCGCGCGCTTTTAGCCTTTGGGCATGCGCGCCCAGTCTGTTCTTATCTCAGGCGCCGGGATCGCCGGGCCTACGCTCGCCTTCTGGCTCAACACCGCCGGATTTGAGACGACCATTGTCGAGCGGGCGCCGGAATTGCGCTCGGGCGGCTACGTCATCGACTTCTGGGGCATTGGCTACGACATCGCCGAGCGCATGGGCCTTGCGGGCGAACTGGAGACGATCGGCTACCACATCCGAGAGCTTCGCATCGTTGGCGACCACGGCGAAAGGCTTGCGGGGTTCGGCGTGAGCGGCCTGCGCTCGCTTGCCGGCGGCCGCTTCATCACGATTCCTCGCAGCGGCCTTTCCCGCCTGCTGTACGACAAGGCGGCCCCGCACACAGAAGTCATCTTTGGCGATCAGATAGCGGCGGTGCGGGAGGAAGGAAACGAAACGCATGTCGAGTTCGAGCACTCTCCGGCGCGACGCTTCGATCTTGTCTTTGGCGCGGACGGCCTACACTCGAATGTGCGCAAGCTGGTCTTTGGGCCGGAGCATCGCTTCGAAAGGGACCTTGGCTACGCGATCGCCGCCTTCGAGGCCGAGGGCTACCGTCCGCGCGACAGCGACGTCTATGTGCTCCACAACGAGCCCGGAGCCATGGTCGGACGGGTCGCGCTAAGGGGAGACCGCACCCTCTTCCTCCTCATCTTCACCTCCGAGCGCGGCGCAGCGCCGCAGGACATCGACGGGCAAAAGGCGGTGCTGCGAGAGAGGTATCGAAGCGGCGGGTGGGAGTGCGCGCAGATCCTGGACCGCCTGGACGCGGCGTCGGAACTCTACTTCGACCGGGTGAGCCAGATCCGGATGGAACGCTGGTCGAAGGGCCGCATCGCGCTCGTCGGCGATTCGGCGTTCTGCGTCTCGCTTGCCGCCGGACAAGGCTCGGCGCTTTCCATGACCGCAGCTTATGTCCTCGCCGGCGAACTCGGCAACGCGCGCGGCCGGCATGAAGCAGCCTTTCGCGCCTATGAGGCGCTCCTGCGCCCCTATATTGAAGTCAAGCAGAAAGGGGCTGAGCGATTTTCGACAGCCTTCGCGCCGCGCACCAAGTGGGGCCGCTGGGCTCGCAACCTGATCGTGAACACGCTGTCCGTACCCGGACTCGCACGCTTCATCATCGGGCGGGAGCTCATCGACGAGCTTGCCCTGCCCGACTATCAGTGGCCCGCCGACGCGCGACACCAAGCGGCGTGAGCGAATCTCGGACCGCTTGCGATTTGCTGAGCCGTCGCGCAATCTTCGCTGATGCGCCGGTTGTTTCTCATTCGCCACGCCAAGGCCGAGCCGTCGATCGGACGCGACGACTACGAGCGCAGGCTAACCGATCGCGGCCGCGCCGACGCACGGCGGGTCGCCGCAGCGCTGGCCGCGCGCAAGATGCTTCCCGAGGTTCTCGTTCACTCGGGCGCGGCCCGCGCCAAGGAGACGGCGGAGGTTTTTGCCGCCGAATGGAAACGCAAGGTCGAGCTTAGAGAAGAGCTCGGGCTCTATGACGCCAGTTTGTCCAGCTTGCTCGCCATCACGCGCTCCCTCTCGAACGACCACGCGCGCGTCGGCCTCGTCGGCCACAACCCAGGACTTGGCGAGCTGGCGACCGCGTTGACCGGCTCAGGCGCAGAGCCGGAGGTTCGCCGCCTCGCCGCCAAATATCCGACCGGCGCTGTCGCGGCTCTCGATTTTTCCGTCCGCCGCTGGAAGGACGTCGAGCGCAACTCGGCAATGCTGGCGCTCTACCTGACGCCTTCGGAACTCGAGACCGGCGCCGACTAGGGGTAGAGCGCGCCCTGTAAGCGCAAATCTTCGGCTTCAGAAAGCGGGCGCGAGGCGCAGCGGCCCGGGGAACGGGTGAACACTCTCTCAAGGACGACAGCGAATGCGGCAATACGACGGAAAACGGGCGGTCGATTACCGGCGGCACGAGCGGCATCGGGCTCGCAACCGCGAAGCTGCTCATCGCCCTGGGAGGCCGCGTTCTGGTCACCGGACGCTCGAAGGCTGGCCTTGATCCGGCCCGAGCACAGCTCGGCAAGGACGTGATCGTGATTGAAAGCGATGCGGCGTCGCTCGCCGATATCGATGCGCTTTCCCGCCGGGTCAAGTCCGAGTTCGGAACATTCGACCTCCTGTTCGTGAATGCCGGCCAGACGGGCTTCGTGGCGTTCGAGAACATGACCGAGGCCGTCTACGACCAACTGCTCACGGTCAACGCCAAGGGCGCCTATTTCGCGGTCCAGAAGCTTGCCCCATTGATGACCGATGGCGGCGCCGTCGTTCTCACCACCTCGATCGCAGATGTGAAGGGCTTTCCCTTGGCCAGCGCCTACGCGGCCAGCAAGGCGGCGCTTCGGTCGATGGCGCGCTCGCTTGCGCGCGAGCTCCTGCCGCGCGGCATCCGCGTCAACGCGGTGAGTCCCGGGCCCATCGACACGCCGATTATCGACAAGGCTGCGCCGAAGGACGTGGCCGACCGGGTCAAGCTTCAGTTGCGCGAGGCCAACCCGATGAAACGCTTCGGCCGTCCGGAGGAAGTGGCCAAGGCGGTCCTGTTCCTCGCGTTCGAGGCGACCTACACGACCGGAGCCGAACTCCCCGTGGACGGGGGCGCCTCCCAGCTTTGAGGCGGGGGTCGAGGCCTGGCCACTGTCCAAACCGGCGGGCGCCGCCTAAATAGGCTCCCCCGGTTTTGAGCGTGCGGAATTTCCCTTGCCAGGTTTCAGCGATTTCGTGTTCGAGGCGGGGCTCGTCGCCCGCTCGATCGGCGATTATTTCTCTGGCGGGGCGCTGCGCCTCGGCGTCACTGGCCTGTCGCGCTCGGGCAAGACGGTATTCCTGACGGCGCTGGTCAACAACCTGATCGCGGGCGCGCGCTTGCCGGTCCTGGCCGCCTCGGCTGAAGGCCGCATCATGCGGGCGCGGCTCGAGCCGCAGCCGGACGACGCGGTGCCGCGATTCGCCTACGAGGAACATTTGGCGAGCCTCTCGGGCGCCGATCGCCGCTGGCCCCAGTCGACCCGCCGCATCGCTCAGCTCAGGCTCACGATCGAGTTCGAGAGCGCCGCCGGCTGGGGCGCGCGGAGCTCAAGCCTCAAGCTCGATCTTGTCGATTATCCCGGCGAATGGCTGCTCGACCTGCCCCTGCTCGACAAGAGCTACGCCGAATGGTCGCGCGAGACGCTGGCGGCCAGCGAGACCCCTGCCCGTGCGCCGCTGTCGGAAAAATGGCGGGCGGCGCTTGTCGGGCTCGACCCGCAAGCCCAGGCGAGCGAGGACGCGGCGCGGCGGATCGCCGAACTGTTCACCGCCTATCTCAAGCGGGCGCGCGACGACGTCTATGCGCTTTCGACCCTGCCGCCCGGCCGGTTCCTGATGCCGGGCGATCTCGAGGGCTCACCGGCTTTGACGTTCGCTCCGATCGCGCTCGCTGACGACGCGGCGATCGTTTCCGGCTCCCTCGCGGCGATGATGGCGCGCCGCTATGAGGCCTATAAGGCGCATGTGGCAAGGCCGTTCTTTCGCGATCATTTCGCCCGGCTCGACCGCCAGATCGTGCTGGTCGACGCCCTTTCGGCGCTGAACTCCGGTCCTGCCGCGCTGACCGATCTCGAGAATGCGCTCACCGACGTCATGCGGGCCTTCCGCGCCGGCCGCGCGTCGCGGCTGGGCTCGATCTTCCGCCCCCGCATCGACCGCATCCTGTTCGCGGCGACCAAGGCCGACCATCTGCACCACACGAGCCACGACCGGCTGGAGGCGATCCTGCGCGCCTTGACCGGAAAAGCGATCGCCCGCGCCGAAGGGGTCGGGGCGGAGATTGACGTCATTGCGCTCGCCGCGATCCGCGCCACTCGAGAGGCCGAGATAAAGACCGGTGGCGAGACGCTCGACGCCATTATTGGCGTGCCGGAAAAGGGAGAAACGATCGGCGGCCAGACCTTCGACGGAGTCGCGGAGGCTGCGGTATTTCCCGGCCAGCTCCCGGCCGAGCCTGAGGCCATTTTCGAGGGCGACGCGATTGCCCTGCCAGAGGCCGACAACGACTGGCGGTTCGTGCGGTTTCGCCCGCCGCTCACCCAGCGCGGCGAGCCGGCGCCGCAGATCCGCCTCGACCGGGCGCTCCAATTCCTCATCGGGGATCGCCTCGCGTGAGCCAGCGCCCTCCCCGGCCCCGCGCCTTTCGCCTCGACGACCGGAGAATCGCGGTCGACGATCAGCCCGCGCCGTACGCTCCGGAAGCGATCATCCGCTCCCAGCATGATCCGATTCCAGCGGCTCCACCGTCGCCGATCGACGAAGCCGAACTCAAGATCGAGGCGGCGCAGAAATCAGGCCTCATCTCACGCTCGCGCTTCACCCTCGCGCGCCTCGCCTGGACCGGGCTTGGCGGCCTCGTGTCGCTCGCAGTCGGATTGTGGGCGACCAACCTCATCGAGGGTCTGTTCGCCAAGGCGGAGTCGCTCGGAATCGTCGGTGTTGTTTTCGGCCTGGTGTTCCTGGTCGGCCTCATCGGCGTTGCGGCGCGCGAGATGATCGCGGTCGCCCGCCAGACCCGGATCGCCGAAATGCATGTCGCCTTCGCCGAGGCGCGCGCGGCCGACGACCGCGCCGCCGCTCGCCGTCTGGTGGGACAGCTCGTCGCGCTCTATCGCGACCGGCCGGATACGGCGCGCGCGCGGGCCGAGGTCGAGGATGCGATGCGCGCGATCATCGACGGACGCGATCTCATCGATGTCGCCGAGCGGGCGCTGCTGAGGCCACTCGACGACAAGGCGCAGGGCGAAATCGCGACGGCCGCCAAGCGGGTGTCGCTGGTGACCGCGATCAGCCCGCGCGCGGTGCTCGACGTCGTATTCGTCGTCGCCCAGATCGTGCGGCTCGTGCGGCGCATCGCCGAGATTTACGGCGGCCGGCCGGGCCTGCTCGGCCTCATCAAGCTCGCGCGCTCGATCGGCGCCCATATCGCCATCACCGGCGGCATGGCGGTCGGCGACAGCCTGCTGCAGCAGCTGGTCGGTCACGGGATCGCCTCGCGGATCTCGGCCCGGATGGGCGAAGGCGTGCTCAACGGCCTGCTCACCGCCCGCGTGGGCTTGTCCGCGCTCGCCGTCTGCCGCCCGGCGCCCTTCTCGGTCGACAAAGCCCCCGGCGTCTCCGAGGTCGCGCCGTTCCTGTTCAGCGGCGGCAAGGGGGAGTGAGTCCGTTCCATGATTGGCAAGGTCGCGGCAGGGCTCGGCGAGATGGAGCTGGACGCCGGCGCGTTCGACCCGTGCTATATGTGCTCAGGCCAGGGAGGGTCCGATGATCGCGGAGATTTCATCGCATCGAGGGGAACTCGAGCAAGTGTGCCGCCGGTTCCATGTTCGGCGCCTCGACCTTTTCGGCTCGGCGGCAAGCGACAATTTCGACCCGGCGCACAGTGACCTCGATTTCCTGGTTGAGTTCGAGCCCGAAGCTTTGTCGTTCGACATCTATTTCGACCTCAAGCAGTCGCTCGAGGCGCTGTTCGGGCGTAGCGTCGACCTTGTCGAGCCGAGCGCAATTCTCAATCCCTATTTCAAAGCAAGCGTCGAGCGTTCTCGCGAGTCCGTCTTTGAGGCGTGACCCCAAAAGCCTGCTCTGGGATGCGCGCAACGCCGCCACGGCCATCGCGGACATGACGATGGGTAAGACCTTCACGGATTTCGACCGCGACATCGTCCTGCGCTCCGCGGTGGAGCGCCAATTCGAGATTGTCGGCGAGGCTCTGCGTCAGCTGGATCGTCTGGACGCGACCCTTGCGGCCAAGATTTCCTGATCTTCGCCTGATCGTTGCTTTCCGCAACATCCTGATCCACGGCTACGCGTTGATCGATCGAGCCCGCGTGTGGCGGGCTGTCGAAGACCATTTGCCGCCGCTGCGCGCCGCTCTGGACGATCTCATCGCGGATCAAGCGTAAAAACGATCTTGGGCTCACTCCACCGGCTCAAGCCCCTCCGCCCCCACGCTCGCCAGCACCCCGGTGTGGACGTCGAACCAGTAGCCCTGCAGGGCGAGCCGGCTGGCCGCCGCCGCCTCCGCGATCCACGGGAAGGTCATGAGGTTCGCGAGCGAGAGCCGCACCACCTCGGCCTCGATCCGGTCGAGCCGCCCCTCAGGCTTGTCGCCTGCGGCAGCGACTGCGGGAGCGCCGATCTCGACCCATGAGGCGATGAAGTCCCGCGCCTGCGGCGGCGCGCCATAGGCCATCGCCTTGACCCCGCCGCACTGGCCGTGCCCGAGCACGACCAGGCGCGCAACCTTGAGCACCCTGACGCCGAATTCGAGCGCCGCGCTGGTGCCGTGATGGCCAGGGTCGGGGCTATAGCGCGGCACCAGCGCCGCGACGTTGCGCACCACGAACAATTCGCCCGGCACGGCGCCGAACACCGTCTGCGGATCGACGCGCGAATCCGAACAGGCGATGACCATTGCCTCGGGGCTCTGCCCCCAATGGGCCAGCGCCTCGTAGCGCGCCCGCTCGGCCGGCCAGATCTCTTTGCGAAAGCGGCGATAGCCTTCGATCAGCGGGTCCATGGCGCCTCGTGGAAATGCTGCATTGCGATAGGGCGCCCGCGCGGGCGACGCAAGGACGCCGCGCCCGACTTGGGCCGCCGGGGAGGCCCTTTCGAGGCCCCGGAAACCTTGGCGCGTCGCCTCGGCGGCGCGAGAAGCCTTGGGTCGGCCCTAGGACGGATCGTCTTGATATTTCAATACCTTAGGAAATTTGTGCAGCAAACTATTTCTGTTTTTACAAATCAATGGTAGGCTCTTCGATTATCCGCGAAATCTCGCATCGAAGGAGACGACCATGAACGACGACCCCGCTTTCCACTCCAAGCGCGCCGGCTTGCGCGCCGCGCGCAATACGCGGCGGAAAAAGCAGCTCGCGCTGCGCGAAGCCGTTTTCGACATGATCGCGGCCGGATATGGCTACGAAGTGATCGCAGCGAACCTCGAGATCAGCGTCGCGACCGTGCGACGCGAATTCGACCGGGCGATCGCTGAGCGGCGGCTCGACGCGCCCGAGCGCTACGCCAGGGTGCAGGTCGCGCGGCTCAATAAGGCGCTGAGGGTTGTCGACGAGCTCCTCGACAAGGGCGATTCCAAGGCCGCCGCGCCGCTCATCCGGCTCGTCGCCGCCCTCGACCGCTATCACGGGCTGGCGCCGGCGCGCCCGTCCCACGAAACCCCGCCGCCCCTCGCCCTGCCCGCCCCCGCTCCGCCGCTCGCGCTCACCCATGCCGCGCCGCCTATTGCCGGGGAGTTCGCGGACGCCGGCCAAACTGCTGATCTGGTGGACGATCCCGCGCAGAATTCGGGTGAACCCGTTTGACCGGCGGTTCGCGACGCCCGGCGGGCGTTTTCGCTGGCGAAAGCCGATTGCGCCGGGTTATCCTGACGGAGCCGCGCCGGGCGTCGGGCGAAAGCAGCGAGAACGACAATGATCCGCGTAGTCGCCGTGATAACCGCCAAGCCGGGGCGCCGCGACGAGATCCTCGCCGCGTTTCGCGCCAACGTCCCGGCGGTTCGGGCGGAAAAAGGGTGCATCGAGTATGCGGCGCATGTCGACGCGACGGGTATCGGCCCGTTCCAGGCGAAGTTCGGGCCTGACATCTTCGCCGTGATCGAATCGTGGGAAAGCCCGGAAGCCTTGGCGGCGCACATCGCCGCTCCGCACATGGCCGCCTACGGAGCGAAGACCAGGGACTTGATCGCCAACCGCGCGGTCCATGTCCTGTCCGCGATCGACTAGGCCCAATGGCGCCGGCGGGCGCCCGAATCCCGCATCGAACCTCATGTAATACATGAGGTAATGATGGTAATATATTGATAAATAACAATCTACCATCGGCGCTCCTTTGCCTGTCTCGTCTCGCGTTGCAGAAAAAGGCGCCTAAGCGCTTGAAATCGCTTGGTCGCGGAAAAGGACGGCGCCGGCGGGCCGCCCGCTGAGCCGGTTACGCCGCCGCCCTTGCGTCCCCCCTCTCTTTCGCGTATGACCCCGCCCCTTGAGAACCGCCCGGCTGTCAGGGCTGCCGTGGCGGTTTTTTCGCTCGCGCGAACGGGGCCCATCGCCCCGCCGAATGTCAAGAAGGCGTCAAGCCTTGAGGAGAGCCAAATGCCCAAGTTGAAGACCAAATCGGGCGCCAAAAAGCGCTTCAAACTCACCGGGACCGGCAAGGTCGTCTATGTCCATCGCGGCAAGCGCCATGGCATGATCAAGCGCACGCCCAAGCAGATCCGCAACCTGCGCGGCACCGCGATCCTGTTCAAGACCGACGGCGACAAGGTCAAGAAATTCTATCTGCCGAACGGCTGAACCTTTTCCCGGAGGACTGAACAATGTCGCGCGTCAAGAGGGGCGTCGTCGCCCATGCCAAGCACAAGAAGGTGCTGAAGGCCGCCAAGGGTTTCTTCGGCCGGCGCAAGAACACCATCCGCGCCGCCAAGGCCGCGGTCGACAAGTCGATGCAGTACGCCTATCGCGACCGCAAGAACCGCAAGCGCGAGTTCCGCGCGCTGTGGATTCAGCGCATCAACGCGGCGGCGCGCGAGCACGGGCTGACCTACAGCCGGTTTATCTCCGGCCTCGCCGCGGCGGGGATCGAGGTCGACCGCAAGGTTTTGTCCGAACTCGCCATTTCGGAGCCCGCGGCTTTTGCCGCGATCGTCGAGCAGGCGAAAGGCTCGCTGCCGAAGGCGGCGTGAAGCGCTCGACGAGGCCCCTTCTCCCCTTGCGGGAGAAGGTGGCGCGCAGCGCCGGATGAGGAGTGGCGCAGCCCCGAGGCGCTAGCATAGGTGAGTCTCGTCGCCGGACCGAACACTGTTCGAACGACCCTCATCCGTCATGCTTCGCATGACACCTTCTCTCGCAAGGGGAGAAGGGGCGCCGCGGATTGGATCAGAAACATGACCGATCGGGATTCATACAGAGAGCAAATCCGCACCGCGGCCAACAACGCTATAGAAGCGGCAACCAACACAGCGGAGCTTGAGGCGGCCCGTATCAGATTTCTCGGAAAGAAAGGCGAGATTACCCAACTATACAATGACCTCGGTTCAATGACCCTTGAGGAACGCAAGTTCGAGGGCGCCGCGAATAATGCGCTAAAATTTGGCTTTGAGGAAAAGCGCAGAGAAAAAGAAGCCAAGCTCAAGGCTAACGAACGCGACAAGGAGCTCGTCAGCCAGACAATCGACGTCACCCTGCCCGTCCGCTTGCCGGGGATCGAGACCGGTCGGATTCATCCGATCAGCCAGGTCATGGACGAGATTGTGGTGATTTTTGCCGACATGGGCTTTTCGGTCGCGGAAGGCCCGGACATCGAGACCGACGACTACAACTTCGGCAAGCTCAATTTCCCGCCCGGCCACCCGGCGCGGGAGATGCATGACACGTTCTTTCTCGCCCCGGACGCAGCGGGCGAGCGCAAGGTTCTGCGAACGCACACGAGCCCGGTGCAGGTGCGCACGATGCTGAAGCAAAAGCCGCCGATCCGCATCATCTGCCCCGGCCGCACCTATCGGCGGGACGCCGACCAGACGCATACGCCCATGTTCCACCAGATCGAGGGGCTCGTGGTCGACGACCGCGCGACGCTCGCCAACCTGAAGTGGGTTCTGGAGGAATTCTGCAAAGCCTTTTTCGAAGTGCCGCACGTCGGCATGCGCTTCCGGCCGAGCTTCTTCCCGTTCACATCGCCCTCACTCGAGGTCGATATCCAGTGCCGCCGTTCGGGTGGGGAAATCCGCTTCGGCGAGGGCGAGGATTGGCTCGAGATCCTCGGCTGCGGCATGGTCCATCCCAACGTGCTGTCGAATTGCGGCATCGACCCCGAAGCCTATCAGGGCTTCGCCTGGGGGATTGGTCTCGACCGCTTGGCCATGCTGAAGTACGGCCTGCCCGACTTGCGCGACTTCTTCGACGCCGACCTGCGCTGGATCAACCACTACGGCTTCAAACCGCTCGACATCCCGACGCTCGCCGGAGGGTTGAGCGGGTGAGTCGGTTTCAGTATCGAATTGATCGGCGATGAAATTCACTCTCTCCTGGCTGAAAGACCACCTCGACACGTCGGCGTCGCTCGCCGAGATCGTCGACACGCTGACCCGCGTCGGTCTCGAGGTCGAGAGCGTCGAGGATCCGAGCCGCAAATACGATGGCTTTGTGGTCGCTTCGGTAATTGAAGCCAAACAGCATCCCAACGCCGACCGGCTCAAGGTCTGCATCGTCGACGCGGGCCAAGGGCAGGTGCAGGTCGTTTGCGGCGCGCCGAACGCACGGACGGGCATGAAAGGCGTCTTCTCGCCGGTTGGAACCTATATTCCCGGCAAGAAGCTGACCCTAACCAAGGGCGTCATCCGCGGCGTCGAATCGAATGGGATGCTGTGCTCGGCGGCGGAACTCGAGCTCAGCGACGATCACGAGGGGATCATCGAGCTTCCCGATGACGCCCCGACCGGCGTCCCCTATGCGCGTTTCGCCGGGCTCGACGATCCGGTGATCGACGTCGCCGTGACCCCGAACCGTCCCGATGCGGCCGGCGTCGCGGGCATCGCGCGCGATCTCGCTGCCGCTGGTTTGGGGAGACTGAAGACGCCGGCGCCGAAATCGATTCCCGGCGTCTTCGACTGCCCGACCGGCGTCCATCTCGATTTCGCCGGCGCCGACAAACATCTCTGTCCGGCGTTCGCCCTCAGGCTTGTGCGCGGCGTGACCAACGGTCCATCGCCCGAATGGATGCAGAAGCGGCTCCGCGCGATCGGCTTGAGGCCGATCAACGCGCTTGTCGACATCACCAATTACATTACGTTCGACCGCGGCCGCCCGCTGCACGTTTTCGACTTCGCCAAGGTCGCGGGCGATCTTACGGTGCGCCGCGCTCGCACCGGCGAGAGCGTCCTCGCGCTCGACGGAAAAACCTATGCGCTCGACGAAAGCATGGTGGTCATCGCCGACGAGAATGGCGTCGAATCCATCGCCGGCATCATGGGCGGCGAGCATTCCGGCTGCGACGCCACGACGCGTGACGTTCTGATTGAGAGCGCCCTTTGGGACCCGACAAACATTGCTCAAAGCGGCCGCAGACTCGGGATCATGACCGACGCCCGTTATCGATTCGAGCGCGGGGTCGATCCCGAATTCTGCGTGCCCGGCTGCGATCTCGCGACCGAGTTCGTGCTTTCGATCTGCGGCGGAGAGCCTTCGCGGATGGTGGTGGCGGGCGATCCGTCGCCGCCGCGGCGTTCAATTTCTTTCCCCTATGGCGAAGTCAAACGGCTGCTTGGGGTCGACATTCCGCGCCAGGAGGGCGAGGCGATCCTCTCCCGCCTCGGCTTCGTCGTCGCGGAAGGAACGGTCGTCGTCCCATCGTGGCGGCCCGACGTCCAGGTGAAGGCCGACGTGGTCGAGCAGATTCTGCGCATCGCCGGCGTCGACCGGGCGCCAGCCTCGCCCCTGCCCCGGCTCGACCAGGGCGTGGCAAGGCCGGTGCTGACGCTCATCCAGAAGCGGACGTGGCTCGCCAAGCGCACGCTGGCCGCGCTTTCGCTGCGCGAGGCGGTCACTTGGTCGTTCGTCTCGAAAACGGCGGCGCAACTCTTCGGCGGCGGGTCGCCGTCGCTCGCGCTCGCCAATCCGATCGCCGCCGATCTTTCCGACATGCGGCCTAGCCTCATTCCCGGCCTCGTCGCCGCCGCCGAGCGCAACGCGCGCCGGGCGTTGGGCGATGTTGCGCTGTTCGAAGTCGGGCAAGTGTTTCTCGGACCGGGCGAGAACGACCAGCGCATGGCGGCCGCGGCGGTGCGGCGCGGCAGGGCCAAAGCCGAGGGCGAAGGCCGGAACTGGAGCGGCGGCGGCTGGGTCGACACATTCGACGCCAAGCGCGACGCGATGACGGTTCTCTCCGCGCTCGGGGTCAGTCCCAATGCCGTCCAGCTCGTTCCCGGCGGTCCAGCCTTCTTGCATCCTGGCCGTGCCGCGACGCTGCAATTCGGGCCGAAGACGGTTATTGGCTGGTTCGGACAGTTGCATCCGAGCGCCCTGGAAGCGCTCGACGCCGAAGGGCCGATCGTCGCCTTCGAGATCGTCCTCGACGCCGTTCCAGCGCCCAAGGTGAGGCCCACCAAGACCAAGACGAAGCTCGACCGCTCGGATTTCATGGCGGTCGAGCGTGATCTTGCATTCGTGGTCGACGCCGCCGTGCGCGCCGGCGACGTCGTCAGGGCGGCGGAGAGCGCCGAACGCTCGCTCGTCGCCAAGGTTGGCGTATTCGACGTCTATCAGGGCGACGGCGTGCCGGAGGGCTCGAAATCGATTGCCATCCAGGTGACACTGCAACCGCGTGACCGGACCCTCACCGACGGCGAAATCGACGCTGCGATGTCGAAGATCGTGGCCGAGGTTTCGAGGCGGACCGGCGCCGCGCTGCGGAGCTGAGGCGCTTGGCCGCGCGCGTCGCAACAATTGCGCTTTGCCTGGCCGCCCTGGCGCCCTCCGGGCGCGCCTTGGCCGAAGACGATCCGTCCTGCGCCCAATATCAGGAGCCTATGGCCTACAACGCCTGTCTTGCTCGGCACGGCCCTAAGGCGAACGCGGCCGGAGCACATTCCGGCGCGATACAACCGGAACGCACCGGCCAGGGTCGGGCCTATGAACGCGAGACCCACGCGCCTGCGACCGGTTTCGGCCGCTGGCCGCATGCCCAGCGCGTCCATGGCCGCGTGCACATGGAGTTCAACCTCCGATGAGCGATGTTTGAAACTCGCGAGCGCGGCGCCCGGGCCTGCGGAAAAGCGTAGGCGCCGCGCTCTATGCCCCGCGCGGTGGGAGATCGGCGCGGGGGCCGCGTTTAGCGCCCGGCCCACGGGCGCGGCGACGCGGGATCGCAAATTCAGTTGACGAGCTTCGCCTGCCCGCCACGGTATGGCATCCAGCCTCGACCGATCACGGGTTGTCCCGGAGAACCTCACCGCCTTACACCGGCGAAGCGGGGCCGGCTGTGATCCCCGTCACACCGCGGCACTGACCGGCCGAAGGCGTGGATTGGGCCATTTCGCACCGCGCGGGGCTGGACCTCTCCACAAAAATGTCCGAACCGGGACTGCGGCCTCTTGACGTTGCGGCCAAGGTCCGCCACCGTCGAGGCCAATCATCTGCGAATGCGATGATGTCACCCAATACGCTTGCGGCGCATCCTTGTTTCAAGACCCTCGATCCCGAATCTTGCCGGGTTCTCGATCGCCATTGCACATGGCTGAAGACCTCGGCGGGCGCATGGGTGGTTGGTCAGACGGCCGATGACCGCGACGTCTATTTCGTCATGAGCGGCCGCCTGAGGGCGGTGCTGCACGGGGTTCGGCAGGATCTCATTTTCAACGACATGGAAGCCGGTTCCTTCTTTGGCGATTTGGCCGCTCTCGACGGCGGGCCCCGCTCGCTCAGCGTTTTCGCAGTCAACGATTCGCTGGTGGCGAAAATGCCATGTGCGGTTTTCGTTGAAACTGTGTTCTCCCACCGCCCGCTCGGAGAAGCGGTCGTGGCGACGCTGGTCGCGCGCAATCGCGCGATGACCCGCCGGGTCGGAGAACTCGGCGCCCTCGACGTTCGGAGCCGCGTCCACGCCGAGCTTCTGCGCCTCGCCCGTCCCGATCGCGAGGATCCGAGGCGCGCGATCATCCATGCGCCGCCGAATCAGTCCGAGCTTGCATCGCGCATCAACACCCGGCGGGAAACCGTGTCGCGCGAGATCAACGCCATGGAGCGCGAAGGCCTCATCGAGCGCCGGCGCGGCGCCATCGTCATCACCGACGCCCTGCGGCTCAGCGCCCGGCTCGAAGCAGTGGTCACCGCCTAGCCTCGCGCCTCGTCCGCGAGCCTTCGCCACCAGTGCTCGTGTCTCGCCCAGTTCCAACCTGCGGTTGGCGAGGGCGAGGGCAGGAGCCAGATGCGGGTTTCGCCAATGCGGTCGGGCTGTTCCCCGAAGCCGGCGGCGGCGCCGAGATAGCAGCGCCCGGCGGCGAGGCTCGTAAACGCGAGCAGCTTCGGCTCGGCGGCTTCGATCTTGGCCTTGAGCTGCGCGCAGGCCTCATGGCCCAACGCGCCCGGCGGCAATTCCCGGTCCATGCCACTCACGTGCTTGGCGATGTCGGTCAAACCCAACCCCCATTGCGGCAACAGGCCAAATTCCTCCGGCTTCAACAGTCTCGGCGTCAGCCCGGCGGCGTGGAGCGCCAACCAGAACCTGTTCTGCGGATGGGCGTAATAGGCGTTGCGGGCCGCCGATACGGTTCCGGCCGCAGTGCCGCAGAAGACGATTCTGAGACCGGGACGTAACAGGTCCGGCAGCACAAGTACCCGTCCGCTCGCCAATTCGCGCATCAGATCGTCTGGTTGTAGGCGCCGACCTCGGGGTTCTCGCGCAGGACCCGGTCGAGAGCCTCGAACATCGTCCGCATGCCCGCTTCCGACGTCGGGCTCTCGACGACGACCGTCAGTTCCGGCTTGTTCGACGACGCGCGCACGAGCCCCCAGGCGCCGTCCTCCACCGTGACCCTTACGCCGTTGACTGTGACAAGCTCGCGAATCGGCTGGCCAGCGAGCGGCTCGCCTCGCGCTTGCATCGCCCTGAACCGCTCGACGATGCGATCGGCGACCGCGTACTTGATCTCATCGGGGCAGGCAGGCGACATCGTCGGCGAGGCCCAGGTCTTGGGCAGGTCGCGATAGAGATCGGCCATCGACTTTTGCGGGTTTCGGTCCAGCATGTCGAGGATGGCGATCGCAGTGACGAACCCGTCGTCATAGCCGCGCCCGATCGGCGCATTGAAGAAAAAATGGCCTGACTTCTCGAACCCGGCGAGCGCGTTGAGATCGCGGATCCGGCGTTTGATGTGCGAATGGCCGGTCTTCCAGAAGTCGACCCTTGCGCCATTTGCCTTTAGCGCCGGATCGGTCGCGAACAACCCGGTCGACTTGACGTCGACGACGAAGGTCGCATCCTTGCGGTTCTTCGAGAGGTCGCGCGCCAGCATGACCCCGATCTTGTCCGCGAAAATTTCCCTACCCTCGTTGTCGACCACTCCGCAGCGGTCGCCGTCGCCGTCGAAGCCGAGCGCAATGTCGGCGCCGGTCCGGGTCACCGCCGCAGCCATCGCGTGCAGCATTTCCATATCCTCGGGGTTCGGATTGTAATGCGGGAAAGTGAAATCGAGATCGCAGTCTAGGGGAACGACCTCGACGCCCAGTGCGCTCAAAAGCTTGGGCGCGAAGGCGCCTGCGGTGCCGTTGCCGCAGGCGGCGACAACCTTGAGCCGCCGGCTCAACTTCGGGCGAGCCGTCAGATCTGCGATGTAACGGTCCGGAAACTCGGCCACGAATTCATAACCGCCGCCTGTCTCACTTCGGTATTCGCCGGCAATGACGATGTCGCGAAGACGCGCCATTTCCTCCGGCCCGAACGTCACCGGCCTCGATGCGCCCATCTTGACGCCCGTCCAACCATTGTCGTTGTGCGAGGCGGTCACCATCGCTACCGCCGGCGCATCGAGCGCGAACTGGGCGAAGTAGGCCATCGGGGTAATCGCCAGGCCAATGTCGCGCACCTGCGCCCCGCCAGCCATCAGCCCGGCCGTCATCGCGAGCTTGATCGAGGCCGAATAGCTGCGGAAGTCGTGACCGACGACGATCTCGCGCTTGACCCCAAGTTCGGCGAGGAGACGGGCGATGCCGAGCCCCAACGCCTCAGCCCCCATCAGGTTGATCTCCTGCTCGAAGATCCAGCGCGCGTCATATTCGCGGAACCCGGTCGGCTTGACCATCGGCTGCGATTCGTAGGCGTAGGTGTTGGGCAGAAGCTGCGGCGATGGCTTTGGGAACAAGGAAGGCCTCTGGGCGTCGCTGGCGGCATCGGGCCATCCGCGCCGCGTCCCCAATAGAGTTGATGCCCGGACGAGGCAAGCCGACAGCCACGCCAGCGCGGTCAGCGGCGCCACCCCGCGCTCCATGACCTCCTCTTCCTGATCTCGTCGTGGCGGTGTAAGCTTCACAGACCTGTGAATGCGGTCTTCGCCGCGCTCTGCAACATCCACGGGGGGAAACTATGCTGCTGGCGATGAACCGCCGTCTTCGGCAGACCCAGGGCTGGCTCGCCATCGCCTTTGCTCTCGCCCTCGCCATCGCCCCGGATCTCGCGGAAGCGCAGGACGCGGGCGCAGCGGCGCCGGCGCAGCCCGCAGCGCCCGCTCCCAGCCCCGCCCGCGACCACCGCAGCGCCGGACCCCGGCGGCGGCGACCCCGCCGCCAACGGGGCAAGCGGAGCAGCCAGCGCCTGAACCCGACAAATTCAGCCGTGAGGAGTTGCGCAAGCTGCTCGCACCGATCGCGCTCTATCCCGACGCCTTGCTGGCGCAGATGCTGCCCGCGGCGGCGTACCCGCTCGAAATCGTTCAAGCGGAGCGCTGGCTTGAGAAAAATCAGGCGCTTGTCGCGAAAAACGACTTTTCCGGCATCGACAGTCAGAAATGGGACCCCGCGGTCAAAGCGATGGCGCGTTTTCCAGACCTCATTAAAAAGATGAGCGAGGATCTTCCCTGGACGACCGACCTTGGCGACGCGATCGTGAACCAGCCTCAGGATGTCGCGGCGACGATACAGCAATTGCGCGCCGAGGCGGAGAACTCGGGCGCGCTCAAGTCGAACGCCCAGCAGACGGTGAAGCGAGTCGGGTCGAGTACGCCTCCAGCGGCAGGAGGCGCAGGTGGAGGCGTCATCACGCCTCAGGGCGGAGGCGATTACATCGCGATCGTGCCGACCGATCCCTCGATGATGTACGTTCCCTCCTATGATCCGTATGCCGTGTACAACACGACCACCGTAGTCGCGCCGCTGCTCACCTTCGGCACGGGCATCGCGCTCGGCGCGCTGGCGACCGGCGCCTGGTGGAACTGGGGAAGCGGCGCGTTCTACCCGGGCTGGGGCGGCGCCTATGGCGGCTATGCGGGCTGGCGCGGCGGGACGATCAACAACGGCAACATCAACGTCGGCAACAATGTCAATGTCGGCAACGGCAATCGCCAGTGGAGTCCGAACGGCAACTATCGTCCCGGGCAAGGCAGCAAACCGGGAATTGGCAATCGGCCGGGCGGGCCCGGCCGCCCCGGCGGTGCAGGCAGACCAGGCGGGATCGGCGGAATTGGCGGACCCGGCGGAATTGGCGGCGTCGGCGGGGTTGGTAGGCCTGGAGGAGTTGGCGGGGCTGGGCGGCCTGGAGGAGTCGGCGGGGCTGGGCGGCCTGGAGGAGTCGGCGGGGCTGGCAGGCCTGGCGGCGTCGGCGGGGCCGGCAATCGTCCAGGGGCGGGCAATCGTCCGGCCGCCGGGGCTGGCCGTCCTGGCGGCGCGCGCCCCGCGAATTGTCCGGCCAACCGGCCAGGCGGCGGATATCGTGGTCGACCAGGCGGCGGATATGGCGGTCGGCCCGGCGGTTACGGCGGCGGCGGATTTGGCGGTCATCGTCCGGGCGGCTACGGCGGCGGCGGCTTTGGCGGCGGAGGAATGCGCGGAGGCGGATTTGGCGGCGGCGGGCATAGAGGCGGCTTTGGCGGCGGCCGTAGAGGCGGTGGCGGGCGAGGCGGCGGCGGGGGTCGCCGGCGTTCCGACCTGCGCCTCAAGCACGATATCGTGTTGCTCGGGCGGCTCAACGACGGCCTCGGCTACTATCGCTTCGTCTACAACGGCGGCGATACGGCCTATGTCGGGGTCATAGCTCAGGAGGTGGAGACGGTGGCGCCGGAGGCCGTGACGCAGGGCGCAGACGGGTATTTGCGCGTTTCCTACGATAGGCTCGGACTGCCGTTCGAGACCTATGCGCAATGGGTCGTGACCGGCGCGCATCTGCCGTGGGTGAATCCAGCGGCGCAGTGACGCTAGGCGGCTTAGCGGCGGTCTACTGTTCAGCAGAACCGCCCGTCTGCGCTTCGACCGAGCCGGCGTAGCCATCCTGCTATACATTTTCCCGCGAATGAGCTACGGGATCGGTGATACGTAAAAAGTCATCTCCCCAGGAGTGATACGTCAAACGGGCGGCCCAAGGAAAGCGCAAGATCGCTTCGGCGCATCGACTGACGGAGTTCGACCATGATATTGTCCGACCTGCGCACGACGGGCGTCCTGGCGGTCGTGCGGCGGGAGCTTCGTCCGCTGTTCTCGGAATTGCGCCGCCTTTACTTCAATAAGCTGTGGGGAATGGACATCGCGCCCGATTGTCGGATCTCGTTTTCCGCCAAACTCGACAAAGCCTATCCGACTGGGGTTCATATCGGCGAGAGCACGGCGGTGAACTTCGGCGCCTGCGTTCTCACCCACGACTACCCGCGGCGACTTCATCTGGACACCTGGATCGGCAAAGAATGTCAGATCGGCGCGCACAGTATTATCATGCCGGGGGTCAGAGTTGGCGACAATTGCGTCGTCGCCGTGGCGAGCGTCGTGATGAAGGACGTACCGCCCAACTGCCTTGTCTCCGGAAACCCGGCGCGCGTGATGGAGAAAGGCATTCAGACGGGGCGATGGGGCATCATCAATCGTATGGTCCGCGCCGACTTTGGCGCGCCTTCGGCCACACCCGACGAAAAAGCGGCCTCGTGAACCCGACCGGCAACTCGATTTGACTGGCGCGCATATCCAATGACCTCAATCGATTTGAGCGGGCGCGTGGCGGCCGTGACCGGCGCTTCGCGCGGCATCGGGCGGGCCGCTGCTGAAGCCCTGCTCAAGGCGGGCTGCAGCGTGATCTTGAACGCGCGTCCTTCGGATGAGGCCTCCACGAGTTTCGCCGAGTTGGAAACGGCCTATCCCGACCGCGTCTCGACGGTCTACGGCTCAGTCGCGGACAGTACTACCGCCACGGCGATCGCCCAGAGCGCAATGTCGCGACACAAACGCCTAGATATCCTGGTCAACAACGCAGGTATCCTTCGCGACAAGCTGATCGGCATGATTTCGGACGCGGAAATCGACGAGCTCTTCAGCGTCAACGTGATCGGGCTGATCAAGATCACGCAACTGGCCGCGCGCATCATGGCGCGGCGCAAGACGGGATCGATCGTCAATGTCTCGTCGATTGTCGGGCGAAGGGGCAACAGCGGCCAGACTGTCTATTCGGCCACAAAATCCGCCGTGATTGGGGCGACCTTTTCAGCCGCAAAGGAACTCGCGCCGATGAACATTCGCGTCAACGCGGTGGCGCCGGGCCTGATCGACACGTCGATGGTGAAATCCATACCCGAGGACAAACGCAAGACGCTCGAGCAGAACATCGCGATGGGTCGGGTCGGCAGCCCCGACGACGTCGCCAACGTGATCCTGTTTCTCGCCTCCGACCTTTCATCCTACGTGACCGGGCAAGTCATAGGGGTTGACGGCGGCCTCATCATATGACCTCGCCTGGCGCGGGTTGAGCGCCATCCTTTTACGGTCCGCGGAGCGGACTTGCGATGCAGCGGAATTCGATGCGCGATTTGGACTTTTCATGCGGCGGACTTCTGCCGCTGATCGCGCCGCTTGAGCGGGCGCCGGCGGCTCGCGATGATCGCGGCGAGGTCTGGCTAACGCGCGACGAGGTGCGCGCAGCGAGCCTTGGGCTCGCCCAAAACATCGCCTCCGAGAGAAAGAAGCTTGCCTTTCTCTTCTGCGGCAACACTTGCGAAACGCTGATCGGCCTGCTCGCTACGGCCGCGGCGGGTCACGCGGTCGCTCTCATCGATCCGTCGCTCGCCGAAGACAAGTTGAGCGCCCTGGTCGAGGCGTATCAGCCGGAAATCGTTCTTTCGCCACCGGACATCGGCGCAAGACTGCGCGAACGGGCGGGCCTCTCGCGCTGGCGCTCCTACGCCGCGCCGGCGGGCGTCGTCGAATGGGCAGCGGCCGACGCCGCTGCGCAGCGGGTCGACATTAATCCCGCCCTGCAACTTCTTCTTTCCACTTCGGGCACCACGGGCAGCCAGAAATATGTGCGGCTGTCGCGCGACGCGATTGTCGCCAACGCGGGCCAAATCGCCGCAGCGCTTTCCATAAACGAGCGCAGCATCGGGATCGCCCATCTGCCGTTGCACTATTCCTACGGGCTCTCGGTCGCCACGTCGCATCTGGTGGCCGGGGGGCGTATCTACCTCGTAAACAATTCAATCACCTCGCCGAGCTTTTGGTCGAAGATCGCGAATGTCGGCGGATCGCACTTTCCCGGCGTTCCCTTTCACTATGCGGCGCTCGCGCGTCTTGGGGCGAGCCTCGTCCCGGATTCGGTCAAGGTGTTCACCCAGGCCGGCGGAGCGCTCGATCCCCGCATTCAGGCGAAGATTCACGATTGGGCGACAATGCGCGACGGTCGTTTCTTCGTCATGTACGGGCAGACCGAGGCGTCGCCGCGCATGACGACGTTGCAGCACGCGGATTTCTCGCGAAAGGCGGGGTCTGTCGGCGTTGCGCTTGCCGGCGGCCGATTGTCTATCGTTGACGATGAGGGCGCGCGACTGCCGGCGGACGCCATCGGCACGGTGGTGTATGAAGGTCCCAACGTCATGCTCGGTTACGCGATGTCCAGGTCCGACCTCGACAAGGGCGACGAACTCAAGGGACGCCTCGAAACCGGCGACCTTGGGCGCCTGGATCCGGAAGGCTTCCTTTACCTGACCGGCCGCGCCAAGCGCTTCGCCAAGATCGCCGGATACCGGCTCGGCCTCGACGAAATCGAACGGGAGCTCGCCGCCGTGTGCTCCGTCGCCTGCATGGACCTTGGCGAGAAGATCGCCGTCGTTCATGAGCAGGAGTCGGAAACCGCGCTGAAAGCCCGAGTCAGAGAGCTCGCCGTCAACTACAAAGTCCCCCCGTCGAGTTTCTCTCTGTTGAAGACCGCGCAAATCCCTCGCGGCGCGAGCGGCAAGATCAACTACGCGCAGCTCAAGGAGAGCCTTCGTGTTTGAGCGTCTCCTCAACGAGCCGCCCTATTCTCTCCGTCAGTTGGAGAAGGAGGCGATCCTCACCGAAGGGCTCAACGAGCTCACGCGCTTCCACTATGAGAGGAGCCCAGAATATGCGCGGATCCTCGACGCCGCATGGGGCGGGCTTCGGACCTATCGCGAGATCGCGGACGTCCCCTATCTGCCCGTCAGCCTTTTCAAGGAAATGGAGCTGAAAAGCACGGCCACGCCCTCGTTCGTGATGCGCTCGAGCGGGACGACGGGCCAGCGAACGAGTTCGGATCGTCATCGACAACGAAACGGCGCGGCGCCAGTCCGAGGCGCTGGTCGCTTCGTTTCGTCCCATTCTCGGAGGCCGCCGGCTGCCGTTCCTCGCGATCGACACCAAAGACGTGATCAAGCCGACCGATCTCACCGCGCGCGGCGGCGGCGTGTTGGGCATGATGAAGTTCGGCGCCAAGACGACCTTCGCCCTCGATTCGCAATTGGAGTTCGACAGGCAGGCGGTCGAGACGTTCGTCCGCACTAACGGCAAGGAGCCGTTTCTCATTTTCGGCTTTACGTTCCTCGTATGGGACAAGCTGTACCGGACCTTCGCCGACGGTGAACTCGACCTTTCCAACGCCATTCTCATCCACTCCGGCGGGTGGAAAAAGCTCGAGGCGCAGAAGGTTTCGAACGCGGAGTTCCGCACCGCCCTGAAGCGGCGGTTCGGCCTTGCGAACATCTTCAACTTCTACGGCTTCGTCGAGCAGATCGGGTCCGTGTTCATCGAAGGGCCGGACGGATTGCTCTACCCGCCGAATTTCACCGACGTCATCGTCAGACGGCCGCACAGCTGGGAGCCGGCGGCGATCGGAGAGGAAGGCGTGATCCAGGTCGTTTCGCTGCTACCGCGATCCTATCCCGGCCACAGCGTGCTGACCGAGGATCTGGGCATCGTGGCGACGATCGACGCCGGAGCCGGCGGCCGCTACGGCAAAGCCATTCGCGTTTCCGGACGCGCCCCGAAGACGGAGCTCAGAGGCTGCAGCGACGTGATCGCGGCGTGAGGCGGCCGAGGCGGAGCAAATGCTGACCGAAGTCATCGCTTATGGCGCCGGCGTGCGCGAAGCCGCCATCGACGAACAGGCGCTCACGTCGAAGCTTGGCGAGGCGCGCCGGCGCCTTGCGACGCCGTTCGCCGCGGAGCGCGTCAATTTGATCGCGGGGGTGGCCGAAACACTTCTTGGCCCGCGGCGAGCAGCCGCTTCCGGCCCCGCCGCTCATTTCGCCTTCTGGACGCGCCGCGCCGCGCTCTTGAAGCTCGCTGCGACCTTCGCGGCCCGGGTGCCTGAGCACACCCTGGCGCGGCCGCGCGGCCTTGTCTTCCATCTGCCGCCGCAGAATGTCGAGACCGTCTTTCTCTATTCCTGGGTGCTCTCCTATTTGGCCGGAAACGCCAACATCGTGCGGCTCCCGCATGAGATCAGCGCTCGGATGCGGGCGATCGTCGGACTCTTTCTCGAACGCCTGCAGGCCTCTGGGGACGACAGCCAATTGTTCGTCCACTATCCGTCGCAGGGCGATCTCGGGGCGAAGATTTCCGCGCTGAGCGATGCGCGGGTCGTCTGGGGCGGCGACGCCAAGATCGCGCTGTTCGCCCCCTTGCCCTTGCGCAACGGGGGAAAGTCGATCTGGTTCGGCGACCGCTTCTCGTTCTCGACGATCAAGGGCAAGGCCCTCGACAACCTGGACGACCCCGGGCTTAACGCGCTGGCCAAAAAGCTGCACAACGACATCTTCGTCTTTGACCAGATGGCCTGCTCGTCTCCGCACGCGCTCTACGTCGTGGGCGAAGCGGCGGCTCATTCGGCGCCGGTCCGGCGCCTCCTCGACGCTTCCGCGCTCGAATGGACGATGGACGATCCCGCCGGCCGGGTCGGGCACGCGATCGGCAAGATGACAGCGGCGTTTTACGCTGCTGCGAACGGACGCGCCTCGTCCGTCCATTGGCAAAACACGCAGTTGACCAGCATCGTGGCGAGCGCGCCGCAGCGCCAGGACACGCGGGTCGGAGGGGGATTTCTCAGCGTCGTATTCGTGCCGTCGCTCGCAGAGGTGGCGGGCTTCATCCGCGAGAGCGACCAGACGATCACCTATTTCGGCTGGGAGCGCGGCGAGATTGAAGAGGTCGCCGCGTCGCACGCCGGGCCCGGCGTGTCGCGCTGGGCCCCGATCGGGACCGCGCTCGATTTCGATTTCATCTGGGATGGTTACGACATCCCGTTCGAGCTGACCCGGCTTGTGCGTATCTCCTGAAGCCATCACGCCCACGCGACCCATGGCCCGTCTCCCGACGCGCTATGGATAGCGGCTATAATCACTGTCGCAAGATCAGCAACCCGTCGCGCTGCTCGACGCTGACCAGGCGCTTGAGAAAGCTCTCGCCAAGCAAATTCACCTCCCCCGCCTCCGGCGCGAGAATGAGGGCCTCCACGTCGTTCATATAGATGCCGCCGAAACTGACGTGGGTAAGCACGGCGGGCGAAGCTTTCGTCCTGCCGTTGGCGGTCTGGATCGCGCGCTCGCCCGACCCAGTGCGGGGGAGCCCGAGCCGCGCGGCGGTTGAAGCGGAGACGACGACGTCGCTTGCGCCCGTGTCGACAAGCATCCGGACCGGCAAGCCGTTGACGAGCGCGTCGGCGGCATATTGGCCCCGTCCGTCGGCCCGCAGCGCGGTCTCGCGATACGAGAACACCCGGCGACCGGTGTCTTCCGTAGCGGAACTATCGGACGGCGGGAGGACCGCCGCCGGAGCGGGCGCGGCGGCGACCGGCGCCGGCGCCGGCAGCCGCTCCAAAAGCGAGAACGAGCCAAGCAACGCCGCCGTCACGCAGAGCGTCGCTACAAAGACCACGCGCCCGAACATTCCGCCTCCGCGATGGCGCTATGCTGCCGCAACACCGGCCACGGAGCATCCCGCTGAAACGCGAAGATCGGGTGAATTGACTGGTGCAATTCCTCATATTTCGCAACGATCTCGCCGGGCCCACGACGAGGACCGGAAGTCCGTCACAGATACCGGTTGAGCAGGTTCTCGTAGAACTCCTGCCGGCCCGACCTGGGCTTCGGGCTCGATCTTCTCCTTGGCGACCCGGGCGGCAATCGACTCGAGCGTCGCGCCTTTCTTGAGCATCGCCTGCGCTTCGGCCTTGTCCCAGCCGGCGTAGCGCTCGGCGCGCGCTGCGTCGAACTTCCCGTCCTCGATCAGGCGCGCCGCCGCTGCGAGCGCCTCAGCGCAGGCGTCGATGCCGCCGATATGGCCGAGAATGAGATCGCCCGGATCGATCGACTGGCGCCGCACCTTGGCGTCGAAGTTGAAGCCGCCCGGCGCAAGGCCGCCCTGCTTGAGGATGAAATAAAGCGCCGGCACGAGCTCGGGCGCATTGTTCGGGAACTGGTCGGTGTCCCAGCCGGACTGGTAGTCGTTGCGGTTGGCGTCGATGGAACCGAGCATCCCGAGCGAGGACGCGAGCGCGATCTCATGCTCGAAGGAATGGTGCGCGAGCACCGCATGGCCGACCTCGATGTTGAGCTTGACCTCGCGCTCGAGCCCGAAGCGCTGGAGGAAGCCGAACACCGTCGCGACGTCGAAGTCGTACTGGTGCTTGGTCGGCTCCTGCGGCTTGGGCTCGACCAGGATCACGCCCTTGAAGCCGATCTTGTGCTTGTAGTCGACGACCATCGAAAGAAAGCGTCCGGCCTGCTCCTGCTCGCGGCGCAGGTCGGTGTTGAGCAGCGTCTCGTAGCCCTCGCGGCCGCCCCATAGAACGTAATTTGCGCCGCCGAGCTTGTGCGTGGCGTCGAGGACGTTCTTCACCTGCGCGGCCGCATAGGCGAAGACATCGGGATCGGGGTTGGTCGCCGCGCCCGACATGTAGCGCGGATGGCTGAAGAGATTGGCGGTGCCCCAGAGCAGCTTGACTCCGGTTTCCTGCATTTTCCTGGCGAAGATATCGGTCATCTCGGCGAGGTTCTTGCCGAACTCGGCCAGATTCGCGCCCTCCGGAACCACGTCGCGATCGTGGAAGGCGAAGAACGGGAAGCCGAGGGTTGTGAACATTTCGAACGCCACGTCCGCCTTGGCCCGCGCGCCCTTCATCGTCTCGCCGTCCCAGGGCCGCTCGAAGGTCGGCGCGCCGAACATGTCGGTGCCGAGCCAGGCGAAATTGTGCCAGTAGCAGACGGCTGGACGCAGCCAGTCGGCCATCGTCTTGCCCATGACGACCTTCTTCGGGTCGTAGTGGCGGAAGGCGTAGGGGTTGTCGCTCTTCGGCCCCTCATATTTCACCGGCTTGATGTCGCCGAAAAATGGCTTGCTCATTGAATTCCTCCCACGGCTCGCGCGCGCAGTTCGTAGCGTTCGGGGCCGATATTGTCACCCCGCGCGTCCGCAAGCCGAGGATTCGAGCGTTCGTTTTTGGTCGGGCTCAAGCCTTCTCAAGGGTTTGCATGTCCGATTCTGTCACTTTCGCAAGATTCTCCACCGGCGCGGCGAGAGCGAGAGCTGTCGCGGGGGCGGCGGGTAAAGCCGCGAGGCGCGGCTCGCGGCGATAGCGCCCGTCGAGGCCGTGATAGCGGTCGAGCGCGCCGATGAGTTTGATGAGCGGCGCAACCGCCTTCATGTCGCCGCGCTCGACGCGGCTGTCGGCCGTGCGCATCGCTCGCCTCAGCCGGTCAACCTGCATGTGGATATAGCGTTCCGGCGCATCGAGGCGGCGCTCGTCGATGACGCGGGCGACGTCGCGCCTCACCGTCCGCTCGCTCACCATGAGGTGTTGCGCGACCTCGGCATAGGAATGGCCGGCGCTCACAAGCTCGAAACAGGATTGGCGCCACTCGCTTCGCGCGATTTTCCGCGCCAGGCGCCTGCCGCGCACGGTCTCGCGAGTTTCTTCGGGCGGCGGGGAGTCGGTCATGATGCTCTCTTACGATGTTCCATTAATCAGAATTAATGATTGCCATGATTCTGAAAAAATGTAAAGCGAATGTTTGGGCCCGCCAGGGTGCGAGCCTCTGTTGGCTCGCTGACTCCCGAGGTAGGATCACTGCCGAACAGCGGTTAGAATAGACCCACGCTCATGTGGCGCTCATCTCACCGCACATCCTGGAAGAAAGCCATGCCCAGCAAGCGACGTTTCAATCTCATCGCCCTTTGTGCAAGCGTTTTGTGTGCAAGCATTCTTGCAGGCCCGGCGGCAGCAAACATAAGGTACACCTTTACCAGCGACCGGGGAAGTTTCGTGTACGATTCCATCTCGTTTTTTGAAGGAGGAAGCCTTTCCGCCAGCGATCTTGTGAGATACTCGGGGGACTTTGAAGATGTATACTTTGGAGATTCCTATATTCTGCTCGACAACGCCGCCTGCAGAATCGCGGATAATTGCTTCGACGCCACCTTTGGTCTGAGCGGCATTTTCCAGACTCTGGGTACTTACTACGCCTCCGACGGCGGCGCGCAGATCGTTATCTCCCAAATCACCGCCGGCGAACCCGCTCCAGAGCTCTCCTCATGGGCCTTGCTGGCGGTCGGTTTCGCCGGCCTCGCCTTCGCGAGGAACCGAAGAATATTGGGCCTACGACTGAGCGAACCATTGCCGATGGGGCGGACGTAGCGCCCGCCTGTCGGAGGAGGAGAGCCTCGTCGTTGCGGGGGGGCTCGAAGTTCTCCCCCGTGATAGCGATCGAGCGCGCCGATCAGTTGATGAGCGGCGCGACCCACATTCATGGCGCCGCCGCGCTTAAATCAAAGACTGATTCATAGCGTTGGCAGTTGCGAGGCGAGATTTCCAGATTTCGTCACGGATGGCCGGGTCACGCCCGCCGGCGTGTTTAGAAGTCAAGCGGTGTGAGGAAGCAGCGAACGTTCGGAGTTCTTGGATCGCGCGCCTGATCGCCGCTGTCGGTCACCACCCACATGTTTGCGAAGAAGATATGACTACAAGTGTCCTTGCTCGGCTGCGCCATGCCCGCCGGGATCACGAACGTATAGCCCTCGAAGCTCACGATATATTCGTTGCTCGGCCCTCGGCTGATCTGCTCAGGGATCAGTTTATGCTCTTCTGCCACGCCGCAGCAGTCAGACTTGATCGCCTCCGGCACGGGGTTCCCGTCGCAGCCCATGTCGTGCGCGCTAGCACTTTCAATTGCCGTGGCGGTGCACGCCGCTAGCGCAGCTAACAGGAGAGTGGATTTGGTCCGATCCATGAAGAACACGGGGCCGGCTTCCTCATCAATCTACGATTTACAATATGTTCACGCCCTATAGGTGGCGTCTTTTGGTATATGCGCCTTTGTTAGCCTCCCGGGCCGGCATTGTACATCGGTATTATTACCCATTGTGCATTGGCATTACTACCCAGACTGGCGACGCGCTGGCGCGGTTGGCGAATCACCGCTTGTGCCGACACGGAAAACTGCAGCCCCACCCATAGCGGCGGAATGCATAGGAACTATCGCCCTTCGGCGGAATTTCAGGCGGCGCGGAAGTCCCGCGCGTACCGCGTCAGCGCCGCGAGCCCAAGGGCGCAGTCCTCGAGCGTGATCGATTCGAGCGGATTGTGGCTGACGCCGCCCCTGCAGCGCACGAACAGCATCCCCGAGGGACAGAGGCTACCCATCGCCATCGCGTCGTGCCCAGCGCCGGACGGCAACAGGCGGGGCCGGACGCCGACCGCTTCGACCGCCTTTATCAAGTCGCCGATGATGCTCGCGTCGCACGCGAAGGCGCCGGCGTCATGTGTCCTGGCCACCGCGACCTTGACCTCGCGCTCGGCGGCGATCGCGCCGATGCGCGCCTCGAGGTCGGCGACGGCCGCGGCCCGGCTGGCGTCGTCGGGCGAGCGAAGGTCGATCGAGAACTGGACGTGGCCGGGGATCACGTTGGCCGCGTCGGGCCAGACGTCGAAGCGGCCGACCGTCGCCACCAGGCCCTCCTCGCCGCGGGCGCGCGCCTCGATCATGAGCGCCATTTCCGCCGCTGCGGTCAGCGCGTCGCGGCGCAAGCGCATCGGGGTCGCGCCGGCGTGGCCGGCGACGCCGTCGACCCCGACGTCAAGCCTGGTCGCGCCGTTGATCGCGGTCACGATCCCGAGCGGCAGCCCCTCGGCCTCCAGGGTCGGTCCCTGCTCGATATGGGCCTCGACAAAGGCCGCAACGCCGCTTCGCCCGATCGACCCCGCCCTTTCAGGATCGCCGCCGAAAGCCTTCAGCGCGTCGCGCATCGAGAGACCGGCCAAGTCGCGCTGGTCGAGCGCGTCCTCCGGGTATGTCCCGGCGAGCGCCCGCGAGCCCGTGAGGGTGGTGCGGAAGCGAACGCCCTCCTCGTCGCCGAAGGCGACGATCTCGATTGCGTGATCGAGGCGCTCACCGCGCCCGGCCAGTTCCTCGACCACCGCAAGCGCAGCCAGCGCGCCATAATTTCCGTCGTAGCGACCGGCGTCGCGCACGGTGTCGATATGCGAGCCCAGCATCAGCGCCGGGGCGCCCGCGCGCCTGCCCTCGTAGCGCGCCGCCACATTGCCTGCGGCGTCGATCGCAGCCTCGAGCCCCGCCTCGCCGCACCAGCCGATGAAAGCCTGCGCTGCGCGCCGATGGGATTCCGACAGGAAGAGGCGCGTCAGGCGCCGCGGCTCGTCGCTGAAGGCCGCGAATGCGTCGAGCCTCGCCATCAGCCGGCGGCCGGCGGCGAGATCGGCGTCCAATATTTTTGCGTCCATCAGTTCTGCGCCGTCTCGACACCGAGCCAGCGCGCCAACGTCTTCCGCTCGTCATCCGTCATCTGGCTGAAGTTGTTGGGCGGCATTGCGTGGGTCAGAACCGCCTGCTGCCGGATGGCCGCGGCGAAGCGCGCGATGTGCTCTGGCGTATCGAGCAGGACGCCTTTTGGCGCCTCGCCGATCCAGTCCATCGGCTGAGCCGCGTGGCACATCATGCAGCGGGTCTGCACAATGTCGACAACCTCCTGCGGCGCCTTTGGCTCATCGAGGCTCGCGGTCTCGGCCGGAAGATCCGCGAGCCCCATGAGCGAGCGCATGCCGGGTGAAGCCGTGGCGGCGAAGCCGAAGGCGCAAAGGACCGCGAACGCCGCCACTCCCCATGCCCACCACGGCGCACGATCGTGATCGAGATGCCAGACGTTGTAGAAATAGCGCACCAGCGCGCCGGCGACGATGATGCAGGTGACGATCGCCGGAATGACCCGCGCATTGGAAAAGGTCGACGGGTAGTGGTTCGACAGCATCAGGAACAGCACCGGCAGGGTGATGTAATTGTTGTGGGTCGAGCGCACCTTCGAGCTCTTGACCCATTTCGGATCGGGCTTCTGCCCGGCCATCAGCGCGGCGACGCTCTTGCGCTGGTTCGGCATGATGACGAAGAACACGTTGGCGGTCATGATCGTCGCCATGAGCGCGCCGGTATGGATGAGCGCGCCGCGTCCGGAAAAGAACAGACTGAAGACCCAGCTCGTCGCCACCACATAGCCGAAGCCGACGACGGCAAGCAGCGGTTCGTTGTTCGCGAGCGGCGAACGGCACAGGAGGTCGTAGACGATCCAGCCGAGCGCCAGCGCCACGATCCCGATCGCCGCCGCCTGCCAGGGCTCGAGCGCCATCACGGCCGGATCGATCAGATAAAGCTGCGATTGGCCGTAGTAGACCCAGCAGAGCAGCGCGAAGCCGCTCATCCAGGTCCAGTAGGACTGCCACTTGTGCCAGATGAGGTGCTCGGGCAGCGATGGGGGAGCAAGGAGATACTTTCGCATCTCGTAGAATCCGCCGCCATGCACCTGCCACGACACCCCTGCCAGCGCCGGATCGTCCGCGGCCTGTTTGCGCAAGCTGGCGTCGAGATGCATGAAAAAGAACGATCCGCCGATCCACGCGATCGCCGCGGTCACGTGGAGCCAGCGGATCAGCGCCGAGCCCCATTCCCAGCCGAAAGTCTCCAGAGCCCCCATCTATCCTCACTCCGCCGCACGATCGGATCGCGCCGGGCAAGATCACGATAAAGCCGGCGGCGCGGTTTGGGTAGGGATGCAGGCGAGCGTTTTCCGCCGGGAGGGTCAAACGCGCCGCGACGCGCCTTAGGAATTCGCCGCTCGCCAATGGCGGCATTTCCCAGAGTAACCCGCCTTTAACCCTATCAGAGTCTTAATCAGCCGCGAGAAAGACAGGCTTTTCCGGCGTCCGGCAAAAGCCCAAGTTTTGGCCGATTTGCGGCGCAGACCCCGGCCCGATCCCGTTTTCCCGCCGTGGCCGCGCGATTCCGTCCGCCCAACAAAAGGTTGCCTCCTCCGATGAACCCAGCCGACGTAGCCGCCGCGGCCGCGACTCCGGAAACCAGCATCTTCGAGATGTTCTGGTCGGCCCACATCGTCGTCAAGGCCGTGATGCTCGGTCTGTTCCTCGCTTCGCTCTGGTGCTGGACGATCATTTTCGACAAGACCCGCCTGTTTCACAAATTCAAGAGCGAGATGGAGAATTTCGAGACGATCTTCTGGTCGGGCCAATCGCTCGAGGAGCTCTACACCTCACTCTCGAGTCAGCCCAACAACAGCGGCGCGGCGGCGCTGTTCGTCGCGGCGATGCGGGAGTGGAAGCGGTCGTTCCAGCAGGCGGCCGGTTCGTTCCGCGGCCTTCACGCGCGCATCGACAAGGTGCTTGACGTCTCGATCGCCCGCGAGGTCGAGCGGCTCGAATCCAATCTCCTGGTCCTGGCCACGATCGCCTCGGCCGGACCGTTCATCGGCCTGTTCGGCACCGTGTTCGGCATCATGAACTCGTTCCAGTCGATCGCGGCGTCGAAGAACACCTCGCTCGCCGTCGTCGCGCCCGGCATTGCCGAGGCGCTTCTGGCGACGGCGATCGGCCTCTTCGCCGCCATTCCGGCTTTGATCGCCTACAACAAGCTTCAGGGCGACGTCGCCAAGGCCCAGGCGCGACTTGAGAGCTTCGCCGACGAGTTCTCATCGATCCTTTCCCGGCAGATCGATCATCATCTGTCGGTCGAAAAAGTCTCCTGAAGGCGAAAGGAGCGACGCGATGGCCATCACTCCAGTCGCCGGCGGACGCAAGAACGGTCGCGGCCGGCGCGGCGTGCCGCGCTATGGCGCGATGGCGGACATCAACATGACGCCGTTCATCGACGTGATGCTGGTGCTCCTCATCATCTTCATGGTCGCCGCGCCCCTGCTGACGACCGGCGTTTCTGTCGACCTGCCGCGGGCGAGCGCGACCGCGCTCAATGTCGAGCGCAAGCCGATCGCGGTATCGCTCAACGAGCAGGGGCAGCTTTATGTCATGGACGAGCCGATCGCTGATGGCGATCTGGTCGCCAAGCTTCAGGCCGCGTCACAGAGCGACGTCGATCAGCGCATCTACCTCCGCGCGTCGAAGACGGTGCCATACGGGCGAGTGGCCGAGATCATGGCGGCAGTCACGACCGCCGGGTACAAGAAGGTGGCCCTCGTCACCGAGCCGATCAAACAATAGCCGGGAGCGGCGTTGGACGAACGGCGGTCATATTCGAATTTTGCGGGCTCCGCCGCGCTCCACGGCGCGGTGCTGGCGCTGCTCCTGCTCGGCTTCGCCAGGGCCCCGCAATTCGACGACAGCCCGGAATCGATTCCGATCGAGACGATATCGTTGAGCGAGCTCAACCAGGTCATGAACGGCGAGAAGGACGCCAAGCCGGCGCCACAGCCTCCGCCCACCCCGCCGACGCCGCCCGCCGACCTGCGCGCGTCCGCAGAGCCGACGCCGCCGCAGCCTACACCCCCGCCGCCGCCCCAGCCCGCGCCCACGCCGCCCAAGGCCGAAACACCGCCCCCGCCTCCTCCGAAGGCCGAAGCGACGCCGCCGCCCACCCCGGAGCCGATGCCGCCCCAAAGACCCGAGCCGCCTTCCCCGCCGAAAGCCGCCATCCAGGACTCGCCGGTTGAGCCGCCGGTGCGGCCGAAGGAGCCGGCGCCCGAGAAACCGAAGCCGCCGACGCACAATTTCGACCCGAACACGATCGCCAAGGCTCATCGGACAGAGCAAACCGCAAACGATGGCTGTCGCGTCAACCCAGACGGCCGCCATCACGCCTCAAGGGCTGCCGCGTCACGATGCGCCCCACATGTCGATGTCGATGGCCTCGGCGCTCGATGCGTGGCTGACCGAGAGCTACCTCAATTGCTGGACGCCACCCCCGATGACGCCTGAGGGCGACACCTATGTCGCGCAAATCAGGGTGATCTTCAATCCGGACGGTTCGCTCTCGGGGCGCCCGGTTCTGCTCAATCCGCCGACCGACCGGGCCTGGCGCGCGCATGCGGAGAGCGCGATGCGAGCGGTCCGGAAATGCGACCCGCTGAAGGTCCCCGCCGAATACATGCCCTATTTCGAACAATGGAAGGTTGAAACCATCCATTTCGATCCCCGAGATAGCCAAGGATGACGGCCGCGCCCCCCAAGTCGCCGCGAGCTGGCGCTTCCATGAGAACCAAAAACGAGAGCTGACGCCCATGCTGTTTGTTTCCAAGCCGGTTGCAGGAATTGTGCTCGTCGCAGTCGCGGCCGGCGCCTACGGCTACGAGCACATCCCGCCAGGCAACCCGCCGCGGATCGAAACTCCACCCGAAGCGGCGTCGAAGCCGCCGCTGCCCGCCGTCGTAGCGACCGCTGAGCCGAAGGCGGCCGCCGCGGTCGAAGCGCCCGCACGCATGACGTCGGCGCAGCAGGCAGGCTTCGAAGCCTGGCTCATCAAGACCTATCTCGGATGCTGGAAGCCGGCGCCCCGTCCCGGCGACGCCGACCTCTACGTCGCGCAGGTGCGCCTTGCCTACAATCCGGATGGCTCGCTCGCCAAGCCGGCGAAGCTGGTCAACCCGCCTTCCGACCCGGCCCTCAGGCCGCAGGCGAAGAGCGTCATGGCTGCGGTGCAGACCTGTAATCCGCTTCCGGTGCCGGTCGAATATCGGCCGTTTTATGAGCAATGGAAAACCAAAACCATCCACTTCAATCCGCAAGTCGCCGGTCGATGACGCCGCGCGACGAAAAGTCATTGTCCCACGAGATCGCCCGATGAACGCCTCCTGTTTCGTCTCCCGCCGCTCCGCTCTCTCGACCATTGCACTCGGCTTGATAGCGCTCGCCGGCGCCCCCGCCCGCGCCGAAGGCGACATCTACGTTCATGCGGGCGCCAACTTCAAACCGGTCACGATCGCCGTGACCCCGTTCGCTGGCGAAGAGACGGGCGGAAAGATCAGCGCCGTCGTCGCCGCAGATTTCGCCCGCTCGATTTTCCTTCTGCCGCTCAACCCGGCGAACTTCCCCGAAACAATCGCCAATCCGGACGCCGCGCCCAACATGGACGCGTGGAAGGCGGCCAACGCCCAGTTCGTGCTGACCGGCCGGGTGCTGCGTCAGGACGCTGGGCGTGTCACCGCGCAATTCCGGCTGTGGGACACGGCGACCGGCGAGCAGATCGCAGGCCAGCAGTACACGACCGACGCAGTGAACGGCCGCCGGGTCGCTCACATGATCGCGGATGCGGTGTTCACGCGCGTCACCGGCGAAAAGGGATTTTTCGATTCGCGGGTCGTCTTCGTCGACGAGACCGGCCCGAAGGAAAAGCGGCGCAAGCGGCTCGCGATCATGGACATGGACGGCGCCAACGTGAAGGTCCTCGGCGGCGGCGAAGAGCTCGTCGTCACTCCCCAATTTTCGCCGTCGGCCCAGCAGCTCGCCTATATGTCGTTCGGCGCCGGCGACCCAAAAGTGACGTTGCTCAATCTCGAGACCGGACAGCGCGAGTCGGTCGGCAATTTTCCCGGCATGACCTTCGCGCCCCGCTTTTCGCCCGACGGACAGCAGATCGTGATGTCGCTCTCGGACGGCGCCAGCACCAACCTCTACACCATGGACTTGCGCTCCCGCTCCACCACTCGTCTCACCGAAAACTCGGCGATCGACACGTCGCCGACCTATTCGCCCGACGGCGCGCAGATCGCGTTCGAATCCGACCGCGGCGGATCGCAGCAGATCTACGTCATGAGCGCCGGCGGCGGCCCGGCCAAGCGGATCTCGTTCGGAGAGGGCCACTATTCGACGCCGGTCTGGTCGCCGCGCGGCGACCTCATCGCCTTCACCCGCATCAAGGGCCAATCCTTCGGCATCGGGGTGATGAAGCCCGACGGCTCCGGCGAGCGGATCCTCGTCGAGGGCTTCCACAACGAGGGCCCGACCTTCGCGCCCAATGGCCTCTACGTCATGTTTTTCCGCGACTTCGGCGGCTCGGGCGGCCCGAAGATCTACATGACCGACATTTACGGCCATGCCGAGTTCCTGGTGCCGACCCCGAGCTACGCCAGCGATCCCTCGTGGGGTCCGCTGTTGAATTGACGCCGATCGGCGATCCCGTCGAAAGCGAGTCTGCTTGCCGGCCTAAGTCCGGCCCTTCCCGCGCATCGCCTCGAGGCAGTCGAGGAATATCCACAGCGGCCGCAGAATCGGCGATTCGACAAAGGCCTCGCTGCGTGGGAGCTCGACCGCAACCTCATGCGCCGGATCGCGCTCGATCGCCTTTCGATAGAGCCGCCACGTCGCGTGCCCAAGCACTGGCATCACCACGGCGAGGCCGAGGAAAAGCGGCAGCGATCCGAGAACGAGCGCCAGCGCAACGATGAGGCCCCATAGCGCGACCGCGAGCGGATTGGCGCGCGCTACCTCTAGCGAGGCCTCGAGCGCGGGAACCAGGCCGACGTCGCGGTCGAGCATCAACGGGAAGGAAACCACGCTGATGCAAAGCGCGAGCGCGGCGAAGCAAAAGCCGACCAACCCGCCGACGACGATGAGCGCCCAGCCGCGATCCGTGGTCAGCACGTCGGTGAGGAAGGGAAGCGCCGCGGCCGGGGGATTGGGCCCGTAGAGCCAAACGTAGACGAGTTCGGCGGCGAAGATCCAGGCGGCGAAGATCGCAAGCAGGAGCAGGCCGAACGTCAGGATCGAGGGCAGCGCGGGCGAGCGAAAGACCGCGAAGGCGTCGCGCCCTCTCACGGTGAGCCCGCGCTCGCGCCGGCGGCTCATCTCGTAGAGACCGATCGCGACAAACGGCCCGATCAGCGCGAAGCCCGCGGCGAGCGGAAAGACAAGATGCAAGGCGCTGGTGAATGAAGACATCGCGACAAGCGCGATTCCGGCCACCGCATAAAACAATCCGACGAAGGCCGGATAGGTCGGCAGCGCGAGAAAGTCATCGAAGCCTTCTCTCAGCGCGGCGAAGCAGTCGTGCGGGCCGATGGAGCGCACTTTCGGCGGCGCGGCAAGCGCCTGCGGTCCGAAGTAGACGTGGAAAGCGGAAGTCATGGCGATCCTCCATGCAACTCACGCCGCATCGAGAATCGGGCGTCAGCCAGAAGAGGAACGTAACGTCGCGAAGTCTCGCGCGGGCTCTCTGCGCGCGAATCTACTCCCGAGGGCGCGGTTTGTCACCAAGAACCGGAGGCGGCTGGCTTGCAACCATGACGCCAGGACCCGCCGTCGCGGCGATCACGCCCGGGGCTGGAACAATCGCTGGCCGATGAATTCACCCTCTCGAACGCCGGCGGGGCAGGCAAACAGGCCGCCGCCGGTGTGGGTCGTGAACTGGTTGAGCGCGTCGAGTTTCGACATGTTGTCATAGATCTTGATGAAGCCCGCGCGCGGATCGCGCTGGTAGGCCACGAACATCAGTCCGGCGTCGTAAAGCATGCCCTGGCGCCACGGCGGCCAGCGCTCGGCGGTGAAGCTGACCCCGTCGTTGTAGGAATAGGACCGGCGCAGGATCTGCGCGCCGTCATTGACCGAAGCCGCGCCGAGCCGCGCATGGGCGCTGTCGGCGATCAGCGGATTGCCGTCCTTGTCGACGCGGTCGAGGTCAAGAAGATCGTGCTCAGCCGACTTGCCGACTGGCGCTCCGGAATATTTGTGCCGGCCGATCACTTGCTCCTGAAAGTCGATCTCGCTTCGATCCCAATGATCGAGCGAAATCCTGATGCGCCGCGCCACCACATAGCTGCCGCCGCGCATCCAGTCGGGACCCTCCTCGCCGACCCACACCACATCGTCGAAGCCTCGGGGCGCGTCGGGCGTCAGAGGAGCGCCGGCGAACGGAGGATTATTGGTGCCGTCCTTGAAGCCCATCAGGTTGCGCGGCGTTTCGCCGCGCGGAGTCGCCGGCAGGAAGCCGGCCTGCGCCCACCGGATCCGCCCCGCGCCGTAGGAGAGCCGGTCAAGCTCGCGCAGGGCGTGAAACACCACCTGCGGGTCGTCGGCGCACGCCTGCACCAGGACGTCGCCGCCGGTCCGCGCGGGCTGCAATTGATCGCCGTTGAATTTCGGCAGGTCGACGAAGGCGTCGGGCCGCCGGGCGGCGAGACCATAGCGATCGACGCCGTCCTTGATGAACAACCCCGGGCCGAAGCCGAATGTGATCGTCAGCCGCGACGGCGGAAGGCCCAGCGCCGATCCCCCGTCCGGCCCCTCTATGCTCACATCGTCGCCCAACGGGCGCGCCGTCTCTCCCGCAGTCATCCGCTGCGCGGCGTCCGTCCACAGCCGCAACATTGTCGTCACCTCGCCGACCGTCTTGGCGACGAGGTCGAAGGCGACGAAGTAGCTGTTGGTCTGCGGGGGCGTGGCGATGCCGCCCTGATGCTGGCCGAAGAACGCTTCCTTGAGCGCTAGAGCGGGAGCCTCCGGCGTCCCGGCGCGCGCGACCTTTCCCAGTCCCGCGCCGGCCAGCAATCCGCCGGCGCCTGCCAGCAGTCCGCGCCGTGACGGGCCGTCTCTCGTCGGATGAAAAGGGCAGCTCACCGCGCGATCACGAGGGTGTTCGACTCGTCCTCGACGAAGTAGAACCCATCGCCCGCAGGGGTCATGGCGATGCCGAACAGGTCGCCGCTGCCCGGCGGCTTCTGCGCCTTGTTCGGATCGATCCAACGCGCCTTGATCTGCTCGCCGCTGACCGGATCGATTTCCACCACCTGGCCATTCTTCGCGTTGACCACCAGCAGATGGCCGTTCGGAGCCGTCGTCATCGCCAGCGGCGTTTGCAGGAGGCCATCCTTGGTCACCGTCCGGCCGACGCCCGCGCTATGGTCGCGGGTCGTGGCGTCCCAGATCGCGCTGATCCGGTTGCCGGTCGCATCCGAGACGTAAAGCGCGTTGTTGGCCCCGAGCGCAAGGCCGGTCGGCCCGACCAGAAACACGTCCTTGTTCGGCTGCGAGCCGAAGCCGCTGCCGACGACGGTCTGATCGACGACCGCCGGCGGCTTGCCGTCCGGGATCGAGAGCCTGATCCGCAACACCGTCGCTTCATTGACCACGCGCGGATCGCCTTCCGGCGACCCGACGCCAAAGCCGGCGTTGCTGACGAACAGGGTCGCAGTGTCGCCGTTGTCGATCACCGCCATGTTTCCCCACGGCATGTTGATGTTGTCGTTGGCGATCGTACCGGCGACCTTGCCATTGGAATCGAGCACGATGAGGCAGCCGGCGCCCCTGGTCGCGGTGGTGCCGTCGGCGCTAGGCGCGCTGCCGACGATCACCCAGCCGGACTTCAGCATGGTCATCGCGGTCGAAAGGCCGACGCCGCCGGGACATCCCGCAAGGTCGCGAGGCAGCGCGGCGAAGGTGGTGAGTTTCTTGGTCGTCGGGTTGTAATCGACGATCGTCGTGCCGAGTCCCTGCAGATTGCCGCCGTCGTTGAAATTGGTGACCAGCACGTCGTCCTTCTGGACCGAGCCCGCGGAGACCGGCGCAACCACGATCGCGTACGGGTTCTGATCGCCATTGTCGGGCACGGTCGAGGACAAGGTGGTCTGCCGGTGGATTCCATCGAGGAAGCTCGCCGGCTCCGTGGCGGGCAGCGCGGGCTGCGGCGCGGCGACCGCCAACGCCAGCCATGCGCCGAGCGCCAGCGCACGGCGGCTCACGCGGGAACCCCTGTCGCGATGTCTGCTCATATCAGTCTCTCCCTGACCGTTGGGACAAAGGCGCGCTTCGGAAGCGTTCGGGATCTGGCGACCGGCGCCGGGACGAGGTTCTCGACAGGCGCAAGCGGACCCGCCTGCGGGTAAGCCATCACCGGGCCTTCGACGCTGAGCCACACGCGAGCGCCCTGCTCAGGCGCCATGTGGCCGGCGACGCGCGACGTGACCGGCTGGTCGACCCCCTCCACCGCCACGGCGACGCTGGCGTCGTGGCCGTAATAGGTTACGGCAAGAACCCGCCCTTCGGCGGCGCCCGGTCTGGGGCGCATGTCGAACCGAATCTGCTCCGGCCGCACCATGAAGTCGGCGGGCCCATCCGGCGCGGCGCGCGCAAGCTCGAGGCGGCCCAGCGCGCAGGTGGCGGAGCCTGCCTCGACGACGCCCGGCAGAAGCGCCGCCTCGCCCACGAATTGCGCCAGCGCGGCGTCCACCGGCTGACGATACAACTCTTCGGGCGGCGCGACCTGCGCCAACACGCCGTCGCGCAGTACGGCGACCTCACGGCCCATGGAGAGGGCTTCCGACTGGTCGTGCGTGACCAGCACCGCGGTCGCTCCCGCCGCCTGCAGGATCTCCGCGACAGCTTGTCGGGTTTCGATGCGAAGCGAGGCGTCGAGGGCCGAGAAGGGCTCGTCGAGAAGCACAAGCTTTGGTCGCGGCGCGAGGGCGCGGGCCAGCGCGACCCGCTGTTGCTCGCCGCCCGAGAGCTCGTGAGGCACGCGGGTGGCGTAGGATGCGGGAAGGCCGACGCTTTCCAACATCGCTTCGGCCTTGATCCGGTCACGGCGCTGGCGCCGTGGGAGCCCGAAAACGACGTTCGCGGCGACCGTGAGGTGCGGAAAGAGCGATCCCTCCTGCGTCACGTAGCCGACCTGCCGCCTCTCCGGCGGCAGATGAAACCCCGGACCGGAAACCTGCCGGCCGTCGATCTCGATCGTTCCCGAATCGGCGCGCTCGAAGCCGCTCAGCAGTCTCAGAAGCGTCGTCTTGCCGCTGCCCGACGCGCCCAGGATTGCGATCAGCGCGCCCGACGGCACGACAAGATCGACCCCGCGCAATATCGGCGTCCCGCCAAAGGCCTTGGTCAGCCCCGAAATGCGCACCTCAGCCATCGTCAGGCCCGAACCGGAAATGCGGCGGCGCCGAAACGGTGCGCCAGAATCCAAGTGGACAGGAGCGAGATCGCCAACATCATCGCCGCGAACGGCGCGGCCGCGGCGAAGGCGAGCGACGTCGTGTTGGCCCAGACCTCGGTAGCCAGCGTGCGGGTGCCGATCGGCGCAAGCAGGAGAGTCGCCGTCAACTCGGTGGCGACGAAGACGAACACCATGGCGGCTCCAGCTCCTACGCCCGGTCCCGCCAGCGGCGCGAGGATCCGGACCGTGATCGCGAACCACCCGAGCCCCAACGAGCGGCCCGCCTCCTCAAGCCCGAGCTGGACTTGCGCGAGCGCCGAGCGGACCCCGACCAGAGCAAATGGCAGGAACAGAATTGCATAAGCGATCACCAGCAGCGCCGCGCTTTGATAGAGGGGGCGGACCATCTGCACGGTCAGCGAAATGAACGCCAGCGCGACGACGATGGCCGGCACGCCCTGCGCGAGATACGCGACCCGCTCGAGAGCGATCGACAGGCGGCTGGGGTAACGCGTCGCGAGATAGGCGAGCGGCGCCGCAAGCACGAGAGCCGCGGCGGCTCCGCCCAGTCCGTAACCGACGGAGGCGAACGTTGTCTCGAAGAGAAGCGGCCAGGATGGCGCGACCGGCGAGGTCGCGGCCTGGGCGTGCTGCATCAGCCAGTAGCCGATCATGCCGAGCGGCACGCCAAGCGTCGCCGTCGTCAGCGCCGCGAACGCCAGCAGAGCCGGCCATCGGATCCATCCGAGACCCACGGGCGCCGCGATTCGTCGCGCGCCGGAGCCGACGCGCGCATAGCGCGCCCGGCCGCGGATGTTCAATTCCCCAACCACGCAGACGAGGCAGAGGGCGATCAGCACGACCGCCAACAGCGAGGATTCCGGCCCGTCCAATCCGGTCCGGTACTGAGCGTAAAGCTCGGTGGTGAACGTGCGAAAGCGCAAGAGCGCAAAGGCGCCGAACTCGATCAGGACATCGAGCGCGACCAGCAGCACGCCGCCGTAGAGCGCCGGGCGGAGCTGCGGCGCGACGACGCGGAAGAAGCATCCCCACGCGCCATGACCGAGCGATCTCGCGCTTTCCTCCAACCCCGGATCGAGACCGCGCAGCGCGGCGGCGACCGGCAGATAGACCAGCGGATAATAGGCGCATGTAACCACCAGCAGCGCGCCGCCGAAATCCTGCAGCCCGTTGCTGAGCGAGACCCAGGCATAGCTCGAGATGAAGGGTGGAATTGCCAGGGGCGCGACCGCCAGCACGGCCCAAACCTTCCGCCCGGGGAGGTCCGTCCGCTCGATCAGCCAGGCTGACGCCGTCCCAACGAGCGCGCAGGTCGCGGACGCAACGACAACCAAACCGACCGTGTTGACCAGCAGCCGCCCAACAAGCGGACGCATCAGCAAGTCCGTCGCGCCTTGCGCGCTCACTCCAGACGCCTGAATAATCGTGACCAGGATCGGCAGCAGGACAAGCGCTGCGGCGAACGCGGCGGCGCCGATCAGGCTGGCGGGCGCGCGCCCCCGTCGATTGGCCTGCGCAGGCAGGCCAAGGCCGAAGGCGCGCTCGGCGCCGTTCAGGCTCGCGGCTTGCGCCATCAGATCAGGCCCGCCTCGGTCAGGAGCGCAGCCGCGTCGCGGTCGTCGCCAATCTGTTTGAGAGTAAGCGACGGGGGTTGCAATTCGCTCATCGGTTTCAGAATTGGGTTCGCCGCCACGCCCGCAGCCAGCGGATATTCGAACGTGATGTTGAGTTTCGACACCAGCTCCTGAGCGGGCTTGCTGACCAGGAACGCCAGGAATTTCTGTGCGGCGGCCTGGTTGCGCGAACTCTTGAGCACTGCGGCCCCGGAGACATTCATCAATCCGCCGACATCGCCGCCGGCAAAGTGGTGAATGGCGCTCTGCATCTTGTCGGCGCCTTTTTCCATGCGCAGGCGCGCCCAATAATAATTGTTGATGATTCCGGTCGCGACCGCGCCCCGGTCGACAGCCGCTGCGACCCCTTCGTCGTCGTCGAAGATCATGGCGTTGTCGCGCAGTCCCTTGAGCCATTCCAGTGCGGCCGGGCGCCCTTTCATCGCCGCGATCGCCCCGACGAGCGGCAGGAAGTCGGCGTCGGTCGGCGCGACCGCGATCTTGCCTTTCCATTCTGGCTTCGCCAGGTCGAGCAGGGACGCGGGCAGCGCCGCCTCCTGGATCATGCCGGTGTTATAGGCCAGCACGTTTTCGCGAGCGAAAACGCCGACCCAATCGCCGGCGGACCCGCTGTCATCAGCCGGCACGCTGGCAAGCGTCTGCGGCGCGACTTTCGCCAACAGCCCCTTCTCCGACAGCAATTCGAGCTCCGGCGAATTTTCGGTGAAGAAAACGTCGGCCGGAGAGGACTTTCCTTCTTTCACCAGTTGGCTGGCGAGCTCGGGAGCTTCGCCCGAATGAACCTTGACGTCGATCCCGCTTTCCTTGGTGAACGCCTTGGTCAGAAGATCGACGGTCTGCTCGTGCTGCGCGGAATAGAGCGTGAGCGAGGCTGCGCGCGCGGCAGGCGAGGCGGTCGCGAACCCAAGACCGATTGCGAGGGCGGAAACGACGAGAACCGGATGAGGACGCGACATCGGACTGCCTGTATTTCGGCTCGCGGATCGAGCCTCTTGATCACGGATTTTCCGTTAACAAGGCGACACCGACCGGACAAGAATGGCGCGTGAAAATTAGAAACGCTTCAATTTGGAAGCGTTTCAAATCGGAGGGCGCGCACGGAACTCGCGCGAAGCCGCCAGGCCGACGCGCAGGTGAATAGCGACGCGCAAATTCCGCCGCCTCCGCTGTCGGGAAGTTAATGATTTCTTCGGAATCCAGCGCCTGAGTCACAAATTATTCCGCCGCACCCCAGAAACCCCTTGCGCTGGGGCGCGATTCGCACAAATAGTGGGTTGCCCAATACGCACGTGCCTGTGGTCGTGTGTCGGTCGGCGGGGATCTGGACAAGAGGCCAGTTAACCGCCCCTGGAAGACCGGCAGCCGGAGGCGAACCGGCGAACCCCGCCAAACGGGGGACGCGACTTGAAGCAACGACGGACCGGGCTTTTTTGGTCTCTGCCGGCCCTCCAAAGGTCGGCGCCCAAAGAGGCTTGTCTATCTTGCCGGGCGTGCGGACGGGACATTTCCTCGTCCAAACGATGGCTCTGATCGCTTAGGCCCCGCAAACAGGCCCAAGCGTGTCCGGGCTACGGCGCAGCAGCTGATTGCTCGCGCGCCTCCGCTGGCGGCTTTTCAAAGCCGTCGCCGGAGTTGACGGGCAGTCGCGTCGGCGGGTCAACGACTTCGCATCGCGTCTCCAACGCGCGGCGCGGAAGGTCGCATCGCCGGCGAATCCTTCATGTTTCCAGGCGCGGAAAAACCGCGCGCTTGGGGGATGCCGCTATGACGGAACGGATCAAGGAATTCCTCGCCCTCAACCGCGAGGACGGCCCGCGACTCGTCGTCGATCTCGACGTCGTGCGCGAAAACTATCTCGGCTTCGCCGGCGCCCTGCCCGACACCCGCGTGTTCTATGCGGTCAAAGCGAATCCGGCCCCGGAGATTCTCGCTTTGCTCGCCGGCCTCGGCTCGTGCTTCGACACCGCCTCGCTGGCCGAAATCGAGCAGGCGCTTGCCGCTGGCGCGACACCCGACAGGATCAGCTTCGGCAATACGATCAAGAAGGAAAAGGACGTCGCGCACGCCAACGCGCTCGGCATCCGCCTTTTTGCCGTGGATTGCGAGGCCGAGGTCGAGAAGATCGCGCGCGCCGCGCCGGGGGCGAAGGTGTTCTGCCGGATACTATGCGACGGCGCGGGCGCCGAATGGCCGCTGTCGCGCAAGTTCGGCTGCGCGCCGGAAATGGCCGCGCGGGTGCTCGAGCGCGCCCATTCGCTCGGACTTGTCGCCCACGGGCTCTCGTTCCACGTCGGCTCGCAGCAGCCCAACCCGCGGATGTGGGACAAGGCGTTGAAAGTGTCGGCCGCGATCTTCCGCGACCTGGCTGAACGGGGCATTCAGCTCGCCATGCTCAATCTCGGCGGCGGCTTCCCGACCCGCTATCTGAAGGACGTCCCGGCGATCAAGACCTACGGGCAGACGATCTTTCGCGCCCTGCGCCGCCATTTCGGCAACCGCATCCCCGAGACGATCATCGAGCCCGGCCGCGGCATGGTCGGCAGCGCGGGCGTCATCGAGGCCGAGGTGGTGCTGATCTCGAGGAAGTCCGACGAGGACAAGAGCCGCTGGGTCTATCTCGACATCGGCAAGTTCAACGGGCTGGCCGAGACGACGGACGAGATGATCCGCTATCCGATCCGCACCGCGTTCGATGACGACGCGCTCGAGCCCTGCGTCATCGCCGGACCGAGCTGCGACTCGGTCGACGTGCTGTACGAGAAGGAGCCATATCTACTGCCGATCTCGCTCGAAATCGGCGCCAAGGTGCTGATCGAGGGAACGGGGGCCTATACGACGACCTATTCCTCCGTCGGCTTCAACGGCTTCCCGCCGCTGAAGTCCTATGTGATCTGACGCTCGGCCCCTCGCCCACGACGGCGGGCAAGCTAACGCGTGCAGAACCGAAGCGATTCCGGTGTCATACGCCAAGGACATCGCAAACGCTTTTCACTGGCGCTTGTTAGCCAAGCTGCCGCCGCCGGCTCGCCAAAATGCCGACGGCCGCAAAGGCGATCGCCAGCAACGACCAAGTTGATGGTTCGGGAACCGCAAGGCCCGGTGGGATGAACCGGTTATCGACGATGCTAAAATCTGCGCTGTTGACGTTGATCCCATCAGCCAGGTTGAAAACGTCACTGCCGATCGGCAAATCGAGGCTGTTCAAGTAGTTCGCGTTTCCCGACTCATTGATTCCCCCACCGCCTGCGGAAACCTCGAGAAGCAATGCGAGCTGAATAGGCACATTCAGGGGCGCGAGCAGTGTTTGGGAAATTATTGGACCACCGAAGCTGGGGCCACAAGCGCTGATTCCCGCAACGGTGGCGTTGCACGTGATTACCCCGCCCGAGTCCTCAATAAGCGCGGAGCCAATCGAGTTGCCGAACAGGGTCACCTCGAACCGCATTTCGGCTCCCCCGTCGGGCGTCGCGCCCAAACTGCCGTTGAAGCTGAGGTTCACTGATAAGTAGGTCGTGCCAGGCGGTGCGGAGAGGTCCTGGCCTGTGAGGATGACATCACCGCTCTCGAACGCGCTGGCGGAAGTCGCGAAGTTCCCGGTGCCCAGGTCCACGGCATCGGCCTGCGCCCCTACGTGACCGGGGAATGCGGTCGCGGTCGCTGTGCCCGATCCCTTGCCGTCACATGCGGTGGTCGCGGTAACCGGGCTGCTCGACGTCCCGCCCGCCAGGCCAGAGCAAGTGGCGACGTCTGACCCGTCATGCGAAACATCAGCTTGATACGACGGCGCAGCGAACGCGCCGGTCGCGAATATTGCAATAAACGCCGCTCCCAGACTGACCCGCGAGAGCAAAAGAACCATAGCTTCGAAGTAGATGGATTTCATAGATTTCCTCCAGCCTGAGGAAAAATATTCGGGTCGTACTTTCTTCAGAACATCTTCATTATGACTCTCACTGAACAGCCTATTCCTTGGCAATAGGTATAACTACCCGTAAAACCAACAAAACTTTACCGCCCTTACGCCTCGGCGCCGCTTTCGCGGATCGTCATTCGGTCGTCATCCGGCCGTCGAACTCTTGACCGGCCGGCTCTCGGGCGACTAGACCCCGGCGCCTCGCTGATTTCGGTCGCTTCTTTGGAACAAGAGCTCCAATGAAACCCATGGCTCGCGGCGCGACGGCCGTCGTGGCAATCCTCGCCCTTATTGGACCCGCTCTCGCGGCCTCCATGCCGCTCGTGACGACCCAGCCCGATCCGAGCGCCGACGTCGCGCCTTTTTTCGTCGCCGACAGCGACCCTCGCTGGTCCGATTCAAGCTGGTCGGCGCAGGATATCGAGCTCCTTCGCCGGAAGGTGAAGTACGTCTTCGTGATCTTCAACGAAAACCGCTCGTTCGATCACGAATACGGCACATTTCCGGGCGTCAACGGCATTTATTCCGACGGCAAGAATCCGCGCGGCCCCGCCGACACCCCGGGCTTCACTCAGACTTATCTCGACGCCAATACCGGCCAGACCGTTACCGTCCAGCCGTTCCGGATCGGGCCTGAGCAAAATTCCACCATCAAGGATTCGACCGATCATTCGCACGTCGGTCTCGCAGCCAAGATCGACGTCAAGGACGGCGCGCCGCAAATGGACAAGTTCGCGTTCGTCGAGTGGTATCGCTATGCGCATTCCGGCGCCGGCCAGGGCGAGGCGATGGGCAAGCAGTTCGCCCGTCTCGTGATGGCGCATATCGACTGCGACACCATCCCGTTTTTCTGGCGCTATGCGAGCCGCTTCACGATCTTCGACAACGTCTTCGCAACCGAGGATACGCCCTCGACCCCCAACGCCGTCGCCATGATCGCCGGGCAATCGGGCGAGACCCAATGGGTCAAGCATCCGGGCGCGACCGCCAATCCGGCCGACGACGGTTTCACCGGGCCGATCAGCGGCACGATCAATGGCAAGACGTATTCGGGTTCGGCGACCACGCAGGGGCCGCCTCTCGTCGAGGATCCCCAGCCCTGGTGGGGATCCGAGTTCGACGACACCACGATCGGCCGCGAGCCGGCAGGAGCCGCCGGCAAGGAATTCTATGCCTCCTCCAACATCGCCTCGAATCTCACTTTCGCTTCGCTGCCCTTGAGCTTCATGGCGGGTTGGATCAACTGGTTCACCGACCAGGATCGGAACCCCGCTTTCGACCTCCTCGACGTCCGCAAAGACATCGCCTTCATCGCCGGCCTTGGCGGCGAGCCGGTCCAGTGGCGCTGGTACCAGAACGGCTACGATCGGGAGCCGACGGACGGCGGCGGCCAGGCCTCGCACCAGAACTACGTCAGCCACCACAACGGCCCGCAATATTTCGGCTATCTCGCCAACAATCCGGCGGAGGAAAGCAATCTGCGCGGCGAGGGCGACTTCTTCGCCGACATGGCGAAGGACGCACTGCCGCGAAACGGGGGAGTCTTTTACCTCCGCGGCGGCTACTATAACCTCAACTATCCCAGGCAGACCGCAATCATCCAGAACCCGAACTACCCGGACAAGAACGGCCTGTCCGCAGCCGAGATCGCGGCGATCGACGTCGGCAAGTCCGGCGACGACGATCATCCGAGCTATTCCGACAGCCAGCTTAGCGAAGCCATGGCCGCGCGCGCGATCAACGCCATTGCCGCCAACAAGGACATCTGGGAGCAGAGCGCGATCATCATCACTTACGATGAGTCCGACGGCCTCTACGACCATGTGCCGCCGCGCATCTTGAGCTATGGCCCGGACGGCTTGCCGCTCGCGCGCGGCATCCGCATCCCGCTCCTGCTTATTTCTCCCTACGCGCGCGTCCACGCGGTGTCGCACGCCGAGGGCGACCACAATGCGGTGATCGAGACGATCAATGCGCTCTTCGGACTGCCCGCGCTCTCGAGCCTGCCGGATGAGGCCGAGGCCCTCGCGGCCGGCGACTCGCCCGCGTTCAACGCTTTTGCCCCGGCCGGGTTCGAGCAGAAATTCCTCGGGCCCCGCGACGCCAGTTCGCCGATCGCCGAGAGCCTGCTCTCCGGCTTCGACAAGGCGCGGCTCAGCGGCGCCATGCCCCCGCTGCCACCCGCCTATGCGATGATCCCGGACGCCATCGTCAACACGTTCCCGCACTACGGCGGCAAGGGCTGCGCCGCGATCGGGGTGACGCCGGAAGACGTGCGCCAGGGGATCCCGAACGTGATCCCGGAAGGGTTCAACTCGCTCCCAGTCACCCTGCCGGACGTACAATTGAGGGTCCGCGACATGCCCCCTCCACCGCCCTTAGGGCGGTCCCCCTCCCCCATTGCATGGGGGAGGATTAGCGCCACCCTTTCCTCCCCTGCGAAGCGGGGGAGGGGAACCACGCGAAGCGTGGTGGAGGGGGCAGGCCTCCCCTGTGACTTGGATCGACCGATCTGTCCGTGAGAGGCCGGTCCGTAGCGCTCGCGCTCATCCTCGCCCTCGCCTGGTGCCCTCTCGCCCAGGCCGGCCCGATCGTCGATCGCATCAAGTCTGAGGGCGCCATCCGCTGCGGCGGCGTCCCGCGTCCGGGTCTCGTCGGCCAGTCGCCCGACGGGCGGATAGCCGCCGGGCTTTATCTCGACCTCTGCCGCGCGATCGGCGCGGCGGTGCTTGGGCCGCAGGGCAGACTCGAGTTCCACCTTTACAATTCAGGCAAGGCGTTCGAACGCGTCGAGGACGGCGCCGACGATCTCTCCTTCCTCGACGCGTCGGACATCGCCGATCATCGACTCGCCGGCAAAATCGCCCCCGGTCCTCCGATCTATTTCGTTTCGACGGCGGCGATGGTCCACGCAGACTCAAACATTCAGCGCCTCAGCGATCTGGCCGGCAAATCGATCTGCTTCTATCAGGGCGACAGCGCTCACCGACATCTGGAAGGCTGGATGGCCGCGCATCGCCTGAGCTTCGTCCGCATGGGCTACATGGAGTACGGCGAGCTTCATGACGCTTTCAACGCCCGGATCTGCGACGCTGAAGTTGGCGAGAGCGGCGATCTGGCGGCTGCCCGGCTCGGGAAAGGCGTCGAGAGGCCGAGCCGCATCCTCGTCGAGCCGCTCGCGACCTTCCCGGTGTTCGCCGCGACCCCGGCGAGCGACGCGCAATGGTCGGCGATCGTCGCGTGGGCGATCTACGCTTTGCAGCGCGCCGAGCTCACGGCTTCGCCCTGGACGCCCTCGGGCCTTGATTCCCTGGGCGTCGAGGGGCGGGAGCTCGGCCTCGCCGACGATTGGGCGAAGCGCGTCGTCGGCGCGGCAGGGTCGTACGCCGACATCTACGCGCGCAATCTCGGCGACCGCTCGCGTCTCGAGCTTCCGCGCGGCTCGAATGCGCCCGCAGAAGCCGGCGGCCTGTTCGTGACGCCCGATCGGGAATAGACGCGCGAATGGCAAAGATCAGCGCTGGCATCCTCCTCTTTCGTAGACGTCCGGCGGGCGTCGAAGTCCTGCTTGCGCATCCGGGCGGCCCGTTCTGGGCGCGGAAGGACGCGGGCGCATGGTCGATTCCCAAAGGGCTGACGAACGAGGGCGAGGACTGGCTTGCGGCGGCGAAGCGCGAATTCCTCGAGGAAACCGGGATGGCGATCGAGGGCGAATGTCTCGATCTCGGAGCGCACAAACAGCCCGGCGGCAAGACGATCGTCGCCTTCGCCCATGAGGGCGATTTCGATCCAGCCGCGCTCACCAGCAACGCCTTCTCGCTCGAATGGCCGCCGCATTCCGGCCGGATGGCGGAATTTCCGGAAGTCGACCGGGCGGCCTGGTATTCGCTCGGCGAAGCGTTGGAGAAGGCGACCCGAGGCCAGCGGCCGATCATCGCCGCCCTCGCGGAAAAGCTCGGCCTTTAGCGGCTTGCCTTCCGCACCGCGCCGTGAAAAAGCGCCCGCTCGACTTATATCTGCCCTCTCGCTTGCCCTGGAGCCCGTTGATGACGTTCTGGTTGGACATCGCCGCTTTCCTGGTGAAGGCGCTCATCATCGTGGCCGCGGTGGGCGGTCTCGCGGTGCTGATCGCGCGCCTCGCGCGCTCCGGCGAAGCCAAGGACAAAGAGATCAAGGTCAAGTCGCTCAACGAGCGCTATGACGACATGCGCGACGCCATGGACGGCGCGCTTCTCGACAAGAAGGCGCGCAAGGCGCTTGGGCGGACGCGAAAGAAGGAGGCCAAGGCCGAGGCAAAGGCGCGGCGCGGTCGAGAGCCGGGCAAGCGTATCTATGTGCTCGCCTTCAAGGGCGACCTGCGCGCGACGGCGGTCAAGCGGCTGGGCTCGGAAATCGACGCAGTGCTTATCGCCGCGCGGCCTGAAGCGGACGAAGCCGTCATCAGGATCGAGAGCCCAGGCGGAACGGTGACGGGCTATGGACTCGCGGCGGCCGAGATCCTGCGACTGCGCCAGCACAAGATCAAGGTCACCGCGTCGGTCGATCAGGTGGCGGCGAGCGGCGGCTATATGATGGCTTGCGCCGCGGATCGCATCGTCGCCGCGCCGTTCGCCGTCGTCGGCTCGATTGGGGTGGTGGCGCCCGTGCCGAACCTGCACCGGCTCCTCAAGAAGAACGAGATCGATTTCGAGGAGATGACGGCGGGCGAGTTCAAGCGCTCCGTCTCGGTCCTAGGCGAGATCACGCCCGAGGGGCGCGAGCACTTCCGCGGCAAGCTCGATGCGACGCATGAGGCGTTCAAGGCGCATGTCGCGCAATGCCGGCCGAACGTGGACATGACCAAGGTCGGCAACGGCGACCATTGGCTCGCCCGCGAGGCGCTCGGCCTCGGCCTCGTCGATGACCTCGTGACCGGCGACGAGCTTCTGTTCCGCGCCCGCGACAGCGCGCGGCTCTATGAGGTCTCGACCGAACCGCGCAAGACCCTGCTGCAGCAGTTGCTCGGCGGCCTCGGCGTCGCCGTCCGGAGGGCGGCGGAGAGTGTGGCGACGCGCCTTCGCGGCGCCCTGTAGAAGCCTTCGTCGAGCTGGACCCGCATTTGGCCCCGCGTCGGCTTTTTGCCCGCGTCATCACTTTCGCCCAAATCCCGTTCCAAATGGCGGCGGGCGCCACGCTCCTTTATGGTGTCGCAGCCATGGCGATCGTCGCGACTGAGAGGAGCATGGCATGACCGACGAAAACCCGAGCGCAACGGAAGCGGAATCGCCGCGCGAGCGCGCGAGCGGAAGCGCGACCGCCGCCGCGGCCATCGTGACGCTCATCCTCGCCGCGATCGTGGGTCTCTCGGTCTGGTATCTCGCGCGCCCGGAGCCGCTGATCGTCCAGGGCGAGGCCGACGCGACCCGGATCGACATTGCGGCGCGAGTCGACGGAAGGGTCGGCAAGCGTCCGGTGGAGCGCGGGCAGAACGTCGCGGCCGGGCAGCTGCTGTTCGAGATCGACAACCCGGAGCTGATCGCCAAATGGCGTCAGGCGGAGGCCGGCGTTGACGTCGCGAAGGCCCAGCTCGCCAACATCCTGGTGGGCACGCGCGTGGAAGTGGTCGACCAGAAGAAGGCGGCTCTGGAAAGCGCCAAGGCCAACTTCCAGCTCGCCGACAAGACCTATGCCCGCATCAAGGACCTCGCCGGTACGGGCAATGCGCCGCTGCAACGGCTCGACGAGGTCACGAACTCGCGCGAAGTGGCGAAGCGGGACCAGGATAGCGCGCAGCTCGCCTATGACGAAGCCGTGAACGGGGCGACCAAGGAAGAGCGTGAGATCGCCCAGACAAATGTGCTCAAGGCGCAGGCAAGCGTCGATACGATCAAGGCCAGCGTCGACGAGCTTAGCGTCAAAGCGCCGATCGCCTCGCAGGTCTATCAGATCGGGGCGGAGCTCGGGGAATATGTCTCTCCTGGCGTGCCGCTACTCTCGCTGTACGACCTCAACGACGTCTGGCTCAGGTTCAATCTGCGCGAGGATCTGGTCAAGGGGCTCAAGGTCGGCGACAGGTTCAAAATGCGCGCGCCTGCCCTAGGCGACCGGGAGATCGAGGCGGAGATCAAGCTCATCGAGACTCGCGGCGAATATGCCGGATGGCGCGCGACGCGGGCGACGGGCGACTTCGACTTGAGAACCTTCGAAGTGCGCGCCTATCCCGTCTCGCCGCTTCCAGCCCTTCGGCCGGGCATGAGCGTTTATGCCGAGTGGCCGACGAGCGAGCGCAAGTGAGGGCGCCGCCAAAACCAGGATTGCTTCTGGTTGCGACGCGCGAATTGCGCTGGATGCGGCGTGACGGCGTCGCGCTGGTGCTAGCGCTTGTCGTCCCGGTCCTCGCCTTCGCCATCCTGACGCTGACGTTCAGCAACGCGGTCATTCGCAACCTTCGCGTCGCCATCGTCGACGCGGACCGTTCCGCGACTTCGCTCATCTATGTCCAGTCGATCGCCTCCGCGCCCGGCGTCACGGTCGCCGAGCGATCGAGCGACATGAGGGCCGCAATGCAGGCGGTCCGCTCCGGCGACGCGATCGCCGCCGTCTACATCCCCGAGAATTTCGAGCGCGACCTCCTCGCCCGCAAGCGGCCGCAGGTGGTGTCGCTCTATAACCGGCAATACTTTACTCCTGGCAACAACGCGGCCTCGGCAATATCGAGCGCCATTTCGGCGGCGACCGCGGCTCTGCCGCGCGAGGCGGACGGCGGGGGGTACAAGCCGGGCGCCCTTGTCGCCGAACAATATGTCCTGTCGAACCCGGCGCTCAATTTCGCCCAGTTTCTGCTGCGAGCAGTTCTGCCCACGGTGCTGCACGTCGTGACCGCGATCGCCGGCGGCTACGCGGTCGGCTCCGAATTCTCTCAGCGCAGCAAGCGCGCCTGGATGCGCGCCGCCGGCGGCCGGCCGCTCGTCGCGCTCATGGGCAAGCTCATGCCTCTGTTCGGCATCTTCATCGTCATGATGGTGGCGGACGCCGCCATCATCCATGTGCTCTACGGCGTGCCCTTCCGAGGCGATCCGTTGCTCGTCGCCGCGTCCGCCTGTCTTCTCCTCATCGGCTATCTCTCCTTCGGAGCGTTGCTGGTTCTGCTGACTCAGGCGCTGCCGACCGGCTTGAGCCTGATCGCGATATTCTGCAATCCGGCCTTCGGCTTCGCCGGCGTCGGGTTCCCGGTTACGGCGATGGGGACTTTTCCCCAAGCCTGGGGCTCGATTCTGCCGTTGCGCTGGTATTTGCAGATCCTGTTCGACCAGGCGGCGCGAGGCGTGCCGACCTCGAACTCCGTCAGGCCGTTCCTCATTCTTGCCGGGCTTGCCTGCCTCTATTTCGCGCTCGCTTGGGCGAGGCTTCGCGCCATCGCCTATGCGCCGCCGAAACGCGAGCCCGAGCCTGCTCTGCGCCTCCGATACGGACGAAGCGTCGCGATCGCGATGGGCAATGAGGTCCAACGCATTCTCGGCGACCGCGGTGTTCTGGGCCTGATCGTCCTTGCGCCGCTCGCCTACGGAGCGCTCTACCCGCAGCCCTATCTCGGGCAGGTTCTTCGCAGCATACCGATCGCCGTTGTCGACCAGGATCGAACGGAACTCAGCCGCGACCTCGTGCAAGCCTTGGATTCAGACGAGGCGATCTCTGTCAAAGTGCGGAGCGACACGCTCGCCGACGCTCAGGCCGCCCTCGACGCGCCATGAGGTCTTCGCCATTCTCGCGATCCCCAAAGACACGGAGCGGTATGTCTTGCGAGGCCAGCAGGCCCGCATCGCAGCCTATGTCGACGCGGCCTATTTCCTCCTCTACAGCCGGACCCTGCAGGGCATATCGGAGGCCGCTTCGACAGTCTCCGCCGACATCGCGAAGCGGGGCGCGCGAAGCGAGGGAAGCCTCGTCTACGCGGCGATGGCCCGCAGCGCCTCGCCGATCGATTTCCTCTCCCAACCGTTGTTCAACCCAACGGGCGGCTACGCCAGCTATGTCGTGCCCGCCGCCTTCGTCCTCATTCTTCAACAGACGCTGCTGCTCGGCGTCGCGTCGCTTGGCGGGGCGGCCTACACGATCGGCGGCCGTGCGACTCGCTGGCTTCGATCCGGGGCGCGCGCCGTTTTCGGTCAGGCGCTTGCGCATCTCTGCTTCGCGCTCCCGGGACTTGCGCTTTATCTGATCGTGCTGCCCCGGGTTTACGGATTCTCGACGCTCGGCCGGCTCGAGGATCTTATCCTGATGGCGGTTCCCTTCGTGCTCTCCGTCAGTTTCCTCGCCCAGTTCGTGAGCGCCTGGTTCACACGCCGGGAAACGGCGATTCTGATCTTCATCGCAGTCAGCCTGCCGCTCTTCTTCCAGGTCGGCGTATCCTGGCCTGTCGAAGCCCTTCCTGATTTCATCCGGGCCGCAAGCCGCATCATTCCCAGCACCTCAGCCATCGACGGATTCGTTCGCATCAATCAGATGGGCGCGAGCATCCTGGAGGTGAGACGTGACTGGACGATCTTGTGGATTTTGACGATCGTCTATGGGTTGCTCGCTGTCGTTGCGACCCGTCTTGCTTCGCGCAATGAGGCGCCCGCATGAACGCTAGAGGTCGGACGGTCGCGATCCTGGCGACGGTGGCTCTCATCGGAGCGGCGGGGGCCGCGCTGTTTTGGTTTGAAACGCACCGAAAGCCCAAACCCCCGCTCATCGGCGTCGTGCACGAGACGGAGATCCGCATCGCGCCCGAAATTTCGGCGCGACTGGCCGCGTTGCCGGCGAAGCCGTTGCAGCCAGTGCGCAAGGGCGACGTGATTGCGGTGCTGTCGAGCCCAGAGGTCACGGCCTCGCTCGAGGAAGCGAAGGCGAACCTCGAATTGGCGCGCGCCAACCTCGCCAATGTTGTCGCTGGCGTGCGGCAGGAGCAGCGGGACACGGCGGCGCAGAACGTCGCGATCGCCGGCTCCAACGTCACCCTCGCCAGGCAGCAGTTCGCGCGGGTCTCCGCGCTCGCGGCAAAGAACTACGCGAGCCGGCAGCAGTACGATGAGGACGCCGCGGCATTGAGCAAGGCGGAGGCCAGTCTCGTTCTCGCCAATGCGGCTTTGGACCAAAGCAAGGCTGGACCCACAAAGGAAGAGCTTGCTGTCGCACAAAGCCAGGTCGCGCTGGCGCGGGCGACGGTCGTCGACCTTGAAGCTCAGCTCGCCAAGCTGACGTTGGCCTCTCCGGTCGACGGAGTGGCGCGCCTGCTGGTCGCCGAGCCCGGCGAAGCGATCTCTCCCGGTCAGCCGGTGCTGACCCTCGGCGTCGGCCGCGACCGCTGGTTCACCTTCACGATCCGCGAGGACCGGCTGCAAAACCTGACCGTGGGTTCGAAGATCAGCCTCAGGACGGCCGCCGGCGCACACTTCGAGGCCAAAGTCACCGAACTTCGGCCGCTGGGAGAATTCGCGGTCTGGCGGGCGGCGCGCGCAGTCGGTGACCACGACATCAACAGCTTCCTGCTGCGCGCCGACCCGATCGGCTCGACGCCCGACCTCGAGCCGGGCATGACGGTGTGGATCGACGAGCAGCGAGCGGGATAACGCAGGCGCAGAAACGCGCCGTCGCGAGGTTTCCGGCTCGACCCGCGGAGACCCAGCGATCCCGGTGAACGTAGGTCGCCCTGCGTTCCCCTGGATCGGTTCGCATTCGCTCGCGACGACGGCGCCGGTCCGACTCCTGTTCGCGCGCCCGCCCAAGGCCCGCCCGGCGTGTTTATCATGGATTGCGACACCTTCGACATTCTCGGACGCTGGGAAATCGACCGCGGCCCGCAGCGGCTGCACTACGATTTCTGGTGGAACCTGCCACGCAACTACATGGTGAGCAGCGAATGGGGGCTGCCGCCGCAGTTCGAGAACGGCGTCGTCCCGGAAGACCTGCTCGCCAACAAATACGGCCACGCGGTCCATTTCTGGGATCTGGCCGGGCGAAAGAACGTGCAGACGATCGACCTCGGCGCCAATCACCAGATGGTGCTCGAAGTCCGGCCCGCCCACGATCCGGCGAAGGAATATGGCTTCCTCGGCGTCGTCGTCGACACGATGAATTTGGAAGGGTCGATCTGGACGTGGCGGCGCGAGAACGGAAAGTTCACCATCGCCAAGACGGCGACCATCCCGCCCGAGCCTGCGGACAAGGCGCTTCTGCCCGATCTGCTCAAGGGCTTCGGCGCCGTGCCGCCGCTCGTGACCGACATCGATCTCTCGCTCGATGACCGTTTCCTCTACGTCTCGTGCTGGGGAACCGGGGAATTGAGGCAATACGACGTCTCCGACCCCATGAAGCCGAAGCTCGCAGGGTCGGTCAAAGTCGGCGGGATCGCCCGCCGCGCCGCCCATCCCAACGGCCGGCCGTTCGACGGCGGGCCGCAGATGGTCGAGATCAGCCGCGACGGGCGGCGCGTCTATTTCACGAACTCGCTCTACAGCGCGTGGGACCGGCAGTTCTATCCGCGCGGCGTGCGCGGCGTCCAGGTGATGTGCAACGTCGATCCGAATGGCGGAATGGCGCTCGATCCGGATTTCATGGTCGAATTCGACCAGGGCTACGGCTCCCACCAGATTCGGCTCGAGGGCGGCGACTGCTCGACGGATTCGTTCTGCTACCCGTCCGCTTGACGGTCGAGCGATGAGCGCCGCCCTGGCGTCCCGAGCTTTGGCTCGCGGTGATCGCGCTCGGCGCCTATCACGGGCTCAATCCCGGGATGGGCTGGCCGCTCGCGGTCTCGAACGGAATGTGGGCGAAACGCGAGCAGGCGGTGTTCGCGACCTTCCTTCCGCTCGCCGGCGGCCATTTCCTGGCGATGGCCGCCGCGCTCCTGCCCTTCGCGCTTTTTCTCGCCTATCTCGACTGGAGCCCGGCGATCCGGACCGCGGCGGGCGGAATCGTTGCGGCGTTCGGCGTCTACAAGCTCCTTAATCGTCGCCATTCGCGCATCGCCGCGAGGCTCGGACCCAAGCATCTGACCTTATGGTCCTTCCTCACCGCGACCGCCCATGGCGCGGGCCTGATGCTGGCGCCGATCGCGCTCGGCCTCTGCGCGAGCCGCCCGGACGCCGCGCCCTCGTCCGCTTTCGATCGCAGCCATGAAGCCATGAGCGAACTGATGCGCTCAGGGGTAGTGACCTCGATCGCGGTGTCCGGGGTTCATACGCTCGCCATGGTCGCCGCGGGCGGCGCGATGGCGTGGATCGTCTACCGCTGGGCGGGCCTCAAGCTCCTGCGCAGCGCATGGATCAATCTGGAAAGCGTCTGGGCCGCGAGCCTCATCGTCACCGGCCTCGTCAGCGTCGCATTGTAGGGCGCGCCGAGGAGCGCGCCTTGCCTCGCCCCGCCCTGCCCTGATATGCCCCGCTGCAATTTCCGAACAATCCAGGAACAGTCACATGGCCGCGCGCCAGTTCATTTATCATATGCAGGGCCTCGGCAAGACCTGGCCGGGCGGCAAGAAGGTGCTCGAGAACATCAACCTGTCGTTCTACCCGGACGCCAAGATCGGGGTGCTCGGCGTCAACGGCTCGGGCAAGTCGACGCTGCTCCGCATCATGGCCGGGCCTCGACACCGAGTTCGTCGGCGAGGGCTTCGTCGCCGAGGGCGCCAGGGTCGGCTTTCTGCCGCAGGAGCCTGAGCTCGACCCAGCGCTCGACGTCCGCGGCAACGCCATGCTCGGGGTCAAGGACAAGCAGGCGGTCCTCGACCGCTACAACGAACTCGCGATGAATTATTCCGACGAGACAGCCGACGAGATGACCCGGCTCCAGGACGAGATCGAGGCCAAGGGCCTGTGGGATCTCGACAGCCAGGTCGAGCAGGCGATGGACGCGCTCGGCTGCCCGCCGGACGGCGCCGACGTGAGCACGCTCTCCGGCGGCGAGCGACGCCGGGTCGCGCTCTGCCGCCTTCTGCTCGAGAAGCCCGAGCTCCTCCTGCTCGACGAGCCGACCAACCACCTCGACGCTGAAACCGTCAACTGGCTCGAGGGGCACTTGCGCGCCTATCCGGGCGCAATTCTCATCGTCACCCACGATCGCTATTTCCTCGACAACGTCACGGGCTGGATTCTCGAGCTCGATCGCGGCCGGGGCATCCCATACGAGGGCAATTATTCGGCCTGGCTCAAGCAGAAGCAGAAGCGGCTCGAGCAGGAAGGCCGCGAGGAGGCCGCCCGCCAGCGCGCGCTCGCCGAGGAAAGCGAGTGGATCGCATCTTCGCCGAAAGCCCGGCAGGCCAAGTCCAAGGCGCGCATCGCCGCTTATGACGAACTGGTCAAGAAGAGCAACGAGAAGGCGCCGACGACGGCGCAGATCATCATTCCCGTGGCCGAGCGGCTTGGTCAGAACGTCATCGATTTCGTCGATCTCTCGAAGGGCTATGGCGACCGGCTGCTCATCGACAAGCTTTCGTTCAAACTGCCGCCCGGCGGCATCGTCGGCGTCATCGGCCCCAACGGCGCCGGCAAGACCACGCTCTTCCGCATGATCACCGGCCAGGAGAAGCCGGACTCCGGCTCGATCAGAATCGGCGAATCCGTTCAGCTCGGCTATGTCGACCAGTCGCGCGACGCGCTCGACGGCAAGAAGACGGTGTGGGAGGAGATCTCCGGCGGCTACGACATCATCACTCTCGCCAAGCGCGAGATGAACTCGCGCGCCTATGTCGGCGCCTTCAACTTCAAGGGCCCCGATCAGCAGAAGAAGGTCGGCCAGCTTTCCGGCGGCGAGCGCAACCGCGTTCACTTAGCGAAAATGCTGAAAAGCGGCGCCAATCTTCTCTTGCTCGACGAGCCGACCAACGACCTCGACGTCGACACGCTTCGCGCGCTCGAAGAGGCGCTGCTCGACTTCGCCGGCTGCGCGGTGATCATCAGCCACGACCGTTTCTTCCTCGACCGCATCGCCACCCACATGCTGGCCTTCGAGGGCGAGAGCCACGCGGAGTGGTTCGAGGGCAATTTCGCCGACTACGAGGAGGACAAGAAACGCCGCCTCGGCATCGACAGCGTCATCCCGCACCGGCTGAAGTATAAGAAGTTCTCGAGGTGAGGCGGCGGGAAATGTATACGATGTCGGGCAAAATCAGCCTCGTATTGGCCGGCGCTCTGACCGTCCTGCCGCATCTGGCGCTCGCGGCCGGCAGCGCCGGCCCGCGATCCGCCCCGCTCGCCGACGCGATCGTCGCGATGGCCGATTCCCTGCCGACCGCGAGCATCGAAAGCATCTGCCGCGATGCGCAGTCGGCGGCTCTTCCCGAATCCAAGACGGCCGCCTATCAGTCCTGCCTTCACGAGGAAGGTGCGGCTCTCAATGAGCTTCGACAAAAATGGGGGCGCTATCCAAGCGCGGCGCGCGCCACCTGCGCGGAGCCGGCTGGGGTTCCGATCAGCTACGTCGAACTTCAGACATGTCTCGATATGCAGTCGGGGGGCAGCCTTGCCAAGCCGGTCCCGGGGCTTGGCGGCGCGCCTTCCCTCGTTTCGCCGCCGGCGCTGGCGCCGGGCCAAAAGAAGTGACGAGCCAGACCATGGCCGATCGCTGATGCTCATCCGGCGGCGTTCGAGCCGGTGAATTTGAGGACAGAGCCTTGATCGTCGTCTTCGACATCGGCAATGTGCTTTTGCGCTGGGATCGGCGCAACCTCTACCGCAAGGCGTTCGACGACGAGGCGCGGATGGAGCGCTTCCTCTCGACCGCGCTGGCGATGGATTTCGTCGCCCATACCGACACCGCGCCCGACTTCGCCGCCGCGGTCGAGGCGCGGGCCCAGGCCTTTCCAGAATTCGCCATCGAATTGCGGCTCTTCCACGAGCGGTGGATCGAGACCCTCGACGGGCCGATCGACGAGAATGTCGCGCTGCTCAAGCGCCTGAAGGCCGCCGGCCGGCCGGTCCATGCGCTCAGCAACTTCGCGACCGACAAATTCGCCCTTGCCCGCGCGGAGCACGACTTTCTGGACGCGTTCGATGTCGCGGTGATCTCGGGACATGTCGGCGCCGTCAAGCCCGACCGGCGCATCTACGAGATCCTGTTCGAGCGCGTCGGCGCGCCGCCCGAGGACCTCCTGTTCATCGACGATTCGCCCGCCAACCTCCGCGCCGCCGAGGCGCTCGGCATGGCGACGATCCACTATCGCCCCGGCGTCGATCTCGAGCGCGAGCTCGCCGCCCGCGGCGCCCTGCCCTGACCTGCGTACGCGTCGGCGCCCCCTCTCCCTCCGGGAGAGGGCTGGGGTGAGGGCGGCCGCGCGGTTCCGGCGAATACCGCAAGAATGCGGAGCGCACGCGAACCTTGAATCTGCGCGAGAGTGGGGTAGTTTTATCGACGTGTTCGCTTGAAGGTCGAGGCGATGCCGGACGCTGCGCCCGCCGAACTCAAAGCCGCCATCGGCGAAGGGCGGGCGCTGATCGTTTGCGGCGCGGGAGTCTCGCGCGCGGCGACCAACGGAGCGGCGCCAGGATGGGAGCGGCTGATCAGGGACGCGCTGGCCGAGGCCGCCGCACCCGGCGGCGGAATGACGCAGCCCTGGGCCAAAGCCTGCGAGGCGTTTCTGGAGTCAAAGGAAATTGCGGATTGGCTCAATGCCGCGAACACCATCCAGCAAAAGCTGGCGCCGATCGACGGTCCCTTTCGCGCCTTCTTCGTCAACAAGCTTGGCTCTCTGAAGGCCATCCAACCCGCGATTCTCGAAGCAATCGCGAAGATCGCTTCGGCAAAGAATAAGATCGCGACGACAAACTACGATCACCTGATTTCGCAGGCGCTCAACTGGGATCGCGCCGACTGGACGGATCATTTGCGAGTGATCGAGTCGTTGCGCGGCAGACGCCCGGCGGTGTGGCACATCCATGGCGATTTCGATCGGCCGGGCTCGATCATCTTCTCGCAAGACGACTACGACCGGATCGCAGCGTCCGAATTGCCGCAGTTCGTGCAGCAATCGGCGGGGCTCGACTTCACCCTCGTTTTCGTCGGCTGCTCGGGATCGGGACTGTCGGACGACAACGTCGGCCGCCTGCTCGACTGGATGCACAGGGGCTTCGCCGGCCTCGGCGACAAGCACTTCGTTCTCGTCGCCGACGACAATACGGACAAATGGCCAGCCGGCGTGACGCCCGTTCCGTTCGGTGACTATCCCGATCTTTCGGCCTATCTCGCCAAGCTTGCGCCCGCGCCCCTCATGCCCTCGCGGCTGCCGCCTAACCCGAAAATGATCGGCCGCGAGGATCGGCTCGAGGAGCTCGTCAAGGCGATCCTCGAAGAGGACCGGCCGATCGTCGTGCCAGGCGCGCTCGGCATGGGCAAGACGACGCTCGCGCTCGCAGCGGCCCACGATCCGCGCGTCATCGCACGCTTCGGCAGGGACCGCCGGTTCTTCGTCAATCTCGAACCCGCGCCCGACGCCGAAGGCGTCTTGACCCGGCTTGCGACCCAGCTCGGCCTTCCCGCGACTGGCGCGGCTCACGAACTGGAGGCGAAGATCACCGCCGCCTGCGCCGCTGCGCCCACCCTCGCCATTCTCGACAATCTGGAGACGCCCTGGCGCAAGGACAACGGCCGCGACCGAGGCGCTGCTCGGCCGGCTCGCCCCGATCGAGGGCCTGCGCCTTGTCATCACCGTTCGCGGCGAACCACCGAGGCTCCCCGGCCCCGGCGCCCGTACGCTCAGGACGTCGAACGGCTTGGCGACGCCGACGCGCGCGCCCTGTTCCTGCGCCATGCCGGGGATCAGTTCGCCGCCGACCCCGCCCTGCCCGGCCTTCTCAAAGCCCTCGACGGCCATCCGCTGTCGATCGAACTGCTTGCGGCGAACGCCCAGGGCAAAGACGACCTCAAGGGCCTGGCCGTCGATTGGAGCGACCGCCGCGCCGATCTGCTGCGACACGGCGCCGCCGACGACCGCAAGACGAGCCTGCGCGCGTCGCTCGACCTTTCGCTCGACGCACTCGGCGCGGACAGCGCCGCGCATCGCCTGATCCGGCTGATGGCGCTGCTGCCGGACGGCATGTCCGAGGCCGACAGCCGCACGATCCTGAGCGACGGCGAGCCGACAAAAGAGGAGCGCGGGGCGGCGGACGAGGCTCGAAACCGCCCGCCTCGCGAGCCGCGCGAGCGGCCGCTGGCGCCTGCTCGCCCCGATCCGCGAAACGCTGCTCGCCGACTTTCCGCCGGAGGCAGAGGATCGGACGCGGATGGTGAGCCTCTTCCTGCGCCGCGCGGCTCTCGGGGACCGCGCCGGGAGGGACAAGTGGGACGATGCGCGGGAGGAGCTAACCGTTGAAGCCGGCAATCTCGACGCGATGATCGCCGTGGCCGCGAGCGAGCCTGAATTGCCCGAAAGCCTCTGGCCCGCGGTGCTTGGGCTTCGTGATTTGCACCGTCTCACGGGCCTCGCTTCGTGCGTCTCCCTGCCGGCAGTAGCGAAACGATTTCACGACGTTGGCGACCTTCTCGGCGAGGCCGATTGCATTTGGAGCCTCGGTGATATCGCCTTTGGCCGCTCCGACTCACGACGGTGCCCGCCAGAGCTACGAGGCAGCATTGCCGCTCTACCGCAAAGACGGTCGCGCGCTCGGCGAGGCCAATTGCATCAAGGGCCTCGCCGACATCGCCCTTGGCCGCTCCGATCACGATGACGCACGCCACCGTTACGAGGCGGCGCTGCCGCTCTACCAGAAGGTCGGCGAACTGCTCGGCGAGGCTCATTGCATCTTCAATCTCGGCGACATCGCCTTTGAGCGCTCCGATCACGACGTCGCGGGCAAGCGTTACGAGGCGGCGCTGCCGCTCTACCAGAGGGTCGGTTCCCTGGTCGGGGAGGCCAGTTGCATCCAGCGCCTCGGCGTCCTCGCCGCTGCGCGCTCTGATCACGAGGGCGCGCGCCAGCGCTTCGAGGCGGCGCTAGCCGCTCTGCCAGAAGATCGGCGACGTGACCGGCGAGGCCATCTGTATCGAGAGCCTCGGCGACATCGCCCTTGCGCGCTCGGATCACGACGGGCGCGCGCCAGCGCTACGAGGCGGCGCTGCCGCTCTACCAAAAGGTTGGCGCCCTGCTCGGCGAGGCCAATTGCATCCAGAGCCTCGGCGACATCGACGAAGCGGTGGGCGAGACCGCGCTCGCGTGCAGGCGCTGGCGAGATGCGCTGGCGCTCTACGCCAGGATTCCTGAACCCTATTCGATCGGCGGCACCCACCTTCGCCTCGCCCGCCGCGCCGCGACGCCTGCGGAAGCCGCCGAGCATCGCCAAGCCGCGCGCCAGGCATGGGCTTCGATCGGCCGGCAGGACCTGATCGACGAGCATCTCGGCAAGGACGGGTGACGGGCCGGCGGGCGGTTTGGCGCAACCCAAATCCGGCTGGGCCATGCACGAACGATTTTCCCGAAACAATCTCTTCCGAAAACCCGAAGGCCATGGTAAGGTCCTGCCCATGGACAATCTCGCCAAGCTCGATCTCCCGGCCTCAAGGGCGGCGCGCATCGGCTCGCCGGGGAGTTGGCCCATGATCATGGCGACGCACCAAGGAGCCGTCGCTGAATCTCGCCCATAACCTATTGAAAAACCTCAATACTGGGAAAGAAACGGCATTTTGATTTTGTTGCGAATTCCTTGGTTTTCGTTGCGGGATTTCTTGGTTTTTGTTGCGCCCGGCTTTGATTTTATTGCGCCCGGCTTTGATTTTGTTGCGGCGGCCTCAGTCGCCCCTTAACGCCGGGCCCCCGGTCGTATCCTCGCGCGCCTGAACGACCGCGGTCGCGTCCGTATGGAGCCGCCGCCAGCCCGGCGTGCGATCGAGGATGGCGACGATCCGGGCGTCGGGCGAGAAGATCGTCCACGCGATGCCGTAGCGCTTGAGCGTGCTCTCCACCGTCGCCGCATCGCCCGCCTGAATCTTGTCGTAGAGGCTCAGCATCGTGTCGCCATAAAGCTCGGCGCGGCCGTCGATGAACGGCCGCACATGCGAGAAGATCAGATAGCCGCCGAAACCGTATTCGTTGAGCACGGGCTTCGCCCGCAAGTCCGGCGGGACCGCCGCGAGGGCCGAGATCGGCGCCGAGCTCCCGTCGACGCGTTCGACCGGCGCCAGGAGGCGCGCGGCCGCCATCATCAGCGCGCCCGCGATCGTAGCCGCGATCGCGGTCGTCGCAACCCGCCGCCGCTCATCGACGAATGAGCCGTAGCCGATCGCTGCTGCGATAGGCTTCGCCAGCAGCATCGGCGCGAGAATGCCGAGCAGCGCCTGATGGCGCGAATGCTGGAGCGCCATCGCGATCAGCGCGAGGACGAGCGCGGCGCGGATCGGCGGCATTGCGAACGGCCGGGTGAGCGCGACGCCGATCAGCATCAGGAGCGCGAGCTCCATCGTTCCGGGATGGCTGAAGTCCTGCGGCCGCCACTCGCTGATCCGCGACAGGTTCTCGATTCCCATCAGCCGGAACGGCAGGATGAGCGCGTCCACGCCATACGGATTGACGAGCGCCGCCGCGAGCGCGGCAAGGCCGAACAGGGCCCAAGCGCGCGCCGTTGCGACGCCCGCCGCGACTGGAGCCTCTACCGCCGCCTCAAGCGCGAACGGCCCGATCAGCACGAGGCCGAAGATGAAACCGCCGTGCATGTTCGCCCACGCGGTCATCAGCGGGACGAGCGCAAGCGGCGGCGCGCGGCCGCGATCGCGCGCGGCGGCGAGGCCGGCGCACCATGCCGCGGCGAGCGGCAGCGCCAGCATGTGCGGGCGCGCGAGCAGGCTCGGCGTCATGAGCCCGAGGCCGAGGCCGACGGTCGCGACGAGCGGCGCGCCGCGAAGATCGCGCGCGGCGGCGAGGCCGACGATCAACGCCGCGCTGGCCGCAGCAGCGCCGGTCATGAGCGCGACGCCATTCCAACCGCCGAGGCGGAAGGCGAGCGTCATGAGCGCCTCCGACAGCCATTCGTGCGCGACCCACGGCGCGCCCGGCATCGAATGGCTGAACGGGTCCGCGTGCGGCGCGACGCCATGGGCGATGATCCATTCGCCTGTCGCCAGATGAGAGAAGGTGTCGCCGTCGCCAAGAACGGCGGGCGAGAAAGCCGCAAGCGCGAAAAGGGCGATCGCGACCCCGGCGAGGCCGAGCCCGGTAAGGCGGGGCTCGGCGCCCTCGTCGCTGGCGGAGCGTACGAACGGCAAGGCGAAGGACATTGTCCCAGCCTGCCAAAGCCGCAATAACGCGGCGTTAAATTGTCGGCGGCGGCCACACGGGAGGCGCCCACGGGCGCGGGTGCAACCTATCCCTGATTGCCTAACGTAGAGTTGTCCAAGCCAGCAGGCGCGCCTGACGGACTGCGGCTACCGCCCGCAGAGCGCGCCTGAGGGGAAGCCGTGGCTATTGGAGGCGTAACTGCTGCCGGAGCAAAGTGACGAGTTGCCCGCGCACAGCGAAGCGAAATCGACCGGCGTCGAAGTGAGGCTGGCCGCGTTCGTACCCCCGACCTTCCTCACCAGCGCGGTCTGGCCGATGTTCGCCAGGTCGATGCAATCGCAGCGCGGGCCGCCGACGCCGGTCCGCGTGCAGTTGCGCTCCTGCTGCGCGAAAGTAATATAGGACCGGCGTGGACAGATGAGCGCTTGGCCCTCGACCAGCGTCACCTTCGACTGCCCGCCCTGTACGCCGATGTCGAGCACGGTGCCGCGGACGCCGATGACGGCGGTCGGCGTCTGAATCTCATAGGCCTTCTTGTCGAGCGCGCCGGTGGTGAATCGAAAGACGCCCTTGGCGAGATTGACCGTCATTTTCTGCCCGTTCGATTTGCCCACATAGACGAACTGGTCGAGCTTGACACTGGAAACGGGACCGACCCCGAGATTGGTTGAATTGAGGAAGATCAGCTTGGCGGTCGAATCCGCCCCAGTGCGAACGACCTCGTTGCGGAAGACCGAATCTCCGGCGACAAGGGGGGCCGACGCGCCGGCGAGATCGCGCGTGACGTCGTTATGCGCCAGCGCAGTCGAGCCGATATGTTCCTGCGCTTGGGCCCCCACAGCGCCGGCCGCCAATGCGCAACCCGCAATCAGGATGTGCTGCAACAGGCGCAATTGCGGGATCCCTCAATTCCTCGGCCGGCCAGCGCCGCGCCAAAAACGTTTTCCGGCCATCATTGAACGAAATCCAACGAAGTCAAGTCTATTTGCGCTCGCGGCGATCCTTTTGACGAAACCCGGCCTGCGCCACGCGGCGCATGACTCGCGGCATCCAGGCGCCTCTTGAGCGTTGGCGGAGACGGAGAAACAATCTCTTCCGAAAACCAGAAGGCCATGGTAAGGTCCTGCCCATGGACAATCTCGCCAAGCTCGATCTCCCGGCCTCAAGGGCGGCGCGCATCGGCTCGCCGGGGTTGGCCCATGATCATGGCGACGCACCAAGGAGCCGTCGCTGAATCTCGCCCATAACCTATTGAAAAACCTCAATATCGGGAAAGAAATGGCATTTTGATTTGTTGCGAATTCCATGTTTTTCGTTGCGGAATTCCTTGGTTTTTGTTGCGCCCGGCTTTGATTTTATTGCGCCCGGCTTTGATTTTGTTGCGGCGGCCTCGGTACGCCCCTTAACGCCGGGCGCCCGGTCCTATCCTCGCGCGCCTGAACGACCGCGGTCGCGTCCGTATGGAGCCGCCGCCAGCCCGGCGTGCGATCGAGGATGGCAACGATCCGGGCGTCGGGCGAGAAGATCGTCCACGCGATGCCGTAGCGCTTGAGCGTGCTCTCCACCGTCGCCGCATCGCCGGCCTAAATCTTGTCGTAGAGGCTCAGCAGCGTCGTCGCCATAAAGCTCGGCGCGGCCGTCGATGAAGGGCCGCGCATGCGAGAAGATCAGATAGCCGCCGAAACCGTATTCGTTGAGCACGGGCTTCGCCCGCAAGTCCGGCGGGACCGCCGCGAGAGCCGAGATCGGCGCCGAGCTCCCGTCGACCCGTTCGACCGGCGCAACGAGCCGCGCGGCCGCCAACACCAGCGCGCCCGCGACCGTGGCCGCGATCGCGGTCGTCGCAACCCGCCGCCGCTCGTCGACGAAGGAGCCGTAGCCGATCGCTGCCGCGATAGGCTTCGCCAGCAGCATCGGCGCGAGAATGCCGAGCAGCGCCTGATGGCGCGAATGCTCGACGCCATCGCGATCAGCGCGAGGACGAGCGCGGCGCGGATCGGCGGCATTGCGAACGGCCGGGTGAGCGCGACGCCGATCAGCATCAGGAGCGCGAGCTCCATCGTTCCGGGATGGCTGAAGTCCTGCGGCCGCCACTCGCTGATCCGCGACAGGTTCTCGATTCCCATCAGCCGGAACGGCAGGATGAGCGCGTCCACGCCATACGGATTGACGAGCGCCGCCGCGAGCGCGGCAAGGCCGAACAGGGCCCAAGCGCGCGCCGTCGCGACGCCCGCCGCGACTGGAGCCTCTAGCGCCGCCTCAAGCGCGAACGGCCCGATCAGCACGAGGCCGAAGATGAAACCGCCGTGCATGTTCGCCCACGCGGTCATCAGCGGGACGAGCGCAAGCGGCGGCGCGCGGCCGCGATCGCGCGCGGCGACGAGGCCGGCGCACCATGCCGCGGCGAGCGGCAGCGCCAGCATGTGCGGGCGCGCGAGCAGGCTCGGCGTCATGAGCCCGAGGCCGAGGCCGACGGTCGCGACGAGCGGCGCGCCGCGAAGATCGCGCGCGGCGGCGAGGCCGACGATCAGCGCCGCGCTGGCCGCAGCAGCGCCGGTCATGAGCGCGACGCCATTCCAACCGCCGAGGCGGAAGGCGAGCGTCATGAGCGCCTCCGACAGCCATTCGTGCGCGACCCACGGCGCGCCCGGCATCGAATGGCTGAACGGGTCCGCGTGCGGCGCGACGCCATGGGCGATGATCCATTCGCCTATCGCCAGATGAGAGAAGGTGTCGCCGTCGCCAAGAACGGCAGGCGAGAAAGCCGCAAGCGCGAAAAGGGCGATCGCGACCCCGGCGAGGCCGAGCCCGGTAAGGCGGGGCTCGGCGCCCTCGTCGCTGGCGGAGCGTACGAACGGCAAGGCGACGGACATTGTCCCAGCCTGCCAAAGCCGCAATAACGCGGCGTTAAATTGTCGGCGGCGGCCACACGGGACGCGCCCACGGGCGCGGTGCAGCTATCCCTGATTGCCTAACGTCAAGTCGTCCAAGCCAGCAGGCGCGCCTGACGGACTGCGGCTATCGCCCGCAGAGCGCGCCTGAGGGGAAGCCGTGGCTATTGGAGGCGTAACTGCTGCCGGAGCAAAGTGACGAGTTGCCCGCGCACAGCGAAGCGAAATCGACAGGCGTCGAAGTGAGGCTGGCCGCGTTCGTACCCCCGACCTTCCTCACCAGCGCGGTCTGGCCGATGTTCGCCAGGTCGATGCAATCGCAGCGCGGGCCGCCGACGCCGGTCCGCGTGCAGTTGCGCTCCTGCTGCGCGAAACTAATATAGGACCGGCGTGGACAGATGAGCGCTTGGCCCTCGACCAGCGTCACCTTCGACTGCCCGCCCTGTACGCCGATGTCGAGCACGGTGCCGCGGACGCCGATGACGGCGGTCGGCGTCTGAATCTCATAGGCCTTCTTGTCGAGCGCGCCGGTGGTGAATCGAAAGACGCCCTTGGCGAGATTGACCGTCATTTTCTGCCCGTTCGATTCGCCCACATAGACGAACTGGTCGAGCTTGACACTGGAAACGGGACCGACCCCGAGATTGGTCGAATCGAGGAAGATCAGCTTGGCGGTCGAATCCGCCCCAGTGTGAACGACCTCGTTGCGGAAGACCAAATCTCCGGCGACAAGGGGGGCCGACGCGCCGGCGAGATCGCGCGTGACGTCGTTATGCGCCAGCGCAGTCGAGCCGATATGTTCCTGCGCTTGGGCCCCCACAGCGCCGGCCGCCAATGCGCAACCCGCAATCAGGATGTGCTGCAACAGGCGCAATTGCGGGATCCCTCAATTCCTCGGCCGGCCAGCGCCGCGCCAAAAACGTTTTCCGGCCATCATTGAATGAAATCCAACGAAGTCAAGTCTATTTGCGCTCGCGGCGATCCTTTTGACGAAACCCGGCCTGCGCTACGCGGCGCATAACTCGCGGCATCCAGGCGCCTCTTGAGCGTT
>CAWHTU010000018.1:0-542245 GCA_963832305.1 uncultured Alphaproteobacteria bacterium | reverse complement strand
CAGATAGTCGTCCTCGCTCAGGAGCTGGCGGTCCTTGAGCGGCGTCAGGCCCGGATCGAGCACGATGTAGGATTCGAAGTAGAGGATGCGCTCGAGGTCCTTCAGCGTCATGTCGAGCAGAAGCCCGATCCGCGACGGCAGCGACTTCAAGAACCAGATGTGCGCCACCGGCGCGGCAAGCGAGATATGGCCCATGCGCTCGCGCCGGACGCGCGACAGCGTCACCTCGACGCCGCACTTCTCGCAGATGACGCCCTTATACTTCATGCGCTTGTACTTGCCGCATAGGCACTCGTAGTCCTTGATCGGCCCGAAGATCCGGGCGCAGAACAGGCCGTCGCGCTCGGGCTTGAACGTGCGATAGTTGATCGTTTCGGGCTTCTTGATCTCGCCGAACGACCAGGACAGGATCTTCTCCGGGCTCGCGATCGCGATCTGGATCTGGTCGAACGCCTGCGGGGCGGCGACCGGCGCGAATGGATTGGTGATTTCCTGATTCATTGAGGTCTCCCGCGATGTCCGGAGAAAAACCGCCTCCGGACTCGCCTTGCTGGAACCGCCGCCCGCCGCCACACGGGCGTGGGCGACGAACGCCAAAATCTCATCGCGCCCGCCAACCGGCCGGGCGCGGCCTTGCGCTTACTCGGCCGCCTCGGCCGGCGGCAGTTCTTCGACCGGGCGCTTGAGCGACGCCAGTTCGACGTTGAGTCCGAGCGACCGCATTTCCTTCACCAGCACGTTGAAGCTCTCGGGGATGCCCGATTCGAAAGTGTCGTCGCCGCGCACGATCGCCTCGTAGACCTTCGTTCGGCCGGCGACGTCGTCCGATTTGACGGTCAGCATCTCCTGCAGCGTGTAAGCAGCGCCATAGGCCTCGAGCGCCCACACTTCCATCTCGCCGAAGCGCTGGCCGCCGAACTGCGCTTTGCCGCCGAGCGGCTGCTGGGTGACGAGGCTGTAGGGCCCGATCGAGCGCGCGTGGATCTTGTCGTCGACCAGATGGTGGAGCTTCAGCATGTAGATGTAGCCGACCGTCACCTTGCGGTCGAAGGCGTCGCCGGTCCGCCCGTCATAGAGCGTCACCTGCCCGGACGCGTCGTACTTGGCGAGCTTGAGCATCTCGACAATGTCCTTCTCGCGCGCGCCATCGAACACCGGCGTTGCGATCGGCACCCCGCGGCGCAGGTTCTCGCCGAGCTCGGCGAGGCTCTTGTCGTCGAGCGCCTTGATCGTCTCGTTCTCGCCGTAGAGCTGCTTGAGCTTGCCTCGTAGCGGCTTTGCATCGTTCGAGCGCAGATAGGCGTCGACCGCTTCGCCGACCTGCTTGCCAAGGCCTGCGCAGGCCCAGCCGAGATGGGTCTCGAGTATCTGCCCGACGTTCATGCGGCTCGGCACGCCGAGCGGATTGAGCACGATGTCGACGGGCGTTCCATCCTCGAGGAACGGCATGTCCTCCTGCGGCACGATCCGCGACACCACGCCCTTGTTGCCATGGCGCCCCGCCATCTTGTCGCCGGGCTGGATCTTGCGCTTCACCGCGATGAACACCTTGGCCATCTTCATGACGCCCGGCGGCAATTCGTCGCCGCGCTGCAGCTTCTCGACCTTGTCGAGGAAGCGGCTTTCCAGTGACTTCTTCGATTCATCGTACTGCTTACGCATCGCCTCGATTTCCGACATCGTCTGGTCGGACTCGAGCGCGAAGCTCCACCATTGCGAGCGCGGCTGCTCATCGAGCAGCGCCTTCGTCAGCACCTGGTCCTTCTTGAAGCCCTTGGGACCGGACAACGCTCGCTTGCCCTCAAGCGTCTCGGCCAGGCGCGCATAGACGTTGCGGTCCAGGATCGCCTGCTCGTCGTCGCGGTCCTTGGCCAGGCGCTCGATCTCCTCGCGCTCGATCGCCTGCGCCCGCTCGTCCTTGTCGACGCCGTGGCGGTTGAAGACCCGGACCTCGACGATCGTGCCCTGGACGCCAGGGGGGACGCGCAACGACGTGTCGCGTACGTCCGAGGCTTTCTCGCCGAAGATCGCGCGCAGAAGCTTCTCTTCCGGCGTCATCGGGCTTTCGCCCTTGGGCGTGATCTTGCCGACGAGGATGTCGCCGGCTACGACCTCGGCGCCGATGTAGACGATGCCCGCCTCGTCGAGGTTCTTCAGCGCTTCTTCCGAAACGTTCGGAATGTCGCGCGTGATCTCCTCCGGCCCGAGCTTGGTGTCGCGGGCCATCGCCTCGAATTCCTCGATGTGGATCGAAGTAAAGACGTCGTCCTTGACGATGCGCTCCGAGAGCAGGATCGAATCCTCGAAGTTGTAGCCGTTCCATGGCATGAACGCGACGAGGACGTTGCGGCCGAGCGCCAGATCGCCGAGATCCGTCGACGGTCCGTCGGCGATGATGTCCCCCTTCTCGACCCGGTCGCCGACCTTAACGAGCGGCTTCTGGTTGATGCAGGTCGACTGGTTCGAGCGCTGGAACTTCATCAGCCGATAGATGTCGACGCCGGGCTTGGCGGCGTCGGTTTCCTCGGTCGCGCGCACGACGATGCGGGTGGCGTCGATCTGGTCGACGACCCCGGCGCGCCTGGCTGCGATCGCCGCGCCCGAGTCGCGGGCCACGATCGCCTCCATCCCCGTGCCGACGAGCGGCGCGTCGGAGCGCACCAGCGGCACCGCCTGCCGCTGCATGTTCGATCCCATGAGCGCCCGGTTGGCGTCGTCATTCTCGAGGAACGGAATCAGCGCCGCGGCGACCGACACCAGCTGCTTCGGCGACACGTCCATATAGTCGACGCGGTCGCCCGGCAGGAACACAACGTCGCCGGCGTGACGACAGACGATGAGATCGCCCACCAGCTTGCCGCCGGCGTCGATCGGAGTATCGGCCTGGGCGACCGAATATTTCTGCTCTTCCATCGCCGAGAGATACGCGACCTCGTCGGTCACCTTGCCCTCGCGCACCTTGCGATACGGCAACTCGATGAAGCCGTACTTGTTGACGCTTGCGAAGGTCGCGAGCGAATTGATCAGCCCGATGTTCGGGCCCTCGGGGGTTTCGATCGGGCAGATGCGGCCATAGTGGGTCGGATGCACGTCGCGCACCTCGAAGCCGGCCCGCTCGCGGGTGAGCCCGCCCGGCCCCAGCGCCGAAAGACGGCGCTTGTGGGTAATCTCGGAGAGCGGGTTGGTCTGGTCCATGAACTGCGACAGCTGCGAGGAACCGAAGAACTCGCGCACCGCGGCGGCCGCGGGCTTCGCGTTGATCAGGTCCTGCGGCATGATGGTGTCGATCTCGACCGAGCTCATGCGCTCCTTGATCGCCCGCTCCATGCGCAGCAAGCCGATGCGATACTGATTCTCCATCAGTTCGCCGACCGAGCGCACCCGCCGGTTGCCGAGATGGTCGATGTCGTCGATCTCGCCGCGGCCGTCGCGCAGGTTCACGAGCGCCTTGACCACCGCGAGGATGTCGTCCTTGCGCAGCGTGCGCTGGGTGTCGGGCGCGTCGAGGTCGAGGCGCATGTTCATCTTCACCCGGCCGACCGCCGACAGGTCGTAGCGCTCGGAATCGAAGAACAGCGACTGGAACATCGCCTCAGCGCTCTCGATCGTCGGCGGCTCGCCCGGGCGCATGACCCGGTAGATGTCGAACAGGGCGTCCTCGCGCGAGGAATTCTTGTCGACCTTGAGCGTGTTGCGGATATAGGCCCCGATATTGACGTGGTCGATGTCGAGCACCGGCAGCTCTTTGAAGCCGGCTTCCAGCAGCCCGGCGAGCGACTTCTCGGTGATCTCGTCGCCAGCCTCGGCGTAGATTTCGCCGGTCTCGGGATTATAGAGATCTTCCGCGATGTACTGGCCGTGGAGTTCGGCGTCGGAGGCGCGCAGCGCCTTCAGGCCCTTCTCGGCGAGCTGGCGCGCCGCGCGCACGGTCAGTTTCCTGCCGGCCTCGATCGCGACCTGCCCGGTGTCGGCGTCGACGATGTCCGCCGCGGCCTTGACCCCCTTCATCCGTTCGGGATCGTAAGGCACGCGCCAGCCGCCGTCCTTGAGCCGGGTATAAACGATCTTCCGATAGAAGGTCTCGAGGATCTCCTGGCCGTCGAGGCCAAGCGCATAGAGCAGCGAGGTCACCGGAATCTTGCGCCGCCGATCGATGCGCGCGTAGACGATGTCCTTGGCGTCGAACTCGATGTCGAGCCACGAGCCGCGATAGGGGATGATGCGGGCGGCGAACAGAAGCTTGCCCGACGAATGGCTCTTGCCCTTGTCGTGATCGAAGAACACGCCCGGCGAGCGGTGCATCTGCGAAACGATGACCCGCTCGGTGCCGTTGACGATGAAGGTGCCGTTGGCCGTCATGAGCGGCATGTCGCCCATGTAGACGTCCTGCTCCTTGATGTCCTTGACGGACTTCGCCTGGGTCTCGGGATCGACGTCGAACACGATGAGACGCAGCGTCACCTTGAGCGGCGCGGCGTAGGTCATGCCGCGCTGGCGGCACTCGTCGACATCGTACTTCGGCGCCTCGTACTCGTATTTGACGAACTCGAGATGGGCGGTGTCGGCGAAGTCCTTGATCGGGAACACCGACTTGAACACCGCCTGCAGTCCCTCGGTCGGACGCCCGCCCTTCGGCGGGTCCATCAACAGAAACTGATCGTACGAAGCCTTCTGGACCTCGATCAGGTTCGGCATCTCGCCGACTTCCTTGACGTGCCCGAAAACCTTGCGAACGCGCTTGCGGCCAGTGAATGTCTGCGCCATGTCGCTCCTCTAAAGCTCGCTTGCCCGCTGTTCGCGACCCCTACGCGCCAGGACGCGCAGCGGATCGCAAGGCAGTCTTCCCGGGGCGTCGCGAACGCCCCTTTCCACTTCATTCGTCGCGCCGGGCGGCCTCGAACGGATCGGGCCGCCGACCGACGACGCTCACCCCCGGCAACCCTTTTTGAAAACGCCGGAACGGCCCCAGGCCGATGGCCGGGACCGTCCCTTTTTTGTCAGCCGCGCCCCAGAGGGCAGGTCGGCCATTACTTGAGCTCGACCTTCGCCCCCGCCTTTTCCAGTGCGGCCTTGATCTTCTCGGCCTCTTCCTTGCTGACGCCTTCCTTGACCGGCTTCGGCGCAGCTTCGACCAGGTCCTTGGCTTCCTTGAGGCCGAGCGCGGTGATGGCGCGCACTTCCTTGATCACTTCGATCTTCTTGTCGCCGATCGCCGCGAGGATGACCGAGAACTCGGTCTGCTCCTCGACCGGCGCGGCGGCCGCGCCTCCGCCGGCCGGAGCGGCGGCGACCGCCACCGCGGCGGCGGCCGAGACGCCCCACTTGGATTCAAGCAGTTTGGCGAGCTCGGCGGCCTCCAGGACCGTGAGGCTCGAGAGTTCGTCGACGATTTTTTCGAGATTTGCCATTGCTGGGTTTCCTATATGTAGTTCGAACCGAATGTTTGTGAAGAGCCTGCTTCAGGCTGCGTCTTTGGCGGCGTAGGCTCCGACGACGCGCGCGAGCTTGGCGGCCGGCGCGGTGGCGAGCTGGGCGACCTTCGTCGCCGGGGCCATGAGGAGCCCCAGCAATTTGGCGCGCAGTTCATCGAGGGACGGCAAGGTCGCGAGCGCCTTGACTCCGTCGACGTCGAGGGCCGTCTTGCCCATGGCGCCGCCCAGAAGCACGAATTTCTCGTGATCCTTGGCGAAAGCCACGGCGGCCTTGGGCGCCGCGACCGGATCGCTCGAATATGCGATCAGGGTCGGACCCTTGAGCAGGGGACCGATCGAGGCGACGTCCGTGCCTTTGAGAGCAATCTGGGCGAGGCTGTTCTTGGCCACTTTGACCTGGGCGCCCGCCTGCCGCATCTGCTTGCGCAGCCGCTGCATCTGGGCGACGGTCAGGCCGGAATAGTGCGCAACCACCACCGCCGACGTTTTCGAGAAAACGTCGTGGAGGGCTGCGACCGCTTCCTTCTTCTCCGTTCTATCCACGGTGCTCATCTCCGGTCGGCAGGCTTCTATCCACGAAACCCGCCTGTTGCACATGCCGCGCCGCGCGATTCGGCGAACCGAATCGAGCGCCGCGGCGACTTGCGCCTGTCCCCGGAGGCGGGCGAAACGCCCGGCGCCGGACAGAAGGTTCGAACCGCGTCGACCGCCCGGGCGCGCCGGACGGCTTTGAAAACTCGGTCTTCCCCGTCTATGCCGGCTCCCGCGCGCGCTCCTTGCGGAGAGCCTGGGAAATTAAGCGTGTCCCCCGAAGGGGTTACGCGCCGGCAGTCTCGGACAGGACATGGCCGGAACAGACGCAAAGGGAAACCCTTCCGTCCTCCGGCCTATCCGCCGCTCCCGCTTTGATCATCCGTCACCGGTTTGGTCTTTGCAGGGCGGTAGCCATGTTTGATCATTCGGGGTCGCATCGCGCCGTCAACCCCGACCGGGCTCCATAGCGGTTTCAGATCGGCCTGCCAAGGGGGTTATTGAAGTTTTTGCGGCGCAATAGGCCCGTCAACAGATTTTGAATATCCAGCTTTCGGTGGTTGAAACTCGTACAGCCGTCTGGAGCTGACCAAACCCTTCACCCGGAGCGAAGAAGCCGCCCGGACAGGCGGCTTCCGTCTTCAGTCGCGTGGCGGACGCCTCAGCGCGGCCAGTATTCGTTTCTTCCGCGAGCCTCGATAGCCGGCATAGCCAAGCCCGACGAACCCGATCAGCAGCATCGCCCAGGTCGAGGGCTCAGGAACGGCGACGCCGCGGTGGTGAAATACGCCCGCCGTATCGATGTCGTAGAACTGGGTCGACCGAATGCCGGAGTCGTTCGTGCCATACGATGCGGTCGCCGTAAAGCAGGTTGAAAGTAGTAGGCCTGGCCAGCAGCCAGAGTTCCGCCCGGAATGACGACGCTGGTCGTGGTGATGGCAGCCCAAACCGCTAGCGCTGTAAACCAGCGTATTGGTGGTCGAGTTGTACACATAGAAAAAGATAAATGTCGGATTCAGTTCGCGATTCGAGCTGACGATCATGCCGTTGAAGTCCACAGTGAACGGCGTCAGCGGCGTTCAGATCCTGGAGTGTGGAAAAGTTCGTGACAACCGCGACATTCGGGTAGGCGTCTGCCGGTGTAATTGATGCTGACAACGCCGTTGGCTGACTCCTGCCGGTAGGTCAAACTCGTAAGAGCCGGTCTGGTAGACCGCCTGCGAGTCCGTAAGGCTCGAAGCGCCATTTATGAATGTCCTGGTAACCAAGCTCGGGGGTCGGATAGCCCTGGACGATGAGAGAGCGGGTGTCCGGGCCCGGAATGGTTAACGTTCCGGCGCGGTATAGTCGGTTGCGCTGTAGTAGAACGACCGCGCGGAAAAGTCCGCTTGCAGCACGTCGGCCGGACGAATCGCTGCTCTGCTGTAGCTCTGGTTGATGCCCACGTCGGCATCGTGCACCTGCGCGCTCGCCGCGCCCGCAAGCCCGACGACGCCAGCCGCAGCCAATCCCGCAACCTGAATAAATCCACGAAATGTTCGCATGGTCTCCCCCGAGTCCGCGATTTCGGACAAACTGATTGCAGCGCGATTATACTCTTACGCATGGGCAATCGTGTCAATGGAAATTAACTACGGGATAGTCCCGATTGCTGTCCTGGCGGCAGCGACCAGCTGGGCTTGGGCCACCCCCGCGGCCGCGACAAGGCCGGCCACGGCCACAACAATCCGATTCATGAATCTATGGCTGATGTGCATAATTTTTTCCCCCGTCATGCGACCACGGCTCACCCGCCCTAAGCACCCACAAATTCCGGCGGCGCCGAAGAGGAAACAGCCTATTCCGCTAGGTTAATTCCGTCAAGCCGCGCCCTTCCAGATCCGCTTGGCAAACGATCACAATTTCAGAGCGGGGCGGCAAGAAACCCCGGCGCCGCGCGATCCCACAAAAATTATCGCCCCCCGCCGCAAGACTGCGCTTGAAGTCTCCGTCCCCGTGCGGGATTGAACGGCGTCGTCCAAATCGCGCCGTTCCACCGGGATCCCCATGAAAACCAGAGCCGCCGTCTGCCGCGCGTTCGGCAAGCCCTTGACCGTCGAGACGATCGAGCTCGCCGAGCCGGGCCCGGGCGAGGTCCTGATCAAGACGGCGGCCTGCGCCATCTGCCACAGCGACATCTTCTACTCGACGGCGCCTGGGGCGGGGAACTGCCGGCGGTCTACGGCCACGAGGCGGCGGGCGTGGTCGAGGCGGTCGGCGCGGGCGTGACCCGCCTCAAGCCCGGCGATCATGTCGTCGCGACGCTGATCCGCAATTGCGGCTTCTGCCCGGCCTGCGCCGAAGGCGCGCCGGTGTTCTGCGAGGAGGTGTTCCCGCTCGATCGCGCAACCCCGCTGCACGACGGCGACGGCAAGCCGCTCGTCCACGGGCTGCGCACCGGCGCCTTCGCCGAGCGGATGGTGGTCGACCAGTCCCAGGCGGTGGCGATCCCGAACGACGTGCGCGCTCGACAGCGCCGCCCTCATCGCCTGCGGCGTGCTGACGGGGATGGGCGCGGTCGTCAACACGGCGAATGTCAAGGCCGGCTCGAGCGTCGTCGTCATCGGCTGCGGCGGCGTCGGCTTGAACTCCATCCAGGGCGCGCGGCTCGCCGGCTGCTCCCCGATCATCGCCGTCGACATCGAGCCGGCCAAGCTCGCCGCCGCGCGCGAATTCGGCGCGACCGAGACGATCAACGCGAAGGGCGAGGACGTCGCCGAGCGGGTCAAGGCGCTGACCGGAGGCCGCAAGGCGGACTGGGTGTTCGTCACCGTCGGCGTCAAGGGCGCGGCCGAACAGGGCGTTTCGCTGATGAAGCGCAACGGCGCGACGGTTCTGGTCGGCATGCCGCCCTCGGGCGTGCTTGCGACCATCGATCCGGGCTATCTCGCCGCCGACGGACAGAGGATCCTCGGCTCCAAAGATGGGCTCGGCGCGTCCGATCGTCGACGTGCCGATGATCGTCAAGCTCTACCGCGAGGGGCGCCTCAAGCTCGACCAGCTGATCAGCGGCCGTTATCGGCTGGAGGCGATCAACGAGGCGGTCGCCTCGTCGCGCTCCGGCGCGGCGCTGCGCAACGTCATCGTGTTTTGAGCGGCGTTCAGGACATTCGCGACGCCGCCCGCGAACGTTGCGCAATGATCAGGAGAACGATCATGAGGACGGGCAAAGCGACGTCGCTATAGAAGGGAACGCCCGCATTGCCCGGAGCGAAGTTGCCCGCGACCAGCATTTGGTTCACGTGGCCGACCGCGTCGCCGAGAAGAAAGATCGAACTGACCAAGACCGCCGCGGCCTTGAAGTCGAGATTGCGCCAGAAGCTGAGGCAGGCCGTCGCGCCGATCGCGAGGTCCGCCATGCCGACCTCGAACTGGAACGGGCTGACCTCCCAGCCGATGTCCGCCGCGGCGATGGCGGGAAAGAAGAGATGAAAGACCGCCGCCCACAGGCCCGTGACGCCAACTGGCAGCAACAGGATCCACGCCAGGAAGCGGTCTGCGGCGGGGCCGCTTCCTCCGGTCGCCGCCGCCATCGCCAGGGCGGCGATAAAGAGGAACACCGGCGCATTGCGCAGCACGAGGGCGATCAATTCGGCGATCATGGACTCCTCAGCGCTTGGCGGAGGCTTGGATGAAAGCTCGCGGCGCGTTACCACATCGGACGCGGCGCGCGTACGCCAAAAATACGAAGTCTCGTCCAATCTCCCTCTCTCGGCCGTCAATCAGCCCATGAAAATCGCCGAGCTCAAGACCTTCGTCGTCGGCAATCCGCCGCCCGCCTTCGGCGGACGCTATTTCCTGTTTCCTCAAGCTCAGGACCGATAGCGGAATCGAGGGTGTCGGCGAGGTCTACGCGGCGAGCTTCGCGCCGAAGGCGATCGTGGCCATGATCGAGGACGTGTTCGAGCGTCATGTCGAGGGCGCCGATCCGTTCCGCATCGAATTCCTGTGGCGGAACGTCTACGGCCGCGGCTACTCGGGCCGGCCCGACATTTCCCTGATGGGCGTCCTTTCCGGCATCGAGATGGCGCTTTGGGACATTGTCGGCAAGGCGGTGGAGAAGCCGGTCTACGCGCTTCTGGGCGGCAAGGTCCACGAGCGGCTGCGCAGCTACACCTATCTCTATCCCGACGAACCCGGCTCGCACGCCTATTCCGACAGCCCGGTCTATTCGAATCCGCACGCCGCGGCGAAACGGGCGCTCAAATACATGGCGCAAGGCTTCACCGCGGTGAAGTTCGATCCGGCCGGCCCCTATTCGACCTTCGATCCGCGCCAGCCGAGCCTCGAGCGGCTCGAGCTCTGCGAAGCCTTCTGCAAGACTTTGCGTGAGGCGGTCGGGACAAAATGCGATCTTTTGTTCGGGACGCACGGCCAGTTCACCGTCTCGGGCGCGCTCAGGATGGCGCGGCGGATCGAGCCTTACGAACCGCTATGGTTCGAGGAGCCGACTCCGCCCGAGGCGCCCGAGGAGATGGCCAGGGTCGCCGCCCAGTGCCGCATGCCGATCGCGACCGGCGAGCGGCTGACGACGAAGTACGAATTCGCCCGGGTGCTCGAAACCGGCGCCGCCTCGATCCTGCAGATGAACCTCGGGCGCGTCGGCGGCATCCTGGAAGGAAAGAAGATCGCCGCGATGGCGGAAGCGCATTACGCTCAGATCGCGCCCCATCTCTATTGCGGGCCGGTCGTCGGCGCGGCCAACATCCAGCTTGCCGCGTGCAGCCCGAATTTCCTCATCCTCGAGAGCATCGAGCGCTGGGACGGCTTCCACGCCCAAATCCTCAAGAAGCCGATCCGCTGGGAGGACGGCTGGGTGATTCCGCCCGAAGAGCCGGGCCTCGGCGTCGAGCTCAACGAAGACGTCGCGCTCGCCCACCCATGGGAAGGCAAGGACCTCCATCTCGTGCCGCGATTCGCCCCCGTCTGGCCGCCAGGTTGAGGGGTGTGGCTCGGCGAGCGCGCCGTAACCGCGGATCTCTTCATCTCCTCATTGACCCTGACTGCGTTGGCTTCTCGGCCATTATCTTGGATGAGCGGCTGAGCCCGCGATGTGCCCGCGCCTGCCTGACCTCGTGGCTGAGATGAAGAGGCTGGGTTTCAACCCCGGCGCATGCTAATCACGAACGGATGGCGCGCCCAACGCCGGCCCTCATCGACGCCCTCAATCGGACGAATTCGAGCTTGCCAAGAGGGTCTTGCAAAGAGCGTGATGCGGTTATTGGCCGGATCTTTACCAGCAGCAATCAGGCGGATGTCGGTTCAATCTCGTTGAGGAGTGGGGCATGGTGACGCCACAGATGGTCCTGCGAGGAGCCATCGCCCGGGCGGGTGTCAGGCCCTTTCCGCTGTCCCTGACCTACGAAGTCACATGGCTCTGCAATCTATCCTGCGGTTATTGCGACCGCCATACGCCCATGCGCCATGAGTTGACACAGGAGGAGATCTTTTCGGCGCTGGACGAGTTCCGCACGCTCGGAATGCTCCACACCCACCTTGACGGCGGTGATCCCCTGACCCATCGGCACATCGATGAGATCGTCGACTGGCTCGCGCAACGAGGGGTCACCGTATCGCTGAACAGCAACGGTATTCTCGTACCAAAGAAACTTCACACGATTCGAAAGCTGTCTCAGCTGAAGATTAGCCTCGACGGCCCCCCTGATAGTCACGATGCGATGCGGGGAGCGGGGAGCTTTGAGAAAGCCCTCGCCGGCGCCACCGCTGCGCGAGATGCTGGTGTGAAGGTGGAGTTCACCTGCACGGTGGGCCAGCACAATGCTCACACGATCGAGCCGCTGATCGACATCGCATCCGCCGTCAGTATCCCGGTGGTCTTTCAGCCAGCGCTGAACAGTTTATTTCTTGACGTCGATCGCGATGGATCGTCCTGGCAGCTGGATGTCGAGTCCATTCGCGCCGCGTTCGCTCGGATTGAGCGGATAAAACGGCGGAGCAAGGTGGTCGGCAACGGCTGGTCCAGCCTCAGGCATTTCCGGCGCTTCCCGGAGGACACGCGACCCCCGTGTTCGGCCGGCTGGGTGCAGGCGACCATGGACCCCGAAGGCGTCCTCTTTTCCTGTCCCCAGCTCAACCGGAGCGACCGATCCAACAGCGTCACACGGCTCGGGGCGGCGACGGCATTCGCCAATCTGTCCCGAACGGGCTGTGGCCAATGCTGGTGCGCGCGCTTGGTCGAGGGAAATTATGCCTGGGGGATGCGCGTCGATCGCATGCTCCCGCCGTTCGAACGCTCGCAGCGTCAATCCAGCGGTGCTGCATGAGCCTCGAAGGTCTGGATCTCGCGGCGCCCCAGTTGGCCAGCATCGCACCCGGAACGAGCCGCCGACTTATTTCCTGGCTGGATTGGCTCCGCTATGGACCGTTCTTGGCGCAGGTGATCGTCACCCGGCGATGCAATCTTAGCTGCGGCTATTGTACAGAATACGACAAAACCTCTGAGCCCGTTCCCTTTGACGTCCTGCGGCAGCGGCTCGAGCTGCTCCGCGACCTTCGCACCTGGGCCGTCTCCCTGATGGGTGGCGAGCCAACCCTGCATCCCGATCTCCTCAGAATCTTCTCCGCCATGCGCGTCTTGGGGTTCCATCGCCGGATGATGACGACGAATGGCCTCCTTCTCACCAAGGAGATTGTTGACGGACTCAACAATAGTGGCATGACCGATATGAGTCTGAGCATCGATGGCGTGAAGCGGAACGCGACAACCCGCAAGGTCCTTAACGTGCTGAGACGGAAGCTCGACATACTGGCTGAACGTGCACAATTCGACGTGGTCGTCAGCGCCGTCATTGGGGCTGCGCCTCGCGAGGAAGTTCTGGACGTCGTCGAGTTTGCGAAGTCGCGCGGGTTCACACCACGTCTTCTGGTCCTCCACAATGAACAGGGCCAGATGGGATTGTCGTCCGAGGAGCTCGCCGTCTACGCGGAGGTCAAACGACTGTTTGGACACCGAGTGACCGAGGAAGCGCACGGCTACCGCGAGCGCCTGATCCAGAATGGCGAAGCTCCATTCCGTTGTCGAGCGGGGGCACGGTACCTCTACATCGATGAGTTCGGAATGGTGCGGTGGTGCGCGCAGACCCGCATGGCATTTGGAAAGAGGCTGTCCGCGTACGCCTTGGAGGATCTTCGGCAACATTTCTATTCCGAGAAACCCTGCAGTGACAATTGTTGCGTGGGTTGCGTCCGGACCGCGTCTGCGCTCGACCAGTGGCGCTCCCAACACTCTTAAGATTCGCGGTTACGGCCCTCCGGATTCATCCAACAGCCATAAGGGGGACGTCAGATGGACGGCCGCCGCCTTTCGGGCCTCCCTCGGCGGAAACGGCTCACCCGAACCTGAACGCCGAGATCATCTTGCCGCCGATCTTCTCGTTGAAGTCGCGCTTGCCCTTGCTCTCGCCCGCGGCGCCCGCGACCACCATCAGCGGCAGCAGGTGCTCCTCGCGCGGATGGCACTCGCGCGCCGACGGCGCCTTGTCCCAGTGGGCCAGCCGGTCTTCGCGCTCGGACGGCGGCGCTTTTGCCGTCTCGTCGAGCCACGCGTCGAAGGCGGCCGAAGCGCGCGTGTCGCCGTCGCGGAAACTGCGCAGGTCGTGGAAGCTCATGCCGCTGCCGACGATCGCCACGCCCTCATCGCGCAACGGCGCGAGCGCCTTGCCGAGCTTGATGTGGAACGCCGGATCGAGGTCCTTGCGCAAGGACAGCATGACCACGGGGATCTGGGCCTTCGGATCGACGATGAGGAACGGCACGAACACGCCGTGGTCGAAGCCGCGTTCGGCGTCGGTCGCGACTGGCAGCCCCGCCTTCTCGATCAGCGCCTTGACCTTGGCCGCAACCTCGGGCGCGCCCGGCGCGGGGTAGGAGAGCTTATAGGTGTGCTCGGGGAAGCCGTAATAGTCGTAGAGCATCCCGGGCTTCGGGTTGACGCTGACCGTCGGCTTCTCGGCCTCCCAATGGGCGGTGACGACCAGGAACGCCTTCGGCCGCTCGGGCAGCGACTTGACGAGGCCAGCGAGATAGTCGCGCAAACTGTCCCAGCCATGCGGCCCGAAAGGGGGCGGCCAGTCCATCCAGAAGCACGGGCCGCCGCCATGCGGCACGAAGATCGCGGGTTGACGGTGAGCGGACATGACGGGACCCCAGGGTTCAAGACTTTCGCCGCCGTAGATAGGCCGCCCTGCGCCCCACCGCAACGCGCCTTGTGGGGGCTGGTTGTTGACCCGGCCAGGCGGGGTCGGCGACCCCGCCCTACAGGGCGTCGTGGAAGATGATCCCGAGCGTGAACCGCTCGCCGCTTCGCAGGCGGCTCACCCCGTGCCGCATGTTGACGCGATAGGCGCCGCGCGCCCCCTGCGCCGGCCGCTCGCGCACGGCGAAGATGACGCCGTCGCCCTGGCTCAAGCCCACCACCTCCGCCCGCGACTGCATCCGGGGCCGCTGCTCGGTCAGCACGAACTCGCCGCCTGCGAAGTCGCGCCCGGGCTCGGAAAGCAGGATCGCGACCTGGAGCGGAAACAGATGCTCGCCGTAGACGTCCTGGTGGAGGCAATTGTAGTCGCCCGGCCCATAGCGCAGCAGAAGCGGCGTCGGCCGCGTCTGACCCGCCTCGCGGCAACGGGCGCGGAATGCCTCGTGCTCGGCGGGGTAGCGCACGCCGATGCCCATCGCCGCGTTCCAGCGGTCGGCGACCGGCGCGAGACGTCGATAGAAGCGGCGACGGAGCGCAACGACAAGCTCCGGCAGCGGGTCGGCGAAATATTTGTACTCGCCCCGGCCGAAGCCGTGTTTCGCCATCACGATGCGGGAGCGGAACCGTGCGTCGTCCGGATAGAGCGCCGCGAGCGCGCGACAGTCCTCAGCCGTCAGCAGTTTTGGCGCGACTGCGCAGCCGTAAGCGTCGAGTTCGCGCCTCGATCGCAGGCCAGTCGAGGGCGTCGATCGCGGCCGCACCCTCATCCGGCCAGCTATCGCTGGCCACCTTCTCCCTGAGGGAGAAGGGATCGGCGCCGCCGCGCCCCCTCTCCCTCGGGGAGAGGGTTGGGGTGAGGGCTCGTCCATCGACCTTCATCAGGCGGCCTCACGATCGAGCAACTCGCGCTTGCGTTCGACGCCCCAGCGATAGCCGGACAGGTCGCCGTCCGTCCGCACCACCCGGTGGCAGGGGATCGCGACCGCCAGCGGATTGGCGGCGCAGGCCTGAGCGACCGCGCGCACGGCCTTGGGCTGCCCGACGGCCTTGGCGATCTCGGCGTAGGTCGCCGTCTTTCCCGGAGGAATGGCGCGGAGCGCCTGCCAGACGCGCTCCTGGAACGCAGTCCCGCGGATGTCGAGCGGAAGGTCCAGACGCTGGCCCGGCGCCTCGATCAGGCCGACCACTCGCGCAACCATGCGCTCGAACCCGAGATCGCCGCCGACGAGTTCGGCGCGCGGAAAGCGGTCTTGAAGTTCGCGCGCCAAAACCTCAGGATCGTCGCCGAGCGTGATCGCGCACACGCCCTTTTCGGTCGCGGCCACCAGCACCGCGCCGAGCGAGCCCTGGCCGATCGCAAACCGGATCGCGACCCCTTCTCCGCCGCGCCTCACCGCGGTCGGCGTCATGCCGAGACGCGCCGCCGCACTTTCGTAGAAGCGGCTCGATGAGTTGAACCCGGCGCCGTAGATCGCCTCGGTGACAGTGTCCGCTGTGCGCAGCCCGTCGGCCGCGCGGCGCGCCTGCATCTGCGCGGCATACGCCTTCGGTGTCACGCCAGTCACCTTCTTGAACAGGCGATGGAAATGGAACGGGCTCATGCCCGCCCTCGCCGCGAGGTCGGCGAGCTTAGGCGCCTCTTCCGCCGCCGCGATCCTTTCGCACGCCTTCCGCACCGCCTCGACCCCCGGATCGGGCGCGCCGAGCTTATCCGGGCGGCAGCGCTTGCAGGCGCGATACCCCGCCCGCTCCGCCGCCTCCGCCGTGGCGTAGAACGACACATTCTCCCGCTTCGCCGCCCGCGAAGCGCAGCTCGGCCGGCAATAGACGCCGGTGGTGCGGACGGCGAAAAAGAATTTCCCGTCGAAGGCCGCGTCGCGGCGCGTGACCGCCTGCCAACGCTCATCATTGGCTCGGGCCGCGGCGCTCGCGGCGCCGAGTCTGTTCGTCTCGATCACGGACATAGACATAAGGTGGCTCCGGGGTTCGCTTCAAGCTCCCCCTGCCCTACGCCGATCCGTGCGCCGCCGAACTCCGGACCTTGCTCTGCAATTCATTCATGACGGAAGCTTGCGCAGTAGGCGCACATCCCCTTCGCCCGCCTCGAGAGGGCGCGGAAGCGCCTCGCGACGGCCCATCACCCGCACATACCGGACCGGCGCGCTCACCCCGCGCAACATCGCCGTTTCTTCGATCTGCATCCGATCCGCCAGCGCGGACGCGGTTTCCGCGTCTCGCGCCACGGCCTCCGACACGACCACTTCGCCGCCGCGACACTGATGTTCGAGGCGCGCCGCAATATTCACGGTCGCGCCGAAATAGTCGAGCGCATCGCCCGTCGTGACTGCGATGCACGGTCCGGCGTGAAGTCCGAGCTTCAACACGATGGGCGTCGCACTCGCGCCTCCGCCTCGGGCGGAGTTGAAACTTGCGACATCGTCTTGGATCGCAAGAGCCGCACGGACCGCGTGATCGGGACGGGAAAAGGCGGCCATGACGGCATCGCCCACGGTCTTGACGACAAAGCCATGATTGCGCTGCACCCGGTCTGACAGGAAAGAAAAATGGTCGCGAACGAGGTTGTAGGCCGGGGCGTCGCCCAGCGTATCGTAAAGCTCGGTCGAGCCCTTTAGGTCCGTGAACATGACGGCGATCGAGCCGATCTCGGCATTGTCGCCGGGACGCAGCAATTGCTCGGGGCAGAGCCGGCGGAAAGCGGGCATGGCGATCACGCGCTCCCCAGTCAGCGCGTCCCTGGCCCAATTGCGGTTCTCGACCACGAAGACGAGGGGCCGATCGTTCTCGTTGCGGATCGCGAGCGCGTTTCTGCCGCTCGCTTCCTCGAGCAGAATATCGCGGCCACGAGCAACCACCGTCGGTATGACGCCATCAGCGCCGATGTCGCGATCGGCTTCGGCGCCGGCCTCGACAGTGCGAAAACGGTACGGGCCCGGAGGGAGGGAGAGCTCAAACACCTTGGCCGACTGCGCGGCGACCTCGCCCTGAAGCTTGATGTGCCGCGCGGAGCCCTGGCCGAGCATGCACATCTCGCCGTCCGACAGCGGACGAACCCAAGGCTCCGGGTGGAAAGTCAGTTCGACGTTGCGGCTGAAGTTGCGTTCGTAGTCGATGTTGCAGGAGGAGCAATGCGCGCCCCTCGGCAGGTCCTGAAGTCGGCTCACGCGGGACTTGGCGCCGCGGCAGCGCGGGCACAAGAGCTCCCATCCCATCGCCACGACACCCTTGCGCGCCGCAGCCAGAAATAACTCCACCGCGTGGTCGGGCGGGACAGACCATAGCGTCGCCAACGCGATCGGACGAATGCCGCGCAGATCGACGCCCGGCGCATGCCGCAGGTAATCGATGAGGTGCGGCGCGAGGGCGTGCGAGGCAGGGTCGCGCGCGAGTTCGACGCCAAGCCCATCGAGTCGCTGCCGGGCGGCGGGCTCGACCAGGTTCTCGACGCTCCACCCCGGGACGAGCGCGGAACCGCCGCTCTCGCGAATGATCCTCTCGATCCCCGTGACGGCCTTGCTGAACTCAGCCTGAAAGACGCCGATATGCTTCGCCACGAAGCCCAAGAGGCCGGCGGGCTCGGCCATGCCGGTGACGATCAGTCGACAGCCTTCGCCTTCGGCAATGAGCTCGCAAGCCCACTCCCAGCGGCGCATCGGGCCGTTTTGATAGTTCCGGACCTGGAAAAGGCGATGGTTCTCCTGCCATTCGCCAAAATCCTCCTCCCAGCGCGCCGGGAAAGGGCCAAGCTTGCCGCGAACGAAGCGGCGCACGCGGCCGTCGCCATCCACCCGTTCCTCGAACCGGTAGGGCGCAAAACCGTTGAATTCCCAAAGGCGAGCGCTATCAGAGACGAACGGCCAAATCGCCGCCACGGGCCTGGCGAAGCGCACTTCCCGACGGAAACGATAGGCTGCGCCGCTGTTTGGCCTCACGCCGCCCTCTTCATCGCCCTACTGGAGCGTCGGCGATCGAGCGGGCGCAAGAAAGTCGCGACCGCCCGCGTCCGCACTGGGCGGCCCTGCCCTTCGTTGCAGCAATAGAGCATCGCTAGCATGGATGACCCTTCGTCGAAAGGGCCAGCGGCTGCGTGCGTATCGCGTCACCGACCGTCGGCGATCAACCTTGCGCCTCAGCTTGGGCCAAGATTGCGCGCCGAAAAATCACCTGCACGCTCTTAAAAGAAGTCACCGCGCACGATCCAAAACGTCAGCGCTTGGGTGAGCTGCGACACGCGCTCGCGATTTGACCGCTCGATCATCGTCTGGTCGACCGGCGTCGAGTAGTAGCTGCTCGTAGCCCGAATCGGCAGCTCGCGGCCACCAATCACTGCAACGCCCTGGATATTGTCCAGAGACGCCCCGGCGTGCAGCATTTCGCCGGTCTGCGGCCCGAGCGTGAGATAGTCGATCCTGACGGTGAGCGGCGCGCCGTCACGCGACATGCGCCCAGCCAGGGCTTGCGCCAACTGGCCGGTCAGATCGTGCTCGACCCAGGTCGCAGTCGGATCGCCGGCGTTGGCGCGCAACGGCTGAACGTCGACGTGAACGTCGCGGAATGCCGGCGCCGACTGGGCGAACGCGCCCGGACCGAAAGCCGCGACGGAAAGCGCGAGCGCCAGCAAAACCACAAGCCCGCAGCGATTGAAAAATCGAACAATGAACATGACCCAACCTCCAGAGGAACATGGGCGATCAGCCGATTATACACCGTGACGCCCGTTTTGGTTTGAGGAAAATCTCGCAATTCGCAAGAACACCTGAGCGAGATGTTTTATTCGCGCGAGCCAAATCCGGCTCGCAATTGCCGCCGCCCGCTTCGCTAGCCCGACCAGGTCGCCGCGGGCCGCCAGATCCGGCGTTCTGAAAATCAATGATAAGCATTCTCTTTACGAAAATCAAAATCCTGGTTATAACCATCTGACTGGGTGGCTCCGAACTCCACGCAGGGCGAAGCGGGACCCGACGAGACGGCCCCCAAAGAGTTTAGAAAGCCGGGAAGTATTGGCGCAACCCTTTGAAAAGGATCAAATCGTGGAAGGAAAAGCCATTTTGCTTTCGTTGCGGCCGGCTTTGTTTTCGTTGCGGCCCGCTTTGATTTTGTTGCGGCGGGTTTTGATTTTGTTGCGGCGGCCTTGGATTTTGTTGTGGCGCCCGACGCCAGCCTCCGAGGACTCAGCCCGTCGCCTCGCGGATGAGGATCAGCAGCAGCAGTACGGCAGCCGGGACAAATCCGGCGTAAAACCCAGCGACCAGGTATCCCGCCCCGCCCGCCGCCGCGCCGATCAGGAACCCGCCAAGTGTCGGAGCCACCAGCCCGAGCCGCTCCCAAGTGGCGGCCGTGGTCGCGTCCTTCGGCTCGCGCAGGATCACGATCGCGTCGATCACGAGCTGGGTAAGGTTCATCGTCATCACGGTCGTCGACGGGCGCTTTTGCCAGACGAGCCGCATGCCGGAATTCTGCACCGCCAGCGTCGCCACGCCTAGCGCCGCCGTGAGCATCGTCGACCAGCCTTCGGGCTCCGTGAATGGTCCGTAATGCAGGCCGGCGGTCACGAAGGCCAAGAGCAGCGCCAGCTCCAGCGCCATGATCAAGCGCGCCTCGTCATAGCCGTGCAACCGCAGCGGATGGACGCCGACGCGGGTCAGCGCGACGACCGCTATGAAAACCGGCAAGGCCAGGAGCTTGATCCATGAGCCCGGCGCTCCGGTCGCGATCGCCATGCCGAGGACTGCCACGTTGGCGGTGACATGCCCGACGAACACTCCGAAGAGCGCAATCAGCCCGCAGGCTTCCACGAAGCCCGCGATGAAGGCCAAGCCGGCCTGCGTCGCGATCGCATACCATGAAGGCGGCAGTTCAAGCGCGACCATCGCGCCTCGCGGGATCCGTCACTTGGCCTTGCTCTCCATGAGCCGCTTCAGCGCATAGATCGCCTCGAGCGCCTCGCGCGGGCTCATCGCGTCGGGATCGAGAGCCGCGACCGCCGCGCGCATTTCGTCAGGAGCAGGCGGCTCGCGCGGCTCGTACGAGAAGAGCGGCAGCGAGTTCGAGCGCACCGCCCGGCCGCGAGGCTTCGAGGGAAGCGAGCGCCTGGCGCGCCCGCTTGACGACCGTGGCCGGCAGCCCGGCGAGCTTGGCGACCTGGATGCCGTAGGAGCGGTCGGCCGCGCCCGGAACCACCTCATGCAGGAACGCCAGCGTCCCCTTGAACTCGCTCACCCGCATGGTCAGGTTGACGAGTCGCGGCAGAGTTCCCGCGAGCGCCGTCAATTCGTGGAAATGGGTTGCAAACAGGGCGCGCGAGCGATTGGCGGCGTTGAGGTGCTCAACGCAGGCCATGGCGATCGAGAGGCCGTCGAAGGTCGCCGTGCCGCGGCCGATCTCGTCGAGGATGACAAGCGAGCGAGCGCTCGCCTGGTTAAGGATCGCCGCGGTCTCGACCATCTCAACCATGAAGGTCGAGCGGCCGCGCGCCAGGTCGTCCGCCGCGCCGACGCGCGAGAACAGCCGGTCGACGATCCCGATATGCGCGCGGGCCGCTGGAACATAAGACCCCATCTGCGCGATCAGCGCGATCAGCGCGTTCTGGCGCAGATAGGTCGACTTCCCCGCCATGTTGGGGCCGGTGACGATGGCGATGCGCCCGCCATGCCCCTCGTCACCGGAGAGATCGCAGTCATTGGCGACGAACGGTTCGCCCGCCGCCTTCAGCGCCGCTTCGACCACCGGATGGCGCCCGCTCTCGATCCTGAACTCAAGCGAAGCATCGACCAACGGTCGTGTCCAGTTGCGCTTGACCGCAAGTTCCGCGAGCGCCGCGGCGACGTCGATCTCGGCCAGCGCCGCGCCGAAACCACGCAAGCGTTCGCCCTCGGCGAGGCAGCCCTGGCGCAGGCGTTCGAAGGTTTCGAGCTCGAGCGCCAGCGCCCGGTCGGCCGCGGAGGCGATGCGAGTCTCGAGGTCGATGAGCGCGCTGGTGGTGAAGCGCATCGCGCCCGCCATCGTTTGGCGATGAATGAACGTCGCGTTGAGCGGCGCTTTGAGCAGCGTCTCGCCTGCCGCTTGCGGGGTTTCGATGTAATAACCAAGAAAGTTGTTGTGTTTGATCTTGAGCTGCCTTGCGCCCGCTTGCTCGGCGTAGGAGGCTTGCAACTCGGCGATGACGCGGCGGCTTTGGTCACGCAGGGCGCGCGCCTCGTCGAGCTCCTGCGAGGCGCTCACGCGCACGAATCCGCCCTCGCGTTTGAGAAGCGGTAAATCGTCGGAGAGCGTCGCCTCAAGATCGCGCCCCAGCGCCCCGCAATCGGCGCGGAGCCGCGCGTAGGCCGCGAGGAGCTCGGACGGAAGATCGTAAGCAGCCTCGAGCAGTGTCGCGAGCTCCGCCGCCGCGGCAAGCCCGTCGCGGACGGCGGCCAGATCGCGCGGACCGCCCCGGTCAAGACTGAGGCGCGCGAGCGCGCGCAAGAAATCTGGCGCATGCGCCAGCGCACGGCGCAGGGCCTCGCGCGTCGGCCGCGCCTCAACCAGGAAATCGAGCACGTCGAGTCGGCGGTTGATGGCCTCCGGGTCGGTCAGCGCGCTTGCGAGGCGCTCGGCAAGCAGGCGAGCCCCGCCGGGCGTGACGGTCAGATCGATTGTCGCCAGCAGCGAGCCCTCGCGCGCGCCGCTCAAGGTCCGGGTGAGCTCGAGATTGGCGCGGGTAGGAGGATCGATTTCAAGGCTCGTCCCACGCGCCCGCCGCGTCGGGGACGAGAGCGCCGGCCGGGCCTCGAACTGGGTGCGCTTGATATAGGCGAGCGCCAGCGCGGCTGCCGCGACCTCGGCCCGAGTGAAGGCGCCGAACCCGTCGAGGGTTTCGACGCCATAGAATTCACACACCCTGCGTTCCGCCGCCGCGCCGTCGCCGCCGTCGCGCGCGAACGGCGTCACGGGCAGGCGCGTGGCGGCGATAATCTCGGAAAACTCCCGCTCGTCATAGACTGCCTGCGAGGCGACGATCTCGCTCGGCTCGAGACGCGCGATCTCTGCCGCAAGGCCCACTTCGTCAGCCTCCGATAGCGTGAATGCGCCGGTCGAAAGATCGAGCGCCGCGAGGCCGTAGACCAGGCGCCCTTCGCGCGCGGGGGCCTTCTGCACTGCGACCAGGAGTCGCGCGCGGCCGGGCTCCAGAAGCAGCTCCTCGGTGATCGTGCCGGGCGTGACCAGCCGTACGACGTCGCGCTTGACGACCGACTTCGGTCCCCGCTTCTTCGCCTCCGCCGGATCCTCGAGCTGCTCGCAGACGGCAACGCGATGGCCGAGCGCGATCAGGCGGTTGAGGTAGTCGTCGGCGCGCTCGACCGGGACCCCGCACATGCGGATGTCTTCGCCTTCATGCTTGCCCCGCTTGGTAAGCACAATGCCGAGCGCCCGGCTGGCGACCTCCGCATCATCGAAGAACAGCTCGTAGAAGTCGCCCATCCGGTAGAAGAGCAGGCAATCGGGATTGGCCGCCTTGATTTCGAAATATTGCGCCATCATCGGCGTCAGGCGCGCGCGGGCGGTCTCGGCATCGGGGGTATCGCTGGCGGCGTCCATTGTTTGAAGCCTAGCAAATCGCAGCGCCAGGCGCAGGGCCGCCGCCTTCGCTATCCGCCCCCGTTTTCAAAGCCGGCTTCGGGAGCCGCTATTGCTGGGCTTGTTTCTCCAGCAACCGGTTCTTGATCAGCCATGCCGCGCCGCGATTCCAGGAATAGTTCGCGCCGATGCGAAGGTCGGTCTGCTCGACGGCGATCGGAGCGCCGGTCCGTGCGTCGCGAAGCTTGAAGGTCACGGCGTAATCGGTGCGGGTGATGCGGGTCACAATCCCGACAAAAGATTGATCCGCGTCGAGCTTACGAGCGATCGCGGCATCGCAACCGTCGCATTGGCGTAAAGTGTGGGCGCGCACGTCCGCCGCGTCGGCGCCGCTGACGTCAACGAGGCTGTATCGGCCGGACTCAACGAGGAGCCGGCGCACCGTCTCGGTCGCGAGCCTCAGTTGCTCTCGGTCCTGATCGCTTTCGGGAATGATTCCGGCGCCGCCGCTGAAATCCTCCAGCTCGAAGTCAAAAACGGCAAGTTTGACCGGCGCAACAGCGTCGCCCTGTTTGCCGAACGTCGGGGCCGAGTTAAGAACGTCGCGGGCGATAAAAGATTCCGCTTTTTGCCAAGCCTCGTCCGTATCCCCCCGAAACGTCAGCAACCGATCAAAAACGATCCGGCCCTGCTCCTCGTCGGCGATCTGGATCTTCGCCCACTGAACAAGGGTGCTCATTTTGTGCACGCCGCCGAGCAGGACGAACCTTGCGCCAGCGGCGCGCGCCGCCTTCTGAAGTTCGACAGGGTTCATCACCGGCTCGCAGGGCGCCGACCCGCAAGACATGGGAACCACGCGGTACTGACCGTTCGCCGCGAGATCACGCTGCAATGCGCTCACAAAATCGGCGGCGCGCCGGTGATGAGCCGCCGTTTGATCGGTCGGCTCGCCGGATGTGTCGACATAATCGAGATTGAGGACCGCCAGCGCCACAGGCTGGGTCGGCGCAACGTCGGCTCGCGCGCCCTGCCCGCCGAACGCCCCTGTCAGGCCTAGAATTGCTATGGCTGCGGTGGAACAGAGTGCGCTGCGCATCGACATTCCTCCCTCTAACAACCTTCGAGCCACAGATCTCACCCGCCGACGCCAACGTATCGTGGCGCGCCTTCATGGCTTTGGCCGCCATCGTATACCCTACGCCGGCGCCGTCAACGAAGTGGACATGGCCGCTTTGGGTCGCCGAGGGAACAAAGCACGTCACCTGCGCTGCCCCCTTGCCGGAAGACGCCCCAGGGCGCATGGTCCCCGGCCTCGGCGACCGGCGGCTTGAGCTTTTCGGCGAACTCCACACAATAATCGGGAGTCATGCGTAGCCCATCGTCGAACTTGCGGAAATCGGCGCTTGCAACGAGCCCGAGCGCGGAAAACATCGTGGCCCGACTAGGTGCGGAATAGTCTCGTAGAAATTCCCCGCCGTCTCCGCCCCCGCCGGAATGCGGGCGGACGGCGCAAGTGCGGGCCGGATGCGCCAGAGTTTCAGCGCAGCTTCGCCTGGATCAGCGGGCCGGGTCCGGCGCCGAGTTTGACCCGGCGCCCCCTCTCGATCGCCGCGCCAACGAAGGCCTTGGCCGCCGCGACGGCTTCCGGCAGAGCCATCCCGAGAACGATATTTGCGGCGATGGCGCTGGACAGGGTGCAGCCAGTCCCATGCAAATTGCGCGAGGCGATGCGCGGCGTGGCGTAGCGGCGAACGCCTTGGCGCGTCACCATGAGATCAACCGCCTCGTCGCCCTCGAGATGTCCCCCCTTCATCAGGGCCGCGCGCGGGCCGAGCTTGAGCAACCCGTCGCCTTGGCGCGTCAGGTCGGCCTCGGTTCGGGCGGCAGGATCGCGTAGCAGGGCCGCAGCCTCCGAGACATTGGGGGTCAAGCAGTCTACGAGGGGCAAAAGTTCCCGACGGATCGATTCGACGAAGCCGGCCCCGCTCAACGCCTCCCCGGACGACGCCATCATGACGGGGTCGTAGATGATGAAGGCGCCGCTTCCTACTCCCCGCTTCCGGAGAGAAGGAAACTCACGCAGCGCTTGCGCCACCGCGCCGACAATTTCCGCGGTCCCCAGCATCCCGATCTTGATCGCCGCAACGGCGAAGTCATCCAGCACGGCCTCGATCTGCGCCGCGATGATCCCTGGCGGCGGATAATGGATCGCCTGCACCCCGCGCGTGTTCTGGGCGGTCAGCGCCGTGACCACGCTCGCGCCGTAAACGCCCGACGCGGCGAATGTCTTGAGATCAGCCTGTATCCCGGCCCCGCCGCCTGAATCCGAGCCGGCGATGGTTAGGGCGACGGCAAGCCTTTCAGTCACGCCGGCCGCGTGGCCGCGACCCATTCGCGCGCGCGCGCCTCCGGATCGGGATGAAGCGTGATGTCGGTGACGACGGAGACGATATCCGCCCCCGCGGCGAGGCACATCTTCGCCCGTTCGATGCTGAGGCCGCCGATCGCGACCAACGGGATCGGCCCGATCCGGCGCTTCCACTCGCCGATCCTGTTGAGGCCCTGCGGCGCGAAGGCCATGGCCTTGAGCATCGTCGGATAGATTGGGCCGAGCGCGACATAGTCCGGATCGAGCCTGAGCGCGCGCTCAAGTTCGGCGTCGTCGTGGGTGCTGACGCCGAGCCGCAAGCCTGCATTGCGGATCGCGGCGATGTCGGCGTCGTCCAGATCGCCCTGGCCAAGATGGACCCACGGCGCGCCCTCGTCGACCGCGATGCGCCAATAGTCGTTGACGACGAGGACCGCGCTCGCTTTCGCGCAAGTCGCCAGCGCGTCCCGGGTCTCGCGCAAAACCCAAGCCGCATCCTTATCCTTGATCCGCAATTGCACGAGCCGCGCGCCGACACCGGTCAGGCGCGCGACCCACGCCGCGCTGTCGACGATTGGATAGAAGGGATCGAGCCCGAGTTCCGCTCTCCGGTTGGGAGAGGGACCGGGGGTGAGGCCGGCGAAGGTGTTCACGTCAGCACGGCTCTGCCGACAACCGGAGTGGAGGGCGCGGCCATGTCGCGCGGCTGCATCGGTCCGGCGAGGAAGGCCGCCCGTCCCGCCTCTATCGCAAGCGCGAAGGCCTGCGCCATCGAGACGGAATCACCCGCTTTCGCGACCGCGGTATTAAGCAGCACCCCGTCATATCCGAGCTCCATCGCGGCCGCCGCGTGCGACGGCAGGCCGACGCCGGCGTCAACGATCAGCGGAACGTCTGGGAAATGCGCGCGCAACGCCCGCAAGCCAAAGACGTTGTTGAGCCCCTTGCCCGAGCCGATCGGGGAGCCCCACGGCATCAGAACCTTGCACCCAGCCTCGAGGAGCTTTTCGGCGACCACGAGATCCTCAGTCGTATAGGGGAAGACCTCGAAACCCTCGCTCGCGAGAATTCGCGCCGCCTCGATCAAACCGAACACGTCGGGCTGCAGCGTGTCCGCCTCCCCGATCACTTCGAGCTTTATCCACGGCGTCCCGAACACTTCGCGCGCCATATGAGCCGTCGTCACTGCCTCTTTCACGCTGTAACAGCCGGCGGTGTTGGGCAAGACGCGGGCGCCGATGTCGCGGATCAGCCGCCAGAAATCCTGCCCTTCCTTGAGACGCGCGGACTCGCGGCGCAGCGAAACGGTGAGCACAGCCGCCCCGGACGCGCGCGCTGCCTCGGCCAGGATCGCGGGCGAGGCATATTGAGAGGTGCCGAGCAGAAGGCGCGAAGCGAGCATCGCGCCATAGAGAGTGAGGCCGGATGGTCGCATTGCTGCTAGCCTCCCTGCCTCGGCGCGACGATTTCGATCCGGTCGCCCTCCTTCAGCAGCGTCGCGGCGCGCACCCGCGCGGGCACGAACTCGCCATTCAGCGCAGTCGCGACCTTAGCCTCGCCAAAGTCGAGCGCTTGCAGGGTCTCCGCAAGCGTCGCGGCGGCGACTTCGTGCTTTTCGCCGTTGACGATCACAATCATACCAACGCGCCCACGCGTTCGAACGCCAGCGTGGCCGCACGCTCCGCGAAAGCCGGGGCGAGCAGGAACCCGTGGCGGTAGAGACCGTTAACGAAAATGCGCCCTTCCCGCTCCTCGATGCGCGGCTCGTTATCGGGGAAGGCTGGCCGCACGTGGGCGCTCATCTCGAGTACTTCGGCTTCCGCGAATGCCGGATGCAGCGCGTAGGCCGCGCTAAGCATCTCGATCGCCGAGCGGACGCTGACCGCGCCCTTCTCGGCGCTCTCGATCATCGTCGCGCCAATCATGAACTCGCCGTTCGCCCTCGGCACGACATAAAGGGGAATGCGCGGATGGAGGAGCCTGACCGTGCGGGTCAACGACACCTCGCGCGTACGGATGCGGATCATCTCGCCGCGCACGCCGCGCAATTGCTTGAGTTCGGGCCGTGCCGCGAAGCCCCGGCAATCGACAACCAACAACCCCTTCGGCCCGAGCCCCTCGCCGTCCTCGCCAAAGCGCATATCGACGCCGTGGCGGCGGAGCGCGTCGGCGAGGGCGCCCATCGCTGCGCGCGGATCGAGATGGCCCTCGCCGGCGAAGAATAGAGCCTTGCGGAAACGCCCGGCCAGATCGGGTTCGAGCACGGCGATCCCCGCCTCGTCGGCGCGCTCATGCCCTCGCGTGCGCTCAGCGAAGCGGTCAATTTCTCCGATGTCGCGCGGCGGCGCGACAACCAGCGTGCCGGTCCGGGCGACTCCGGGGACGCGCGCATCCCACCAGTCGATTGCGGATTTGCCGAGATCGACTACGCTCCGCGGAGCGCTCTCGCCCTCGCAGAACGGCGCCAGCATCCCGCCCGCAAGCCACGACGCGTTGCCGCCAAGCTCGCCCGACCGCTCAACAAGCGCGACCTTCGCGCCGCGCTCAGCGAGAGTCAGCGCGGTGGTCAACCCCACGACTCCCGCACCTATGACGAGGATGCCGCTCATAGATGCCGCGTCTCCTTCGGCGTCGACCCCCAGGCGTTGTTCAAACCATCGCCGTAGCGGACGGGCGAAACGACCAGTTCCTCGACGTCGAGATTGTCGAGGCAGGCGACGCTCACGTTGACGTAGGGGCGGCCGAGCATGTTCGGCACGTCGACCCGATCGTACACATGGATCCCGCACAGCCGGCAGAAGAAATGATGGGCGACCGGATTGCGGCCGCGATACTCGGTCGCCTCGCCTGAAACGCGGATGTCTTCGGGCGCGACGCGCGCGAGCCAGAACCGCGACTTGGCGCAATAGCTGCAATTGCATTTCGCCGTTCCGGCGGAGAGGTCGAGGTCGACCTCAAACCGCAATGACGCGCAATGGCAGCCGCCTTGATGAAGTCTTTTCACCAGCAGCCTCCGACCGCGCTTGAAGAGCTATTCCGCCGCATCGACGTAGAGCGCCCCGCCCTTATCGATGAACTCGCGCGACTTCTCGGCCATGCCCGCCATCGCCTCCGCTTCCTTCCGCAAATCCTGGGTGATCTGCATCGAGCAGAACTTCGGCCCACACATCGAACAGAAATGCGCGACCTTATGGCTGTCCTTCGGCAGAGTCTCGTCGTGGAACTTGCGCGCGGTGTCGGGATCAAGCGACAGGTTGAACTGGTCCTCCCAGCGGAAGTCGAAACGAGCGCGAGAGACCGCGTCGTCGCGAAGGCGCGCGGCCGGATGGCCCTTGGCGAGATCGGCGGCGTGCGCAGCAATTCGATAGGAGATGACCCCGGTCTTGACGTCCTCGCGATCGGGGAGGCCGAGGTGCTCTTTCGGCGTCACGTAGCAAAGCATCGCCGTTCCGAACCAGCCGATCATCGCCGCGCCGACCGCCGAGGTGATGTGGTCGTAGCCGGGGGCAATGTCGGTGGTCAGCGGCCCGAGCGTATAGAACGGCGCCTCGCCGCATTCCTTGAGCTGTTTTTCCATGTTGACCTTGATTTTGTGCATCGGCACATGCCCCGGGCCTTCGATCATGACCTGGCAGCCCTTGTTCCAGGCGATAGTGGTCAGTTCGCCCAACGTCTCGAGTTCAGCGAATTGGGCGGCGTCGTTGGCGTCGGCGATCGAGCCCGGACGCAAGCCGTCGCCGAGCGAGAACGACACGTCGTAGGCGCGCATGATGTCGCAGATGTCGCCGAAGCGCTCGTAGAGGAAACTCTCCCGATGGCCCGCCAGGCACCAGCGGGCCATGATCGAGCCGCCCCGCGAGACGATGCCCGTGACCCGCCTGGCGGTCAGCGGCACATGAGCGAGGCGGACGCCGGCATGGATGGTGAAATAGTCCACCCCCTGCTCTGCCTGCTCGATCAGCGTATCCTTAAACACTTCCCAGTCGAGCTTGAGTGGATCGCCGCCGACCTTCTCCAGCGCCTGATAGATCGGCACGGTGCCGATCGGCACCGGCGCGTTTCGCACGATCCAGGAGCGGATGTTGTGGATGTTGCGGCCCGTCGAAAGGTCCATCACCGTATCGGCGCCCCAGCGAATCGCCCATACCATCTTCTCGACTTCCTCGGCAACGCCGGAGCTCACCGCCGAATTGCCGATGTTCGCATTGACCTTGACGAGAAAATTGCGGCCGATCGCCATCGGCTCGAGTTCGAGGTGATTGATGTTGGCGGGAATGATCGCCCGCCCGCGCGCCACTTCCTCGCGCACGAATTCCGGCGTCACGAATTCGGGAATGGCCGCGCCGAAGCTCTCGCCGTCGTCGAGCCGGGCCGAAGCGTCCGCGACGGCGGCCTCGCGCGCCAGATTTTCGCGGTGGGCGACAAAGATCATCTCCTCGGTGACGATCCCGGCGCGGGCGAATTCGAGCTGGGTAACGAGTTCACCGCGGCGTCCCGAACGCAAAGTCCGAGTCGCCGGGCACAACGGCGCAAGGTAGTCGGCCGAAACGTTGCCGTTGTCCTCGGGCCTAATCGCACGCGGCTCGGCCTCCGCCAGTCCTCGCGCCTTGATCCAGTCCTCCCGCACGGGCGGCAGGCCGCGGGCGAGATCAATCGACCCCGTGCCTTCTGTATAGGGGCCGGACGGATCGTAAACCCTGACCGGTGGCTCGCCCGGATCGCCGAGCACGATCTCGCGGAAGGGAACGCGGATATCGGAGCGTCCTTTTGGCGCAGCGTAGACCTTGCGCGAGCCGGTGATGGGTCCGGTGGTGACGCTCTGCGGCGCGGCGAATTTGGGAATCTCGTTCATCGGCCCGTCTCCTCGAACATGAGTCCGACGGCAGGAACTGGCGGACCAATGGAGAGTCGCGGCCGCTACATCCCTTCGCCGGCATGACCCGGATCAGGTTCAAAGGGTTCGGCGTCGCGCCGTCTCAGCCCCGTTTAGGGACGCCCCTCGAGCAAGACGCAAATCTGGACCCGGCGCCGCCGGATGTCAACCTGTGCGTGCGCCTATTCGCCCGGGCAGGCGCGACGAACCTGGTCCACGATTGATGAACCCTCACCGGCTGACACATGTTCCATGAACCCGGAACAGACGACGCACTGTCCGCCGTCCTGCGCGCGACCGCTATCCATTCGAAGGCAGAGGCGGCCTTCCGTTCGCACGCTTGCGAGCGGCGAAACGCGCCGCGAGGTGTGCAAGGCCGGGTACTCGGTTCGTGGCCGCTGCAACCCGTCGGCGCGAATGGCGGAGGACTTCGGCGGCGGCCTTTTTGTAAGGGGCGACGATCTGATCGGCATAGTGATGAAAGGCCATCACCTTCTCATAGGCCCGGGCGAACCACGGCATGGTCATGAGGCGATGCTGAGTCAAATCGAAAATTGCCGGAATGAGCCCGACCGCGAGAAGCTTTAGCGCGATCCAGGCGATCGCTCCGGAGAGGACATAGCCCATCGCGATCGCGATCGTGGCCACCACGAGCAGCGGCTCGACGATCAGAAACGGCACCAGGAATATTAGGAGCACAAGCGGCGCGGGCAACCGGTCGACAAGCGCGGCAAACGCCTGCTTGAACCGCGTCCACGGTATGAAGCTGACCAGCAGCCGCCACGCCGCGATGAAAAGGTCCCAAACCCAGGCGAGCGCCAGGAAGATCATCGCCAGCGCCAGAAGCGCCATTCGCCTAACTTTTAAGCGCTTCATCCCAAGACGATCCGCAATAACCCTGGTTCACAAGCGCGTGACCATGCCGATCAAACTGGGCAAGCACAAGGCCTTTTGCGCCGCAATATGGCCATTAATCCGATGTTAACGCTGCCGGCGGGTTGAGCGGTGTTCGTAAACACGCAGCAAGGCGCCCGTAAGCTTGTCGGAACCTTGCATTAACTCTTAGGGCGGCACGCTCGCGGGCAAGCGATGCAGCGTCAGGAGTGGCAGCATGGACGCGAACACGGCTCGGAGTTCGATCGCATTGGCGGTAACGCTCGCGCTCGGTTTGGCCCTTGGCGCTTGTTCGCACAACAACACCGACAACAACTTCGCCGCAGGCTACGGGGCAACCGGCCCGGGCAGCATCCAGGAATTCAACCAGACGGTCGGCGACCGCGTCTTCTTCGACACCGATCAGACGGATCTTTCGCCGACCGCCCAGGCGACGCTCGACAAGCAGGCCGCCTGGCTCAATCAGTACAACCATTACGCCTTCACCATCGAAGGCCACGCGGATGAGCGCGGTACCCGGGAGTATAATTTTGCCCTCGGCGCCCGGCGCGCCCAGGCGGTCCATGACTACCTCGCCGCCAAGGGTGTCGCAGCCTCGCGGATGAAAACGATCAGCTATGGCAAGGAGCGGCCTGTCGCGACCTGCGACGACATTTCCTGCTGGTCGCAAAATCGCCGCGCCGTAACCGTCCTCGGCGGAACGCCCGGAAGCAGTTGACCCCCTCTATCGCTTGCGGCCTGACTTGAAATCGACAGAAGCGCGGCTTATGGGGCCGCGCATCAGAGTCCATCGAGGAAAACGCCAGTGACGACGTTGTTTCGCCCGCGCCTCATGGCGGCGTTTTTCGCCTGCCTCGCGCTCGCGGCGCCGGCGCAGGCCCAGTTCAATCCCTTCAACCGCCAGGCGCCGCCGGCCGACATTCCCAGCGCGGCCGACCCCAACCAGGCAGCGGAGCTCGTGCTGCGCGTCAACCAGCTCGAACAGGAGCTCCGCCAGGCCAACGGTCGGATCGAGGAATTGGAGAACGCCGAGCATCGGCTCGAGAGCGAGCTGCAGAAATTCCGCCAGGACGTCGAATTCCGGTTCGGCGACCGTTCCGAGGGCGCCTCGCGGCAGCCTGACGTCGCCGAAGCCCCTCAAAGCCCCGCCGAGCCGGCAGCGCCGGCAAAGCCGAGGAAGTCGGACGCATTCGATCCGGACGCCGAACCGAACGCCCCAGGCGCGCCGCGGCAGCTCGGAACCACGCCGCCGAGCGCGCCATTGGTCCGCGAGGCGCCAGCGGCCCCGGCCGGTCAGCCGCTCGAGCTCGGCAAGGCCCCTCCCGGCGCGCCGCCCGCGAGCGGACCGACGATCGTCGGCACCGGGGTCGCGATGCTCGATCAGCCGCGCGATCAGTTCAACGCCGCGCTGCAAGCCTTTCAGGCGGGGCAATATCCAGAGGCGGAAGCCGGGTTCAAGTCGTTTCTCGCCGCCAATCCGTCACATCGGCTAAGCGCGGACGCAATCTTCTATATCGGCGAGACCTATCTTCAGCGCTCGCGCCCGCGCGAGGCGGCGGAGCAATTTCTCAAAGTGACCACCGACTATTCAAAGTCGTCGCGGGCGCCCGAGAGCATGGTCAGGCTCGGGCAGACGCTCGCCGCCCTCGGCAACAATGAGCAGGCTTGCGCCACCTTGACGGAATTCGGAAAGCGCTATCCTTCCGCGTCGGCCTCGGTGAAGAAGCTGGCCGAGCATGAGAGCGCCAAGGATCATTGTTGAGCGCCCCGCGCTCGCAGGGTCTCTCGGCCGCTCAACTCGACGCGCTGTTCGCGCCGCTCGCCCGCGCGAGATCGCTGCTGATCGCCGTCTCGGGCGGCCCCGATTCGACCGCGCTGCTCCTGATGACGGTCGAATGGGCGAGGCGGCGCGGCAGGATCAGCATCGAGGCGGCGACCGTCGATCACGGGCTAAGGCCCGAAAGCGCGGAGGAGGCGAAGACGGTCGCGGCGTTTTGCGCCCGGCTCGGGGTCGCCCATCGCATCCTTCAATGGAAGGGCGCGAAGCCTGTGAGCCGCCTGCAGGAGCGCGCGCGCGAAGCGCGCTACCGCCTGCTCGTCGATCACGCCAAGGCGATCGGCGCCGATGCGCTGCTCACTGCCCATCACGCCGACGATCAGGCTGAGACGGTGCTGTTCCGTCTCTTGCGCGGGTCCGGGGTCGCCGGACTGCGCGGCATGGAGCTCACGACCACTCGCGACGGCATGACGATCGCGCGGCCGCTCATCGGCTTGAGGAAACGCGATCTCGTCGCCTTCGCTAAGGCGCGCGGCGCGCCGTTCGTCGACGACCCGTCCAACGCCGACCCGCGCTTCGCGCGCACCCGTCTGCGCGCGCTTCTTACCCAGCTGGGCGAGGCGGGGCTCGACGCCGAGGCGCTAGATCGGCTGGCGCGTCGCGCCGGTGAAACCGAGCAGGCGTTGGCGCGTATGACAGCCGAAGTCGAGGCCCGCCTCGGTCCGGACGAGGCCATCGACGCCCGCACGCTTTACGCGGCGCCGACCGCGATCGTGCAGCGGATTCTCGCCCTGCGCATCGCCGCCGCGGGTGGGCGCGACCCGAGCCGAATCGGGCTCGAGAAGATCGAGCTGCTCGCCGTCAACCTTCGCGAGGCTCTTAAGGAGCGGCGCGCCTTCGGCGCCAATGTCGGCGGCGCCCTCGTCCGGCTCACCGTCAAGGGCCGATTGAGTTTCGCTCCCGAGCCGCCGAGGAAGGGCGCCAAGCGATAGGCGATGGCGGGGCGTTGGCCCGGCTGTTTGGGTTTTCTTGGGGCGCCCTCGTGATGGCGCCGAAGCCCCCCTCAGGAGGGTTGGATTGTCTTGGATTTCCTTGGATTCTCTCGTCAGAATCCTGACTTTTCAATGGATTGCACGGCATTTCAGGCGAGGACAATTTTTCCCGCCGCTTCGTCTCGCATGAGAGCCGACGGAACGACGGTCCGCGCGGTCTTGGCATGAGGGCAAGGGCAGGATTGTTCATGCCGGCAGCTTACCTGCTATTCTGATTATCCGCAAGAAAATGCATCGAAATTCGCCGCACCGCGAATCGCCGCGCGGCGGCTTCAAAAAATCGCCTTAAAACTCAAGCAAAGTCACCCAGTCGACAAATGAATAAATTGATTAATCGATAGAGGAGGCCATGGCTATCAACGGCAATAGGCAAAGGTGCGCAGCGCACTTCGTCATCGTTTCTTCAATGGCGCTGGCTTTTGGGCTGGCCGATGCGCGCCAGTCTTTCGCCGGATGCGGCGGATATTGCGAGGCGCAGCAGGCGCGCGCGACATGCCACCACGCCGTCAAAGCTCAAGGCCTTCAGGCGAAAGCGCACGAGGCTGAGTTTGAAAAGTGCAAGTCGGATCCGGCGAGCTACCTGCAGCTTGATCGGATCGCCAACGACGCCGAGGTGAACTTCGAATAAATCGCTGCGCGCCCGGCGACGCCGGGACGTCGGCCACCACTGCGTCGAGCAGTGGCGCGCCCATAGCGGTGACGCGAATTCGGCCGCGCTCGTCGCGTTCGAGAAACCCGCCCTCCAGGAGGCGAAGTGATTAGTCCAAAGCTATCCTCGAAATTTGGAAACACCCCGAATCTTCCTCGCCGCGCATTCTCGCATCCGGCTTGCATCTGGCAGCGGGCGTTACCGCGAACGCGGTCATGACGGTCAGCGACCACGCTTTGGCGCAGCCTGCAGCAGCAGCGCGTGTGAGAGGTCCGCTGGTTTGGCTCGACATGGACCAGAAAGAGCTCGACGATGCCTACGATCAAAGCGTTTACGCGCCGAACATGCAGCAGGTGCGGATGCGGATCCAGCGCAACAGCGAGCTAGTACGCGAGCGCCTGGGCATTCCAAAGCGTCTGGCCTATGGACCGACGTCGATCGAGACGCTCGACCTCTATGCGACCAAAGCGGTGGGCGCGCCGGTCAATGTCTTCGTGCACGGCGGCGCTTGGCGCACCGGGGTCGCGAAGGACAATGCGGCCCAAGCGGAAATGCTCGTGAATGCCGGCGCCCATCTCGCCGTGCTCGATTTCAACAACGTTATCGAGACTGGCGGCGATCTCATGACCATGGCCGACCAGATTCGCCGTGGCGTCGCTTGGGTCTGCAAAAACGCGAGAAGCTTAGGCGGCGATCCCGAGCGGGTTTATATCAGCGGCCATTCCTCCGGCGGCCATTGGGTGGGCGTGCTGCTCACCACCGATTGGCAAAAGGATTTCGGCATGCCGCCTACTATGATCAAAGGTGGAGTTGCTGGCAGCGGTATGTTTGATTTGAAGCCGGTGCGGCTGTCCGCGCGATCAAAATATGTGAAGTTCACCGATGAGGCTGAGGAAACTCTCAGTTCCCAGCGCCATCTCGATAAGCTGATCGCGCCGGTCGTCCTGGTTTATGGCACTGTCGAAACGCCGGAGTTCCAGCGGCAAAGCCGCGATTTCGCCGCCGCTGTCAAGGCGGCGGGCAAGCCCGTCACGCTCTCCGTCATGGAGGGGTACAATCACTTTGAGGTTTCGGAGCAACTTGCCAACCCCTATAGTTTGTTTGGTCGCGCGGTTTTGGAGCAGATGAAGCTTCGACCGGTCTGAACACGGCCGCTCGCCGCGCCTATTCCATAAATTCCGTTCGGCAATTGCTCATTAGGCAGAGCTCGATGGGGTTGTCGACTCAGTTCACCTTCGTTGCTTCAGTTGCGCTGGCTTTTGGGCTCGCCGCCGCGTCACAATCCTTCGCCGGTTGCGGCGGATATTGCGAGGCGCGGCAGGCGCGCCTGATTTGTCATCAGGCCGTCAAGAACAAAGGCCTCAGGGCTCACGAGCGCGACGCCGAGTTCGCAAGATGCAGGGCGGATCCAGCGAGCTACCTCGAGCTTGGGCAGGCCGCGAACAACGCCGGAATGAACGTCGAATAGCCGCACGCTCACGCCGCGACGTCGGCAACTACCGTATCGAGCAGCGGCGCGCCCATCGCGGTGACGCGAATACGGCCGCGTTCGTCGCGCTCGAGAAACCCATCCTCGATCAGGCTCTCGATACGCGCCGGATCAATATCGCGGCCGGTCAACTTCTCGAACGCGCGGGGATCGATGCCTTCTCTCAGCCTCAGACCCATCAGCAGGAACTCGTCGCCCTGCTCCTCACGGCTGAGCGCAACGCTCTCGACCAGGCCATGTCCCTCGGTCTCGACCTGCGTCAGCCACATTTCCGGGTGGCGCTCGGTTTCCTGCGCGAGCCGGCCTTTCGGAGTGACAAGCCGCCCGTGGGCGCCGGGGCCTATCCCGGCATATTCGCCATAGCGCCAATAGATGAGGTTGTGGCGGCTCTCGCCTCCGCGGCGCGCGTGGTTCGAGACCTCGTAGGCCGGCAGCCCGCGCGCCTCGGTCACTTCCCGGGTCGTCTCAAACAGGGCGAGGCTTAGATCCTCGTCCGGCAGCTCGAGCTTGCCGGCGTCGCGCAGACGTTCGAAGATGGTGTCGGGCTCGATGGTCAGCTGATAGAGCGACACGTGGTCGCCGACATGCTCGAGCGCCTCGGCGAGCTCGCGGCGCCATGTCTCCGCGCCCTGCCCCGGCCGGCCATAAATGAGGTCGAAGCTGAAGCGTGGAAACAACGCGCCAGCGAGTTCAACGGCAACCAGCGCCTCGGCGGCCGTGTGCTTGCGACCGAGCGCCCTAAGATCGGCGTCGTTGAGCGCCTGGACGCCGATCGACAGGCGGTTGACGCCGGCTGTGCGATACCCTCGAAACCGCGCGGCTTCGACGCTGGTCGGATTGGCTTCGAGCGTGATTTCGGCCTCGGGATCGAGCCGCCAGGCGGCGCCGATGGCGTCGATGACGCCCTGCACGGTCTCGGGGCGCATGAGCGAGGGCGTGCCGCCGCCGAAGAACACCGAACGAACAGTGCGGCGCGGGGCGAGCGCCGCCCGATGGGCGATTTCAGCCTTGAACGCCGAGAGATAGCGCGTTTCGTCGATCGCCGCGCCGCGAACGTGGCTGTTGAAGTCGCAATAGGGACATTTCGACAGGCAGAAGGGCCAATGGACATAGACCCCGAAGCCCGGGTCCGCCGGGGCGCCCGCGTCGGTGCTCGCGGCGAGCGCGGTGGCGCTGCGAATCATCGCGTCCTTATGCCAGCGAAAGGCTCATCGCGCCAGCAGGGCTGGCGGCGCCCTCCTGTCACAGCGCCTCGTCGCCGGTCTCCGCGGTGCGGACGCGCATCGCCCGCTCGATCGGAAGAACGAAAATCTTGCCGTCGCCGATCTGGCCGGTGCGCGCCGAAGCCCGGATCGCCTCGATCGTCGGCTCGACCTCATGGTCGCTGACCGCGATCTCGAGCCGGACTTTCGGCATGAAGGCGACGTTGTATTCCGAGCCGCGATAGATTTCGGTGTGCCCCTTTTGCCGGCCGTAACCGTTGGCCTCGCTGACCGTCATTCCCTTGACGCCCAGCTGATCCAGCGAGGTCCGCACCTCGTCAAGCTTGAACGGCTTGATCACCGCCAGGATGAGTTTCATGATCCCACGCCTTGAACTGCAAAAATCCCCATCCTTCGCTATGCTTACGAAGTCGGCGGCGCAAGCGCATTTTGCCTCGGGCCGGCTTTGCCGCGCTGGACCGTCGGCTTCGATTTTGCTTAGGGTAGCCGGGCGGCGGGGGAGAGATCGAAACGCGCGGAGACAATTCATGAAATTGCCGAGCCTGAAACTCGCGCTTCCCGCCGTCGCCGCCGCCGCCGCTTTCCTGTTGTCGAGCCTCGCCCCTGCGGCCGAGCCCAAGATCCTGCATTTCGCGTTCCAGGGCGAGCTCAAATCGGTCGACCCTTACCAGATCAACGAGAGCTTCAGCCTGAGCGTCAACTCGGCCGTCTATGAAGGGCTCGTCCGGCGCGGACCCGACATGAAGCTCGAACCCTGCCTTGCGGAGAGCTGGGAAGTCATCGACCCGCTGCACTGGCGCTTTCACCTGCGCAAAGGCGTCAAGTTCCATGAAGGCCAGGATTTTACCGCGGACGACGTCGTTTTTTCGGCCCACCGCGTGCTCAGCGCCGGCTCGGACCTCAAGGGTCGCATCCCTGCCGACGCCGAGATCGTCAAGGTCGACGACTACACGGTCGACTTCTTGCTGAAACGCCCGGACCCGCTCCTGATCAACGAGTGGGAGAGCTGGGGCATATTCTCGAAGGCCTGGTCGGAGGCGCATGGGGCGACCGAAGCGACCGCGATGAACGCGACCACCCCGCCCTATGCCGGGCTGCACGCCAACGGCACCGGCCCCTTCATCCTCGTCAGCCACGAGCCTGGCGTGAAGACGGTCTGGAAGCGCAACCCGAATTGGTGGGACAAGCCGATCGGAAATGTCGACGAGGTGGTCTTCACCCCGATCCCGAACGCGGCGACCCGCGTCGCTGCGTTGCTTTCGGGGGAGATCGACTGGATGGATCCGGTGCCGTTGAACGATCAGGCGCGGGTCAACGCCAATCCGGGCACTGAGGTTTTGGCTGGGCCGGAGATTCGCACGATTTTCCTTGGCATGGACCAGTTGCGCGACGAACTCGGCCATTCGAACGTCAAGGGCAAAAACCCGTTCAAGGACGTTCGCGTGCGGAAGGCGTTCTATCAGGCGATCGACGAGGAGGCGATCAACAAGAAGGTGATGCGCGGGCAGGCCACGCCGACGGCGCTGATGATCGCGCCCTCGCTGTTCGCGCTCTCGAAGGACTTCCATCGGTTCCCGTTTGACCCCGAAGCCTCGAAGAAACTGCTCGCCGAAGCGGGCTATCCTGACGGCTTCGAAGTGCAAATGGATTGCCCGAACGACAGGTACGTCAACGACGAGCAGATCTGCCAGGCGGTCGTCGGGATGCTGGCGCGCGTCGGGGTGAAGGTCGACCTCAACGCCGAGCCAAAGTCGAAGTTCTTCGCCTCGATCTCGGCGGCGGGCGGCTATGATTCGTCCTTCTATCTGCTGGGCTGGACGCCGACGACGCTCGAGAGCTTCAACGTCTTCCAATATATCATGGGCTGCCGCGATCCGAAGACGAACTGGGGAGGCAACAACGTCGGCGGCTATTGCAACCCGAAAGTCGACGCCCTTGCCCGCAAGGCGCTGGAGGAGCCCGACGAGGAGAAGCGGGACGACATCTTCGCGGAAGGCTGGCGAATGTCGCTCACCGACGACGTCGCCTACGTTCCGCTCCATCAGCAGGCGCTGGCCTGGGGCGTGTCGAAGACAACGCATGTGGTTCAACGGCCGGACAATTATTACATCTTCTCCTGGGTTAGAAAGGACTGAGCGGGAGCCGCCGCGCATGGCCTGGCCGCCGGGGAGCCGCGGCGCCGGCTGGCGGCGTCACCCATGATCGCCTTCATTCTCAGGCGCCTCGTGGCGTCGATCGGCGTTTTGATCGCGGTCGGGCTGATCGCCTTCGCGATGTTCCGCTATGTCGGCGATCCGGTGAATCAGATGGTCGGGATCGAGACCTCGGTTCAGGAGCGTGCGCAATTGCGCCATCAGCTCGGCCTCGATGAGCCCACGCTGGTCCAGGCCGTCCGCTTTCTCGCCAATGCGGCGCGGTTCGATTTCGGCGTCTCCTACCAGTTCAAGCAGCCGGTCGCCGATCTCATCGGCGCGCGCATGCCAGCCACTCTCGAGCTCGCGTTCGTGGCCTCGATCCTGTCGCTCGCGGCGGGGGTGCCGATGGGCGTCTACACCGCGCTCAATCGCAAGAGCGCTCTCGCGAGACTGTTTGAGGCGCTTTCGCTCATCGGCATATCGCTGCCGACATTCCTCATCGGCATTCTGATGATCTATCTGTTCGCCGTAGTCCTCGGCTGGCTGCCCTCGTTCGGCCGCGGCGACGTGGTGCGCATCGGCTCGTGGTGGACGACCGGACTGCTCACGACGTCGGGGCTCAAGTCGCTCGTCATGCCCTCGATCACGCTGGCGCTGTTCCAGATGACATTGATCATGCGTCTGGTGAGGGCCGAGATGCTCGAGGTCATGCGCTCTGACTATATCAGGTTCGCTCGCGCCCGCGGGCTTTCCGACCGCGCCGTCCACTTCCACCACGCGCTGCGAAACACGCTCGTTCCCGTGATCACCGTCGTCGGGCTGCAGCTCGGGTCGATCCTGGCCTTCTCGATCATCACCGAAACGGTGTTCGCGTGGCCCGGCATGGGGCAATTGTTCCTGCAATCGATTCAGAACGCCGACATTCCGATCATGGCCGCCTATCTTCTTCTCATCGCGCTTTTGTTCGTCATCATCAATCTCGTCGTCGATCTGCTTTACGCGGTCGTGGACCCGCGGCTGCGGGTTCGCCTGCATCGCGCCGAGGGCGCGAGATGAGCGAGATCGCGGCTGAGCCGGGGGGCGCTTCCGAACCGGACCGGACCTTCCTCGCCCGCCTCAAAGACAGCGATCTTCTCGCGAGCTTCCTGTCGTCGAAGGTCACAATCGCGGCCGGCGCAGTGACAATCCTTCTCTTCCTTGCGGCGCTCCTGGCGCCATGGATCGCGCCGACCGATCCGTTCAATCCCGCGACCAACTACCTCTCCGACTCGCTCGACCCGCCGAGCTTCATCACCGGGGGAGACCCGCGATTCCTGCTCGGAACCGACGATCAGGGCCGCGACATGCTCTCAGCGATTCTCTATGGCCTGCGCGTCTCGCTCACGATCGGCTTTTTCAGCGTCGCCCTCGGCGGGGCGATGGGCGTCGGGCTCGGGCTGATTTCTGGATACGCGGGCGGCTTTATCGATTCGGTCATCATGCGGATCGCCGACGTGCAGCTTACGTTTCCGGCGATTCTCATCGCGCTGCTCCTGGACGGCGTCGCCCATGCGGTGATGAAAGCCGAAAGCCGCGACGAATCCGCGTTCGCGGTGCTGGTCGTCTCGATCGGCCTCTCGTTCTGGGTCCAATACGCCCGCACCGTGCGCGCTTCGACCATGGTCGAGAAGAATCGCGACTACGTGCTGGCGGCCCGGCTCATCGGGCTCTCCCATGCGCGCATCCTGATCTCCCATGTCCTCCCCAATGTCATGGGGCCAGTCATGGTGATCGCGACGATCAACCTGGCGCTCGCCATCATCACCGAGGCGACGCTGTCCTTCCTCGGCGTCGGCCTGCCGCCGACCCAGCCCTCGCTCGGGACCCTGATCCGGATCGGGCAGAATTACCTTTTCTCCGGCGAATGGTGGATCGTGGCCTTCCCGAGCCTCACGCTGGCGGCGCTTGTGCTTTCGGTGAACCTGCTCGGCGACTGGTTGCGCGATGCGCTGAACCCAAGGCTGAAATGACCGGCCCGCTGCTTTCGGTTCACGATCTCAGGGTCGAATTCGCCGCCCGAAAGGGGCCGCTGGTCGCCCTCGACGGCGTCTCGTTCGACATCGCTCCAGGCGAAGTTCTCGGGGTTGTCGGCGAATTGGGGGCCGGCAAATCGCTGACCGGCCTCGCCATCATCGGCCTTCTCGATCCGCCCGGCCGGGTAGCCGGCGGCGAGATCTCGCTTGGCGGCGAGCGCATCGACAACCTGCCGCCGGAGAGGATGCGCTCAATCCGCGGGCGGCGGATCGGCATCATCTTCCAGGATCCGATGACCAGCCTCAACCCGCTGTTGCGGATCGGCGATCAGCTGACCGAGACGATCCTGGCGCACAAATCTCTCGGGCCGAGGGAAGCCCGGGAGAGGGCGATCGCCTGGCTCGCCGAAGTCGGCCTTCCCTCGCCCGAGAAGCGCTTCGACAGCTATCCGCACGAATTCTCCGGCGGCATGCGCCAGCGCGTCGTGATCGCGTTGGCGCTTTGCGCCGAACCCGCGCTGGTGATCGCCGACGAGCCGACAACCGCCCTCGACGTTTCGGTCCAGGCGCAGATCATAACCGTCTTGAAGAGTCTGACCCGCCGCCACGGCGCCGCGGTGATGCTGATCACCCACGACATGGGCGTGATCGCCGAGACGGCGGATCGCGTGGCCGTGATGTACGCCGGCCGCACCGTCGAGGTCGGCGAGGTCCATCAAGTCGTGCGCGCCCCCCTGCATCCCTATACGCAAGGGTTGATGGCCGCGATTCCGACGCTCGAGGCCGGCGCCCGTCGGCTCGCGCAGATTCCGGGCGCGATGCCGCGGCTTTCGGCGATTCCCCGCGGCTGCGCCTTCGCCCCGCGCTGCCCCAAGGCTTTCGAGCGCTGCGCCCAGCGTCCGCCGCTGATGGCGGTCGGCGATCGCGGCGCGGCGTGCTGGCTCTATGACCGGGCGGCCATCGCCGCGGATATTCGGACTTGAACGACGCCGATCCGATCGTCTCGGTCAGCGGCCTCCGGCGGGTGTTCGACGTCTCCGGCCCCTGGCTCGCGCGCCTCGTCGCTCGCGAGCCGCGCCGCTTTCTGACGGCTGTCGACGGCGTGGACTTCACGATTCTCCGGGGCGAGACATTCGGACTCGTCGGCGAATCCGGGTCGGGAAAATCGACGTTGGCGCGGATGGTCGTCGGCCTGCTCGAGCCGACTTCGGGGCAGGTTCTGATCGAAGGAGTGGACCTCACCCGGACCCGCGACAAGGCTGCGCGGCGTGCGATCCGGCGGCGCATCCAGATGGTCTTCCAGGACCCTTTCGGGTCGCTCAATCCGCGCTGGCGGGTCGGCGCCATCATCGCCGAGCCGATCCTCGCGTTTGGCTTCGGCGACGGCGCAGCCGCGTCTGCGGGAAAACGTGCGACTGCGGCCCGGGTCGGCGAACTGCTTGAGCTCGTCGGCCTCCATGCCGCCGACGCGCGCAAATTTCCGCACGAATTCTCCGGCGGCCAGCGTCAGCGGATCGCCATTGCGCGCGCGATCGCCGCCCACCCCGATTTCATCGTCTGCGACGAGCCGACCTCGGCGCTCGACGTGTCGATCCAGGCCCAGATCCTCAACCTCATGCGCGATCTGCAGGACCGGCTCGGCCTCACGTACCTCCTGATCACGCATAACCTCGCGGTGGTTCGCTTCATGGCCAACCGGGTCGGCGTGATGTACCTCGGCCGGCTCATCGAGATCGGCGAGACCGACGCTCTGTTCGCGCGGCCGCGCCACCCCTATACCCGCATGCTGCTCGACGCGGTGCCTGACCTTGCAATGAGCGGCCGGGCGCGCACGCCCATCGGCGGCGAGCCGCCGAATCCGATCGCCCCCCCGCCGGGCTGCCCGTTCCATCCCCGCTGCCCGCAGGCGATCGCGATCTGCCGGACCGAGCGCCCTGCCTTCGTCGACAACGTCGCGTGCCATCTCGCTCGAGGTGAATGACCGGATTGCGGGAAGGACCGGAAGCCGCGGAGCGATGGCAGCGGGACCCAGACTGGTTTGACCACTGCGATCGAATTTGACATGGCGCACCACCTCAAGTCAGGCGATGAGGTTGGCGCCGCCATCGACGTAGACGAGTCCCCCCGTCACGCGCCTGGCGAACGGCGTCGCCAAATAGGCGCAGGCGTAGCCGACGTCCATGATGTCGACGAGCTCGCCGAGCGGCGCCTTGTGCGCGGCTTCGTTCAGCATCAGCTCGAAATTCTTCAGCCCCGAAGCGGCCCGCGTCTTGAGTGGGCCCGGCGAAATCGCGTGCACGCGGATGCCCTGCGGTCCGAGTTCAAAGGCGAGGTAGCGGCAGGCGGACTCCAGCGCCGCCTTGACCGGGCCCATGACGTTGTAGTTCCCAACAACTCGGTTCGCGCCAACATAGCTCATGGCGAACATGGCGCCGCCGTTTGTCATCAACGGCGCCGCAAGCTTGGCCATCCTGACGAAGGAATGGCACGAGATGTCCATCGCCCTGGCGAAGCCATCGGCCGAGCAGTCGAGAAGGCCGCCCTGAAGATCCTCCTTGGGCGCAAAGGCGATCGAATGGACGAGAATGTCGAGCCTTCCCCACCGGATGCGAATCTGGTCAAAGATCGCCTCCAATTGTCCCGGGACGGAAACGTCAACTTCGCCCGTGATCGAGGCTTCCAGCTCTCGGGCGAGCGGTTCGACAAAGCGCCGCGCCTTCTCGTTCAGCCAAGAAACGGCGAGGTCGGCCCCGACGGAGCGGAACGCCTTGGCGCAGCCGTAGGCGATGGAATCCTCGTTGGCGATTCCGATCACGAGCGCTTTTTGCCCGGCCAGCACTGGGCGCAACTGTATGTCGCTCATCCTCGAGCACCTTTCACTGAAGGGGCGAACCCGCTGTCTTCCGCCGAGCCGCCGCCACCATGACGGCGACCGCGCAAGACGCGAGGCGGCTCAGCAGCGAGTTTGCCCGGCTGGTCAGAATGATCGGCGCCCGCGCGCCGAGCACAATTCCCGCGGCGTCGGCCCCGGCCAGGAACGACAGGCTCTTGGCCAGCATATTGCCGGCTTCGAGGTCGGGAACCACGAGCACGTTCGCGCGCCCGGCGACGGGGGATACGATCTTCTTGATCGCCGCCGCCTCCGGACTGATCGCATTGTCGAGCGCGAGCGGCCCATCGAGCAGCGCCCCGGTTATCTGACCGCGCTCCGCCATTTTGCATAAGGCGGCGGCCTCTATCGTCGACGGCACCTTCGCCGTTACAGTCTCCATTGCGCTGAGGATCGCCACACGCACCTCTGGCGCGCCCATCGCATGCGCGAGATCGATCGCGTTCTGAATGATGTCGACTTTGGCGTCAAAATCCGGAGCGATATTGACTGCCGCATCGGTGATGATCAGCGGCTCCGGATATCTCGGCACATCCATGATGAAACAGTGGCTGATCCGCCGCTCAGTTCGAATGCCGCCTTCCCGCGCCACCACCGCCGCCATAAGTTCGTCTGTGTGGAGGCTGCCCTTCATCAGCGCCTCGACTCGGCCGGTTGTAACGAGGCCGACCGCTTTCACAGCCGACTCATGGCTATGAGCCGATTCGACAAGCTCAAATCCGCTGATGTCGAGGTGAGCCTCGGCGGCCGCGTTTCGGACTCGCGCCAACGGGGCGACCAGGATCGGCTCGATCAACCCGAGTTTGTGGGCTTCGACGGCTCCACGCAGCGAGACCTCGTCGCAAGGGTGTGCGACGGCGACCTTGATCCTCGTCTGGCGCTGCGCAGCGGCGATCAGGCGCTTGTATTTTTCGCCGCCCGCAGCTTTCGGCTCTTCACTCATCGTCAGCACCTCACTTGATGAGCTTGGCGCCAAGCAGCTTTTCGACGCGAATGACCCGGCTCTTTTCCTCCTTGGTCAGAGGGCCCGGCGCAACCAGGAGCGCCCGCAGGGCGTCCAGCGCCGCATCGGACTCACGCTCGCCGGGATGGAGGAGCTTCGGCAGCGCCGTGATTGCGCGCTCTTCATCCAGCAAGACGAGCTGAAGTTGCTCCCTCGCCATCTCCCTGAACTGGGAAAGAGTGAGTTGCCTGTTCGCCTTTCTCGTGTCGCGGATGATCTTCAGCATGCGAAAGCCGCGCTCGTCAGCCGCGCCGTCGGGTCTGCGGGTGTATATCAAGGCGCGAAGCGCGCCCTCGTCCGCGCCGCCCGCCTCGTATCGGTGATCGAGCGCGTTGCGGAGCTCGGTCGCGGCATTCTCCCGGCTGAGATCGCGCTCAGTGTGACGCGGAACCAGGTCAGGTTCGGCCATGAGGCCGACCATAGCCTGCATGAACGGCGATCCATAGACGTTCAGGAATCCCGCTTCCGTCATTGCGTCGCGAACCTGGCCCATCGACTCGAGACAGGTCGTGATCCAGTTTGAGGCTTCCTTCTCAAGCGCCAGGAACGGATTATCGGGGCTCACGGGCTTGCGGTTCAGGCGCGCTTCGGCCGCGATCGCCTTGACCGGACCCATGAACGGGTTCTCATCGGAGAAAACCCGGAACCGGAATCGATGCGGATGCAACTGACGCGACGCTTCGGCCATCTTCTCCGTCGTCATGGCGCGGACCCACGGTTGCGCGAAGGCGCGATAGAGGCCGAGATTGACCTCCGAAACGCGCGCGACTGCGGCGAAACGCTTCTCGTCGTCCGCGCTATTGACGCCGAAGGCGCGGATGTCGTCGAGCGTGCGGGCTTCGAGACGGAAGAGATACTTGCCCTCGATGAGCTGCCGATTTTCGGTCTTGTCCGTGACTTCGGCGATGGTCGCTTCATAAAGCCCCGGCGGCATGGCTTCGATCATCTCCATGCATGAGACGAACTCACGATGTTCCTTCAAGGCGACATTGCCGGAGACAAAGATACCAAGATGTCCGATCGTGTGGTGCAGCGAGTAAACGATGGTCTGGCCGTTAGCGACAATTTCATCAACGCTGTCATAGAGGTCGAGAATCCAGTCGAGCGCCTGCTGGGGAGGCGTGATGTTGTCGCCCCAGGAACAGAAGCAGACGATCGGCGACTTGATATTTCTAAGGTCGATCCGGAGTCCGTCGGAAGTGCGAATCTGGCCGGTCGAAAGCTTGTTGCCGACGAACAGATTGTCGACGATCCACTGCATTTCGCCGGCGTTGGTGAGAACCGGACCGCCCCACCAGGTCTCGAACGACAGGAAGCGCTCCTTCTCCGTGTCGACCTTTGAGTAGACGTTGTACTGCTTGGTCCAGAAGGTGTTGGCGAGGTTGGCGAGCTCGAAGTTCGCCACGAGGTTCGCGCCGTCGAACTTGCCGGCGCCAAGGTCTCCCGAAAGCGCGGTGAGCCAGGCGCCGCCGAGCACGCCGCCGAGATATCGCATCGGGTTCTTGCCGTGGACCCCGGCCCAATACGAGAGCGGCGAGCCCACCACCAGGATCGGTCCCATCAGATCCGGGCGGATGGCCGCTGTCATCATCGTCTGCCAGCCCGCCTGGCAATTGGCGATGACGATCGGCTTGCCCTCAGCCTTTGGATGCCTGCGGGCGACCTCTTCGATGAACACGGCCTCGGCGCGGCAGACGTCCTCGATCGTCTGGCCCGGCATCGGCTCCGGCGAGAAGCCGATGAAATAGCAAGGGTGGCCGGCGCGGGTCGCGACCCCGATCTCGCTGTCCGGCTTCATGCCCCCGATGCCCGGCCCGTGACCGGCGCGCGGGTCGACCACGACGATCGGGGGTTTTGCGGGATCGATGGCCGCGCCGTCGGGCGGAACAATGCTGACGAGTCCATAGTTTACCGGGCGCTCAAGTTTGCGCCCGTCAAGGACAAGCTCGGACCCGAAGTTCAGGACATTGGGTACTTCCTTGGCCGCCTGCGCCAGATGGATGTTCCCGCGCTCGTTCAGAGCCTCAAGGGTTAGGAAGCTCCGCTGCCATGCATCCGTCCAGTACTCCGTGGCCGCGTCCATCGCGGACTGACTCTTAGCCTTGATGTCGGCCTCAGTGCGTGTCGTATTCATCGTCAAAAGCCTCGCGCTGGATGTTGTCGGGCGTGAATATCCTTGGTCGGGTGAGCTGCCCCGCCTATTGAAGGACGACAAGCGTCTTGCGGAAGCGGACTCCGGAGATGACGAAATACACCGCGCTGATGATCGCGGCGCCGGTCAGGATGATCGAGAGCATAGCGATGTTGTTGATGACCTGCATCGCCGAAGTGAACCATTCCGACCTGAGATTGGGGTTGAACATGACGCCGAGGGCGAGGTTGACCGGCTGAATTTCCGTTCCGCTCGGGGTTGTGGGGGCTCCTGTAGCGCGTGTGGCGTAGGTTTGCACCACCTGGTTGATGATCTGCTGCAGGTCATAGGCCCAGAGCCGGCTGCTGCTGAAACCGCCATGGGTCTACTCCGGCGGCGCAAAGACCTTCGCCTGTGGTGCGGGCTCTGGTTCGGCCGGTTTCTCGCCTTGCGGGCGCGCTTGTCCTGGTCGTAAAATTCCATTGGGCGGCCCAAGATCGACAGTTCCATGTCGCCCTGTCCGTCAGCAGGTCGCAGCCACTCGACTCCTGCGTGATTCGAACATTAAAGCGCGTGCGCCCGATTTTCTTTGACCTGAGTCAAACCTGACCTCTTGGAGGTAAGCCCTCCGGCGCGGCCAACCCACCGTCGATCGCGGCCGTGGTGCTTGCGATGTTGTGCGGAGCTGACGGCCTAAACGAAACGGTGCGACAAAATGCGAGAAAGAAAAAGCCGGACTAGTCCGGCTGTCTTCGATAACAGTTTGACGCATAAGTGGTTTTGATTTGGTAGCGGGACCCAGACTTGAACTGGGGACCTACGGATTATGATTCCGCCGCTCTAACCAGCTGAGCTATCCCGCCACGCGCTCTCGAGAGCCGCAGCCTCATCGAGGCGAGGCGGCGATATAGTGAAGGGCCAGTCGGGCTGTCAAGGCGCGAGAAGCGCCTCAGAGGCGCCTTAGCTCGCCGTCTCCGGGAAGATTCGGGTCACATGGCCCATCTTGCGGTCGGGGCGGATCTCGAGCTTGCCGTAGAGATGCAGGCTGAGATCCGGCTGGGCGAGGATATCGCGCCATTCCTCGGCGTCCTCGCCGATCAGATTGTGCATCTCGGCCCGCCCGCGCCGGGCCGGGACGCCGAGCGGCCAGCCAGCGATGGCGCGGATATGCTGCTCGAACTGCGACGTCTGCGCGCCCTCGATCGTCCAATGGCCGGAGTTGTGGACCCGCGGGGCCACCTCGTTGACGATCAGCCCCTCGCCGCCGTGCCGGTCGCGGACGACGAACATCTCGACCGCCAATACGCCGACGTATTCGAGCGCTTCGAGCACCTGGCCGGCGATGCGCTTGGCCTCCGCCGCCGTCTCAGGACTGACCCGGGCCGGCGCGCGGGTGCGGGCGAGGATGTGGCGCTCGTGCTCGTTTTCGCAGAGGTCGTAAGCGACGATCTCGCCTTCGAGGCTGCGCGCGGCGACGACCGAGACCTCGCGCTCGAAGGCGACGAAGCCCTCGAGGATCATCGGCGCCTGGCCCAGCGTGCGGTGAACCGCAGCAACGTTCGACCCCTCGCGGATCAGCGACTGACCCTTGCCGTCATAGCCGAACCGCCGGGTCTTGAGGATCGCCGGGCGTCCGAGCTCGGCGACCGCGCGCACCAGCGCGCCGGCATCCTCGACCTTTGCGAAGGGCGCGGTTTTGAGGCCGAGATCGCGCAGGAACGTCTTTTCAATAAGCCGGTCCTGAGTCTGCGCCAGCGCGCGGACCCCCGGCCGGACCGGCACGCGCCCTGCGAGGAGCTCGACCGTCGCCGTCGGCACGTTCTCGAACTCGAAGGTCGCGACATCGACGGCCTCGGCGAAGCGGGCGAGCGCCCTCTCGTCGTCGAAGGCCGCGACCGTCCGCGCCGCGGCCGCGTCGTATGCCGGCGCCGCCGACTCGGGAGCGAAGATGTGGGCGCGCAGGCCGAGTTTCAGCGCGGCAACCGCCAGCATCCGGCCGAGCTGGCCGGCGCCGAGAATGCCGACGGTCGCGCCGGGGCTTAGGATCATCGAGGCGGCGCCTCGTCGACAGGGCGCTCGGCGACTTCGGCGGTGCGCGCCGCCCGCCACGCCTCGAGCCGCCGCGCCAGCGCTTCGTCGGCGAGCGCGAGCACCGCCGAGGCGATGAGGGCGGCGTTGACCGCGCCGGCTTCGCCGATCGCGAGTGTGCCGACCGGGACGCCGGCCGGCATTTGTACGATCGAGAGGAGGCTGTCTTCACCCTTCAGCGCCTTCGAGGGGACGGGCACCCCGAACACCGGAAGCGTCGTGAAAGCCGCCGTCATGCCCGGCAGATGCGCCGCCCCTCCTGCGCCAGCGATGATGACCTTGAAGCCCGCGGCTTTCGCTCCCTTGGCGAAGGCGGCCATCCGGTCGGGCGTGCGATGGGCGGAGACGATCCGCGCCTCATAACCGACACCGAGCGCTTCGAGCGTCTCGGCGGCGCGGCGCATGACCGCCCAGTCGGACTGGCTGCCCATGATGATGGCAACCGGTTTCGCCGCCCCGCTCACAGGCGCCCGCCTAGGCCCGAGTCGACGCGAATCATGGCATTTGCGCTTAAAGGAAGGTCGCGGGGGGCGCAAGCGTGCGGCGCGCGGCGGCGGGCCTGCAGCGGACTTTGCGCAGCGTCGCCCGGCGCTGTAGGCCTCTCGTTTGGGGCGCGCGGGTCCGAGCCCTGATGCGGAGGCCGGAATTGGAGTTAGCGTCGAACCTCCCCGCGCCAGACGCCGCCGGGCCGACGCCGGCCGGCGGGAGAGTCCCGGCGACGCTTCGCGACCCCGGCGCGCTCGGCTTCTGGCTCGCCGTCGCGCTGACCGGCGTGTGCGCCGGACTTGGCGCGGCCGCTCTGACCTTATTGTTCAAGGCAGCGCAAGCGCTCGCCTGGGGCACAGCCGAGCCGGAAGCGCTGCTCGAGGCGGCGCGGCAGACCAGCCCATTGCGCCATGTCGCCTTGCTGCTCGGCGCCGGGCTCATCACCAGCGCAGGCCAATGGCTGCTGACGCGGCTCACCACCGGCAACGGTATCGAGATCACCGCGGCGATCTGGTTCCAGGCCGGCCGCCTGCCGGCGCTCAGGACGATCGGCAGCGCCGTGCTGTCGATCGTCATCGTCGGCATGGGCGCGCCGCTCGGGCGCGAGGGCGCGCCGAAGCAGTTCGGCGGGGTCTTCGGCAACCTGGCCTCCGACCTGCAAAAGCTTTCGGACGATGAGCGACGCCTTATGGTCGCGATCGGCGCCGGCGCCGGAATGGCCGCCGTCTATAGCGTTCCGCTCGGCGGCGCCCTGTTTGCGCTCGAAGTGCTGCGGGGGACGCTGGCGCTGAGGCTGGTCATGCCCGCGCTCGCCGCCTCGCTGATCGCGGTCAAGACGGCGAGCTTCGTCATCCCCAATGCGCCCCTCTACACAGTCCCGCTCTACGCCATTTCGCCTGATGTCTACCTGTGGGCGATCGTCGCCTCGCCGTTCATCGGCCTGTGGTCCGTCGTTTTTGTTCGGGCGATCGCATGGGCCGATCGGGTCCGACCGTCAGGCTGGCGGCGCATGATCGCACCGCCGGCGGCCCTGGGGATTGTTGGACTTCTGTCGATCGTCTTTCCCGAGTTGCTCGGCAATGGCCAGGATCTCGCCCAGCTTCTGTTCGGCCATCCGCTCGCTCCCGTCGCCCTAGCGGCTCTTTTTCTGCTGCGGCCGCTCGCGACTGTCGCTTCCGCGGCGAGCGGCGCGCCGGGCGGGTTGTTCACGCCCTCGCTCGCCGCCGGCGCATTGATCGGCGCGGCGCTCGGCGGTCTCTGGCTGTCGGTTCATCCCGGCGGCGAGATCGGGCTCTTTGCGCTGCTCGGCGCCGGCGCAATGCTCGCCGCGACGACGCAGGGACCGATCTCGTCGCTGGTGCTGATGATGGAATTGACCGGCCAAGCGCGCGCTTTCGCGTTGCCGATGCTGACCGCGATTATCGTCGCCACCGCGACCTCGCGTCTGATCGAGCGGCGCTCGATCTACGAGGCGAGGCTCACCGACGAGCAAGTGGCGGCGCGCCTCAGGGCGCGCGAGACGAGCGCCGCCGCCTGAGCGCCGCCAGCGATCGCCTCTACAGCGGTCGCGCGGCTGCCGACTCCCTGGCCGCGTCGCGCTGCGTGAGATATTGCCGCACATCGTTCATCGAGTCGCTCGAGAAGCTCGGTCATGCGGATCTTGGCCAGTTCCGGCGAGCCGTCGCGGATGGCCTCGAAGATTCCGCGGTGCTGATGCAGGCGGTCGTCCTGAATCCGGGAGGCGCCCTCCCAGCTCAGTTCGAAGGTGCATTCGAGCGAAGTGCGGATGAGGCCGCCGAGCGCGGTGAGAAAGTGATTTCCGGTCGCCTCGAGGATGCCCATGTGGAAGTCGAGATCCGCGCCGATCAGATCGCCTGCGCCGTCCTTGAACTGGTCCATGCGCCGATAGGCGTCGGCGATCCGGTCGATCGTGGGGCGCGCGTGCGCCTTGGCCGCGAGCGCCGCCGCCTCGGGCTCCACCATCTGCCGCAGCACGAACAGTTCGGCGACGAAGCTCTCGGTCGGCGTCGTCTGCAAATGCCAGGACAGCACCTCCGGATCGAGCATGTTCCAGTCGGCCTTGGGCCTGACGCGGGTGCCGATCTTCGGCCGCGCGACGATCATCGCCTTGGCGGTAAGCACGCTATAGGCTTCCCTCAGCGCAGTGCGTGACACGGAAAAGCGCGCGCACATATCGGCCGCGTTGGGCAGGAGTGAACCGGGCGGATAAATTCCGCCGACGATCTCACGGCCGAGCCGCCCGGCGAGCGACGTACGGATATTGCGCTCGAACCTCTGGGCAGCGCGGTCGCGCCGCTCCGCGAGCTCTGCCCCCGATCGTTGTGCGCCGGCGCGGGCGCGCTGAGGCGCTCTAGTCAATGTGTGGAGACCCGCGCCATGGCCCTCGAGCAAATCTCAACCGACGCCCCTCAGCCTGAACGATGAAAGCAGGGATCGCTGCAACACGATGAACAGGAACAGGAGAACTCCGCCGCTGATCATGATCCAGGCTCCGTTCAACGACCCATTGAAATTGATCAGGGTCGCGATCAAGCCGAGGATCATGCCGCCGAACAGCGTCCCCGCAACCATGCCGACGCCGCCGGTCAGCACCGTGCCGCCGAGCACCACCGCGGCGATCGCGGAGAGCTCGTTTCCGGTGCCCGCGAGCGGATAGCCCGAAGACGTGTAAAGGGCGTAGATCACGCCGCCGAGCGCGCTGTAGAAGCCGCCGAGGGCATAGATCGCAATCGTCGTGCGCCGCATCGGCACGCCCATCAGCTTGGCCGACGTCCGGTCGCCGCCGATCGCATAGACATTGGCGCCGAAGCGGGTGAAATGGGCGATGACGATCGCCGCCGCAAGCGCGATCAGCATGGTGATCGCCGAACTCCGAAGTTCGCCGCCTCCAGGCAGCGGAATGCTCAATCCGGCGAACCAGGCGACGAAAGGATGCCGGATCGGGACCGAATCGAGATTGATCATGAAGCAGCTGCCGCGCAGCAGGAAGAGGCCGGCGAGCGTGACGATGAAAGGCTGAATCTCGCAAAAGTCGACGATGAGGCCCTGAAGCGCGCCGAAGGAGAGGCCGAAAGCGAGCATCAGCGCCCCCGAGGCAAGCGGATGCCACCCGAGCGGATCGAGATTGGCCATGACGACGCCGACGAAGCCGATCATCGACCCGATCGAGAGGTCGATCCCGCCGCTCAGAATGACGAAGGTCGCGCCGATCGCGGCGGTGATGATGAAGGCGTTGTCGGCCAGGATGTCGCCGATGACCTGGGTCGAGAAGAAATTGTTGTAGAGCAGCCCGCCGGTGATGAAGAGAGCGAGGAAGACGGCGATCGTGGCGACGAGCGGCAGATATTTCTCGTTCATCGCCTGCTCCCGCCAAGGCCTTTCGAGAGCGCCGCGCGAAGGTTGTCCGACTGCAGCAGCAGGACGACAACCACGACGACCGCCTTGACGACAAGATTGTATTCGGGCGGCAGCCCGCTTGTCAGGATCGAGGTGGTCAGCGTCTGGATGACCAGCGCGCCGAGAATCGTCATGCCGAGGTAGATGCGGCCGCCCGAGAGCGAACCGCCGCCGATGACGACGGCGAGAATGGCGTCGAGCTCGATGTAAAGGCCGATGCTGACCGGATCGGACGTATGCGTGTCGGCCGCCAGGATCACGCCGGCCCAGGCGGCGCACAGGCCGCAGATGATGTAGGCCGCGTATTTGATCAGGCGGGCGTTGATTCCGGCCAGATCGGCGGCCGCCGAGTTGCCGCCGACCGATTCGAGAAAGAGGCCGAGCGCAGTCCGGCGGATGAGCAGCCAGAGGACGCCGAAAATTGCGCCCCCGAGAAGGAGCCGGGTCGGTACGAGGCCGACATGGCCGACGCTGAGCCCCTGCAGGAAGGGGCTGGTGAAGCTTGGATTGGTGCCGCCGTAGAGCAGGTTGATCATAAGGCCGATGCCGCGCCCGGAGACCATCAGGATCAGGGTCGCGATGATCGGCTGAATGTCGAGAACGGCGACAAGAAAGCCGTTCCATAGCCCGCAGAGAATCCCGACCCCGAGCGCGCAGAGCAGAACGACGAAATGCGGATCGCCCCCATGAATGCGCCAGGTGATGACCGCGCCAACGATCGCGATGATCGAGCCGACCGAAAGGTCGATGCCTTTCGTGCCGATCACGACCGCCATGCCGAGCCCGACGATCGCCGTCGGCGTCGCGCGGTAGAGGATGTCGATGAGGTTGCCGAACAGCCGTCCGTCAACGATACGGATATTGAAGAAGCCGGGCGAGATCATCCCGTCGACCGCGAGAATGAGCACGAGCGCCAAGAGCGGCCAGATCGCGCGGTGGCGAAAGATCCCGCGCAGGCGCAGGAAAGCGGCGGGACGCGAGGAGAGCGGGACGGTCTCGGTTTCGAGGTTCGACTGCGGCGTCACGAGCGCGCGCCGGCGATGGTGCGGATGATGGTCTCGCGGGTGATGTCGCCGCCCGCGATCTCGCCGATCTTTTTCCGGTCGCGCAGAACCGCGATCCGGTCGCTGACGGCGACCAGTTCGTCCAGTTCCGAGGACGCGACCAGGAGCGCAAGCCCCTCCGCGCAAAGCTTGCGAATCAGCGCAACGACCTCAGCGTGGGCGCCGACGTCGATCCCGCGCGTCGGCTCGTCGAGAATGAGAATGCTGGGACCCGACACCAGCGAGCGAGCGAGCACGACCTTCTGCTGGTTGCCGCCAGAGAGCTGGCCGACCGGCTTGTCGGCGTCCGGCGTGGCGATCTCCAGCGCCTCGATCATTTCCTGCGCGAGCCGCTCCTGCTCCGCGTAGGAGAGGCGGGCGAGCCATCCGCGCTTGGTCTGGAGCCCGAGAATGATGTTCTCGCGCACACTGAGCTCGGCGAATATCCCCTCCGCTTTGCGGTCCTCCGGGCAGAACGCCATCCCGTGCCGCAGCGACTGCCGCGGCGATTGCGACGTCACCTTCTCGCCCGCCACTTCGAGGTTTCCGGAATCGCGCCGGATCGCGCCAAAGACGAGCTTGGCGACTTCCGTGCGTCCCGATCCGAGGAGGCCGGCCAGTCCCACGACCTCGCCGGGCCGCAGGGCGAGGTCGAACGGCGCCATGACGCGGCGTCGCGCGAGGCCCTCAGCGACGAGGATCGGCTCTCCCTTCGTAGCGTGATGGGCGGCTTTGACGCGTTCCTTCGTCTCTTCGAGTTCGCGTCCGAGCATCAGCGCAATCAGCTTAAGCCGCGGAAGCTCGGCCGTCGCCGCCTCGCCGACGAGGCGCCCGTTGCGCAGCACCGATATGCGATCGGCGATCCGGTAGACTTGATCGAGGAAATGGGTGATGAACACAATCGCAATGCCGCGGGACTTGAGGTCGCGGAGGATCTGGAAGAGGAGCTCGACCTCATCGGCGTCGAGGCTCGCGGTCGGCTCGTCGAGCACGAGCACCCGCGTGTCGTCCTCGAGCGCGCGAGCGATGGCGACGAGCTGCTGGATCGCGAGCGAATAGGATCCAAGCGTCCGCTCGACGTCGATGTCGATCTTGAGTCGCTTGAGCCGCTCGCGGGCGAGGCTGCGCGCGGAACGCCAAGAAATGAGACCGAACTGGCGCGGCTGGCGGCCAAGAGTCAGATTCTTGGTCACCGACATGGTCGGGATAAGATTGACTTCCTGGTAGACTGTGCCGACGCCCATCGCGCGCGCTTCGCCGGGCGAGCCGATCTCGACCGGACGGCCGTCGATGCGAATTTCGCCTTCGTCGCGCCTCAGCGCGCCGGTCATGATCTTGATGAGAGTCGACTTGCCGGCGCCGTTTTCGCCCATGAGCGCATGGACCTCGCCGGCCTCGACGCGGAAATCGACATGATCGAGCGCCCGGACGCCGGGAAACGCCTTCGATATGCCGAGCATTTCAATCCGCGCCGTCAAAGTCCCCGCCACGCGCGCCGTCAAATATTCGTGATGCAGAAACTAACTCGATTGCCGCGTCCGCACAAGCGGTCAGCGTCGTACCTTGGAAAGCGGCGTCTCGCTTCGCGCGAAACGCCGCCCTTTGCCTTGACCTCCGGAGGCGCAGCCGTCAGCCGCCGGGCGTCGCCGCCGTATGCAGATCGGAGGGGATTACGATCCACTTCAGCAGCTCTTTCTTGTCCTTCAGGTAGTTGGTCACGACGGGGTAGATATATTTGCCGATCGCCGAGCGCAGTTCGACCGACGCGTTGGCGTCGCCCGCCGCAAGCGCTTCCTTCTCTGCCGGCACATAGTCGACCGACACCATCAGGAAGTCCTTGCCGGGCTTGAGGCCGGCTTCCTTCATCGCCTGGATCGCGCCGAGCTGCATGTTGTCGTTGTGCGCGAACACGCCGCAGATGCCCTTGAGATTGTCGGTCGACTTGATGAAGGCCTCCATCACCTGCTTGCCGCCGTCGGTGGTGAAGTTGCCGCTCTGCGTCTTGACGATCTTCATGTTCGGGAACAGCGAGATGACGGCCTCGAAGCCTTTCTTGCGCTCGATCGCCGGCGCCGCGCCGGTGGTGCCCTGAAGCTCGACGATGTTGCAGTTGCCCTTGCTCGCCTGGGCGAGCCAGGCGCCGGCAAGCCGGCCCTCGAGGTTGAAGTCGGCCGAAATGCGGGTGACGAAGAGGGATTTATCGGCCGTGTCGACGTCGCGATCGGCCAGGAAAACCGGAATACCGGCTTTCTTCGCCTCGCCGAGCACCTGATCCCACCCGGTGACGACAACCGGCGCGATGATGATGGCGTCGACCTTCTGGGCGATAAACGAACGAACGGCCTTGAGCTGTTCTTCTTCCTTGCCCTGGGCGTCGGCGAATTTGAGGTCAATGCCCTCCTTCTTCGCCTCTTCCTGCATGTCCTTCGACCACGCGGGGCGCCAGTCGCCCTCGTCGCCGACCTGCGAAAACCCGATTGTGACCGCGAAGGCCGACGATCCGGCCATCATGAGGCCCAAGCCGACGGCCGCGCCGCCCAGCCACTTGTATAAGTGCATGAATCTCCTCCCTATTGACGTTCTAACCTGAATCATCCGAATCGATGTCGGGATATCGGCGGCGAACCGCGCTTGTTGGCCCGGACATGTCGGACGCGGCAATTAGTAATACAATAAGAAAAATTGTCAAACGCGAACGCGGTTCGGTAGTCGGCCACTTCCGCGGCCCGGCGCGCCCAACGTCGGCCGGATGGGCGCCACGACTCCATAATTTATCGCTGTTGACCCAAAAGGGAATTGACAGCAACGGAACCATGATGGAGATTAACAATGCGGGGATTACGTTGCTGCGGGTGGTGATCCGTGCGCAACTCCGAAGCCCGTCGACTGAAGGGGGTTCGAAATGGCAAATCGTGTCTCGTTGGGGAAGGCGGCTTCAGCGGCGGTTTTTCTCGCCTTTGCGTCGCTGCCCGCATCGGCGGCGGACGTGGTCGTCTTTGACGGCGGCGCGCCGGATCAGGGCGGCCAACTCTATGCTCAGTCGCCCGCATTGGAAGCGATGAGTTTCACACTTGTCTCGGGCTCAAATGTCGTCAACGACGCCAACTGGTGGGGCGGGTGCTTCCCGGCGACGACATGCGGCGGCTCGCCTGACTTCACCATCAGTATCTATTCAGACGATTCGGGAATCCCGGGCAGCGCAATCCAATCGTATAGCGTCGGCTCTGCGAACCAGACCGCGACCGGCAACACAATCGGCGGGCCGCTCGATCAAGGGGGATGGGACGAATACGCCTATAATGCATCGTTCGCTTCCCTGACTTTGACCCCGGGGACGCAATATTGGTTCGTGCTCACCCAGGGCACTCTTGAGCCAGACGGCTCCTGGGGCGTCGAGACGGCTTCGGGTACGAATTCGACGACTTATTCAATGGGTCTGCAAGAACCGCTCGAAAGTTGGGTCACGCAGCCCCAGACTCTGGCGTTCCAATTGACGTTCTCGTCCTCGGTTCCCGAGCCGTCGACCTGGGTGATGATGATCGCGGGCTTCGCCGGCCTCGGCTTCCTCGGCTATCGCCAGACCGTCAAGGCCCGCGTCGCGGCGTAAAGGCGCGAGCAGGGACGACAACAGAGGCCGCCTCCGGGCGGGGCCTTTCTATTAGCGCCGGGGAGTGGACGGTCCGCGCCTACCTCTTCGCCACCCACGCCTCGCCAACCTTCTCGTATTCGCGCTTCACCGCCGCCCAGGCGATGCGGAAGGCGGCTTCCTCCTGCCGGGGGTCGTTCGCGTGGGCGGCGTGGGCGTGATTGAACGCCTCGCGAAAGATGTCCTGGGCATGTTCGGGCAGGTGCGAACGGACGGACGGCGGCAGGTCGGCGTTCACCGCATAGGGCATGGCGGGCTCCGGGGCGCGAGAGGCCTCAGCTTAGCGGGGTGGATTTCGACGGCGATGACAAAATTCAACCTGAACCCATGGCGCAATCGCCGGATCGAATTTTCAGAAAATGCTTCCCGTGTTGCTGAAAACCATGCTATAACCGAACCCGTGATGAACCCCGCCCGCGACGCCCTCCGCGCCGGGACAAGAAAGTCGCGCATCCCGCCGGGACGGCTCGGAAGATTTTAACGTTCACGACCGGCATTTTGGGCGCGGATCGCCCAAAAGCGGCCTTAAGCTATTGAAAGATCTGGCCACGCGGAAGCAAGAAGTTTGGATTTCCCTTCCATTCCCTTTGAAAGCGCTTCCGTCCGCCTTTGCAAACGCTTCCCTCGATTTGGAAAACCTTCCGCGCGCCGCCCCATCAAGCGATGATGTCGGGGGTCAGCTGGTCCTCGAGCCGGGAGAGCTTGTCGCGCAACAGCAGCTTGCGCTTCTTGAGCCGCTGCACCTGCAACTGGTCCGCCTGTCCGGCGTCCAGCAGCGCCTCGATCGCTGCGTCGAGATCGCGATGCTCCTCGCGCAGCCGCTCGATGTGCCCGATGAGCGCGTCGCGCTCCTCCGGCGTGAGCCCCTTGTCAACCATCGCTGTGCCGCTTTGAGCCCGGGTGTCTCCTCCCGGGCGCCGGGTATCGCGCCAGGGCGCGTAGGGACTATGGCGGCGCCGTCCGGCGCGCGCAAGCGATGCGAGCGAGCTGACGCTAGGGACGGCCCAAAAGGGCAGAAAGTTCCCCCGAAATGTGGACGCGGCGGCAAGGATTTGAACAGCGCGGCGGCATTTTGCCGCTTGCGCGGTCCGCCAGTTATGTCACAATTTCGTTGCCCAAGACCATAAGGGAGTTGTCCCATGTCGATTGATTCGCATCTCAGCGAACTGGTGCGCCGTCACCAGGCCATTGAGGAAGCGATCCTCGCCGAAGTCAATCATCCGGCGTCAGACGACATCAAGGTCCACGAACTCAAGCGCAAGAAACTTCAACTCAAGGACGAGATCGAGAGGCTCAAGAAGGCCGAAACCGCGCCCTCGCACTGAGGCGCGGAAGCGACGCTCGGCGTCGGGGCGGCGCGGCGAGAGCGTCGCGCCACTCGTCGATCACCGCTGGATCACGCTCCATTCGCAGCCTTGTCGCCGCGAAGCGCGAGAGTTGCTGGGGCGAGACAAGCCGCGCAACCGCCCAGATCGCTGCTCCGCGCACGAGCGGAGCCTCATCGTCAAGCCGGTCAATCGCGGCCGCGGCGAGCGCGTGGTCATTCGAGTTTCCGATCGCGATCATCACATTGCGCAGGAATCGCTCCCGGCCGATCCGCTTGATCGGGCCACCGGCGAACAGGGCCCGGAACGACGCATCGTCGAGCCGGGCGAGCTCGGCGAGCGACGGCGCGTTGAGGTCTGCCCGCGCGGCGAGTTTCGCTTCCCTCCCGACGCTGGCGAATTTGTTCCAGGGGCAAACAGCGAGACAGTCGTCGCAGCCGTAGATGCGATTGCCGATCGAAGACCGAAGCTCGCGCGGGATCGGACCTTGGTGCTCTATCGTGAGATATGAGATGCAGCGGCGCGCGTCGAGCCGGTACGGCGCGGGGAACGCTCTCGTTGGGCAGGCGTCCAGGCAGGCGCGGCATTGTCCGCAATGGTCGGCTTCCGGCGGGTCGGGCGGCAGGTCGAGGTCGGTCAGGATCGCGCCCAGAAAGAGCCACGAGCCGAATTCGCGCGACACCAGATTGGTGTGCTTGCCCTGCCAGCCGAGGCCGGCGAGCGCGGCCAGCGGCTTTTCCATGAGCGGCGCGGTGTCGACGAACACCTTGACGTCCGCTTCTTCGGGCCGCGCAGCTGAGACTAGAAACGCGGCAAGCTGCTTGAGCTTGCCCTTGAGGACGTCGTGATAGTCGCGGTGTCGAGCGTAGACCGAAATCGCGCCGGCGCCGGGGCGCTCGAGCGCCGCCAGCGGATCGCCCTCGGGGCCGTAGTTCAGGCCGAGCATGACGACGCTCCTCGCTTCGGTCATCAGCGCCTTGGGATCAACCCTCCGCTCGGCGGTCTTGGCCATCCAGGTCATGTCGCCGTGCGCGCCTTCGGCGAGCCACGCGGCAAGGCGCTGGCCGGTTTCAGCGGGCGCCTCGGCCGCGGCGACCCGGCAGGCGTCGAAGCCGAGCGCGCGCGCCCTGGCGCGTAAGGCAGCTAGAAGTCGAGATCGGCGTAAGCGACGCTGGGCGTCATCCCCGGCAGTCGTTCGGCCAGAAGGGGGCGAAACGCCGGGCGCGACTTCATTCGCGCGTACCATGTCTTGGCCGTTTCGTTCTCGTCCCACTGCGCGTCGCCCAGATAGTCGATGCATGATAGGTGCGCCGCCGCGGCGAGGTCCGCATAAGTCAGTCGGTCGCCGGCCAGCCAATTGCGGGCTGAGATCAGGTAGCCGATGTAGCGAAGATGATAGCGCAGATTCGCGCGCGCCGCGCGCACCGCATCCATGTCCGGGCCGCCTCCGCCTTGCGCTGAACTCATGAAGCGCTTGGTGATCTTCTCCCGCACCAGCCACTGGCTTGCCTCGTTGAAGAACTTTACGTTGAACCAGTGGGTAAGCCGGCGGGCCTCGGCGCGGGCCAGCGGATCGTCCGGCATCAGCCGACGATCGCCGAGACCTGAGCCCTGGGTCTCATCGAGATATTCAGCGATCACCGCCGCTCCCGATAGACCCGGGGCGTGATCATCGATCATGACCGGCGTCGCGCCTTCTGGGGCGAGCAGCAGGAACTCCCGGCGCCGGTCCCATGGCCGTTCCTCGATGAGATTCGGCTCAATTCCCATTTCCCCGAGGATGAGGCGGACGAAACGCGAATGCGGACAAAAAGACTGATGATAAAGCTTGATCATTGATTCCTGGGCAAGAGCAGGTGGGAGCCGAGAGGGCGCGGCCGCATTGCTCGTCGGACGTATTCAGATGCTCGGCCCCGGGTTAACTCCCGGTTAACCCGGAACTGGTCTCAGGTGCACGGGGTTAACAGCGGCTCCCGGGTCTCGCCTGTGCCCGAAATCCGATCAGGCGCCACCTGGGCGCCCGATGCGAGTTTGCTTATTGCGTCGAGCCTAGAATTTGGGCCGACTGGACCCGCTGGACCCCGGCAGCGTTCATCCGGTCCCACGCATCCCGCAGCGAATTGTTGGCGTCGATTGCTCGGCACGCGTCTTCGATGACGAAGGTCTGGAAGCCATCTGCGCGCGCATCCAGCGCCGAATGCGCGACGCAAAAGTCAGTTGCTAGCCCGCAGGCGAACACCCGCTTGACCCCGCGAGCCTTGAGCAGGGCCGCAAGGCCGGTCGTCGTATTGCCGTCCGCCTCGACGAAGGCGGAATAGGAATTGATTCCGGAGTGCATGCCCTTGCGAAGGATCAGGAAAGCGAGGTCGATCGCAAGATCCGGGTGCAGCTCCGCGCCCGGCGTTCCCTGCAGGCAGTGGTCGTGCCATAACGTTTGGTCGCCGAATTCGAGCCGCCTCGTCTCGAACGGCTTGGCGCCCTCGTGGCTCGAGGCGAATGAAGCGTGTCCCCGCGGGTGCCAGTCCTGCGTCACCGCCACATTCTCAAACCGCCTTGCCAATCGATTGACGAGCGGGACGATCTCGTCGCCTCGCGCGACCGGCAGCGCCCCGCCCGGCATGAAGTCGGCTTGCAGGTCGATTGCCAGAAGGACGTCGTGGCTATTGATCGAGATCGGCGATGCCATCGGCATTGGCTCCTCCTGTCGCCGCAGGCGCCCGCCAGCGTTTGCGTTCATAGTCCGAAACGACGATCAAACCGAACATCAGCGGCAGGATCAGATAGAGGAGCCGGAACACCAGCAAAGCCGCGACGACATTTGCCTGGGGCGCGTCCGGCATCGCTTTCAGGAACGTAAATTCCAATACCCCGAGGCCCCCGGGCGCGTGGCTCACGAGCGCGATCGAAAACGAGGCGACAAATACGCCGAGAACCACCGCGAAGCCGGGATTGGCGGCCGCCGGAAGCGCGAAATAGATGATGCCGGACGCCCCGACCAGCTCCAAAGGACCGGCGAGCAGTTGCCGCGCCGCGACTGGCGGACGCGGATACACAAGTTCATAGGCGCCGATCTTGAGCGGACGAAAGTGCAACAACGAGCCAATGACGTAGAGGGTAGGCGCGGCGACGAGCGCCGCAGCGACGGCTTGGCCAAGCCAGAGCGGAGCGTTGGCGACACGGTGAGCCAACCCAGGATATACCAACAGACAAAAGCCGCCGACCATCGACGCGCCGAGCCCAAAGGTGAATGAGCAGAACGCCACGAGCACGCCGATTTCACCGCCGCTGAGCCCTTTTTCCGAATAGGCGCGATAGCGCACGACCGCCCCCGACAGCACCGAAGCGCCGATATTATGGCCGATCGCGTAGGCAGTGAACGATGCGACCGCGACGTATCGCCAGCCCAGGCGCCGGCCCAAATGCAAAAGCGCGATCTGGTCGTACCAAGCAAGCGCGGCGTAAGCGAGGAAGGTTGAGCAGATCGCCAGGAGCCAGCGGGCCGGCGAGATCGAGAAGAGCGCACCCTCTAGGCTGGCCAGCGACAGCCCGCGCAAGTCCTTGAACAAGAGCCACGACGATATCGCGACGGCGCCGACGCCGATGATTGGCCAAGCGACGTCGTGAACGCGCTTCATTCCCGTGTTTTCTCTCAACCACTCACCGCGCGCTCGCCCCAATCTCCCTGCCCGAGCAACGCGGCAAACGCAAGACTTGCGCGCTCGAGGAGTGCTGATGCGGCGGCTTTACAGTAAGAACCGAATCATGCCTGACTTTCCGTGTCCGGTTTCAACCGGTGCGCAGGATAATAACGGCCATTTCCGCAACCATTTCGTCATTGCGGTCGTCGCGAGTGCGCCTTACGTCTTTCCTGCCGCTTTGGAGCCGATCTCGTCGGCGGGGCGGCCGATCGCTAGGCGGCTCAAGAGTATAACGCGCGCCGACTTGAGCCGTCGGAGGGAGGAGCTAGCGCCTTGATGATTTGGCGCGCCGACTTGACGCCATCCCGCGCTCAGCGCATCTGCATGCCTCCGATGCCGATGCTCGTCCTGCCCTTTCCGGCGATCAATCCCGTTCTGGTGCAATGGGGTCCGTTGGCCATTCGCTGGTACGCTCTCGCCTATATCGCGGGCCTCGTCCTGGGCTGGCGGCTCATTCGCCACATCGTCTCCGACGACCGTTACTGGAACGGGGTGAAGCGGCCAAGCGCCGAGAGTATCGACGACCTGCTTGTCTATTGCGCCTTCGGGGTCATCATCGGAGGTCGCCTCGGAAATGTGCTCTTCTACGATCCGCAGTACTATCTGTCCCACCCGATTGAGATTTTCAAAATCTGGGAAGGCGGCATGGCCTTTCACGGCGGCCTGATCGGCGCTCTCATCGGCGTCCTGCTCTTCTCCCGACGCTATAGCGCCCCCGCGCTGACCGTGCTCGACCTCTGCTCATTGGTCGCGCCGATCGGGATCTTCCTCGGCCGTATCGCCAATTTCATCCGCCCCGAACTCTGGGGGCGCCGGACGGACGTCCCATGGGCCGTTATCTTTCCGGGAACGGACGGCCAGCCGCGCCACCCGAGCCAGATTTACGAAGCGCTGCTCGAAGGAGTGCTGGCGTTTGTCATCCTCTATGCGCTCGCGCAATTGGGCGCGCTGCGCCGTCCGGGCGTAATCACCGGTTCATTCGCGATTGTCTACGGAGCGGGCCGAATATTCAGCGAATTCTTTCGCGAACCGGATCCGCGACTCGAGGATCTTGGGCGAGGGTTGACGATGGGCATGGTCCTTTCGCTTCCGCTGATCATCGCCGGCTTGGGACTGCTTGTTTGGAGCTTCCGTCGCCCAGGGATCTCGACATGACCGAGCTCCTCGATGAAATCAGAACGATGATCATGGAGCATGGGCCGATTACGGTCGAGCAGTACATGCAGCTGGCGCTCGCCCATCCCGATTTCGGTTACTACATGAACCGGGATCCGTTCGGCGCGACGGGTGATTTCACTACCGCGCCGGAGATTTCGCAAATGTTCGGCGAGCTGGTCGGCCTTTGGGCCGCCGAGGTGTGGTCGAGCATGGGCTCGCCCGATCCCGTTCGCCTTGTCGAACTTGGGCCTGGGCGCGGAACGCTCATCAGCGATGCGCTGCGCGCCGCCCGCATTGTGCCGGCTTTCCGCAATGCGCTCGACGTGCGGCTCATTGAAACCAGCCCCGCGCTGGCGACGATGCAACACGAGCTGCTCGTCGACTGCGGCGTGGCAGTTTCTTGGGCCCAGACCCTAAAGGAGGTTCCGAACGGGCCCGCAATCGTGATCGGCAACGAATTTCTCGATGCGCTGCCGGTGCGCCAATTCGTACGCGTGAGCGGTCAGTGGCGCGAGCGCACTGTCCGTCTTGACAGCAACGGCGCGCTCGTCTTCGACGTCGCCGACAGGCCCGAGCCTTACATTAGGGCGGCCGCGGCGAACGGCGAGGTTCTGGAGGTGAGCCCATCTGGGCACCGGCTGATGTTCGAACTCGGCACTCGTCTCGTCAAACAGGGCGGAGCGGCGCTCCTGATCGATTACGGCCACGCCGCAACCCTTTATGGCGACACGCTGCAGGCGCTGCGCGCCCACCGCTACATCGATCCGCTCACCGCCCCGGGCGATTGCGACCTCACCGCCCACGTCGATTTCGCCGCCATGGCGCGCAGCGCCAGCGCTACGGGCGCTGCGGTCTACGGCCCGGTCGACCAAGGCGATTTCTTGCGCGCAATCGGCATAGACTTGAGGACCAAGGCGCTGGCCGAGCGCGCCACTCCCGACCGCGCCGAGGAGTTCGAGCGCGCGCGTGCGCGTCTGGTCGGCAAGGGTCAAGGCGAGATGGGCGCGTTGTTCAAGGCGATGGCCATCGCGGACCGCAGGCTGCGGCCGCCGCCAGGCTTCCAACCCGCAAGCGCGAAGTCCGCGTGAGCACGGCTCAGGCGTTGACGGCGGAGTCGCTTAAGCTTTGTGGAGTCGAGCATGCCTTCTTCACCCGCATCGGCGGGGTTTCGCAAGGCGTCTATGCCTCGCTGAACGGTGGCGTCGGATCGCGCGACTCGCATGAGGCGGTAGCAGAGAATCGCTGCCGGGCCGCGGCTGCGATCGGTGTCTCGCCGGAGCGCCTCGTCGTGCCCTACCAGATCCATTCGGCCGATGTGGCGGCGATTTCCGAACCGTGGCCGCCCGACGAGCGGCCGCGCTGCGATGGACTGGCGACGGCGAGCCCGGGGCTCGCGCTCGGCGTCACCGGCGCGGATTGCGGCATGATTCTGTTCGCCGACCGGCGGGCGGGTGTCATCGGCGCGGCGCATGCGGGCTGGAAAGGCGCGCTGACCGGAGTGGTCGAAGCGACTGTGGCGGCGATGGAGCGCCTCGGCGCGAGGCGCCGCGATGTCGCCGCTGCGCTTGGGCCCTGCATCGGCCGCGCGTCCTACGAGGTCGGGCCGGAGTTTATGGCCGCCTTCGCCGCCGCGGGCGAAGACACGGCGCGCTACTTCACGCCGAGCGAGAACGCGGGCCGCTCGATGTTCGACCTCAACGCCTATATCGCCGAGCGCGCCGAGCGCGCCGGGATTGGCGCCTTTGAGGACCTGGCGCTCGACACTTACGCCGACGAGCGGCGTTTCTTCAGCTACCGCCGCGCGACCCACCGCCAGGAGCCGGACTATGGCCGGCTGATGTCCGCCATCGTGTTGATTTGAGCGCGATTGGACGCCAATTCCCGTTTCCTTGACAGGCTGTCCGCGCATGCCCAATTAAGGCGTCAACTCGTCTTTTTGACGTTTCGGCGCCGCCGGGTCGCGCGGCTTGAAGGGATCCCGCATGTTCGCTCAGGCCTTGGCGAGGCGGCTCGCGGGCGCCGGCATCCACTACGGCTGGGCGATCGTCGCCATCGTCTTTTGCCTTGCGCTGACCACAGCCGGCTGCATGGGCATCTCGGGCGCGCTCATCATTCCGCTGACCAAGGAATTCGGCTGGTCGACCGAGCAGATATCGGTCGCGCTCGCTCTGCGGATCGTGCTCTTCGGCCTGATGGCGCCGTTCACGGCGGCGCTCATCGACAAATACGGCTTCAAGAGCGTGGTCCTGGTCGCGCTCGCGCTGATCGAGATCGGGCTTCTTGGCGCGCTCGTCATGACGAAGCTCTGGCATCTGGTGCTGTTCTGGGGGGTCATCGTCGGATTCGGCACCGGCCTGACCGCGATGGTGTTGGGGGCGATCGTGGCGACGCGCTGGTTCACCGCGCGCCGCGGCCTCGCCGTCGGAATCCTGAGCGCGTCGAGCGCCTCCGGCCAGCTTCTCCTGCTGCCGCTCGCGGCCTGGCTCGCCGATCGATACGGGTGGCGGGTCGCGCTTGCGCCGCCGATCGTCGCTCTCATTGTCGTCGCGGCGCTCGTCGTCCTTTTCCTGGTCGACAAGCCGGAGGACGTCGGCCTCAAGCCCTACGGCGACAGAGGCGATACGCCCGCCCATGTCGCGCCGCCGGCGGCATTCAGCCGCGCGTTCGAGGTCCTGTTCGAATCGATGCGCAGCGTCACGTTCTGGGTGTTGGCGGGCACGTTCTTCGTCTGCGGCCTCTCGACCAACGGCTTGATCCAAACCCATTTCATCTCGCTATGCGGCGACTACGGGATTGCGGCGGTGGCCGCCGCCTCGACGCTCGCGGTCATGGGCGTGTTCGATTTCATCGGCACCATCGGCTCGGGATGGCTCTCCGACCGGTTCGACAATCGGGCGCTGTTGTCGATGTATTACGGCCTGCGCGGCCTCTCGCTCCTCTATTTGCCGAGTTCGGCGTTCAGCGTCTATGGCCTGTCGTTGTTCGCCGTCTTCTACGGCCTCGACTGGATCGCGACCGTGCCGCCGACAGTGAAACTGTCCGCGGCGCATTTCGGCCGCGAGCGCGCCGGCGTCGTCTACGGCTGGGTTTTCGCTTCCCACATGATCGGCGCGGCGGTCGCGGCCTGGGGCGGCGGCTTCTTCCGCTCGACCTTTAATAGCTACCTTCCGGCCTTTTACATCGCCGGCTTCGCCTGCCTGATCGCGGCCGCCGCGGTCTGGCTGATCGGCCGGACGCGCAGCGCGCGCGAGGAGCAGCTTGTCGAGGCGCGGGCGTGAGCGACCGGCGCCTGCGCCACGCCGAGAGCGCCGCCTTCCGACACGCCATGCGGGCGCTCAGCTCCGGCGTGGCGATCATCGCCTGCGGCGAGGGCGAGGCGAGGGCCGGCTGCACGGTGACCTCGCTCGCGTCGCTTTCGCTGGCCCCGCCGACGCTCTTCGTCTGCCTTGCGCGCTCTTCCTCGACGCTCGCCGCATTGCGCGAGGCGGGCGCCTTCTCGATCAGCCTGCTGGGCGCCCGCCACGAGGCGCTCGCCCACCGCTTCAGCGGCCACGCCCATGGCGTCCGCCGCTTCGATGGCGCGGAATGGATCACCCTCTCGACCGGCGCCCCCGTTCTCGCCGACGCGATCGCGGCCTTCGATTGCCTGATCGAAGAGGTCATCGAACGCCATTCGCATGCAATCATCCTCGGCGCGGTGGTGAGCCTGCGCGAGGGGGCGGACGAACCAGCGCTCGCCCACCGGCGCGGGGGCTACTCGCGGCTGACGTGAGACGGAGCGGGACGGATCGGGCTTGGCGGCGAGTCCATCCTCACCGTGTCGAAATCTTGGGCCATGCGCTTGTTGCATGCGTTCGCCCGACGCGAGGCGCCACAATTACTCGAGGATGGAACAGGGACAATTTCGGTCCGGAACAGCGGGATTACGCGGGATTACGGGATTACGGTGGGATTACGGTGACAGGGATTACGGTGGGATTACGGTGACAGCTTACTTAATCCCCCAGCCCCAACCCTCGGCTTCGGGCCGCGCCGCTTGGGACGCGGATGCCGGCAGGGCACGACGCCCAGGCGGTCAAGGAACCGAGCGGGCGCCCAATGGTCTCGGCCGCGCGCAGCGCCGATAGAGGGAGGCAGGCCTCGGCTGAGGGCGCCGGCTATCCTTTCAGGGTGTCCTTGTAGATCCGGCCGCCCTTCACGATCATCGCTAGGTTCGTGTCCGGCTTTTCGAGCAGCGCGATGTCGGCGATCGGATCGCCGTTGACGATCAGGAGGTCCGCAAGGGCGTCGTTCTCCACGACCCCCAGCTTTCCCGGATAGGGATTGCGCGGTCCCGACAGGGCGAGCAGCTCGCCGTTGACTGAAGTCGCCATCCGGAGAATGTCCACGTTTTCGTACCACCGCTTGAGATTGGTCAGCATGACGCCCTGACGGGCGGCCAGGTCGCTCGAAAACAGCAGATCAGAGCCGAACGCGGTCTTGATTTTGTGCTCCTTCACGAGCGGGTAGAGCGTATTCGTCCCCGCAAACACCTGAAGCGCATTGAGCCGGCTCTGGCCGGTCAGCCGGCCCGTGTCGTCTTCGCTGAGAAACGGTTGGGTGCTGAGCCATATGCCCTCGCCGGCCATCAGCTTCGCCGTCTCTTCGTCCATGAGATGGCCGTGTTCGATGCATTGCGCTCCAGCCGCCAGCGCGCGGCGGATTGCATGGGGCGGGTAGGCATGGACCGCGACATAGGTATTCCGGTCGGCCGCGGCCTCGACGGCGGCCCGGATCTCAGGCTCGCCGAACGTCAGCATGTCGAGCGTCGTGCGCGGCGACGAGACCCCGCCGCCGCCGACGATCTTGATCTGGGACGCCCCCTGCAGCAGCTGCTCGCGCACCCGCAGGCGCACCTCGTCCGCGCTGTCGGCGATATTCGCGGCGCCTTTCTCTTCAAGCACGCTGAGCGGCCCGCCAGGACGGCGCGGCAAGTCGGAGAGCGGACGAAGGTCGCCATGCCCGCCGGTGGTGGTGATCATCGCGCCGCAGGGAAAGATGCGCGGTCCCCGGGCGAGGCCGTCGTCGATCGCCTGCTTGAGCGCGAAAGACGGTCCGCCGAGGTCACGAACCGTGGTGAAACCACGCATGAGCGTGCGCTCAGCCTCGGCGGACGCGGCGAGAAAGACATAGCCGATGTCGGCGGAAAACAGGCTCGAAACGCCGAGCCCGGCAAAGATCGTGTGCCAATGCGCGTCGATCAGACCCGGCATGACGGTCCTGCCGCCGCAGTCGATGACCCTCGCGCCTTCTGGAGCGCCGACTTCGCCCGAGTTCGACCGCCTTGATCCGATCCCCCTCGACAAGCAGCCGCAACCCGGCGCGCAACGAAGCGGATCGCCCGTCGAACAGAAGGAAGTTTGTGAAAATGGTCGGTGGAGCGGGCGCTTCAGGCGCCGCCGCGCTGGGCGTGAATCCGAGCGCCGCGAGCGAGGCGCCCAATCCAGCCACGAATCCGCGCCGGGAAAGACCCGCCTCAATCCGACGACTCGCCGATCGGATCAGCGGCTTGCAGCAGGCGCAACCGATGATGCTGCTCGTCTGATCGTCATCGCCCTGCATGCAGGAAAACATCTGACCTCTCCCAGAAACTGGCGCGGCGAAGCGAAAGCGGAGCACGGACGTTGATGTTTCCTCCGGCGACGAGCGGCGGCTTGCCGCCGCCGTCCGCCAGCAAGCGCCTTGCGCTTTCCGCCGACCCTAAACCTCCGCAACCGAAGCGGAAACAACGCAAGAAGGCGGTGAAGCCCGGTCGGAGCGTCACGCCCCGGCGATGACGTGGAAGAACGAGCCGGTGACGCGACCCCGGCGCGAACCGGCGGGCGTCTCGGGCGCCCCATAAACATCGGACACAAAAGCGAACGGATCGTCGCCGCCGGCCGAGACGATCGTCGCATAGTGAAATTCGTGGCCGCGCAGGAGAGCGCCCTTTTGCCCGACCGCGCAATTCGAGGCGATGCGGGCCTCGCGATAGCCGAGCGTCATGCGGCGCTTCTCGAAGCTGGTCTTAACTCCGATGAGGCCCGCCATCGGATGGCTCACGCCCGAAGCGTCGATGAGGCTCTCGCCCAGCGCCATGTAGCCCCCGCACTCGCCGTGCACCGGCCGTGTCTCGGCGAAACGCCTCAAGCCGTCGCGAAAACGCGCCGCCGCGGCGAGCCGCCCGGCGTGCAATTCCGGATAGCCGCCTGGCAGCCAGCAGAGGTCGCAATCGTCCGGCGGCGGTTCGTCGGCGAGCGGCGAGAACGGGACGATCTCGGCCCCCGCCGCCCGCCAGCCTTGTACCAGATGCGGGTAGATGAACGAAAACGCGGCGTCGCGCGCGAGCGCAATCCGCTCCCCCGGCGGGCGAAGCGCGGCCGGCGCGCGCGCCGGCGAAGCGCAATCGAGTTCGCCCGCCAGCGCGAGGACGCGGCCGCAATCGACATTCGCCTCGATGAAGTCGGCGATCTCGTCCAGCCGGGCGTCGAGCGCCTCCGTCTCGCCGGCCTGCACGAGGCCGAGATGGCGCTCCGGCAGCGCAATCCTGTCGTTGCGCGGGAGAACGCCCACGACCGGGACGCCTGTCGCCTCGATCGCGTCCGCGACAAGCCGGCGATGACGCTCGCTGCCGACGCGATTGACGATGACGCCGACGACGCCGAGCCGTGCGTCGTACATGGCGCAGCCCTTGACGATGGCCGCCGCCGACTGCGCCTGCCCCGAGACATCGAGGACGAGCAGCACCGGCATGCCCAGCGCGGCGGCGACGTCGGCCGAGGCGCCGCTGCGGCCGGCCTCCGCCGGAACGCCGTCGAAGAGCCCCATCGAGGCTTCGCACAGCGCGAGCTCGCTTGTTCCCGCCGCACGCGCGGCGAGCGTGGCCAGAAGCTCGGGCGGCATCGCCCAGGAATCGAGGTTGACGCCCTCGCGCCCCGACGCCGCGGCGTGGAAGGCCGGATCGATATAGTCGGGGCCGGACTTCAAGCCGACCGCGTCGACTCCGCGACGCCTGAACGCGCGCAACAGGCCGAGGGTCACCGTCGTCTTGCCGCTGCCGGAGCGCGGCGCGGCGATCATGAGCGCGCGGATCATGAGAACGCCCTCATCCGGCCGCGCTTGGCGCGTCCACCTTCTCCCGAGGGGAGAAGGGTCTCCCGCGCCGCCCTCCCTTCTCCCCTCGGGAGACGGTGGCCCGAAGGGCCGGATGAGGGAAGGGCGCGCGAGCACGGGGCGGGTTTCGAGGACCGCAACGCGCCCTACCCCTTGATCGCCCAGGCGCTGGCGAACGGTCCGGTCACGCTTTGGGCGCGCTTGGCCTTCGTTTCAGCGATGACCCGCTCGGCGAGCGTCTCGGGATCGCCGACACGCGGATCGACGGTTCCGAACTTCTGCATCGCCGGCAACAGGGTCTTGTAGGTGAGCACGAAGGAGCGCAGCCAGACGTCGTCTTTAGAGCCCGGCACGACCGACTCCCATAAGACTTTCGGCTCGGGCAGCCCCGCCTCCATGAAGCAGGGAATCATCCGTCCGGCGACATCGGGGCTCGGCAGCGCCGCCAGCATGAGGCGCTTCAAACTTCCGGCCGCCGCGCGCACGAGCTCGACCTCCGGAAGGGAATGGCCATCGAGGTGAATGGCCGGCTCGAGAAAGGCGACCACGCCGCCCGGCCGGACGACGGCCGCCGCCCGGCGGATCATCGCCGCCGGATCGCGCTGATGGATCAGGACGAACCGCCCGATCGCCGCATCGAACGGCGCGTCGGCGGGCAGGGAATCGTCGCCGGCGACCTTGAAGGCGACGTTGCGGTATCCCGCCTCCGCCGCGCGCCGCCGCGCGAGATCGACCGAGCGCCCCTCCCGGTCGACGCCAACGACGGATCCCGACGGCCCGACCGCCTCGGCGAGCAGGAAGGCGACGTCTCCGGGACCGCAGCCGAGGTCGAGCACGCGCATGCCCGCACCAATGCCGGATTCCCGGATCAACCGGCGCGTGAGGCCTTCCAGACAGCGGGCCTGCAGCTGCAATCGCTCAAGCTCCGACTCGGAGCCAGGCGTATAGTGCGGCGAATCCGACATGAAGCCGCTCCCTCCAATGACGCCTTCGCGCATGGCGTCTGACCCTTGCCACTAGGCGAATTGCGCGCCCCGCGCTAGGCCAGGGCGCATGAACGAGCCGGAGAAGCCCAGCCTCAGGCGCGGGTGGACGACCGGCGCCTGCGCCAGCGGCGCGGCGCGCGCGGCGTTCGAGGCGCTGCTGACGGGCGCGTTTCCGGATCCGGTTCCGGTCGCGCTGCCGAAGGGCCTGAGGCCCGAATTCGCGCTCGCGACCCATGAGCTTCACCCCGGTTTCGCCCGCGCCGGAATCGTCAAGGACGCGGGCGACGACCCGGACGTCACTCATGGCGCGCTGATCGTGGCGACCGTGCGTCTCGCGCCTGTGGGCGCGGGCGTGAGCTTCACGGCGGGCGAAGGCGTCGGCACGGTGACGCGGCCCGGCCTGCCGCTGCCGCCAGGCGAGCCGGCGATCAATCCCGCGCCCCGCGTGATGATCCGCGCCAATCTCGAAGAGGTCGCGGCGCGGCTTGGCGCGCGCGCCGACGCGGCGGTGGAGATTTCCATCCCGGGCGGCGAGAAGATCGCCGAGCGGACCGCCAACGGGCGGCTCGGCATCGTCGGCGGCCTCTCGATCCTCGGCACAACCGGCGTGGTCATTCCCTATTCGTGCTCGGCCTGGATCCATTCGATCCACCGCGGCGTGGACGTTGCGCGCGCGAGCGGGTGCGCGCATGTCGGCGCCGCTACCGGGGAGACCTCCGAGGGCGCCATCCGCGAGCGCTACGGCCTGCCCGATCATGCGCTGATCGACATGGGCGACTTCGCCGGCGGCACGCTGAAATACCTGCGCGACCATCCGGTCGCGCGCGTGACCATCGCCGGCGGCCCGGCGAAGATGGCGAAGCTCGCTCAGGGGCGGCTCGACCTCCATTCGAAGCGCGGCGCCGTCGACCTTGACGCGCTGGCCGGGCGCGTCGCGGAGGCGGGCGGCGCCGCGTCGCTTGCCGAGACCATCGCGCATGCCAACAGCGGCCTGCATGCGTTCGAGCTCGCCCAGGCGGCGGGCTTCGATCTCGCGGCGCTCGTCGCCGAAGGCGCATGGGCGACGGCGGCGCGCGTCCTCAAGGGCGCGCCCTCGGAGCTCGAGATTCTCGTCGTCGGCCGCGACGGCGCCGTGCTCGCGAGCAGCGGATTCAGGAGGGTCTGAGCTGGCCTTCGTCCTGAGGCGGCCTCGAAGGACGCGCGAATTCGTGCGACCGTCGAACCGCCCGGGCCCATCCTTCGAGACGCCTGCTGCGCGGGCTGCTCAGGATGAGGTCGCGGATTGCGTTGCGCGCAATCCGCTCACTTGCCCTCTCCTCGCGCCCCGCCTCCCCTGAACCGGCGCACATAATCGGCATTGTATAGCTCGCTCTCGCGAAAATCTTGCGCCGCGAGCGCCGGGCCGACGAACATGAGCGCCGTGCGCTCGATCGGCGAGGCGCTCAGCGCGGCGGCAAGCCCGCCGAGGGTGGCGCGCACGATCCGCTCGTCCGGCCACGAGGCCCGCTCGACCACCGCCGCCGGACAGTCGGCGCCATAGAATGGCGTGAGTTCGGCGACAACCTTTTCGAGCGCATGGATCGAGAGATGGATCGCAAGCGTCGCGCCGGTCGCGGCGAAGGCGGCGAGCGTCTCGCGCTCAGGCATCGGCGAGGCGCGGCCGGAGGTGCGGGTCAGCACCAGCGATTGGGCGACGCCGGGCAGCGTCAGTTCGCGTTTCAGCGCCGCGGCGGCGGCGGCGAAGGCTGGGACACCGGGGGTGATCGTATAGGCGACCCCGGCGCGCTCGAGGCGGCGCAACTGTTCGCCCATGGCGCTGAACAGCGAGAGGTCGCCCGAGTGAAGCCGGGCGACGTCTTCGCCCCGCGCGGTCGCCTCGACGCAGAGCTTGACGATCGCGTCGAGATCGAGCGGCGCCGTATCGACGATTCGCGCGCCCGGCGGGCAATGATCGAGCAGCGCGGCGGGCACGAGCGAGCCGGCGTAGAGGCAGACGGGCGAGCGCGCGATGAGATCGCGCCCGCGCAATGTGATGAGGTCGGCGGCGCCGGGCCCGGCGCCGATGAAGTGCACCGTCATCGTTGATCCGAGGATAGCGCGACGGCGCAGGTCGCACCGTCGCCCTTGAGCCGCGGCAAAAGCAGCCGCCCGCCCCGCCCGGCGCCGGCGAGGGCGGCGGCCTCGGCGATGTTCGGCGCGCCGAACCGCTTTCGCGCCGCCGCCGAAGGGGTGACGATGCGTTCCGCCTGCGCTTCGAGCGCTTCGAGCGCGAGCGGCGTCAAGGTCACGCCGAGCAGGCGCGCCGCCTCGACGAGGCCGGGCTCGCCGGCCTTGGCCGCGAGCGTGAACATCCGCCGCTCGCCCTCGGGCGCGCCGGCTTCCGCAAGCGCGCGGCGCGCGAGCGCCGCGATCGCCTCGCCCGCAACGCCGCCGCGGCAGCCGACCCCGATGGCGATGAGCGGCTTCATGGCTTGACGAACCGCCACTGCACGACCGGCATCGCCGCCCGCCAGCCGGAAAAGCGCCCGATCCGATCCGCGTGGGCGACCGCGATTTGCGTAAGCTCCCCGCCGTGACGGGCGAGCCAATCGACCAAAGCCGCCTGCGTCTCGAGCGTCACCGCATTGACGACCAGCCGTCCGCCGGACGCGAGCACGTCGATGGCGCGTTCGATCATTTCTGGCGCGCCGGCGCCCCCGCCGATGAAGATCGCGTCGGGCGCGGGCAAGTCCGCGAACGCCTGAGGCGCTTCGCCGGTCACGACCGAGAGGTGAGGAACGCCGAAGGCAAGCGCGTTGCGCGCGACCCGCGCCGCCCGGTCGTGACGGGCCTCGATCGCGACCGCATGATTGGCGGGGTCGGCGAGCATCCATTCGATCGCTACCGAGCCGGAGCCCGAGCCGACGTCCCACAGGAGTTCGCCTCGACATGGCGCGAGCTGAGCCAGGGTCACGGCGCGGACCTCGCGCTTGGTGATCTGTCCGTCATGCTCGAACCAGTCGTCGGGCAGCCCGGCCGCACGCGGCAGGACGCGCGCGCCGCGGTCGACGACGATTTCGAGCGCGATGGTGTTCAGGGCGGCGACGTTGTCGAGGGCGTAGGACCGTGCCTCCGTCGTGCGGACCCGCTCCCGCTCGCCGCCCATCGCCTCGCAGACCGTGATCTTCGTTTCCCCCATGCCGCGCGCCGCAAGCAGCGCCGCGAGCTTGGCGGGAGTGGCGTCGTCCCAGGAAAGCGCGAGAATTCGCGCGGCCGGCTGCAGATGGGGGACGATCGCCTCGAGCGGCCGACCATGGAGCGAGAGCATTGCGCAATCCTGCTCGCTCCAGCCGAGCCTCGCCGCGGCGAGCGCAAAGGCCGAGGGAGCCGGGACGCAGATCATCTCGTCGGCGGCGAAGCGGCGCATCAGCATCGCGCCGACGCCGAAGAAGAACGGGTCGCCAGTCACGAGCACGCAGACAGGGCGGCCGCGATGGGCCTCGATGACGTCGAGCGCGTTCTCGATCGGCGAGGGCCAGACCAGCGTCTCGGCGCCGATCGGCCCGGCCAGAGCGAGATGGCGCTTGCCGCCGACGACGAAGGATGCTTGCGCGACGAGCCGCCGCGCGGCAGGAGAGAGGCCGTCAACGCCGTCCTCGCCGATGCCGACGACCGCGAGCCAGCGATCTCTCACCACGGAGCCGCCCCCTGAAGCGCCTTCGCCTGCTTATTCTCGGCGGGACGTCGGAAGCGAGCGCGCTCGCGCGGCGGATCGCCGGCGACGCCGGGGTCGAGGCGATCCTCTCGCTCGCCGGCGCGACCGCCAACCCCGCGCCGGCGCCGACCCCGGTGAGGATCGGCGGCTTCGGCGGCGCCGTGGGCCTTGCGGCGTATCTCGCTGAAGAGCGCATCGATGCGGTGATCGACGCGACCCACCCGTTCGCGTCCCGGATGTCCGCCAACGCCGTCGCCGCCTGCCGCGCCGCCCATACGCCGCTCGTCGCCTTCGCCCGCGCGCCCTGGCCGCGCGAGCCCGGCGACCGCTGGACCGAGGTTGCGACCATCGAGGACGCCGCCGACGCCCTGGGGGTCACGCCGCGGACGGCGTTCCTCACCCAGGGGCGGCTCAAGCTCGCGGCCTTCGCGCGAGCGCCGCAGCATCGCTATGTCGTCAGGGCGATCGACCGCCCGGCGGAGATCGACGCCCTGCCCGGCTGCAAGCTCATTCTTTCGCGCGGGCCCTTCGCGCTCGCCGACGAACTCGAGCTGATGAAACGCGAGCGGATCGACGCGCTCGTGACCAAGAACAGCGGCGGGCGGGCGACCTATGCCAAGATCGAGGCGGCGCGGATGCTCGGGGTCGAGGTCGTCATCCTGCGCCGGCCGCCCGCCCCCGAAGCCGAGACTGTCCTCTCGCTCGATGAGGCGACGGCGTGGATCCGCGCCCGCCGCGGCGCCCCGTAAGTTCGCGCACGGCCCCCTCCACCATGCCATAGCCCGTCGAGAGACGGGCGTCCTTCCGGACGCCCTATCGCATGGTCCCCCTGCCCCGCCGCTTTGCGGCATGGGAGGATTTCCAGGCGGCGCCGTTGCATATCCTCCCCTGCGAAGCGGGGAAGGGGAACCGGCCGAAGGCCGGTGGAGGGGGCGCGCGGTGGTCGAAACTTGGCCGTGCGCCATCATCCGCGGGTTCATCGCCCGCCCCCATAGGCGCGCGGCGTCACCATCCAGGCCCTTGCGCCGTCGCGGGCGATGAAGCGCGTTTCGCTCGAGCCAATCATGACGAGCGTCGCCATGTCGGCGAGCTTTCCGTCCGCTTCGCCGAGCGTGGTCAATCTCAGCGACTCGTCGGCGCGGCCGACCGCGCGGGCGAAGGCGACCGGCGTCGTCCCGGCTTTGACGCGCCGCAGGAGATCGAACGCTTGCGTGACGCGATCCGGCCGCGCTTTCGACGCGGGGTTGTAGAGCGCGATGACGAAATCGCCCTCACTCGCCGCGCGGAGCCGGCGCTCGACGATCGCCCATGGCTTGAGATTGTCGGAGAGCGAGATGGCGCAGAAGTCGTGGCCGAGCGGCGCGCCGAGACGGGCCGCGGCCGCCTGCATCGCGGTCACGCCGGGCGCAACCGCAATGTCGAGGTCGAGCCATCGAGGGTCCTCCTCGGCCGCCTCGAACACCGCCGCCGCCATGGCGAAGACGCCTGGATCGCCGCCCGAAACGACAGCGACCGCGCGCCCTTCCGCCCCGAGCTTCAACGCCAGGCGGGCGCGGCTGAGTTCGGCGCGATTGTCGCTCGCGTGGGCGTGCTGGTCTGCCCGCAAGGCCAGGCGATCGAGATAGGGGGCATAGCCGACGATGTCGGTCGCCGCCCCGATCGCCGCGCCTGCCTCCGGCGTCATCCATTCGGCGGGGCCGGGACCGAGCCCGACGACCGTGACCCGCCCGCTCACGGCCGGCGCCCCCGGCCGGGCGCGAGGATCAGCGAGAAATAGGGGGCGGCGTCGCCGTGCTTCTCGGCGAGAGGCGTCACGACCTCGCCCGCCATCGTCGCGCGCTCGACATAAATGGCGCCGTCCGCCATGCCCGTCGCGACAAGCGCCTCCTTCGCGCGGGCGAAGTTGCGCCCGATCTTCATGATCACGGCGGCTTCCGCAAGCGCGAGCCGGCGCTTGAGCTCGTCGAGCGGCAGCGTCGCCGGCAGCACGATGAGTGAGTCGTCGCCCCAGGTCATCGGCGCGGAGGCCGCGCCCCAGGCGCCGCAAATCGAGGATACGCCGGGCACGATCGTGACCGCGAAGCGGTCGCGCAAGCGGATGAAAAGATGCATGAACGAGCCGTAGAGCAACGGGTCGCCTTCGCTGAGCAGGGCAACGTCGCGGCCGGCCTCGAGATGAGCGGCGATCGCGATCGTGGATTCCTTGTAGAAGCGCGCCAGCGCCTCGCGGTATGGCGGATCGTCGAAATGCGATTCGTCGGTCATCGGATAGAACAGCGGCAGCTCCACGTGCGACGGCTTGAGCCAGCAGTCGACGATGGCGCGGGCGTTGCCGCGTCGTCCGGCCTTGGCGAAAAAGGCGACGACCGGCGACGCGGCGATGACCTTCGTCGCCTTCACCGTGAGGAGTTCCGGGTCGCCGGGTCCGATGCCGACGCCATAGAGACGGCCGAGCGCGCTCATTCGGCGTCGCTCGCCAGCGCATTGACGGCGGCCGCGGCCATCGCGCTGCCGCCTTTTCGCCCGCGCACGACAATGGCCGGCAGGCCGCTCTCGATCAGCGCCTCTTTCGATTCCGCCGCGCCGACGAAGCCGACCGGCATGCCCACGATCGCCGCGGGACGCGGCGCCCCTGCGGCGACAGCCTCGAGCAGGCGGAAGAGCGCCGTCGGCGCGTTACCGATGGCGACGACGGATCCGCCAAGCCGGGGCAGCCAGAGCTCGATCGCCGCCGCCGTGCGCGTCGTGCCGAGCCTGGCGGCGAGCTCAGAGGTGGAAAGGTCGGCGAGCGTGCACACCACCTCGTTGTGCGCCGGAAGGCGGGCGCGGGTCACGCCTTCGGCGACCATCCGCGCATCGCAGAAAATCGGCGCGCCGGCCCGAAGCGCCTCGCGCGCCGCCGCCGCGGCGCCGGCTGTAAAGACGAGGTCGCCTGCCGCCTCCACCATGCCGCAGGCGTGGATGACCCGGACAGCGACCCGCTCCTCGATCGGCGCGAAACGCCTGAGGTCGGCCTCGCCGCGGATGATTGCGAAGGAGCGGCGATAGATGGCCGCGGCGTCTTTCTCGTAATTGTAGGCCGTATTCACGGCGAGCGTCCTTCGCTGGCGAAAATCCTCGCGCCCTCGGCGCCAAGGAGCTCGTCGATCCTCGTGTTTGAAAGGCCGCGCAGCGCGGGCGGATCACCTGCCTTGCCGGCGAAAATGAGATCGTAGCCCGATTCGGTCGCGGTCAGGGTCGCCGCCGTCGCAGCCGCCCTGGCGCACCCCTTGGCGCAACCGCTGACATGGAGAGCGACCCCCTCACCCTTGGGGATGAGCGCGGCCCAGCGCGCGGCGTCTTCGCGCACCGCCCGATGGCCATGCATGCAGGCGGGCGCGCCCGGACAAGCGGCGATGCGCAGGCGCGGCTCGTCAGCGCTGGCGATGAATCCGAGCTCGGCGATCAGGCCGAGGATCGCCTTTGCTTCTTTCGCCTCGAGGCCGGCGATGAGGAAGGCCCGCCACGGCGTGAGCCTCAACCCGCTCGCTCCAAGCATCCGCGCGCGCTCGATCAGGACCAGAAATCGATTGGCCTCGATCTCACCAAACGCCGCCGCAGCGCCGACGACGACGCGCCCGCCAAATTCCTGCGCGCCGAGAAGGTCGCGCAATGACATTCGCCGCGCCGAGCGCCTGCGCGGCCTGGCTTCGAGAGCCGCCTCGGAAAACACGGGCCCCGCCCCTCGCCGCTCGACGAGCGCGCGCATCCGTCGCGGCGACCCTTCTGCGGCGCCGGCAAGACGAACGAACGCGCGCCCGAGCCGGGCTGCGATTTCGCCGGTCTCGCCGGGAGCGCATTCCGCCGCGAGCGCATCCTCGCCGGCAAGAAAAACCGCCAGCGTCTTGCCCGCCGCTTCGAAACGGATGTCCGCTTCGACGTCGGCGAGCGGCAGGCGCCCCAACGCATCAAAGACAAAGCTGAACTTGGCCGGCAACCGGCGCAGATCCTCGTCCCGCCCGAGCCGCGTCTCGAGCGCGGCGACGCTCGGACCAACGTCGAGCGACGCGTCGGGATCGATGTCGTCGAGGGGGCTTGAGACGATATTTCGCAGCCGCTCGATCTCGGGGTCGCCGTCGATAAGCCCGGCGTCCCCGAGACGCGAATGCAGCCTGAAAAGCGTTTGTTCGCTCAGGCCGCGCAGGTGCAGATTGCCGCGCGCCGAGAGGCCGATCGCGCCATTGCCGCAGCGAAGCGCGCTCTCCGCCAGCGCCGCGGCCTGGGCGAGCGACAATCGCCCTCGCGACGCACGCACCCGGGCGATGAGCCCGTCCCCGGTCTCCATTGGCCGCAGAGCCCCCGGACACCAGCCCTTGCGGCGCGGCGCGATCGCGCTCATGCCGGCTCCTCGACGACCGACGCCAGAATGCGGGCGCTCGAGTTGCGGCGCGAAAGCCAGTAGCCGCGCCGCGCCGCCTCCTCGAAGAGGCCCGCCATATGGCTTGCCGCCTGACGATTGACGTCGACGAGGAACGCACGGACCGCGTCGTCGCCGAGCGTCGCGTCGAACATCAGGTCGAACTGGGCGCTGCCGACGGCGTCCGTCAGCGCGGCGAAGCAGTAGAGGTTGTCGAGCGACTGGGCGATTTCAGCCGCGCCGCGATGGCCGTGGCGCATCTGGCCGGCGAGCCAGCGCGGATTGGCGGCGCGGCCGCGCAGCGCGCGGGCGATCTCCTGCTTGAGGCTGCGGACCTTGGGCTCGCCGGGCGCGGACGAGTCGAGATGATAGAGCGCCGGATTCGCGCCCGTTTCCGCCGCGGCGGCGGCGAAGCCGCCTTCATGTTCGGCGAAGGCGTCGGCGTCGAGCGCGTCCTGGCCAGGCAAGTCCTGGGCGTGCACGAAAGCCTCGGCGGCGGCGACGCGCTGTCGAAACGCCAGAGCCGCTTCCCGCCCTTCGCCTTCGCCATCGTAGGCGTGGCTGGTCGCGGCAAGATAAGCCTCCGCCAGCTCCGACCGCTCAGCCCAATCGCCTTGGGCGATCCGCCGTCCGAGTCCGACGCCGTAGGCGCCCGGCGCGGCGCCAAACACCCGCGCAAGGCTCCCGCCTTCGAGTCCGGCGAGCGGATTGTCGTCGGCGCTCTCCTCGCGGGCCGCGACAGCGCGGACGGCTGAGGCGAAGAGGGCGATCTGGCTCGGAAAGACGTCGCGGAACAGGCCGGAAATGCGCAATGTCACATCGACCCTCGGCCGGCCAAGCATCGCCAGCGGCAAGACCTCGAAGCCGCTGACGCGGCTGGACGACAAGTCCCACGCGGGCCGGCAGCCGATGAGCGCGAAGGCCTGCGCCAGATCGTCGCCGCCGGTGCGCATGGTCGCGGAGCCCCAGAGGTCGATGACGATGCGTTTCGGCCAGTCGCCATGGTCCTGGGCGTAGCGCGCCAGGACCTCCTCGGCCGCGCGGCGGCCAATCTCCCAGGCGTTGCGGGTCGGCGCGGCGCGCGGGTCGATCGCGTAGAGGTTGCGGCCGGTCGGAAGGACGTCGAGACGGCCGCGCGCCGGGGCGCCGGCCGGTCCGGGGGCGACGAAGCATCCGCCGAGCGCCCTGATGAGCCCGAGCGATTCGGCTGCCCCGCAAGCGGCCACGCGCTCGGACAGCGTCTCCCGCCCCGCCGCGTCGAGGCCAAGCCCGGCAAAGCCGTCTGCGCTCTCGGGCGAACGGCCGAACACGTGCAGGCCGTCGCCGACGCGCATGTCCTTGAGGTCGCAGAGCCAGGCGTCGAGAGCGACCAGCGCCTCCTCCGGCGGCTTGTCCTTCGCCGCGCATTCCTCGAGCAATCCCGTCTCGCGCCCCCGTTCGAGGATCAGCGCCGCAATCGCGCGCGCCCGGCGCGGATCGAGCGCCTGCGCCTCGGCGAATTCGTCGAATAGCGCCTCGAGCTCGAGCGTCGCCCCATGCGATCCGGCGGCGATCAAGGGCGGCGTGAGGTGGCCGATCGTCGCCGCGCCGATGCGGCGCTTGGCCTGCGCCGCTTCGCCGGGATTGTTGACGATGAACGGATAGACGACCGGCGTCGGGCCGATGAGGACTTCGGGCGTGCAGGCTTCGCTCAGCGCGACCGCCTTGCCGGGCAGCCATTCCAGCGTGCCGTGGGCGCCAAGCTGGATGATCGCGTCGACTTTCTTATTGCGCGTGAGCCAGAAATGGAACGCGACATATCCGTGGCGCGGCGGAAGGTTGAGATTGTGATAGTCGCCCTTGCGCGACGAAACATCGCCCCGGTCGGGCTGCGCGGCGACGATGAGCTGGCCGAGCCGCAGATAACGAAAGCAGAAGGCGCCGCCGATCGCGTTGCGGTCATCGGCCGGCTCGCCCCAGGCGGCGCGAAGCGACTGGCGGAAATCCGACGGGCTCGAGGCCAGCTCGGCCTCGTATTCGGCGAGCGTCAGCGTCGGCTCGAGCGGTCCTTCGGCGAGGGCGGCGATCAGCGAGCGGGCGTCGAGTTCAGAGGCGACGTCATATCCCGCGGCGCGCAGCGTCTCGGCGATGACGACGGCGCTCGCCGGCGTATCCAGCCCGACGGCATAGCCGGTGCGACCGCCGCGCGATGGATAATCCGGCAGGACGCAGGCGAGGCGCTTATCGCCCGGCGCCTTGCGTCTGAGGCTCGCCCAGCGGCAAGCAAGCTCGGCGACAAACTCGACCCGGTCCAGGAGCGGCTGATGCTCGACCACGCCGAACTGGGTCCGCTCGTCTCGCCGGCTCGCGGACTTGAAGGAAATGGCGCGGGTGAGGATTCGCCCGTCGATCTCCGGCAGCGCGACATGCATCGCCAGATCCGCAGGCCCCAGGCCGCGCACCGAAGCGCGCCAGGCGTCGAGCCCAACGCCTGCCAGCACTACTTGCATGACCGGCGCGTCGAGCACATCGAGCGCCGTTCCCTCGGACTCATCGAGCCGTGCGGAAAACGCCGTCGCATTGAGTACGACGTCGAAGCGTCGCCCCGCGAGAAAGGCGCGCAGGCCTTCGAGCGCGGCTTCGTCCTTGAGGCTGGTCACGAAGACGCTCGTGGTCGCGAAACCCTTGTCGCGAAGCGCCCGGGCCAGCGACTCGATCGGCGCGAGGTCGTTCGCCAGATATATGGAGCGATAGAAGACGATGAGCGCCTGCGGCGCGCCCGGCTCGGCATCGAAGCAGGCGCCTTCGAAACGGCCGAAGGCGCCGACCGGAACGGGCGGCGGAGCGCTCGTCGCGGCGCCGGTCTCGGCGGCGAAAAAGGCGAGGCAGGACGCCATGTTCCGAGGGCCGCCCTCGTCGAAATAGCGCCAGATCTCGTGAACCGCGCCGCTCCCGAGCGTGGAGGCCTCATCGAGGCGAGCGTCGCGGCGCCGGTCCCCTGGCAGCAGCGCGAGCTTGACGCCGCTCCGGCGAGCCAGGGCGGCGAGCTCATCGACGCCGTAGCGCCAATAGTCCGCGCCGCCGAGCACGCGTGCGGCCACCAGCTTGGCGCGCGCGCAGACGCGCTCCAGATAGAGGTCGATCGAGAACGGATGGCGGAGCGCCGCAAGCGAGGCGATCCTCAGGGTCGGCTTAGGCTCCGGCGCGACCTCATAGGCGCGCGCGAGCGCATTGAGGTCGCTGTCCGAAAACGAGAGAAACACCACGTCGGCCGGCGTCTGGCCGAGATCGACCGCTTCGACTGTCTCGTCGAGCGACCTGACCTCGATCAGGGGAACGTGCATGAGTTCAAAGCCTCAGGCGCCGAGCGCCGCCGCGACGGCGTCGCGGTCGACGCCTCGCTGGGCGATCACGACGAGACGGCTCTGACGCGCCTCGTCCGCGGCCCAGGGACGCTCGAAGTCGCGCCGGAAGCGCCGGCCGACCCCTTGCACCAACATCCGCATCGGCTTGCCGGCGACCTCGACGAAGCCCTTGATCCGCAGGATGTCATGCGCGCGCGTCGCCCCGATGAGGCGGTCGATGAAAGCGTCGGGATCTTCAACAGTCGGAATTGCAACGACGAAAGTGTCGAAATCGTCGTGATCGTGTTCGCCTTCGGCGTCGTGATGCGATGGGCGGGCGCTCAGATCGTCCTCGGCCGCGGCGCGCATGCCGAGCAGGACGTCGGCGCCGATCGCCCCCTCGCGCGCGGGCGCGATCTTCACCGCGCGCGGCAATGCTCCGGCGATCTCCGCGCGCAGCGAGTTCAGCCGGTCGGCGCCGATGAGATCGGCCTTGTTGAGCACAACGAGGTCGGCGCTCATGAGCTGGTCCTCGTAGACCTCTTCGAGCGGATTGTCGTGATCGAGCGAGGGATCGTTTCGCCGCTGTTCGGCGACCCGCGCCGGATCGTCGGCGAACCGTCCCTCGGCGACGGCGGCGGCGTCGACGACCGCGACGACTCCGTCAACCGTGAGCCGGGTGCGCAGCTCCGGCCAGTCGAAGGCCTTGATGAGCGGCTTCGGCAGCGCGAGGCCGGAGGTCTCGACAACGATATGATCCGGCTTGGGCTCGCGCGCGATCAGCGCCGTGAGCGCGGGGGCGAAATCGTCGGCGACGGTGCAGCAGATGCAGCCGTTGGCGAGCTCGATGATCGCGTCTTCCGGGCAGGCGGCGTCCGCGCAGCCCTTGACGAGGTCGCCGTCGACGCCGACGTCGCCGAATTCATTGATGATGAGCGCAAGGCGCCGTCCGCCGGCGTTCGCCATGAGATGCCGGATCAAAGTCGTCTTGCCGGCGCCGAGAAAGCCGGTGACGATGGTGACTGGCGTCTTGGCGAGCATCTGGGATCCTAACGCTTAAGCGAGCCAAGATGCGGCGAGCGCGAGCGGCGGCGTGCGCGAGACCACACCCTTGCGGAACGAGATCGGACGCTCGCGCCAAGGGACGATTCCGGCGGGCGAGGCGGCGTAGCGGCGCGCGGCGGCCACGATGTCCTCCAGATGCGATTCACGGGTGAGATCGCCGACGACATAGGTCCATTTGCCCGGCGCGGCGAGCGCGACCGTGCATGGCCGCTTGCACACCGAGAGGCATTCGATCGGCCTCAGAGCGATATCTGTCTCGCCCGCGAGCCGCTCGGCAAGCGCGGCGAACAGTCCCGCGCCAAGCGGCCCGGCATCCGATTTGCAGGTGACGCAGACGAGAAGGGCGGCCTGAAGACCGCCGGTCCCGGCGCTCATGGCTCGTGCGTCGTTGCGAGGAGCGAAGCGACGAAGCAATCCAAGCCGCGGCGGTTCTGGATTGCTTCGCTGCGCTCGCAATGACGGCCGCGATTGGCGCGAAATCGCGCAATCACGCGTTCAGGCGCAGTCACGCATTCAGGATCGTGTCGGCTGGTCATCGTCGCTCCTTGGCCGCCCCTCCGGCGGCGTCGCGCAAGTCATCGGCGCACGGCAGGTCTCCTGGCTCGCAGCGTATCGCCGACGCCGCCTTCCCGGACTTGGATCGAGTCCAGTGGCGAGAAAAGCGTCGGCACGCCGCTCACAGTCGCGGGGGCGGCCACGGATCGGCAGAAAGCCTACCGTGTTCCCTTTTCACCCTCTATCAAGATCGAGGGACCGTGCGTGTTTCATGTTCCAGCTTCGCGGGGAGTTGTCAAATGACTGTGGCCGGTCGCCGACGACAGGGCTTTTGATCTGGAGCCCGCGCCCCTTTCGGATTGTGCGTATCTGGAGAGGCGGATGGGGCGGTGACCCGACCGATTGTCGATCAAGCGGCGGTTCGAGTTATTCCGGCAGACGCCGGCCGGCGGTAGAAAGCCCCGAATGGAGATGACTGGTTGAGAGTCCTGGTTTGCGGCGGGCGCGATTGGCGCGACGCCGAACTCGTCGAAAGCGCGCTGGACCGCCTGCTTGCCGCCCGCGGCCCCTTCGAACGCCTGATCCACGGCGGGGCGCGCGGCGTCGATCATATTGCCGGCAGGTGGGCACGGAAAAACGGCGTGCTCGAATGGGACTTTCTGCCAGAATGGCACCGGGCCGGAACGTCCGAGGGTTCTGCGCGCAATCAATACATGATCGCCACAGGCGCCCCCGATCTCGTCGTCGCCTTTCCGGGCGGGCTCGGCACGGCGGACATGGTCGAGCGGGCAAAGGCGGCTGGGATCGAGGTCATCCAGACGCTGGCGCGCTCGTCTTGACGATTGTGAAATGCGCCGGTCCTGAAATTGGCGACGGAGCCGGAATCCTGCTAGCCCTCCGTGCCTCGCGGAGACCGACATGGACGAAGCCGCCGGCCGGCACAAAGCAAAAATGGCAAAGCGCAAGGCGGTGCAGGACGCCGAGGTCGCGGCGAAGCCGATTCTGGAAAAGGGCCTCCTGATCGTCCATACCGGCCCCGGCAAGGGCAAATCGACGGCGGCCTTCGGACTCGCCTTGCGCGCGCTCGGGCGGGGCTTCCGCGTCGGCGTCGTGCAGTTCATCAAGGGCGCCTGGTCGACCGGCGAGCGCGGGGCCATCGAGCGCTTCGGCGCCCAGGTCGAATGGCGGACGATGGGCGAGGGCTTTACCTGGGAGACGCAGGACCGCGCCCGCGACGTCGCGGCGGCCAATGCCGCCTGGGGCGAGGCTCGGCGGATGATGGCCGACCCCTCGATCCGCCTCCTCGTTCTCGACGAGCTCAACATCGCGCTCCGCTACGACTACCTGCCGCTCGCCGAGGTGGTCGCGGCGCTCAGCGCGCGGCGTCGCGATCTGCACGTCGTCGTCACCGGCCGCAACGCCAAGCCGGAATTGATCGAGGCGGCCGACTGCGTCACCGAATTCACCCTCGTCAAGCACCATTTCGCCGCCGGCGTGCGCGCGCAGGAGGCGATCGAGTTTTGACCGCCCGGGCGCTGATGTTTCAGGGGACGGGGTCGGACGTCGGCAAGTCGCTGATCGTCGCGGGCTTAAGCCGCGCTTTCGCCAGACGCGGGCTTCGGGTCCGGCCATTCAAGCCGCAGAACATGTCGAACAACGCCGCGGTCACGGCCGACGGCGGCGAGATCGGCCGCGCCCAGGCCCTGCAGGCGCGGGCGTGCCGGGTCGCCCCGACGGTGGACATGAATCCGGTGCTGCTCAAGCCGCAGAGCGAGATCGGGTCGCAGGTCGTCGTCCAGGGCCGGGTGATCGGCAATGCGCGGGCGCGCGAATACCAGGCGCTTAAGCCCAAGCTCCTGCCGGCCGTGCTCGAGAGCTACGCGCGCCTGAGAGCGGAGGCGGACCTCGTGCTCATCGAAGGCGCGGGCAGCGCGGCGGAGATCAACCTGCGCGAGAGCGACATCGCCAACATGGGCTTCGCGCGCGCGGCGGGTTGTCCGGTCGCGCTCGTCGGCGACATCGACCGCGGCGGCATATTCGCCCAGATTCTCGGAGTCAAAGCCGCGCTCGCGCCCGACGACGCCGCCATGATCGTCGGCTTCATCGTCAACAAGTTCCGCGGCGACGCGAGCCTGTTCGAAGGCGCCATGGCGACGATTGCGGAGCGCGTCGGCTGGCGTGCGCTCGGGCTTGTGCCGTACTTCGGCGCAGCGGCGAGGCTCCCGGCGGAAGACGCGTTCGGCCTTGGCGCGGTCAGGGCCCGGACGGACGGCCTTGTCACGATCGCAGTCCCGATGCTGGCGCGAATCGCCAATTTCGACGAATTCGACCCGTTGCGCATCGAGCCCACCGTGCGGCTTGTTTTCGTGCGCCCCGGCGAAGCCATTCCGCTTGCCGATCTCATCATCCTGCCCGGCAGCAAGGCAACGATCGCGGATCTCGATTTCTTTCAGCGGCAGGGCTGGCATGTCGATCTTCTCGCGCATGCGCGGCGCGGCGGGCGGGTGCTCGGAATCTGCGGCGGCTATCAGATGCTCGGGACAAGCGTCGCCGACCCTGAAGGGATCGAAGGGCCCGTGCAAAAGGTCGAAGGCCTTTGCCTGCTCGAGGTCGAGACCGTGCTGACCGGCGAGAAGATCCTGCGCGAGGCCGAGGGCGAGCGCATCGCCGACGGCGCGCCCTTCCGCGGCTACGAGATGCATATCGGAAAGACCACGGGCGACGATTGCGCCCGGCCGCTCCTGCGCTTCGCCGACGGGCGGCTCGACGGGGCGACCTCCGAGAACGGCATGATCGCCGGCGCCTATGTCCACGGCCTGTTCGCCGACGACCGCCAGCGCGCCGCGTGGCTCAAGTCACTCGGCGCGGGGTCGGAGATCGCCTACGAGGCGACGGTCGAGCGCACGCTCGACGAGCTCGCCGACCACTGCGAGGTGCATCTCGACCTCGACGTGATCCTCAAGCTTGCGCGATGAGCGCCGCGCCCGCGAGCGCCAAAGCCTCGATTGCGCAAGCCAGCCGGTAGAGCCTCAGCGCCCGTCTTGTGTCTGCCGCGTCCGCCTCGCGCCGGCCCTCCCCCATGAAGGCGTCATCGACCAGCGTTTCGCCGTAGACCCGCGGCCCCGCGAGCTTCAGGCCGAGGGCGCCGGCCATCGCCGCCTCGGGCCAGCCGGCGTTGGGCGAGCGGTGACGCGAAGCGTCGCGCATGACGGCGCGCGCGGCGTCGCGCGCCGAGGCGCCTGGGGTCAGCGCGGCGGCGAGAATCAGCCACAGCGCGGCAAGACGCGACGCCGGCAGATTGACGAGATCGTCGAGCCGCGCGGCGGCCCAGCCGAAGGCGCCGTGCCGCTCGTCCTTGTGGCCGATCATGCTGTCGGCGGTGTTGATCGCCTTGTAGCTGGCGCCGCCGATGAGCCCGCCGAGCGCCGTCCAGAAGATCGGCGCGACGACGCCGTCGGAAAAATTCTCCGCCAGACTCTCGATCGCCGCCCGCGCGACCCCCGCTTCGTCAAGCGCCGCCGGGTTGCGGCCGACGATCATCGCGACCGCCCGGCGTCCCTCGGGAGGCCAAGATCGAGACCGTCCGCCACGGCCCGGACATGGCGCGCGAGGCTCCGCTGCGCCGGCAGGCTCGCGGCGAGAAGCGCAAGCGCGGCGAAGCCGAACGCGCCCAAAGGCGTCAGCGCCCGTGTCGCCGCCCAGGCGACGAGCGCGACCGGCGCGAGATAGAGGCAAAGCGCGACCATGCCGGCCGTCCGGCGCATGGCGAAGCTCGCGTCGGAGCGATTGAGCCTCGCGTCGAGCCACGCAAGCCAACGGCCCATCCAAGTGACGGGATGGCCGATCGCGCTGTAGAGAGGCGCCGGATAGCCGGTCAGCGCCTCGACGACAGAGGCGGTGAGCGCGAGCGGCAGGTTGAGCGAGAGCGGCATGAAGGCGGATCGGGACTGGGCGGCGGACGCGGAAGCGTTCACCTATCACGGCGGCGCGCTCGACGTCGCGAGCCGGCTCGCGCCCGGCGCGCCGACGCCGTGGATCGATCTTTCGACCGGCGTCAATCCGCACCCTTATCCCCTGCCCGATCTCGCACCCGAGGTGTGGTCGCAACTGCCGGCAACCGAGGCGCTGGCCGGGCTCGAGCGCGCCGCCGCCGGCCGCTACGGCGCGCCTGTGGGAAGTGTGGTCGCGGGCCCCGGCTCGCAGGCGCTCATCCAGGCGCTGGCGCGGATATTTCCGCGCGGCGCCGTCGGAGTGCTGGGACCGACCTACGGCGGCCTCAAGGCCGCCTTCGCGGGCGCGGGGGCGCGGGTCGACGAAGCGAAGCGGGTCGACGACATGGGCGGCCTCGACGTCGCCATTGTCGTCAATCCCAACAACCCGGACGGGCGGATCACGCCGCGCGCCGACCTGCTTGCGCTTAACGAGCGACTCAGGTCTCGCGGCGGCCTCACGATCGTCGACGAAGCCTTCGCCGATTTCGACGGCGAGAGCGAAAGCCTGGCGCCCGTCGTGCCCGCGGGCGCGGTTGTGCTGCGCTCGTTCGGCAAGTCCTTCGGGCTCGCAGGCTTGCGGCTCGGCTTTGCGATCGCTTCGGCGGAACTCGTCGAGCCGCTGCGCGCGGCGCTGGGGACATGGCCGGTCAGCGGTCCGGCGATCGCGATCGGGACAAAGGCGCTCGCCGATCGCGCCTGGACGGACGCCATGCGCGACCGCCTCGCCAAGGACGCCGTCCGGCTCGATTCGCTGATCGAGCGCGCAGGCTTTCGCATCGTCGGCGGGACGCGCCTCTTCCGCCTCGCAACGAAATCCGACGCGCGCGTCGTATTCGGGCGGCTGCTCGCGGCGGGCATCCTGACGCGGCCCTTCGCCGGCGCCCCGGATTGGCTGCGGTTTGGTGTTCCCGGCGATGAGCGCGCCTGGCGGCGGCTCGCCGCGGCGCTCGGAGGGCGCGCTCCTCACGAGGCAGAAAGCGGTTGATCGATTAGCGCCGCAGCTTGCCTTCGGGCGGCTGCCGCCTAAAAGGCGCGCATGCCCGTTCGCCAGCCCCGAGTCTTCACGATTCCCTCCGGGGCGCCATTCCTGCCAGTATTGAGCCGCGCCCTTCTCGACGGCGCGCTCATTGACGGCTTCCCCAACTCGGGCGGAGCAATGGCGCTGGCCGACGCCACCATCTACGTGCCGACGCAGCGCGCCGCTGAGGCGCTAGCCAGGGCGCTGCTTGCGGAAAACGGCGAGCGGAGCCTCATCCTGCCCCGGATCGCGCCGCTCGGCGCCTTCGAGCCGGACGAGGCGGCGACGGCCTTCGCCGCCGAGGGCGACGAAACTCCGCTCACCGCCAGGCCGCGCGCCGTCGGCGCCCTGACCCGCCGCCATCTGCTCGCGACCCTCGCCCGCGCCTGGGCAAAGGCGCTCAAAGGGGCGATCCGCACGGTTGGCCCCGACGGCCGGTTCGTCGTCGATTCCGCCGAGCCGCCGCTGGTCGCGTCGACGCCGGCGCAGGCCTACGCGCTCGCCGCCGATCTTGCCGCACTGATCGACGACACGATCATCGAGGGCGCGCCGTGGGCGAAGATCGAGACGCTTGCGCCCGACGCCTACGATCCCTACTGGCGCATAACTCTCGAATTCCTCAAGATCGCTTTCGCCCGCTGGCCGGAATGGCTGGCCGAGCATGGCCTGATCGACCGGGCGAGCCGGATCGCGCTCCTGATCGACGACGAAATCAAGGCGCTCGAAGCCGGGGCGCCGCGCGGGCCGACCATCATCGCCGGCTCGACCGGCGCCAATCGCGCCACCGCCCGCCTCATCGCGGCGATCGCGCGCGCGCCTCAGGGCGCGGTCGTTCTGCCCGGCCTCGACCTTGATCTCGACGACGGCGCCTGGGCGCTGATCGGCGCGAGCGGCGAGGCTTCGCTTGGACTCGCGGGCCATCCCCAGTGGCTCATGCGCCGGCTGATCGGCGAGATCGGCGTCAACCGCGGCGGCGTCACGCCGCTCGGCCTCGACGCGCGCTCGCCCGCGCTTGCGGCACGCTCGGCGTTCCTGACCGAAGCGCTGCGGCCGGCCGGATCGACGGATCGCTGGCGCGAGCGCGGCGGCGCGCTTGCGCCGCCGGCCGTCGCCGCCGCGCTCGCCAACGTCGTGATCGTCGTCGCCGACAATGAAACCGAGGAGGCGCTGGCGCTGGCGATCGCGATGCGCGAAACCCTCGAAACGCCGGGCAAGACGGCGGCCCTGGTCACCCCCGATCCGTCGATCGCGCGCCGGGTGGCGGCGGACCTTGGGCGATGGGGCGTCGAGGTCGAGGACTCGGCAGGGCGGACGCTCGGGCAGAGCGCGGCGGGCGCGCTCGCCCGGCTCATCCTTGACGCTGCGATCGAGTTCACGCCGCGTTCGTTCCTCGCCCTCCTCGCCCACCCGGCGGCGCGCTTCGGTCGCGGCCGCGCCAAGGCCGAAGGCGCGACCCGCGCTTTGGAGCTCGCCGTCTTTCGCCCCATCCCGCTCAAGTCCCTCGATGACCTCGATCGGGCTTTCGCCGCGGCGCGTGAGGCGGCCAAGGACTATCACGCCCACCCGGCCATTCGCGGCGTCGGGGAGACTGACCGGCAGGCGGCCGAGGAGCTGGGGCGCGATGTCGCCCGCGCGCTCGCTCCTTTGCGCGGGCTTCAGCCGTCCGCCTCCTTGCACGACTGCCTCGCCCTGCATCGCGCCGCGCTCCTGTCCGCGGTCGCCCGGCCGCGAGGAGCGCCTGAGGAGGCGATCGAAGACCCGCGCGGGCTCGACCCGTTGACGGAGCTCATGGACGAATGGAGTGAAGCTGCGAGCGAGAGTTTCGCGACCACGCTCTCCGAATATGCGGTTCTGTTCGACGAGGCGCTGGCCGCCGCCCGGGCGCCCGCGGGGAACGGCGGCCACCCGCGCCTCATGATCCTGGGCCTGCTCGAGGCGCGCCTGCTCGACTTTGATTGCATGCTGCTGGCCGGCCTCGATGAAACGGTCTGGCCGCCGGCAGTCGAGACCGACGCTTTCCTCAACCGGCCGATGCGCGCCGCGCTCGGCCTCACGCCGCCGGAGCGGCGCATCGGCCAGACGGCGCATGATTTCGTCGCCGCGCTCGGGGCGCGCGAGGCGATCTTGAGCCGCGCGAAGAAGCGCGGCGGCGAACCGACCGTCGCCTCGCGATTTCTGCAGCGCCTCGCGGCCGCCGCCGGCGCCGGCTCGCAGGCGATCGCCGGCGCTGAGGAACGCGGCGGGCGCTATCTCGCCTTCGCGCGCGCGCTCGATCAGCCGCCCGAGTTCCGGCTCGCGCCAAGACCGGCGCCGCGCCCGCCGGTCGAGCTTCGTCCACGGGCGCTCAGCGTCACCCGGATCGAGACCCTGCGGCGCGACCCCTACGCGATCTACGCCGAATACATCCTCCGCCTGAAGCCGCTCGATCCGGTCGAACACGACATCAGCGCGCGGGAAGCCGGAATGGCCTGGCACGCGACGCTCGAGGAGTTCGTCAGGGCCCACCCGCTCGGCGCCCTCCCCCTCGACGCGCGCGAGCGCCTTTTTGCGATCGCCCGCGCCCGCTTTGCGCCCCTTTGCGCCGACCCCGCGTTTGCCGCTCTCCACTGGCCCAATGTCGAAACCGGGCTCGACTTCTTTCTCGCTTTCGAGCGCGAAGCGCGTGGCGACGCCGCGCAGATCTGGGTCGAGCGGCAAGGCGCGATCCCCGTTCCGCTCGCGACCGGCGCGTCCTTCAAGCTGAGCGCCCGGGCAGACCGAATTGACTTGTTGCGTTCCGGCGGCGCGAGGCTCATCGACTACAAGAGCGGATCGATGCCGGGCCCTCGCGAAGTCGAGGTCGGATTTGCGCCGCAACTCACGCTCGAAGCCGCCATCTTGCGGCGGGGAGGATTTCCCGGGCTGCCGGCGCTCGAACCCGTCGACGCGCTCTATCTGAAGCTCGGCGGCGCCGGCGGAGGCGCGGAGAAGCGCGCCGGCGGCGAGAAGGCCGATATTCGCAAGCTCGCCGAAAAGCATTTCGCCGGGCTGACGCTGCTCATCGAGGCGTTCGACTGCGAGGCGACGCCCTACCTCTCGCGGCCATTCCCCAAATTTGCGAGCCGCTTCTCCGATTACAATCATCTCGCGCGGGTTAAGGAATGGGCGATCGCAGGCGATGACGAGGACGCGGGGGACGCGCCGTGAGCCGGCTTTTCGCTGTTCCGCCGGCGCTCCGGGAGCGCCAGGCCGAGGCCTCGAACCCGAAGACCTCGATCTGGGCGTCGGCCAACGCCGGCAGCGGCAAGACCCATGTCCTGACGCAGCGGGTGGTGAGGCTATTGCTCGAGGGAACGCCGCCGGCGCAGATCCTGTGCCTCGCCTACACCAAGGCGGCGGCGGCCAACATGGCCGAGCGCATCTTCACCCAGCTCGCCCGGTGGACGAGCCTTTCGGACGAGGCGCTTGCGGAGGCGATCGTCGAAGGCGGCGCGGCTGCGCCGGGCCCGCCGGAGCTCGCCTTTGCGCGGCAATTGTTCGCCCGCACGATCGAGACGCCGGGCGGGCTCAAGATTCAGACGCTGCACGCCTTCGCCGAGCGGTTGCTCAGGCTTTTTCCGTTCGAGGCCAATGTCCCGGCGCATTTCAAGGTCATCGATGAGAACGAGGCTCGCCTCCTCATGCTCGACGCGCGCGACCGGGCGCTTGCGGCGCTGAGCGCGGTCCCCGAGAGCGTGGCCAAGCTCGAGCTGGTGGCGCGGGAGTGCGGCGCCTTCGCCTTCGATGACCTTCTGAAGGAGGCGCTGAGCCGGGCCGAAGCCCTCGGCGCCCATAGCGATGCATCCTCCTACGCCGCCGCGCTCGGCAATCTCTTCGGCCTTCATCCCGAAGAGACAACGGCGAATCTCGAGGCCCGCATGCTCGGCGGGGAAATCGAGCGCGTGCGCCGCGAGACGTGGGCGCGCGATCTCGACCGCGGCGGCCCAAAGGACCAGGGATTCGCGGCCAGACTTCGCGCCGTGAACAGCGAGGATCAGCGCGAGGTTCGCGTCGAGGCGCTGCTCGACGCATTCTTCTCCAAGACGAAAGACAAGAAGCCAGGCAGGGGCGAACCGCGAGGCGGCGAGAAAGGCAACCTGACGACCGACGACCTGCGGGGACGGTTTCCGATGCTCGAGGACGATCTGCGTCGCGAGCAGGATCGCCTCGGGGATTTGCGCGAACGCCGGCTCGCCGCGCTGGCGCTCGAGCGCAGCGGCGCCCTGTTCGTGGTCGCGACGGCGATCCTTTCGACCTACGCGCGGATGAAGGCCGAGCGCGGCGCGCTCGATTTCGACGACCTGATCGCTCGCGCGCTCGCGCTCCTGACCCGGTCGAGCGCGGCCTGGGTCCTTCACAAGCTCGATTACGGTCTCGATCACCTGCTTCTCGACGAAGCCCAGGACGCCTCTCCGCCACAATGGGGCATTCTGGCGGCGCTCACCGCGGAGTTCTTCGCCGGCGCCGGCGCGCGCGGCTCGCACCGCACCGTGTTTGCGGTCGGCGACGAGAAGCAGTCGATCTTCGGCTTTCGCGGCGCGGCGCCCGAGATGCTGGCCGAGATGAAGCGCTTGTTCGACAGGCGCCACAGCGACGCCCAGCGCCCGTTCGCCGACGTTCTCCTGACATTTTCGTTCCGGTCCTCGCAAACCATTCTCGATGCGGTGGACATGACGTTCCGCTCCGAGGCGGCCTGGCGTGGCGTCGCCGCGCCCGGGGAGCCGCCTCCGCGACATCTGGCGATCCGCCGCGACCTGAAAGGCGTCGTCGAATTGTGGCCGCCGATCGCGCCGGTCCCCTCGCCTGATCCGGAAGACTGGCGCCTGCCGCTCGACCAGGCGTCGCCGAGCGACCCTCCGGTGCTGCTCGCCCAACGCATCGCCAGCGTCATCCGGCAATGGCGGTCGCCCGCCTCGCGCGAACGGGTGGTCGACCCGAGAACGGGCGACGTCAGGCCGATCCGCGAAAGCGACGTGATGATCCTGGTCCGCAGCCGCAACGCCTTCTTCGAGGCGATGGTGAGAGCGCTCAAGACTGCCGGGCTTAAAGCCGCCGGCGCCGACCGCCTGACGCTGAAGGACCATATCGCGGTGATGGATCTCATCGCGGCCGGCCGGGCCGCGCTGCTGCCGGACGACGATCTTACGCTCGCCTCGGTCCTCAAGTCGCCCCTGATCGGGCTCGACGAGGAAACGCTGCTCGCCCTTGCGGCGGAACGCGGCGGATCGCTTGCCGAAGCGCTGGCGGCCTCGGACGACCTGTTCGCGGCCAAAGCGGCGCGCAGCCTCGCCGTGTGGCGCAGGCGGGCGCAGACGCTTTCGCCCTTCTCCTTCTACGCGCGCCTCCTGGGCGAGGACGGCGGCCGGAAAGCGCTGGCCGGCCGGCTCGGACCCGAGGCCGCCGATCCGATCGACGAATTCCTGGCCCTGGCGCTGGCGCATGAGCGGCGCGAGGCGCCGTCGCTGCATAACTTTCTCGCCGAGGTCGAAGCCGCCGACGCCGAGATCAAGCGCGACATGGAGGTCGAGACCGAGGGTGTGCGCGTCCTTACCGTCCACGCCAGCAAGGGACTTGAGGCGCCGATCGTCTTCCTGCCGGACACATGCACCGCCCCCAACGGCCGGCAGGATCCCAAGCTGATGCGGCTTTCGCCGGCGAAGCCCCACGATCCGCCGGTTCATGCCTGGGCGAAGTCCGCGAGCCTGGATGCGCGGGCGCTCGCCGACGCACGGACGGCGGCGCGCGACGCCGCGGTGGGCGAGCATCGGCGCCTGCTCTATGTCGCCATGACCCGCGCCGCCCAGCGGCTGATCGTCGCCGGCTATGACGGCAGGAACGCCCGTCCGGACGGTTGCTGGTACAATCTCGTCCGCGACGAACTCGCCGATTCGCTTGTCGAGGCCCCGGCGCCGTTCGGCGGGCCGGAGAAGATCTGGAGATACGGCGACGGCCTTCGCGCTGAGGAGGGCGCCGAAGCGCCGCAGATTCACCCTCCCAGCGCGCTGCCCGGATGGCTCGCGGCCAAGGCTGCGCCCGAATTGGCCGCCCCGCCGCTCCGACCATCGCGGGTCGGCGGCGGCGGCGAGGGTGACCGCCAGCGCGTCCAGGAGGGGCGTCTCGCCCACACCCTGCTGCAGTTGCTGCCCGACGTCGCCCCGGAACGCCGCGAGGGCGTAGCGCGCGTCTATCTCGACCTCATGGGCGGCAGGCTTGCCGAGCCGGCGCGCGCGGCGCTTTCCGCCAAAGTTCGGGCCGCTATCGACGCGCCGGAGCTCAGGGGCTTCTTTGGCCCGACTCCCGCGCCGAAGTCCCGCTGATGGGACTTCTGCCGCGGCCGGGGCGTCCGGATTTGCCGTTCAGCGGCCGTCTCGACCGGCTGGTCGCGACGGATGCGGGCGTATCGATCGTCGACTTCAAGCTCGGCGCGAAGCCCGATCGCCCGGCCGCTGCCCACGTGGCGCAGCTCGCGCTCTATCGCGCCGCTCTGCAGCCGCTCTATCCCGGGCTCATGATTTGCGCCGCGCTGGTCTATCTCGACGGGCCGATGCTCGCTCCGATCGGCGATGAGGAACTCGCGGCGGCGCTCGAGGCTCTCTCAGCAGCGCCCTGAGGGGCCGTCAATCCTGCGCAAATTGTCGCCCGGCCCGCAAATCCGCAGGGGAGCAATGGGTTGGCTGCCTTGATGAGGTCGCATTTACTGGCCAAGTTCGCGCGCGATGGCGAGCGGAACGCGTCAGGGCGGGCGCCCAAAGGTTTTGTCGATTGGTATGGGGAAGCTGGGGCGGGGGCCGCGTGGCGGGGCCATCGGCTCGGCTGCTGCGCTTGGCGTTGCAATGCTGCTTGCCGGGGGGGCTTTTGCGGCCGAATCAAAGAGGCCGCCGTCTGGCATGGTGCCATACACCCATCCGGTTTTCAAAAATGGCGTACGGGTTCTTTGGCATGGCGCATGGCGCGGCAGCCAGGGCAAGGTCGTCCGTCAATATGCGCGGGCGACAGCGCTGGCGCCGGCGTCCACTGGGGCCATTCAGCCGCCGCAACCGCCTGCGCCAAAAGAGTTTTCCGTCCTTGCGGACCCCGGGGACGTCAGGGCGAGCCGGATGGCCAAGGACTTCGCCGCGGTGATGGCCGCGAACGGCGCCCCCGGTCATGCGATGGTTGGTCCGACCTCTCCGGACGGCCTCGGCAAGGTCATTAAGGCCGACACGGCCGACTTTGCCATCGTCTCGCTCGACAGCCTGGTTTCCAGCGCCAAGGGCGACCCCGAATGGATAAAGCGGGTTCCCTACGTCGTGCGCCTCGCGCCTGAGACGCTTGAGGTGATCGCGCCGCGGGAGATCAAATCGGTCAACGGCTTGCAGGGAAAGCTGGTCAGTTTCGGCGAACTCAACAGCGCGACGTCGACCAGCGGCAGGATGTTGTTCTCCCGCCTGGGAGTGACGCCCAATCAGACCAATGGGCCGCTGCCGGAAGCGCTCGAAGCGCTTGCGGCGGGCAAGGTGGACGCAGTCGTCGTTCTCGGGGCCGAGGGAACCCCGGCGTTGGATGACTTTGGCGGCGACGGGCGCTTTCACATCCTGGCGATTCCGTGGTCGCCGACGCTGGAGCCGGTTTACGCGCCGGCTCACGTGACCGCCGCCGAACGGCCCAACCTCGTCGGCGCGACCGCGCCCGTCGAAACCGTGGCCGAACCGATGGCGATCGTCGCCCTGGACGCCCCGCCGGGCTCGCCGCGGGCCGAGGCGCTCGGCCGGCTGGCGCGGGCGTTCTTCGACAATTATGACGGTTTCTTCGGCGAAGAGCGTGACGCCCATTGGCGCGACGTCAATCTCGCGGCCGAGGCGTCGTGGCCCGGCGAGCCGTGGACGCGGCTGGCGGCGGCGCAGGACTGGCTGGACGCGAAGAAGGCTTCGACCGACGCGTCTCTCGACACCTTCCGCGCCTCGGCCAAATCCGCCGCCGGTTCGCCGGGCTGGCCGAGCGCGAGCGATTCGGATCGCCTCTATGACGGACTGACCCGCTGGCGCGGGCTGATGCAGTAGGGAGGACGGACGCTGGCCATTTCCTGGAAAGCACTCGCGGCTGTCCTCGCCGCCGCGTTCGCCGGCATTCTCGTGTTCGCCTGCTGGCCGCGCCTCGAGCCGTCGGCGACGAACGTCAAGGCTGTGGTCGAGCAGCCCGTTTTCGTCAAACCGTCCGTCGTCGTCGCGGCGCTCAAGGCGCCTGTAGCGGCGGCTCAGCCGCTGGCAAAGGAGACGATCGGCAAACTCGCGAACGCATTACGCGAACAGCCTGCCGCGCAGCGTGACAAGGAAGGCGCGAGCCCCGGCGCGGCGCTGGCGATACCGATCGACGATGGCCGGCGGCTGTGCGCCGAAGGCCTGGTCGCGTTCGCCAAGGGCGACATCGCAACCGCCCGCGCGTTCTTCGTCAGCGCCGCCGAGGCCGGCGACGCCCGGGCGCTGGTCGCGCTCGGCGACACGTTCGATCCGGCGACGCTGACCCGTCTCGGCGTCCTCGGGCTCAAAGGCGATGGCGCCAAGGCGCACGACTATTACGCCCGCGCGCTTGCCGCCGGCGCGACCGGAGCACGCGAGCGGCTTGCGGCCCTGGCGGCGAAGTAGCCCGCGTGGACAAAGCCGAACGGCGCGCGGACCAGAGCCGCTGAGTTTGCGCGGCCGGGCGGCACGGCGTCAGGGACGCCCGCCCTTCGCACAGCCAGAGATGATTTCGCCCCGGAAAGGCTGCGCTCGTCGAACGGTTTGCGGTCCGCCGGATTCGCGCTACCCTTGCCGGGACAAGCGCGAACGCCATTGAGGTCGATGAACGACAAGCCCGAGACCGAACTTGCCGCCCTCCCCGACCTCGCAGCCGCGATCCGGCAGGCGCGGGTCGAGAACGCCGAGCGCGCCGAAGCGATTGCGGATTTGCGCGAGATCGAAATGGGCCGTCTGGCGCTGGTCGAAAGCGCGCTTAAGGCCGTCGTCGCGCAGGCGCCGCCGGAGGTCGACATGTTCGATCTGGCGCTGGCGCAGGGCGACCATCCGCGTCTGTTCGTCGACATGATCGCCTTCGTCGATACGGCGCACGACCGGCGCACCTACCGGTTCCATCAAGACACCCGCAACGGCCGGATGCTGATCGCTGAAAGCCAGTCGGTCGACGCCATCGCCGCCGCGGTCGCCAATTATGTCGCGCGCCGTCTCATCGAGCGCGAGCGCGCGCTGGCCTCGGACTCGCGAGACGCGCAGGCGCCGGCGGCCGAGAAGGCGCCGCAGGCCGAAGCGAATGGGCCACGCGCCTGGCCGCTGGCCGGCGGAAGCGCCCGCAGCGGGCCGGCGCCGGTCCATGGCGGAAGCGAGGCGGCCGCCGGCGATTGGGCGCCGCCTCCCCGGCGCCGGTTCATCCGGCGGCTCGGCGACGCTCTGAGCCTGTTCCTGATGACCTTGGGGTCGATCACGCTCGCGCTCCTGATCGGCCTCGGCGGCTATCTTGCGTGGACGATGCGGCTGCGCGACCTCTGGCTCCAATGGACCGCCCCGCCGCTGTTCTGATGTTGCGCCGCGAGTCTCGACCGGTCGCGATCGCGATCAACCGTGACGGCGCTTCCGGGTCTTCATCGCGCGCGAGCTTGATTCCCTTCCAGTCCCGCACGACAATCGCTTCTTGTCAGACCGTTTGGGGCGCCGGCGCGAAGGCCGGCGGAACCGATGTCCAACGCCTTCTTTTATGATCTCCTGACCTCGATCGCCGAGCGCGGGCGCTCCGTGCTCAAGATCAAGCCGTGGCCGAAGGACGGCGACAACCGCGCCGAATCGCTCATCGAGACTTGCCGCGCGCTGGTCGAGGGGCGAGGCGAGGCGTCGGGGATCGCGCTCGCCGCCGAGACCCTGCGCCGGTACCGTGCGCTCGACCCATCCGACCACGCAGCGTTCTTTCGCGCGCTGGCCGACGAGTTCGGGCCCGATCGCGAGCGGGTGATGATGGCGATCGCCAATTTCGGCTCAGACGCCGACGAGGCCGCGGCGAGCGAAATCCACTACGCCTCCGAGCCGCGCCGTCACGAGCTGTTCCGGCGGCTCAATCGCGCGCCGGGCGGCACCGCGGCCCTGGTCGAGATGCGCGCCGACCTCCTGGCGCTGATGAACCAGAACCCGTCGCTGGCGATCGTCGATCGCGATTTTCTCCATCTGTTCGGGTCGTGGTTCAATCGCGGCTTTCTGGTATTGCGCCGCATCGACTGGTCCTCGCCGGCGGCGCTGCTCGAGAAGATCATCCGCTACGAGGCGGTGCACGAGATCGGCGACTGGGACGAACTCAGGCGGCGAATCGATCCGGCCGACCGGCGATGCTACGCCTTCTTCCATCCGCGCCTGGTCGACGAGCCGCTGATCTTCGTCGAGGTCGCGCTGACCCTCGCGCCGCCGGCCGCGATTGCGCCGCTCCTCGTCGAAAAGCGCGCCCACCTATCGCCAGACAAGGCGCGGGCGGCGGCGTTCTATTCGATCTCCAATTGCCAGCAGGGGCTGGCGGGGGTCAATTTCGGCAACTTCCTGATCAAGCAGGTGGTCGAGGAGATCCGGCGCGAGCTGCCGGCGATCGAGACCTTCGTCACCCTCTCGCCGGTCCCCGGATTCCGCGCCTGGCTCGAGACGGCCGAGGACCCGTCGGTCGCGCCGCTGAGGAGCGCCGCGCTTCCGCTCGCCTCAGAGGAGAATTGGCCAACCGCCCCGGGCGTCGCGCCGCGATTGCGCGCGGCGCTCGAGCCGCTCGCGGCCTACTACTTCCTCAAGGCGCGCCGCCCCGACGGGCGGGTCATCGACCCGGTCGCCCGCTTCCACCTCGGCAATGGCGCGAGCCTGGACCGCATCGACTGGGAGGGGGACCTGTCGCCGAAGGGGCTCGCCGAGTCCTATGGGATCATGGTCAACTATCTCTACGACCTCGACGAGATCGAGCGCAATCACGAGGCGTTCGTCAATCGCGGCCTGATCGCCGCGTCGAGCGCGGTGAAGAAGCTCCTTCCCCACGCCCCATCGCGGCTCCGCGCCGCCCTGCCGGGGGCGCTGACGTCGAGCGCATAAGGGAAAGGCGGCCCGAGCGAGCCTAAGGCCGCGCCTCAAGCACCATGTTGAATGGGGTCTCGGTCGCCTTGCGCACCTTGCCGAATCCGCCCTGCGTGATTGCCGACGATAGCTTGGCGAAGCCAGCCTGGGCTCCGAACGCCGCCCCGACCGGCTGATCGAGCGAGGTCGGCACGCAGATCATGGTGGAGGCCGCGTAGAACATCCGGCTCACCGGATTGAGATTGTCCTCCAGTTTGTCGCCGGCTGCAGGCTCGACGACCATCCAGCTTCCGTCGGGCTTCAGCGTGTCGCGCACGTGCAGCGCGGCGCCGACCGGATCGCCCATGTCATGCAGGCAGTCGAAGAACGTGACGAGGTCCAGATCCTTGCCCGGGAAATTGGCCGCCGTGGCCACTTCGAACTTCGTGTTCGCCGTCGCCCCATGCCGCTCGGCGTGGGCCCGAGCGTGCGCTATTGAATTGGGATGAAAGTCGTAGCCGACGAAAATCGATCTCGGGAACGCCTTCGCCATGATGATGGTCGAAAAACCATGACCACAACCAACGTCAGCCACTTTCGCACCGCTTTCGAGCTTAGCGGCGACGCCGTCCAGCGCCGGCAGCCAAGACCCGACAAGATTGTTATGGTAGCCGGGGCGGAAGAAGCGACCAACGGTGCAGAAGAGGCACGGCGCCTGGTCGCCCCAGCCGACGCCCTTGCCTGAGCGAAAGGCCGCCTCGACTTTCGGCTGGTTTTCCATCATCGCCAGGGCAAGGTCGAATGCGCCTTGCAAGTACACCGGGCTGTCAACGTCCGCGAACACCATAGCCTGCTCGGGAGGCAAGGCGAACTGGCCCGAGGCCGCGTCGTATTCGAGATAGCCGGAGGCCGCCTGGTGCGACAGCCATTCGCGCGCATAGCGCTCCGCGACCTTCGTCTTCGCCGCCAGTTCTTTCGGCGTCATGGGTTGTTCCTTGAGCGCCGTGTAGAGGCCGAGCTTGTCGCCCATGCGCACCATGGGCACCGTGAAGGCGCCGCCGAGATCGCCCAATATTTTGCCGATGAACGCGTTCAGCTTGGTTTCGTCGACCATCTTTGCCTCCTGCTTGACGCGAAGGCGAAGTTGCCGAACAGTCCACGCCAAAGTAATGGACGGATTGGCTGTCAGTTAGCCTGACTGTACCGGTGCGGAGACCGGGCCAATTCGGCGAGTCGGAGGCCGCCGTGCTCTCACTGGTCGTCACTCCCGCCGGCGGTAGGCCGCTGGTCGATCAGATCGTCGTAGGCGTGAAGCTGCAGATCGACGATCGACGTCTCGCTCCTGGCTCCAAATTGCCGTCGATCCGGGACCTGGCAAAAACGTTAAACGTCAGCCGCTTTACGGTGGTGGAGGCCTACGACCGGCTGGTCGCAATGGGCTATCTTCAGTCCCGTCGCGGCGCCGGCTTCTACGTGGCGGCCTCCTTGACAGCATCCGGGGCGGTCGCGGCCCCACTCGAGAGCTACAAGCGAAATGAGCAGCTCCTGTGGCTGGTTCGTCAGCTTCAGGAGGCTGACGAGAACGCTCCGCTCGCCGGCGGCCCTTGGCTGCCAAATTCCTGGCTGGATGAGGCCGGCATTCGCCAAAGCCTCAACGTGCTTGCCCGCAAGAACGGATCCCATCTGCTCGAATACGGGAATCCGTTCGGCTATCGGCCTTTGCGCGAGCATCTCACGCTGACGCTGGCCGACCTCGGAATCATCACGCAATCCGATCAGATTCTGTTGACGAATGGAACCAGCCAGGCGCTTGAACTCATCATCACCTGCTTGTTGAAGCCCGGTGACGCCGCGCTGGTCGATGATCCCGGCTACTACAACATGTTCGGCAATTTGCGCCTTCACGGGATCGAAATGTTGGCAGTGCCCCGCAACCGCGACGGCCCCGACATCAATGTTCTCGAAGCGCTGGCTGCCGAGCGGCGCCCTAAGGTGTACTTCACTCAATCCGTCATGCAGAACCCGACCGGTACCGACATGAGCCCGCATGTCGCATTCCGCGTGTTGCAGGCCGCCGAGCGGCATAACTTCGTTATAGTGGAGGATGACATTTTCTCAGACCTCCAGGCGCGCCAAACGCCGCGGCTGGCGACGCTCGACCAGCTCAATCGGGTGATCTACGCGCGCAGCTTCTCGAAGACATTGTCAGGCAGTTTGCGCGTCGGTTTCATTGCCTGTTCGCAGTCGCTTGCGAACCAGCTCGCCGACATCAAGATGCTGACCAGCATCACCAGCTCGCAATTTACAGAGCGGCTGCTCTATCTGATGCTGGTCGACGGACACTACCGCAAATATCTCGCGCGCTTGCAGGGACGCGTAGGCGAAGCGCGCATCAATGTCGCACGAGCTTTCGAGGATATGGGATTCGAATTGTTCGTCGAGCCTTCGGACGGCCTGTTCGTCTGGGCGCGATTGCCCCACATTCAGGATTTGGTTGCGCTCGCAAAGGCGGCGGAACGGCGCATCGTCCTGGCGCCCGGCGTGCTCTTCCGTCCTCATCTCGACCGGTCGCCTTGGATGCGGTTCAATGTCGTGGTTTGCGACGACAAGCGGGTTCAAGGATTGTTGCAGCACGTCGTATCGGCTGCCATCGCGTAGCGCCAGCGAGCGGCCGTGAGCGTCGGGCAAGGTTCCGCCCGGCGGCGGCGCCCTCTATGATCGGCATGAGCGGGCTGCGGAAGCTCGGCCCGAGGGGAGGAACGCCATGTACGCCGCTATTCGCCAGTTCAAGGCCAAGCCGGGCTCGGCCGATGCGCTCGCCGAGAAGATCAAGGGCGCAATCTCGATCATCAGCGACGTGTCCGGCTTCATGGGCTATTATGTGGTCTACGCGCCCGACGACACGGTGACCGCGATCAGCGTCTTCAACACCGTCGCGGAAGCGCAGGAATCCAATCGGCGCGCGCTCGCCTTCATCGAGGAGAATCTCGGGCCGCTGGTCATCGGGCAACCGACGGCGACCGCCGGCCCGGTGATCGTGCATTCGCTGCCTTAAAGCTACTCGATGAACGTCAGCACGGTCGGGGCCAGAAGCCCACGCCTCTGGTCCCGTCTTTACATCAGACGTTTTTACGCTCACCCTTGTCACAAAAGCTGGGTGGGGCTCCGTTGAGCGGCGTGCTTCCCCAACCTCGATGATCGACGGGAGTGCTTATGCCCGGAGTTCAACGCTCAATCAAACGGGGGGGATCGTCTATGAAACTTCGAGTCAATAGCGGCGCGATGGCGCGTATTCTCTTCGTTATGGGACTCGCGGCTGTCTTCTGCGCGCTGTCGCCGTCTTTATCGGCCTTGGCGCAAACAAGCACTCCAGATGCTTCGCCCACCCCGACCACGAACTTGTCCGTCGAGGAGCGCGCGGCGAGAGAGGCCTGGCGTTCGAACCTGATCAGGAAGCCGACGCCTAAGCAAGGCTGCTTCCATCTGACTTACCCGAACACCGAGTGGCAGGAGGTTCCGTGCAGGACAGCGCCAGAACGCCCGTACCCAATGAAAGCCCGTCTGAGAATGGAGATGGGCAATCGCCAAACCTTCGTGGCTCAGTTGGCGGCGGGCGCCATATCCGAAGCGGTTGGCCAATTCCCGAGTACAGCCAGCCTAGGCATCAGCGAGACGGGAGCGGGCGGCGCCAACGACTTCTCATTGCAGCTCAACGCCAACCAGTTCGCGACCGCCGTTTGCACTCCCCCGGGGACAACGGCAAAGTCCGACGATTGCACAGGGTGGCAGCAGTTCATCTATTCAAATTTCAGCCATGGCGCGTTCATACAGTACTGGCTGATCGGTTACTTCGACAATCGCGCCACGTGTCCCGCCGATACGGACGTCGGGCATGGCGGTTGCTGCCCGGCGGGATGGAATACCTTCAAATCGACCGCTGCGATTTCAGGCGCGGACGGGTGCTGGCGCAATAGCCCAATGACCTCGCCGGCCACGCCCCAAATCACGCTGACCGGGGAAGCTCTCCTCAATATGAACCTGCTCGGCCGGGTCGCGGCGAACTCGGATTCCGTCGTCATGTCGACGTTCGACATTGCCCAGGACATGTACGCCGGCTCAGGTCTCGGCGATCCCCTTGGCCTCAACGGGGCCTGGAATGCCGCCGAGTTCAACGTCTTCGGCGACGCGAATTCGAGTGAGGCCAACTTCAGCGGCGGTACAACCTTCAATGTCTCGATCGATGTGGGCGGCGACGCGACCTGTACGACGCCTTTAGACGGCGTCACCGCAGAGACGAACAATCTGACGGCGGTCAAGGGCGACGAAGGGCCCTGCTGCGCCTGGACGGCGCAGGGCGGCCATGGCGGCATCCAGTTTACGCAAAGCAACGCGGACGGCGCGCAATCCATTTGCCAGGCAGCCGACTTCTGTATACAGCCCGGCGCCGCCTGCTCCGTCTTCGGCGTGGGGTGCTGCGCGATAGGCGGCGAGCACGAATGCACCAACGGGCGGTGCGCTCCCGTCGTTCCACCTTTGACCTGCAACGGGCACAGGCGGCCAACCCAGGCCTGTTCGTCCGCATGGCATTGTTGCGACAGCAGCTGGGTCTGCGGCCAATGTCAGTGACGGCGTAAGCAGAGCAAACGCATGCAGCGAGTTAAAGGAGCGGCGATAGCAGCGCGACGATGCTCCATGAGAGGACGGTGTTCCCTGAGGGGGACGTCTGTCTCTGCCAATATCCCTTCCACTGCCGCCCGATCGTAGGCGCGAGCGCGCTAACCGATGAACGTCAACACGGTCGGGGCCAGAAAGCCGAGCGCGATCAGGATGGCGCCAATCGCGCCCAGTCCAACACTGAACCAGACGAGCGCGGTGATTCCGGTGATGATCGCCGCCGACGCCAGGACGATCGCAATCTGGGTGAGCCCGCTTCCGAGCTCATAGTGCCCGAGCCGGCGATTGGCCAGCTCCCGAGTTTCCGACGCCTCTTTCGCCCGCTCCTGGATCGCATCCATGCTGTCTTCCGGAGTGTTGGGGTCCTTCTCGTAGCGCGCGACGGTCGCCTTGAAATCGGCGATCTGCTTCTCGAACGCCGCCTGCGCGGTCGGGTCGCTGATCGCGCTCTTCTGCGCCTCGAGCGTCGAGGCGGCCGTTTCGACGACGGTCGAGCGGATCTTCTTCGCCTGATAGAAATTGAACAGATCGGAGGAACTCGATGTTTTTCTCCGTCGACAGGTGCTGGGCGTTTTTCGCTCCTGCTTCGGCCAGCGCCAGCAAAAGCGCGAGCACCGCGATCACAAGCGCGACCGCCTGACTCTTTTCCTTGGCCTCGACTGCGGAATCGGTGGCTTCCGACATCAGACCTTCCCCTCCTCGGCAGAAAACGCGCGCGCCTTATTCAAAAGGCGGCGAATCAGCACGCTACGCTATTTCACGCATAATCCGATTGTCATATCGGGGGGCGCGGCCGGTTTTTCCCCATAATCCATGCCCCGATCCGGCTATCACGCCGCCTCGTCCCGCCGACTCGGCCGCCTCACCCCGCCGCGGGCGTCGCGCCGGCGGGCTTCGCCTCGGCCACCGGCGGGGCCTTCACGACGCCGGTCGTCTGATTGACGATGACGGCTTTCCAGATGTTGTCGTTGGGTACGATCTTCAGCAATCCGTCGTCCGTCTCGATATAGGTGCTGAAGATGCTGACCCGCGTGACCCGGCCCTTGATGCCGCCGCCGACTTCCACCTCATCGCCGACGTCGAACGGTTTGTTGAACATGATAAGCAGGCCGCTGGCGAAATTGCTTAGCGTGCCTTGCAGCGCGAAGGCGACGACGAAGCCTGCGGCGCCGATCACTGCGAGCAACGGCGCGAGGTTCACTTCGAGCGCAGACAATCCGAGCAGGACGCCGATCGCGACGATGATCCGCCCGGCGCTGGAAATGACAAAGTCGCGCAAGAGATGCGAAGTCACCCGCCCCCCGCTCATCACCCGGCGCAGGATCACGCGAACGATCCAGGCGACGATCACGGAGCCGATGATGTAACCAAAGAACGTCGCCAGATCGCGCGCCAGGCGGAGCCCGCCCTCATCGGCGGTGAGCCAGGCCGAGATCCTCGCCATCGTTGCGGCGCGATCAGAGACGTCGATCTTGATGCCGCCGATCGAGGCGATATACATCCGATAGTCCTTCGGGTCGCCGCCCTTGGCCTCCCACTTGTCCAGGACCAGCTTGAGGCGATCGACGAGCGCCGTGCGTTCGCTCATCAATTGGGTGCTGTAGTCGACGAGCTGGACCTTGACGTCGGCCTTGGCGGCCGAGGCCTCATCGGCCTTCGCGGCCATTTTTTCGGCCTTGTTCGAGGTATCGGCGACCGCCGCCGGCGTCGCCGCTGTTCCCGCCGCCGGAGTCGCTTCGGCCATTGATTTGACTTGTTCGGTCGCCGCGGCTTCCTTCTCGGTCGCCGCCACCACCTTCTCGACCTTCGTGGTGTCGCCGGTGGCCTCGGACTTCTTCGCCGCCGTTTCAGCGGCCTTCTGGAGGACCTCCTTATCGCCCGCCGAAGGCACGACCTTTGCGCCCGTCCCGGAATCCGTGACCGTCGCCGGCGGGGGCGCCGCATCGGCCTGCTTGGCCATCGCGGCGGTGGTCGCCTCGGCCTTCTTCTCTTCCTTGGCGGTCTCCTTGCTCGCGGTGGCGACTGTCTGGGCGAGATTTTTCTGCGCGTCGGCCAGATGCTTCGCAGCCGCCTCCTTGTCCTTGTCGGTCGTGGCGGCCTTGGCCTCCTCGGTGGCCTTGGCGAGATCCGCGGCCGCCGCCTTCTGCTTCTCGAGCTGCGCGATCTCACGATTCTTGCGCCGGACGTCGAGCTCGGCGACCGTGATTTCGCGCTCCTTGGCTTGCAACAATGCAAACCAGCCTTTGACCTCGGTTTCGATTTCCCCCTTGGTCATGGGCTCGAGCAAGAGTTCGAGATCATCAAGCGCGATCTGAGGATCTTTGGTCGTGACCGGCTCGGCCGCCTTGGCGGCGGCCTTGGCCGTGTCGGCGGCCGGCGCCGCGTCGTCGGCGCGCGCCAATGAGATGAAGCCGGCGCTCAAGACAAATGAAAGACCTAAGACGGCAATGAATCGACCCGTCCGCTTGTTCCCGAACATACGCCCCGCCCCTTCTCAATAACCTAAGGTTTGCGGGTACCTATACACGCTGAAAAGCCGTCGTACATGACAATTCTGGCGGCAATCGCTTGTATGCCGCGGCCTGGGCGCCCCGGCGTGCGGCCGGCTTCGCGTCGCTGAATTTCTGCGGGTTCGGCTGGCGTCCGTGGTAGTGTCCGGTGGGCGACGAGAGGCGATGCGATGAGCGAGACAAGAAAGCTCGCGGCGATCCTGGTCACCGATATTGTCGGCTATAGCCGCCTCGCCGGCGCTGACGAGGAGCGCACGCTGGCGCGGATCAGGGCGTTGCGCAGCGATCTCGTCGAGCCGACGATCGCGGCCAATCGCGGCCGGATCGTCAAGAGCACCGGCGATGGCGCGATCGTCGAGTTCCGCAGCGTCGTCGACGCCGTTCGCTGCGCGATCGAACTGCAGAACGGCATGGTCGAGCGCAATGCCGGCGTGCCGCCGGAGCGGCGCATCGAATACCGTGTCGGCGTTCACCTGGGCGATGTCGTCGAGGAGGCCGACGGCGACCTGATGGGCGATGGCGTCAACATCGCCGCGCGGCTCGAGGGCGTCGCCAAGCCCGGCGCGATCTGTCTCTCCGAGCAGGCCTACTGGCAGGTGAAGGGACGGCTCGACCTCAAGGTCACCGACCTCGGCGCAACGAATTTGAAGAACATCGCCGAGCCGATCCGCGTCTACTCGCTCGAAGTGGGCTCGCAGCTGCGAGCGGTCGATCAACAGGCGCCAGCGGTCGGACAGCTGGCGCAAGCCGCGCCTGCGCGTCCGGCGGCGCCGCCCGATCATCAGGCGGCGATCGAGCGTATCCAGGCGAAGCGCGCCTTCGGGCGCCACGCGACGATCTATGTCGCCGTCAACCTTCTGCTCATCGCCATCTGGGCGATTACCAGCCGCGGGTACTTCTGGCCGATCTGGCCGCTCCTCGGTTGGGGCGTCGGGCTCGGGGTGAACTATCGGCGCGCCTTCTATCACCGGCCGATTTCGGACGAGGAAATTCGGCGTGAAGTGGAGAAAGGGCGCTGACGCTGGAATAGGCCCGGCCCGAGCGGGCTCCTGCTTCATCGAAGCATGGCCCGCTCAATGAAGATTTCTGGGGGTCAACCTCACCCGTGGTGACAGACAACCAGACCGCCATCGGGGTTCTGACAGAGGGGACCAATCTGCGCGCCGGCGCCGTGCCGGGGGTGACAGACAATCAGAGAGCCTTCAGGGGTTTGACAGAGCGGACCAATCTGCGAGGCGCCACGGTGCGCTGGGTGACAGACAATCAGAGAGCCTTCGGGGGTCTGGCAGAGGGGACCAATCTCGGCGTCGGCCGCGAAGGTCAGGCCAACCGCAGCCACGGCTGCTAAAGCGATTCTAAGCATTCTATCCTCCCTCACCGCCAGCTCATCGACTTGCGGTGTCGATGCAATAGCATAGGTGCCGCCAGAGCGGCAGTTGCTTTTTCACTTCGTCTTCTCGACCTTCGGCGACAGCCCGGAGCGGTCGAGGACGACTTGGTCAGCCCAGTAGTGGCGCGAAGTAGAGCGGAACGTCCCGTTGTGCGCGGGCAGCCAGTCGCTTTCTTTATCGGCGCCGGGCCACGCCGCGCACGTTCCGTCCGAGGTGCGATTACCAGCCGACATTATTTCTGGCCGATCTGGCCGCTGCTCGGCTGGGGCGTCGGACTCGGGACGAACTATCGGCGCGCCTTCCTCCTCAGGCCGATTTCGGACGACGAGATCCGGCGCGAACTGGAGAAAGGGCGCTGAAATTCGCGCCGCGCCCCACCGGTGTGGGCCGACTTTAGCGGTAAGAATCAAACGCTTGGCGCCCGACCAGATGGCGGGAGTGCGCAAACAGCGCTCGTTCGCCGACGATGTGCGGAACGGGTCAAACCGAACCCTCGCGCACCTTCGTTAGGCAGCGGGCAACGTGTCGCTTAGCCTGAGAGCCTCTGCGCAGGCTCGATGTTCTGGTTCATGCGAAATAGATTGGTTGGGTCGTACTTGCGCTTGATTTCCTGGAGACGAGCGTAGGCTTGAGCGCCGAAAGCGTCGCGGACGAGATTGTCGTCCTCGCCGTGGCCGGGGAAGTTGAGGTAGAGTCGGCCGGTCGAGTGGCGCTGCATGTCTCGCCAGAAGTTGCGCACCCATGCGATATTCGCGGCATCGTCGGAGGGACGGGACCAAATCCCGTCGATGCTCAGCATGTAGGGCATGGAACGGTCGCCGAAGGCGGTTGCATCGGCCGCAACGCGCTGCACCGCGCCGCCAAACTTCCAGACAGATGCATAGGTCATTTCGGAAGGACGCTTCGCCATCCCAGCGACGATGTCTCCGATGACTTGGTCATCGAGTCGCGCGAGATACGTCGACTTCCAGTAGCAACGATCTCGTCCCTTCGGGAAAAGTCCGTCGTAGAGTTTTTGAAGCGTCCGATAGTCCATTCGATCGCTGAAGTCGACAAGCGGATCGCCGAGCGTGAGCAAGGACTCGGTCGCCCGGTCGCCGTCGGCGGAAGGCCCGTCATAGACCGTCGCGAGGCTAAGCACGCGCCTTCCCCACGCGAATTCCGGGTAGGCTGGATCGCGTGGAATCGTTGAGAATTCAGCGAGCCCACTCACTTCATCCGGCGCTGCAGCCATGAAATCCCGCCACCCGCGCAGGACTTCCTTGGCTCGCTCCTCGGGGTAGGCGGGAGCACGGAACATCAACTTGGGAGCAATCCCGTGAAGGCGAAATTCAAAATTGACGACAATGCCAAAATTGCCGCCTCCGCCCCTCAGCGCCCAAAACAAGTCTCGATTCTCTTCGTCACTGGCTCGGATCAGGCGGCCGTCCGCGGTTACGACATCGGCCGCCGATAGGTTGTCGATGCAAAGGCCATGCGTTCCACGTAGCCAACCTATGCCGCCTGACAATGTGAGGCCGGCGACACCGGTCGCCGAAATCAACCCACCCGGTGTCGCACGGCCGAACGGTGTGGTTGCGGCGTCGACGTCGCCCCAGGTGGCCCCGCCCTCGACATACGCACGGTCTAGTTGGGGATCGAGCCGAACGCCGTTCATTAACGAAAGATCGATCATCAGCCCGCCGTCGCACACGGCGTAGCCCGCCACGTTGTGGCCTCCAGCGCGAACGGCGACCAAAAGGCTGTTGTCGCGGGCAGCGTTCACGCATGCGATGACGTCGGCCGCGTTTCGGCAACGGGCGATGGCGGCGGGCCGACGGTCGATGATTCCATTCCAGACCATTCTTGCAGTATCGTAAGCGGTACTCCCCGGTTCGAGGAGTTCGCCGTGCAACTGGCTTCCGAGCGCGTCGTACACCATGGCGAGATCTCCAGATGATGAGGAGCACCCTAGTCGCCAGCGTGGTTCGCCGCTAAAGTCAAAAATGCAGGAAACCGTTCATTTCGGCCATGACCGAGCCGGACAACCGTGTAAAAGTCGCAATTCTCGCCGTGCCGGAAGTCACTGCTTCCGCGCTCTTTGGCATGTTCGACCTCTTCTCGTCACCAGGGCGGGACTTTTCCTTCCTCACGAAGGGCGAAGCGGGCTCGCAGCGAATGCACCCGTTCGTCGTTTCGTTAGACGGGCGCGAATTTCAAGCGGCGAATGGGGTCTGGGTGCGCCCCGACTATGGTCTCGCCGACAGTCCCCGACCTGACATCGTTTGTATCCCCGATTTCTATGTCGACCCCGGCGAGAGCATAGCGGGCCTTCATACGGTCGAGGCGCAGTGGTTGAAACGTGCGCATGAAGATGGCGCAATGCTGGCGAGCGCATGCTCGGGCGCGCTACTGATCGGCGAAGCTGGGTTGCTGACGAATTGTGAGGCGACGATCCATTGGGGCTATGTCGCCAGCCTTACCAAAAACTTTCCCGGCGTGAAGGTGAAGGCCCAGCAATCGTTGGTGTTGAGTGGGGAAGCTCAGCGCATCGTAATGGCTGGCGGAGGTTCGAGCTGGCAGGATTTGGCGCTCTATCTCATCGGCCGTTACGTCGGACTGAAGGAGGCGATGGAAGTCGCCAAGGTCTATCTCCTACAGTGGCATGACGTCGGGCAAAAGCCGTTTTCTTCGCTTCTGAGTCGCGCACAGACCAGCGACCCTGTCGTCGCCAAGTGCCAGGAATGGCTGGCGATGAATTACAAGGCACGCGCGCCCGTGGGGGCGATGACAAGTCTGTCGGGCTTACCCGAGCGCTCCTTCGCCCGGCGCTTCGCCAAGGCGACGGGGATGTCGCCGCTAGACTACGCGCATGCCCTGCGGCTCGAGGAGGCGAAGCAGATGCTTGAGACAACGGATCTGTCCGTCGAAGCAATAGCTAATGAGGCCGGCTACGAGGATACTAGTTTTTTTGGCCGTCTGTTTTGCCGGAAGACGGGGCTGACTCCCGCACAGTATCGCGTGCGCTTCGGCTCCCTGAGGAGAGCGCTGGCGCGAAGTCCATGAGCGGGACGATCGCCTACGGTCAGTGCGATACATTGTGGGCGAACGCCGCGGTCTCTTGGTCCGTTTCACGTCGACACGGGAACTTGCGGCCGTTTCGGGAGCCTTGTCCGCTATCCGCCAAAGGGCGTCGGCGAGGGGCGTAACGGAGCCATGCGGCTCGCACATGGTCGCCGCGGCCGAGGCGGGGATTGGGGTAAGATTGTGGAAGGGCGGCGGGGCGCTCCTGTTCTGGCGATTATTCTCCCTGTTCCAGCCCGAAAATGTCGCTGTTCCGTCCTCTCCTGATTGTGGCGCCGGCGCCGCTCCAAATCCATGCAAGAAGCGCACGGCGCCGGGATTTCGCCCCAATCGCCGCCCTCAAACCCGCAGCGCCTCCCGCTCGCCGATCGCCGCGCTTTCCGGCGCGAGCCCGCGGGCGCGCACGCTGACCCGCCAGCGTTCGCTCTCGCGATCGAGGCGCACCAGATGATAGGCGGCGCGATAGCGCGGATCGCGGGCGGCGGCCGCCGCCGAGGGCGCGCCGATGACCGGAACGGCCCCCTGAACCGTGCGGGCGGCGCGCGAGGGCAGCGAGCGGACGGCCTGCTCATGGGTGTGGCCGTGCAGGATCGCCTCGGCGCCCAGGTCGCGCACGATTGCCCCGAACCGCCGCGCGTCGGAGAGGCCGCGCAGCGGCGGCGTGACGCCTTCGATCGGCGGGTGGTGAATGAGCACGACCCGCGCCAGCCCCTTGGCGCCGGTTTCGCCAAGCAATGCCGCGAACGCCTCGAGCTGCCGCTTGCCGAGCCTGCCGGTCGCCATCAGCGGAGCGGTCGGCACCGCCGAGGAGAGGCCGATGATCGCGATCCCGCCGCGGACGCGAAGATAAGGATAGGTCGCCCCGCCGCGGGGCGCGTCGCCAGCCGTCCAGGGCGCGAACGTCGCCTCAAGCAGCGGCATCGACGCACGCACATAGGCGTCGTGATTGCCGGGAACGAAGCTGACGTCGGCCGGTTCTCCGAGCGTCTTCATCCATAGCGCGGCCCGGCGGAACTCGGCCGGCATGCCGATATTGACCAGGTCGCCGGTGACCGCGACGTGGTCCGGGCGCTGGGCGCGCAAGTCCGCGACCAGGCGGGCGAGCATTCCCATGTCGTTGAGCCGGGCGCGTCCGCGCTTCCAGTTGATGAACCCCATGACCCGCTTGAGCCGGAGATCGGCGAGGCCCGGCATGGGCGCCGGGCTCAGGTGCGGATCGGTGATATGCGCGATCGTGAAGCTCATTTGCCTGACCGCGCCCCGCCGGGCGGCGGCCGGGATGAAAGACTTCGCGCCGCCATTGACCGGGCGGCAATAAGATTGCTTGAACGGAAACACAACCCCGGGCGCGAGCCCGGACGGAGCGCCCGCGAGCCCATGCCGTCGCCGATTCGAGAGAGCCTCAAGCTGCGCCTCATGCATTGGAGCTTTCTCCTTGCGCGGCCGATGACGCTCGGGGTCCGGGCGATCGTGGCCGACGCCGACGAACGGGTCCTGCTGGTCAGGCACGGCTACCTCTCCGGCTGGCATTTTCCCGGCGGCGGCGTCGAGCCCGGCGAGACCTGCGCCGAGGCGATGGCGCGCGAGCTTAAGGAAGAGGCGATGGTGGCGATCGACGGGCCGCCGCTGCTGCACGGCCTCTTCCTCAACACACAGTCGTCGCGGCGGGACCACGTGGCGGTCTACCTCGTCCGCACGTTCCGGGTCCTCGGCGAGCGGCCGCCCGATTGGGAAATCGCCGAGGCACGCTTTTTCCCGCGCTCGGCGCTGCCCGATGGCGCAACCCGAGCCACCCGGGCCCGGCTCGCCGAGATCTTCGATTCGGCGCCCCTGTCCGCCAAGTGGTGACCGGCAAGGTGGCCGCAGCTACGACGAGACCCAGCGACCAATGACGCAGCAATAACTTGCGAAAATCAGAAGGTGTGCTATGGTGGCTTCTGTCCCGGGAGTCCGGGACGGACTCGACCGAGGATATATCGTCTGGCGGATGTCGAGGGGCCGATGTTTTGAGGGTTCGCGGCTTAACCGACTGAAAGGACTTGGTTGGCGGAAGCAGAATCCTTGGATTTCGCTTCCGCGCATTTGGATTTTCCTTCCCCTCGATTTTGATTCTGCTTCCCTGCGCTTGGGGAACGCTTCCTCCGGCCTCAGGCCGTGCCGAGCAATCCCGGCAATCAACGTCAGCACATGGTGAAAGGCGATTAACGGCTCCGTAAGGGTGCGCGCGCTTCATTTCCCGCGACGTGGACTTTTGGCGCCCGCGCGGCTAGACTCGCGTCGAATTCGGGGAGATCGATGAATTCAATCATCCGGCGCGGGGGCGCCGCTGGTCTGGCCGTTGCGGCCTGCGCCTTGATCGCGGGCTGTGACGATTCCTATCTCGATCAGAGTTCTGGGCGCTCGCAGCAGCCCATTTCCTCGGCGACGCTCGCCGAGATGAACAAGCTCGATACCACCCCGTCCGCGCCGACGATCATCCGCACCTACAAGAAGGAGGCTGAGCTCGAAATCTGGAAGATGAGGTCGAACGGCGAGTATGCGCTGCTCAAGACCTACCCGATGTGCCGCTGGTCGGGCCAGCTTGGACCGAAGAAGCGCGAAGGCGACATGCAGGTCCCGGAGGGCTTCTATACGATCGCGCCGGGGCAGATGAACCCGACCTCCCATTATTATCTGTCGTTCAACGTCGGCTATCCCAACGCCTACGACCGGGCCTACGGGCGCACCGGCGGCAACGTCATGGTGCACGGCGTATGCTCGTCCGCGGGCTGTTTCTCAATGACCGACGAGCAGGTCGCCGACATCTACGCGATCGCCCGCGAATCCTTCGCCGGCGGCCAGCGCGAAATCCAGCTGCAGTCCTATCCGTTCCACATGACGGCGGAGAACCTGGCCAAGTTCCGGCTCGATTCCAACATCGCCTTCTGGAAAGACCTCAAGAACGGCTCCGACCATTTCGAAGTGACCAAGGCTGAACCGTCGGTGACGGTCTGCGGCAAGCGCTACCTGTTCGACGCGACGCCGAAGGGCGAGGTTTCCGCAAGCGAGCCGTGTCCGGCGCTCACGAGAGACGAAAACGTCGAAGCGCTGGTCGCGGAGAAGGAACAGAAGGACGACGCCAAGGTCGCCGAACTGGTCGCCTCCGGCGTCAAGCCTATTCGCCTCGTCTATGCCGATGGCGGCCAGAACGCGGTCTTCGCCGGGTACAAGGACGAGAGCGATCCGGACGCGCTTGCGACCGGCCCGCAGGAAATCGTCCTGGACGACCGCAAATCCGCCCCTACGGCCGTCAAGATCGCGGCCGCCGACGCCGCCAAACGCCGCGTCGCGATGGCGCCGGCCGACGCCGCCGCGGCCGAGCCCGCAGCAACCGTTTCCCCGGCGGTCGCACTGGCCCCTGCCCCGAGCCAACCGTCGGGCGGCGTGCTCGGCGGGATCACCGGCGGAGCGCAGAGCGTCAAGAACTGGCTGCACCTTGGCGGCGCCCAGCAGTCCGCGCCGGCTCCCACGGAAGCCAGCGCGGCCGACGAGCCGGCTTCGTCCGGGGCGCCGCTGCCGCCCCGCCGCGATGGAGCCGCTTCGGACAGCGAGAAGAGCGTGAAGATGGCGTCGCTGCATACGCCCCCGACCCCGCCGGCGCGGCCAAATGCCGCCGGGGCCGCGTCCGACGGCGGTGATTCGTCAAAGACCCCGCCTTCGCCCGCGGGTGCGCCTTCGGCGCAGTAACTGCCCCACATCGTCCTTGGGGCATGAGGCTTCGGCGACCGGGATTGGGTGACCCCCCCAGCGTCGGACCTACTGTCCGCTTGTCACCTTGTAGCTGGAGACGACGATCGGCGGTGCGCCGTCGGTCCCCTTGTCCACCTGTCCGTAGACGCCAAAACGGAACTCGCCTTCCGGAATTTGCGCGCGCACCATCTTGACCGGCTGGCCGTTCAAGGAAATGGCGATTTTGCCGCCCAGCGTCGTGACGCGCAACGCGTTCGGGGCGTCCGCCTTGAAGCCCGCCGCATTCGGGACTTTGGCGATGCTCGTCCAGACGCCGTTTGCCTGGGAAAAGAGAGAGACCGTCCCGTCCGACGCCACCATGGCTAGCCAGAGATTCCGATAATCGGTCGCCCAGAACTCAAGCCCGAGCGCGAAGCTGTTGTCCGGCGCGATCGCCTTGGGAATCGTCCCCTCCAGGCAAAAGTCAGCTTCCTTGGCGTGGAAGGTCAGCACCTGGGAGCCGACGTTCGTGGTGTTCCCGTTAGGCGTGAGGAGAAGATTCGGCGGTTTGATCGCGCTGAGCGGCGGGGAAATGTCCCAGCCTCCGCTGTCATCCGCAAACGTATCCTCGTAAATCGTCTTGCCGAGCTGTCCCTCGCACGAGTGCGCGGATGCACACATGAGCGCGGGAAGCGCAACTGCAGCCACGAGTAGAGCCTTCATTGTCAGAGCACCATGATTGGCATCGTCCCCAACGAGGATCGATGCACGCCCTTCACGGGTGACTGTGGCAGAACGCCAGCGGCGCGCCAAGAGCCGGCGAACAGCGCGGTCAAGACCCCGGCCTGCCCCTCCGCCCCCGCATTTGAGCTCGGACCTGTGCGACGAGTTGACTCGCCTCGCTCGCCGGAAGCGTGCGAATCGGGATGACCACCGGCGGGCCCGCGCTCGGCCAGAGGTAGATGAGGCCGCCCGCATCTTCGGCCTCGTCGCAGTCGGCGTAGCAGAGCCGCTCGATGCGCCCATCGACGTCAAGCGACAGCGCGTCGTCCCCGAAGGTCGCGGTCAGCGCGCCGGCTGACTGAAGCCTGGCGATTGCAGCACGGCCTTCGCGACGGGCGCGGCGGACGCGCCAGTGGTTGGCCAGGCGCTGGATCATGAAGGCCGCGGCGGCGAGGATGACCGTCGCCTCGCCTGCGCGGCGGCTGATAAGGCCGGTGAGCGCCAGCACCGCGGCGAAGACCATAACGAGCACGAAAGCGGTCAGCGGCACCAGATGGCGCGCCAACAGTCCGTCCCTGAGAGCCAGGCGCAGCCCCGCCCGAGCCGCGGCGGTTTCGGCTTCGGCGGAGGACAGGGTGAACGCGTAAGGGCCACAGGATCCGGAGCGGTGATTCGCCGTCATGGCTCACCCGGAGCCTTGGCGACGAGCGCGAGCGCGTGCAGTCCATCGGCGAATTCCGCCGACAGGAGGTGATGAACCAGTCGATGCCGCTCGACCCGGCTGCGGTGCTCGAATCGCGCCGACACGATCCGGACTCGATAGTGCGTGCCGCCGCCCTCGCGCGCTCCCGCATGTCCCGCATGGCGGTCGGACTCATCGACGACGTCGAGCGCTATCGGATCAAGCGCCTCAGTCAAACGGGTGACAATTCTCTGCTCCATGATCACATTGCGCACTCCCGTTAAGCCATTCTCGACCCCACATGACTTAGCAAATGGAGCGCGCTGCTGCGCTCTCGCGGCGCCGATGGTTTGGGGCTTGCTCCCCAGCGTTCGCGGTCATAAAGGTCATGGCATGGATTTGAATTCTCGCCTGTTCGACCGGATCCGCGTGAAGCCGGTCGAGCGCCAGCCGCAAAAAGCGCCGGGCACTCCCTGTTCTTTTCCCGGCTGTGCGGCCGAGGGCGTCTTTCGCGCGCCCAAGGGCCGTGAGCGCGAAGGCGAGTATTTCAGCTTCTGCCGCGATCATGTGCGGGAATATAACGCTTCTTACGACTACTTCCGCGGCATGGACGACGCTTCGATGGCGAAATTTCGCCAGGCCGACGCGGTCGGACACCGGCCGACCTGGAAGCTCGGCGCGCGGGCGGCTGCGGCCGGCCGCCAGCAGGTCGATGAATCCGTTTTTGCCGAGGCGCGGGCGGCGCGGCGGCGCGGGGCGCGCGGCAAGGCGCCCCAGCATGAGCCGCCGCTGCGATACAACGCCTTGGCGATCAAGGCGTTACTGACGCTTGACCTCAACGGCGACGCCACCCAGGCTAAGATCAAGGCGCGGTACAAGGATCTGGTCAAGCGTCATCATCCGGACGCCAACGGCGGCGATCGTTCGTCGGAAGACAAATTGCGCGAGATCATCCAGGCGTACAACTACCTGCGCGCCAACAAGCTCGTCTGACCGGGACGCCGGGCGCAAAAATCGGGTCGCCGACCAGGATAAGTCAGGACCCGTCGCCATCGCGCCGAGTCGAAAATGGCGCGAGGAGGGTCATGGGATCGCGCGCCGGGCATGGCCCGACGCAGGGCGGCGTTTTTGTGCGCGCCCGGAATTCGAGTATGAGAATGACGCTCTTTCCCGCCCGCGGGAGAGCGTGGAGGACCAATGAATTCGATACGTACCCTGGTTGAATCCGAAGCCGTGCCCGGTCTGCCCGACACGCGGGTATCGGTACGCAAACTCTTCGGCATCGATTCCGATATGGAGGCGCCCGCGTACTCTGAAGCCGGCGAACACGTGCCGGATCTCGATCCGGACTATCTGTTCGACCGCGACACAACGCTCGCGATCCTGGCTGGCTTCGCCTACAACCGGCGGGTGATGATCACCGGCTATCACGGCACCGGCAAGTCGACTCACATCGAGCAGACCGCCGCTCGCCTCAACTGGCCCTGCGTGCGCATCAACCTCGACAGCCACGTCTCGCGCATTGATCTGGTCGGCAAGGACGCGATCGTGCTCAAGGACGGCAAGCAGGTGACGGAATTTCGCGACGGCATGCTGCCGTGGGCGATCCAGCACAACATCGCTCTGTGTTTCGACGAATATGACGCTGGGCGTCCGGACGTGATGTTCGTGATCCAGCGGGTGCTGGAGGTGTCTGGCCGCCTGACCCTGCTCGATCAGCGACGGGTCATTCGTCCCCATCCCGCCTTCCGGCTGTTCGCCACCGCGAACACGGTCGGCCTCGGGGACACGTCGGGGCTCTATCACGGGACGCAGCAGATCAACCAGGGCCAGATGGATCGCTGGTCGATCGTCGCCACACTGAATTATCTGCCGCACGACAAGGAAGTCGACATCGTGCTCGCCAAGTCGCCCGCGCATCGGGCGCGCAAGGATGGACGCGACATCGTCAACAAGATGGTGCGGGTAGCGGACCTGACGCGCAACGCTTTCATCAACGGCGATCTGTCGACCGTCATGAGCCCGCGCACCGTCATCACCTGGGCGGAGAACGCCGAAATCTTCAAGGACATCGGCTTCGCCTTCCGCCTGACCTTCCTCAACAAGTGTGACGAACTCGAGCGCACCCTGGTCGCCGAGTTCTACCAGCGCTGCTTCGGGCAGGAACTGCCGGAGAGCGCGCTGAACGTCGCGCTGAGCTAGCGGGCGCGAGGAGGCCAAATGCCCCGGAACAATATTTTGGAGAAGGCTGAGGCGCCCTCCAATGCGGAGGACCTTTATTCCTGGGCGCGCCGGCAGGCCGAGCTGTTGCGCGCCGGCGCCTGTCGGAAATCGATCCCGCGGCGATCGCGGAGGAGATCGACGAGGTGAGCGAGGAGCAGTACGACAAGCTGGCAAGCCCGCTGTGCGTTGTAATGCTCCACCTTCTGAAGCGGGACCATCAGCCGGACCGGCGCAGCCGTTCCCGGACGCTGTTCATTCGCGAGCAGGGGCAGCCAGTTCAGCGCGAATTGCATAAGAACCCTGGCCTAAAACCGCTGCTCGATGAAGCGATTTCCGAGGCGTTTGAGGATGCTCGCGACGAAGCGTCCTCCGAAACGGGTCTGCCCTTGACCACGTTTCCGGCGACTCGCCCTTACGAATACTCCGAAATCATGGAGCGGCCGGTCGTTTGGCCGGGCGATGAGGGTTAGCGGCGTCCCGCCGGCCGACTGCGGGTCTTGACGGGTTTGCGCCTCAAATAAAGGGTCCCATGCGCCTGCTCGCCATCTCCGGAAGCCTTCGCCGCGCCTCCACCAACACGGCGGCTCTGGAGGCGCTGGCGCAGGTCGCGCCCGAGGGCGTCAAGGTGCTCTTGTATCGCGACCTCGCCAAGCTGCCGCCGTTCAATCCCGACGACGATGTCGAGGAGAGGCCCAAGCCCGAGCCGGTCGAAAGGCTGCGCGCGCTCATCGGCGCAAGCGACGCGCTCATCATCGCCGCCCCCGAATACGCCCATGGCGTGCCCGGCGCCTTGAAGAACGCGCTTGACTGGCTGGTGGCGAGCGAGACCTTCGCTGGCAAACCGGTCGTGCTCATCAATGCGTCGCCACGCGCGTTCCACGCCCAAGCGTCGCTGCGCGAGACGCTGGCGACAATGGCGGCGAGAGTTCTGCCCGAGGCGTTCGCAGAGCTTCCTCTCGCGGGAAAGCAGGTGACCGCCGAGGAGATCCTGACTGATCCGGCGAGCGTGCGAAGGCTCAGGGACGCGATCGAGGTTTTGATCAGGACGGTTCCCAAAGCCTGAGACTCGCCATTGCGCCTGCCGGCGCTTTGCGCCACATGAGCCGCATGAATCATGACCTCGTCCTCATCGTCGATTTCGGTTCGCAGGTCACGCAGCTGATCGCCCGGCGCGTGCGCGAGGCCGGCGTCTATTGCGAAATCCATCCGTTCTCCAAGGCGGGCGAAGGGTTCGCCCGACTCAAGCCCAAGGCGGTCATCTTTTCGGGCGGGCCGGCGTCGGTTCCGAAGCCGGGAAGCCCGCGCGCGCCCATGGAGATCTTCAAGAGCGGCGTCCCCATCCTCGCGATCTGCTACGGTCAGCAGACCTTGTGCGAGCAACTCGGCGGCAAGGTCGAGAGCGGGCATGCGGCCGAATTCGGCCGGGCGGAAGTCGAGATCCTCGCTCCTTCGGCCCTGTTCGAGGGCGTCTGGAAAACGGGTCAGCGCTATCCGGTGTGGATGAGCCACGGCGACCGCGTGACCCGCTTGCCCGAGGGATTCCGCGTCTACGCGGTCTCGGAAAATGCGCCCTACGCGGTCGCCGCCGACGAAACGCGCCGCTACTACACGACCATGTTCCACCCCGAGGTGGTCCATACGCCCGACGGCGCCAAGCTCATCGCCAATTTCCTCCACAAGATCGCCGGCCTCAGGGGCGACTGGACTATGGCCGCCTTCCGCGCCGAGGAGACTGAACGCATCCGCGCCAAAGTCGGGCGAGCGCGGGTGATCTGCGGCCTTTCGGGCGGGGTGGACTCGGCGGTCGCGGCGGTGCTGATCCACGAAGCGATCGGCGATCAGCTGACCTGCGTTTTCGTCGATCACGGCCTCCTGCGGCAAGGCGAAGCGGACGAGGTGGTGAGCCTCTTTCGCGGCCACTTCAACATCCCGCTCGCCCATGTCGACGCAGCGGACGAGTTCCTGCGCGCGCTCGCCGGCGTCGAGGAGCCCGAAGCCAAGCGCAAGACGATCGGCAAGCTGTTCATCGACGTGTTCGAGGCCGAAGCGAGGCGGATCGCAAGCGACGGCCGGGGGCCGGTCGAGTTTCTGGCCCAGGGCACCCTCTATCCCGACGTGATCGAGAGCGTATCGTTTTCGGGCGGCCCCTCAGTCACGATCAAGAGCCACCACAACGTCGGCGGCCTGCCCGAGCGGATGCGCATGAAGCTTGTCGAGCCGTTGCGCGAATTGTTCAAAGACGAGGTCCGCACGCTCGGGCGCGAGCTCGGCCTACCGGAGGCGTTCGTCGGCCGTCACCCGTTTCCCGGCCCCGGCCTCGCTGTCCGCTGCCCCGGCGCCGTCACCCGCGAGAAGCTCGATATCCTGCGCCAAGCCGACGCGATCTACCTCGACGAGATCCGAAAGGCCGGGCTCTACGACAAGATCTGGCAGGCTTTCGCGGTGCTTCTCCCGGTGCGCACTGTCGGCGTCATGGGCGACGGACGCACCTACGACCACGTCTGCGCGCTTCGCGCAGTGACTTCGGTCGATGGCATGACGGCGGACTTCTATCCGTTCGACATGGCCTTCCTCGGCCGCGCCGCGACCCGCATCATCAACGAGGTCAAGGGCGTCAACCGCGTGGTGTACGACGTGACGTCGAAGCCTCCGGGCACGATCGAGTGGGAGTGAGCGGACCCTTGCTGACGGCGCTGGCCTTCGTCGAGCCCGTTTGGGTTTCCTTGGCTCGGGCGGGTTCGCGCCGAAGACGTCCGCTCAATCAGGGTTGGATTGTCTTGGGTTTCCTTGGATTCTCTCGTCGGAATCTAGCGTTTTCAGTGGGTTGCGCGGCTCGAACGGGAGGACGACTTTTCTCGTGCGTGAGGGGGCGCCGGAACGGCGGCGCGCGGTCTTGGCATGAGAATGGGCGGGATTGCTCATTGGGGCAGCTTAACACGAGTTTCTGATTTTCTGCAAGAGATTGCTGGCCGATCCGAAGCACATGACGCCGGAATGCTCCGGAGGATGGCCGATCGCTGCTAGATCGACCGCACCCGTCCCGGCGCGCCCAGCGGGCATTCCAATGCGGTGCGGTCCCAGCCTCCGGTCTCCGCTGCGGCGGCATAGGTCGTCGACAGGAAGTCGAGCAGCAGGGCGTCGGGGTCCGGCGCCTGCGCGACCGCGTCATAGGGCAGGATGAACTCCCCAAGCGTCGTATCGAAGTAGGACCCGGGCGCAACCGCCCGGTCGCGAAACCCTGCCGGTTCGGGATAGGCATAGGAGTAGAAGGCCGCGCGCGGAAAGGCCTCGTTTCCCGGCCAGAACCCGGCGCTGCTCACTTCGTGCGAATAGGCCTCGCGCGCGACGGCGTCGGGCAGACCGGGCACGCCGCCTGGATGGGGCGGCGCGCGACGCCCGGAGAACCGGGTGACCGCCAGATCGAAGCTGCCCCAGAAGAAATGGACCGGGCTCGCCTTGCCGAGGAAGCCGGTGCGGAAGAGCTTGAAGATGCGGTCCGCCTGCACGAGCGCGCGCCAGAAGCGATGGGCGGCAGCCGCATCATAAGTCGCGTGGGTCCGGTCCTGCGAAAAGCGGATCGGGTTCGGAACTTCGTTCGGCGTCTCCTTGATTGCGACCGCAACGCCCATGCCCTCGAGGAGATTGATGGTCGCACGATAGAAGTCCGCGACCGCTTGCGGCCTTAGCGGCAGCGAACCCTCGGCGCCTCGGCTGGTTCGGACCGCAAGCTGGTGGCCGACAAAATCGAACTCAATCTCGAATATCTCCGGCCCGATCGGGATCGGCGACGAGGCCAGTCCCCGGGCGGTCACGTAGAGCGGCGTTTGCCAGCCGTGATTGAGCCAGGGGGTGAGCGTGAGCCGGATCTTGCCGACGATCTGGGTCCAGAGATGCAAGGTCGCGAGCGTCTCGCGCCACGCCGCGTAGGTGAGCTCGGGCCAGATTGCGTCGGCGCCGTCCATGGCGTTCATCCTGGTGCTATGGCCGCGGGCTCGTCGCCGCGGCCAGAGCCTCGCGCCGATAAGGGGCTGGAAAACTCGCGCAGGATCGAACTGGCCGCAACCGTCGCCGTCATTATAAGTTTCGTTGGCCGCTCGCAAATCATGATGGTATTGGCTCCTGCGAGATCAGGAATCACGCGATGTTTCGCAAAACGCCCATTGTCTTCGCCCTGGTCGGAGCGCTTTCATCGCCTGCGCAGCAAGCGATCGCCCAGGATTCCCGGCCTGTCCATGGCGGCGGCTGGCCGATTCAGGGCGGAGTCAAGCACCAGCCGACCCGGAGCGAGGTGGGAGGGGAATTCTCGCGGAGTCAGCAGGAAGAGACCGATAAGTTGTACGATGAACTCATGTCGAACTATGGCGCCACGCATCATACGGGAAACGCACGCATGCGCTGATGGTCACGCCAGTCTCGCCGTTCAGGTCCGCGACAGGTCGACCCCGGAGACCTCGCGGCAGATGTCGATGAGCCTGTCCTGCAACGCTACGTCTCGCGTCTCCGGGTTCGGCTCGCGCCGCTTCAAGTGATAGAAATAGCCGCCGGTCGTCCGCGCGGCGGGTTCGTCGCTGGTCGCGAGCCACGCTTGCGTCAGATGCGCCTGATCGATGTCGTCGGGCGCGCCTGCTCCGCCCATCTTCGTCGCCACCCAGCCGGGCGTCAGCGCGTTCGACAGCACGTTCGGCCACAGCCGCGCGACGGCGAACGCCAGCATGACATTGTGCAGCTTGCTCTCGGCGTAAGCGGACGATCCGTCCCAGCGTCGCTTGCGCCAGAGGATATCGTCGAGATGCGCGCTCGCGCGGTCATGCATGCCCGAGCTCAGATAGACGAGGCGCTTCGGCCTTTCGATCAGCGCGGTCAGCACATAGGGCGCGAGCGTGTTGATGGCGAAGACATGCGGCACGCCGTCGACGGTGACGCGATGGCTTTCGCGGAACCCAACAGCGGCGTTGTGAATGATGGCGTCGAATGAGCCGAGCGCGTTGACCTGGCGGGCCACGTCCTTCGTTGCGGCGATGCTCGCGAGATCGCCGACGACGACGGCCTCGGCCTTGGGCGCAGCCTTCTTCGCGTCCTGGGCGCGCGCGTCGTTGCGCGCATGCAGGACGGTCCGATGGCCCTGATCGGCGAGATACCGGCCGACCATCAAACCGAGGCCGTCGGACGAACCGGTAATGAAGACGCGCGCCATGCCATGCTCCCGATGCTGTGCTTGGCTATGAATATAAGTGGCGCGGCGCCGTCTGGCTCGTGTCCGTCGTGAAGCCCTGGCCGATGACCGAATTCCCGCGGCTTCTCGCTGCCTTCACGTCGGCTTATTGTCCGGGCATCGTCCTCAAGACCGACATTTCCCGGAGCCCGCCATGACCACCCACCAGCGCAACTTTCCGTCGATCGACCCCGCGAAGCTCGAGCGGCTGGCGGAGACGGCGGTCAAGGTCGGATTGCGATTGCAGCCCGGGCAGGATCTTTTCCTCACCGCGCCGGTCGCCGCCCTGCCTTTGGCGCGGCGGGTCGTGGTCGAGGCGTACAAGGCGGGCGCGGGGCTGGTGACGCCGCTCCTCGCCGACGAGGAGATGACGCTGGCGCGATATCGCTTCGGCCCGGAGGCAAGCTTCGACCGCGCGCCCGGCTGGCTCTACGACGGCGTCGCGAAAGCGTTCGGCGCCAACACGGCGCGGCTCGCCATTGTCGGCGAGGACCCGATGCTGCTCGCCAACGAAGACCCGGCCAAGGTCGCGCGCGCCAGCAAGGCCAACTCGATCGCCTACCAGCCGGCGCTCGAGAAGATCGCCGGCTTCGACGTCAACTGGAACATCGTCGCCTATCCGACCGAATCCTGGGCGAAGCGCGTCTTTCCCGCCGAGACCGAGGACGCGGCCGTCGGCAGGCTCGCGGAGGCGATCTTCTCCGCTTCGCGCGTCGACAACGACGATCCGGTCGCCGCATGGGAGGCGCATAATGCGGCGCTCGGCCGCCGGCGGGACTGGCTGAACGGCAAGGCGTTCCGCGCCCTGCACTATTCCGGGCCGGGCACGGATCTGACCATCGGGCTCGCCGACGGGCACGAATGGGAGGGGGGCGCGGCGACGGCGAAGAACGGGATAACCTGCAATCCGAACATCCCGACCGAGGAGGTGTTCACGACCCCGCATGCGCGCCGGGTGGACGGCCACGTCGTCAGCACCAAGCCGCTCTCCTATCAGGGCTCGCTGATCGACGGCATTGCGGTCAGGTTCGAAGCCGGACGGATCATCGAAGCGAAGGCCGCGCGCGGCGAGGACGTGCTCAAGAAGGTCCTCGACAGCGACGACGGCGCGCGCCGCCTCGGCGAGGTCGCGCTGGTGCCGCACTCCTCGCCGATCTCGAGAAGCGGCCTCCTGTTCTTCAATACCCTGTTCGACGAGAACGCCGCCTGCCATATCGCGCTCGGGCAATGCTACGCGAAATGCTTCGTCGGCGGCGACAAGCTCAATCCCGACGAGATCGCGGCCGAGGGCGGCAACAAGAGCATGATCCATATCGACTGGATGATCGGCTCGGACAGGATCGACATCGACGGCGTCGATGCAGATGGCGGCCGGACGCCGGTCTTCCGCAAGGGCGAATGGGCCTGAACCCCAAAGAAGAGGGGTTCACTCGGCGGGCGCGGCCTCGTCGCGCGTGAGCGCCGGCCCCATCGACTCGAAGACGCCGTCCCGCCGCACGAGCGCATGAAAGAGCGCCGCGGCGAGATGCATGAGGATCAGGGCGAAGAAGACAAACGCCAGGTAGAAATGCGCATTCCAAAGGGCCGTGTGCAGGCTGTCGCTTTGCGGGAGGATCCGAGGCAGATTGACGCCGCCCCATAGCTTCACCGGATAGGCGGCGGCCGACAGCATCCCCCAGCCGATGAGCGGCATGGCGATCATGAGAGCGTAAAGAGCGTAATGCGAGAGGTACGCCGCGAGCTTCATCGGCTCGGGCAAATCCTCCGGCAACGGCGGGGCGCCGTAGCGCATGCGCACGACGAGGCGGATCAGCGCGAGCACGAGGATAGCCATGCCGAGCGGCTTATGAATTGAAACAAGCGTCAGGTATTTCGGCTCGACGGTCGACACCATGCCGACGCCGATGAACAGCATGGCCAGAATGCAAATGGCGACCACCCAGTGCAGCAGGCGCTGGAGCGGGGTGAAGCGCTGGACGCCGTTCATTGGCTCGCTCCGGCCGCGGTTCGGGGATAGTCCTTCGCCTCCGCCGTGCGCAAGTCGTAGGATCTCGCATAGGCCGCCGACCGCGCCGCCGGGAACGGATCGTCCGATGTGCGTATGCCGTTCGGCAGGACGGTGGGATCGAAGTTGACGTCGCGGCACGGGCCGTCGGCCTCGGCCTCGATCTCCTTCACGATCAGCGCGCCGACCTCGATTGTGCGACGGTCTTCCGGCCAAGCCTTGGTCGGGTCCGCTGTCGGATCGCCGGGATTGGCGATGGTCACCGACCAGGTCCAGCGCAGCGGCCCGCCGCGAATCCGCTCGGCGATTTCCCGCTCGAGGACGTCCGGTCCGCGCTTGGCGAGCTCTTCGGGCGAGACGGCGACCGGCTGCGCTGCGGGAGTGAGCGACCATCGCACCGCATGCTCGGCGCCCGAATTGTCGGTGAATATAAAGCTGTTGAGACTGTTGAACCGCTCTTCCGCGTAGCTGCCGGTCCAGGGCCCGCTCTTTGCCCATTCGGCGAAATTCGCGATTTCGGGATGGGCGCCGGCGAAACTCGGCATCGCATTCGGGTCCTTGCTGCCCGAGGCAAGCAGGAGCTCGTAGAACGCTTGCGGCGTCGAGACGGCGAAGACCGGCGCATTGATCATGGCGCTGCGCCATTCCTGCCCGTCCGGGGTCGAGATGATGAGGCTGAGGCCGCGTACCCGCACCGTCGCATCCGCCGCGTTCGGATTGGGCGTGCCCAGATTGAAGCGTCCGAGGACGGGGTACTGGCCTTGCGCAAACACCTGAGCTCGAGAAAGCTCCGAACCGGCGCCGTTCGCCTCGAATGTTCCGGTGAAGCAGACGCCCTTGGCGTGATTGCGGCGATGGCCAAGCGGCGGCTCGCCGCCCTGCGGTGTGAAGGCGTCCACGAGCCTGTGGGGCGTAAGGCGGTCAGGCGAGAGCCACCCCGCCGTATAGGCAAACGCGGCGGCGGCGCAGGCAACGACCGCAGCGATCAGCGCCAGAGATCCAATAGCGGAACGCGCCGCAGTTTGTTGCGCCTCAGGCAATACTCATTCCTCATCGAGCATTCCGGAAAACATACCAGCGTTCAGTTTGGCGAGCCAACCGAATTGCGCTTGCCTACGATCACCGGACCGGCTCGATCGGAGCCGCTCCGCGGGGGCCATTGATCCTGAGCTGAGATTGCCGATAATCGCGTCGGCGGCCGGTCGCGGCCACCCGTGATGAAAGTGTCGAGCGATGAGCGCCGCCGATCTCCTGGATCTTTCCGCCGAGGTCGCCGACGCGCTCTCGGCCAAACAGGCGATCGTCGCGCTCGAATCGACGATCATCACTCATGGCATGCCCTATCCGCGCAATGTCGAGACGGCGCGATCCGTCGAGGAGGCCGTGCGCGAGATGGGAGCCGTTCCGGCGACGATCGCGGTCATCGACGGGCGTTTTCGGGTCGGCCTCGACGGGCAGGAGGTCGAGCGGCTTGGGGAACTCACCGGCGGCGTCGTCAAGGCCTCGCGGCGCGACTTGGCGCTCGTAGCGGCGCGCAAGGGCTCGGCGGGCACCACCGTCGCGGCGACAATGTTCATCGCCTCCCTTGCGGGGCTCGAAATCTTCGCGACCGGCGGAATTGGCGGCGTCCATCGCGGCGCCGAGGAGACATTCGACATCTCGGCCGATCTGGTAGAGCTTTCGCGCACCCGCGTCGCCGTCGTATGCGCCGGCGCGAAGTCGATCCTCGACATTGGAAAGACGCTCGAGTTCCTCGAAACTCAAGGGGTCGCGGTCGTTGGCTACCGCACCGACGAATTCCCCGCTTTTTACGCCCGGTCATCCGGATTCAAACTCGAACACCGATGTGACGGGCTCCATGATCTCGCCCGGATGATCCGCCTCCAGCGCGAGATCGGCCCCGGCGGCCTCCTGATCGCGAACCCGATCCCGGAGGATCACGCGCTCGAGCAGGCGGCGATCGAGGAACGGATCGCCGAAGCGGTGGCTGAAGCCAAGGCGCAAGGGGTCGGCAAGAAGGAGGCGACGCCGTTCCTCCTGAAGCGCGTCGTCGAACTGACCGAAGGCAAGAGCCTCGAGGCCAACATCGCGCTGATCCGGAACAACGCCATGCTCGCCGCGCAGGCCGCGGGGGAGCTGGCGAGGCTGTGACTGGACCCGACCGCGCCGCGGACTCTGTAGGTTGCAATAGTCGGCCACCCCGCTCCCGAACCGCGCTGCGCGCGTCGTGAGACATTGGCAGGCCGCACTGCTGTTATTGGTTTCCGTTCTCTTGTCGTCGGAGGCGCTTGCCGTGCAGAACGAAGAGGGGATCGTCAAAATTCCGAGCCATCATTCCGTGGACCAGACGGTCGATAAATTGAAGACCATCCTGCAGTCCAAGGGCGTGACATTGTTTGCGGTGGTCGACCACAGCGGCGAAGCGGAAAAGGTAGGGCGGAAAATGCCTCCGACCAAGCTCCTGATCTTCGGCAATCCGAAGGCCGGCACGCCGCTGATGCTGGCGGCTCCGAGCGTGGCGATCGACCTTCCGCTGAAGATCCTGGTCGCTGAGGATCCGCAGGGAAAGGTGTGGATCTCTTACAACAGCGCCGAGTACCTGAAAGACAGGCATGGCCTGCCGCAAAATCTTCTGCCGAATATCGCAGTCGTAGAGACATTGGCGACCGCCGCGGGCGAATAGCGTCATTCTGCTGGTTGGTCCTTTCCGTCCGCCGCGAAGGCGGGAAGTTGGTACGAGAAACGAAACATAGCGCCTCCGGCGGTTACCGGACTCGAACCCGGCAAGCCCTACGTTCTTGCGCTTTCAAGGGAGGCTTCCGGCGCGGGCGTCCTTGAGCCGTTGCAGGGCTTCACCGCCAACCCAGCCGGATCCGCCATCGTCACTGCGATTGGTCCGATCCGTCAGGCCGTGCGCGGCGAGGGTGAAGTCCAGCGCCGGTACCTTCTGATCGTTCCGGGCACAGTCGCAAAGCTCGGCGAGCCCGTGCAGGTGCAGCAATGATCGGCGGGTTTCCAATGCCATCGGCCAATCGAGCGGCCCCCTGGCAACGGACGCTTTACGCCGGCGCGATCGATTTGACGGCAAGGCCGAGTTTCCGGCGATCGTCGCCGAGGCCGAGTTCATGTGGCGAGGCCGGGTCTCGAACTCTGATGCTGATTTCGACCTGTGCGTCACCCGCTTCGTAAGGCGGCAGGGGCGCTGTCACCACGCCCCCCGGGGCGGGGCCTCGCCCGATCTCGGCCGCGTCGGGAAACTGAAAACGGCCAGGCGCTTCGGACCCGACCTGGATCTCGAAGACGACCGGGCCGCCGGCGCTGAAAACCTGTGCGACATCGATCGCGACGGCTTCGACCGCTCCGCCTCCCCCGTTCGGCCGACGGAACCGGAGACGCGACTCCGCGCCGACCGTCCATCGCCCGAAGCCTTCCGGCGCGCCCCATCCGGTCCAGGCCATGAGATCGCTCTCCGAGCCGCCGAGCGGCAGCGGACGATCGAGCGTCGGGAGCCGCGCCGCGACCTCGGACGCCAGGAGCGCTTCGATCTGGTCGGCTCTCACTCCGAGGCGGCGAAGATCACTGAAGGCGAGCCGTTCATCCGGAGTGAACAGGCCGTCCAGGCGCAGCCACAGCACGCCAAGAGCGCCCCCTTCCTCGCCGTCGGTCCGCGGCAACAGCCGGCCGCTCACGACGAAGACCTCCGCGTCGGGAGCGTTTCGGAAAGCCAGGGTCTCGACCTCGCCGCCGGCCCACGCCCGCGCCGTCAGCCGGCCGCGAAGCTCAGGAAGAGCCGCGAGCCGCATCCGCATTTGAAACGGCTCGCCGACGTTTCCGAGCGCAACAGGAACGCAGAACACGCAGACGTCCGCCTCGGTCCATCGCCATCCATCCTCGGGAAAAGACCAGCCTTCGAGAAAGATGATCGTCTCGGGAAACGCGAACCTCCGCGTGCGATCGGTTCCGGCCCCAGTCAGCGCCTGACCCTCGAGAGCGAGCGCGACAGCGCGCGCGGGTTCAAGAGTGCGATCGATCGCATTGCCCGGAAAGCCCCGCGCCTTGCGGCCGTTCGAACGCGCTTTTCGATCGAACCAGGAGGACGCCGGGAATCCGCGCGACCGAATCTCCCGATCCTGCAAGACCGCTCGCCACGTCGGCGCGGCTCTGTGAAACCTTGAGCCGCCCGGCGGCGGGCGCCCGGTAATCGCCTGCGTAGTTGCGAGCGCCATTCGGACCCACCGGTCGAGCTGGTGCGCCTCTGCGAGCCGATGAAAGAGCCGCCAATCCCACTCCTCGGGCGGAACGAGGCGAAAGAGAAGATCGACGTCCGCGACCCAATCGCTACGCCGCTCCAGATCGTCGTGGAACGCGTGACACATGAGAATGAACAGGTGATCGGTCGCGGAGGCGACCAAAACCGGCCTGCCTTCAAGGCCGCCGGCGACCGCGCGCTCCCGCACCCCTTCCGCGTGCCGCAGAGTTGCGATCGAGGCTGCCGGCCGCCAATGGAGATCGACGCAGGTGCCGCTCGGGTCCCACAAACCCACGGCATGATAGCGGTTCAGGTCGGCCTCCGAGAACGCCGCCCCGATCGCTCCGCGCCATCCCGACGCATTGAGGATCGCCATAGCCGGCAGAGCCGAGGACCGGTGGACGAGCAGATCGAAGTCGCCCATGGGCCGGGTTCCGACCGCCTTGGGAAAGCGGGCGATCAGAGCCGCTCCTTTGATGAGGACGCAATCGACGCCCGCGCCTTCGAAGCTGTCGAGGACAGGCAGCAGCTTCTTGCGGCGAAGCGCGCTCGTAAGCCAGATATGCTTTGCCTGTCCCCCGATCCACGCCAGCTTTTGGTCAGAAAGGCCGATCCGCCTCATATTCGCGTGCAGGAGCGGAGTGAGGCGCAATTCCCGTCCTTCCATCCGGTCGGGATTGGCGAATCGCCGCCATTTGCCGAATGCCTCGACCGCGCGATCGTCATCTCTCAGGCAGGCTTCGAGCAGCCAGCGGGCGCGATCCGGCAGCGGGACACCGTTCATGACGCTCCCACGCGCGGCCCTCGCCTCGCGTCCAGGAACGCCTTCATCGTCAAGAGATAGTCGCGGCGCTGCCGATCCCGATCCAACCGCCCCATGTTTTGCGCGTGAAGGCGGCGCCGGCAGACGACATCTTCTACCAGTCGCCATCGGAAACCTTCGCCGACCGCGCGAGCGTACCAGGCGAGAAAATCGGCGTTGCGCCGTGCAGGATCAAATCCACCCACGCGGTTGAAAGCGGTCCTGCGGACAAGCATGCCGTTCTTGGTGAAGGCCGGCTCGGCCCGCTCCGGCATGCGCAGCCGCGACCTTTCGTCCTCCGGCAGATCCGGGCTCGCAAAGGTCTCCATAAACCCGAACACGGCGTCGAGCTCCGGATCCGCCGCCAGCGCTTGCGTCTGTCGTGCGAGCTTTCCGGGCGTCCATAAGTCGTCGGCGTCGATGAAGGCGAGCGCGTCGCCCGTCGCCTCGCCGGCGGCGCGGTTGAGCGCGGCGCCGACCCCCAAATTCTGCTGCCGGATCAGAACAAGCCGGGTCCCGAAACCGCCAAGAACCGCGGCCGATAGATCCGTCGACCCGTCGTCGACGGCGATGATCTCGTGCGGCGCCGGAAGCTGGTCCAGCACCGACTGCACCGCCTCCCCGACGTAAGGCGCCGCGTTCCAACAGGCGAGAAGGACGGAGACGCGCATCAGAAGCCCCGCGTCACGCCCGACGGCGCAGAACGGCCGCGCGAAGTGTCGAGAGCAAGGCGCTCGAGTTGCGGGCGGCCGCTCGCGACTGGTTTGCGCCATGCATGCGATAGATCAGGGTTACGGAGTCGATGCGAAGGACGTTCGCGCCGGCCTCGCTCAGACGAAGATAGAGGTCCAGATCTTCCGCATAGTCGCGTTCGCTCCGCATGCCGCCAAGGGCCAGCCAGCAGGGCCGGCGGATCATGAGCGCGCCGACCAGGAACGGCGCATGACCGCCTTCAGCGCGCCTGAGCCGCTCGTCCTCGCTCGGCCCGGGCTCTGCAAGCAGGTGGAACGCGCCGCAGACGACATCGGCCTCCGGATGCGCCCTCCAAGCTCTGAGCAGGTCGGCGTTGCGTTCCGGCGGCCAGAGATCATCGTGGTCGAGAAACGCCAGCGCTTCGCAGCGCGCCCGCCGCGCCCCTGCATTGCGCGCCGCCGCGGCGCCCGCCCGCGGCTGCTGGATCAGGACGGCGTCGGGATGCTCGCGCCGGACGATGTCCGCGCTGCCATCCGACGAACCGTCGTCGACGACGATGATCTCGTCGGCGGGGAGCCTCTGCTCCTTTACGCTGCGTAGCGCCTCGGAAAGGAAACGCGCCCCGTTGTGAACCGGTATTATCGCACTGATGCTGGACGGGGCGGCGCTCATCTTAGGACCGCCTTCAGTGCAGCGAGCGCGTCCTCGATCCGCGGCCCCGGGTCAAACCCGAGGACCGGCGCCGCCATCAACAGGCGCGACAACTTCCGCAGCCGCGACTCCTTGGCGCCAGGGGTCGCGATGAATGTGTTGGCCGCCATCGCGGCCAGAACCTTCGAGCGCCGGATCGGGCCGAAGTCGGGCGCCGGATGTCCGCCTCGCTCGAGAAAGAGAAGACGCTCGAGCCGGGCCGGGCCCCCGCGCAATTGGGGGAAGCCCCGCAAACTCAACTCGTGGCGCCGTTCCTCGAAGTCGTTCGAAATGGCCGTGCACGCTCCGGCAAGGTTCGGAAAGCGGTTAACCATGTCGTCCCGCAGCCGCGCAGTCGCGAATAGCGGCGCCACAGCCGGCGCCTCTTCGCGCGTGTCGACCAGCACGTAGTCATCTCCGATGAAGCGCCAGCCCGCGCTGAGGCCTGCAAGGCTGAGCGTGGTTTTGCCGGCGCGCCCGGGGCCGGCAAACAGGATCGCCCGATCCTTAATCGCGATCGCGGCGGCGTGAACGGCGAGCCAGGCGGAATCGTCAAACATCGCCTGGAGCGCGGGAAGGAAGGGGCGCGAGCGCTCCCAGGCCTTGATCGCGCTTTTCTCGGCGACCCAACAGACGGCGCGGCGGGTCGGCCGATCAACGACATAGAGAGATGGCGAATGCCGCCCCATCCAGAGACAATAGCGGTCGGCGCTCTCCACGAGACGCATATCCGGCTCGCCGGCGCTGAAACCGGGCAAGGGAAGCGGATTCTCCCCCGCAGCGGCCACGACGAAAAGGGACCAGGACGCGCGCTCAGTCGCGGGGGCCGGATAGAAGGCGTTTGCGAACATGGCTTCGAGGTCGTGGTCCGCGAAGTGAATCGCGATCGCCAGCGGGCCGACCTCGACGATCCGGCTTGCAGCGAACGGCCGGTCCGCCGTCGCGCGGACGAGATCCGAGACCGCTGCTTCTGCAATGGCGCCGCCCCGTTTCGCCTCGATCATGTCAGCCGCGCGACTCGTCCGAAGCCTGGACGAAGGGCCAACCGGCAGGCGAGGCTTCGTGGATGGGGTCGACCAGCAGGAGGCCCTGCAGATCGTCGAATTTCTGCATCGACGGGGGCGCGAAGGCGGCGACCGCGATGGGGTCCGACTTGGCGGTACGGGCCGTCTCCGCCAGAAGGCCCTCGTTCCTGAGTTCCGCGATGAACCGGGCGATCGCCGCCGCCCCGTCGTTGTCGGCTCTCGAGGCCGCGATGAACTGCCGTCCCGTATGCCCGGCGAGGAGCGCGTTCCAGATGTCGGCGCCCGAGCCGTCGATGCTGTAGAAGAACCCGGATTCCAAATTAGCGATAACCATTTCATCGCCGAAATTCTCAAAAATGACTTCCGGGCCGGAAGCTGAGAAAATCAGATCGAGCGTGTCGGACATGCGCCCCTTGGAATTTGTTGAGTCAGCCGCTCGCTGCTGCAGAAATGCCAAGATTGCCCCTCGTGTCAAGCGCGGCTCCCCGCTTTGGCCGGCCTTCGAGCGCGAGGCCGCCAAGGGGCGGTGGCCTTGGCGACCGCTTTCAGATACTGGCTGAAGGACGCCAAAATAGGAGCCGGGGGAACGGGCGGCGCCGATCGAAACACCCATGGATGAAGCCGCCCTTGCCCCGCCCCGCATCCTCGTGATCGGCGACGTGATGACGGACGTCGTCGTGCGGCCTGAAGGGCCGCTTGCGCGAGGCTCGGACCGCCGGGCCAGGATCGCCTTCGAGCCCGGCGGCTCGGCCGCCAATCAGGCCGCGTGGCTCGCCTTCTTCGGGGCCCACGTCGATTTCGTCGCCCGCGTCGGCGCGGCCGACGTCGAAGTCGAAACGGCGCGATTCAAGGCCATTGGCGTGACGCCGCATCTTGTTGGCGATCCGAGGCGTGAGACCGGGCGGCTCGTCGCACTCATCGACCCGGATGGCGAGCGCAGCTTCCTCACCGACCGCGGCGCGAACGAGGCGCTCGAGGCCGGCGACATCGACGATGCGCTGATCGCCGGCGCGGCGCTCATCCATCTCTCCGGCTATCCCTTCTTCGCGCCTTCGCCGCGAGCGGCGGCCCTCGACGTCATACGCCGCGCGGGAGCGAGGCCGGTCAGTGTCGATCCGGCATCGGCGGAATTCCTGCGCGAGGTCGGGGCGGAGAATTTTCTCGAGTGGACGCGGGGAGCCGCGATCCTGTTCCCCAATGCCGAGGAAGCCGCGGTCCTCGCAGGCTCCGACGACCACGAGATCCAGTGCGCGCGCCTTGCGGCAATCTATCCGCTGGTCGTCGTCAAGCGCGGCGCGGAGGGATGTGAAGCCGCGACCGCCGCTCGGCGCTGGCGGGCCGAAGCACCGAAGATCGAGGCGATCGACACCACCGGCGCAGGCGACGCTTTCGTCGCCGCGTTTCTCGCGGCGCGCCTCGCAAAGTTCGACGTGCAGATCGGGTTGGAGCGCGCCGTTGCCGCGGGCGCGCTCGCTTCGACAATCATCGGCGGGAGACCAAACGCAAAAGGCGCCGTTCGTTCGATCGCAGGATAGTGAAGCGCGGGCCTTGCGCGCTATTTCGTCGCGCACAGGCGCGACTTGGTCTCCGGCGGCTGCACGGTGTCGTCGATGGCGCAAAACGGGATCGACCAGACGAAATCCGCCGGAAACCCGAACCGCGTCAGATCGCTTCCGTTGACGAGGGCGAGAAACGAAGGCGGCCCGCCGTGGGCCCAGAACCAGCCGGAATTGATCGGTCCCACGGGCGCATCGCCGACTCCGAACGGCTCATTGACAGAGGCTGGATCGAAGCCGGCGAAAGTCGTCGCGTGGCCGTCGGCGTCAAAGGCCGCGCGACCGTGGCAGGTCATGCATGAAGCCCGGGCGACGAAGCTCTGCTCGGTGACCGAATTGCCGAGGCGGATGGCGAGGCCGGACTGATCGGTGAAGTCGGTCTGAGAGCCTTTCAGGCAGTAGTTGGAGAACGCCGGATCGAGGTGAGCCTGAGCGAACAGCGTCAGGAGCGCGGGCGATTTGGCGCAATCGGGATAGTGGGTCTGGGACTCGACCGGCGAGAGCGGCGCGACATGCGCGTCGACGGCGCCACAGGTCGATGCGTTCTTGTCGCCCTGATCTCGATGGCGCGGTCGGCGCCGAACGATTGGGGCCGGGCCGGAGCCGCCGAACGCACGGCCGACGTTCGCCTCGACCGATAGAAGCTATCGCTTCTGTTGATAGACTTGCGCCGGCATATCGCTATACCTATGTCCCGGGCTGCAAACGGTTTCCGATCCAAGAATTTGCTGAGACTCGTCGCTTTCAACTCTGGATGAGCCGCAGTATTTCGGAAGCCGAATTGATTTCTGTTCGGTCAGGAGGGCTCATGTCCATTCGTCCCGTCAAGCGCGTCAGCCAATCGGTTCCCACGATGGAGGGGGCGGGCGTCAAGCTTCGCCGCGCCTTCGGTTTCGGCGATACGTCCGATTTCGATCCGTTCCTGATGATGGACGATTTTCGCGGCGACCGGCCCGAGGACTATCGAGCCGGTTTTCCCTGGCATCCTCATCGCGGCATCGAGACGATCACCTACGTGCTCGCAGGCAGCGTCGACCACGGCGACAGCCTCGGCAACCGGGGAACGCTCGGGTCCGGCGACGTGCAGTGGATGACTGCCGGCAGCGGTATCCTGCATCAGGAAATGCCGACCGGCGACGCGAAAGGCCGCATGCACGGCTTCCAGCTCTGGGCCAACCTGCCCGCGCATCTCAAGATGACCCGGCCCCGCTACCAGGACGTTCCCGCGACCGCGATCCCCGAAGTCATCGACGACGACGGGACCCGCGTGCGGGTTATCTGCGGCGACTTCTGGGGCAAGACGGGTCCGGTCGACGGCGTCGCCGCCGAACCGCGCTATCTCGACGTGACCGTGCCCGCGGGCAAACACAAGCGTCTCAAGGTCGAGGATTTCCGCCAGGCCTTCGCCTACATCTTCGAGGGCGCTGGTGACTTCGCCTACGCTTCCGGACCGTTCGGAGCGCTGCGCGAGGCGCAGCTCGACGGGGAGGAGGTGCTGGTGCGCGACAGGGTCGGCAATCGCTCGCTCGTGGTGTTCGGCGCAGGCGACGAAATCAGCGTCCAGGCGGGCGAGGAAGGCGTGCGGTTCCTTCTCGTCTCCGGGCGGCCGCTGCGGGAGCCGGTCGCCTGGCACGGGCCGATCGTGATGAACACGCAGGCTGAGATCCGGCAGGCGCTGAGCGATCTCCGCTCCGGAGCTTTCATCAAGAGCTGAGCAAATCGTTCAACTCGTTCAGCCGCTCGCGCGGGAAGGACGATCGGATGGCGAGGCCTCCGCGCCACCGATCTCGCCCTATCTTCCCGCCGAGTTGCCCCCGGCCGTCGCGCGAAGTCATATCAGTCGTACGTGCGGCCCAAGCAAGATCTGACAAAAAAGAAGCTCAAGCCAAGCGCGTCAGCTGGGCGGACCAGACCCCCTCAATCGGCCGGGCGGACCATCCGCGTCATGACGCCGTCGCGAACGACGAGCCAATGCCACAGCGCCCCGGCGAAATGGAGCGCGACGAGAACGACGAGGATTTGGCGCGTCATGAGATGGTGCAGCCCGGCGAATGAGGGCAGAAAGAAATAGGCGATCGCGCCGACGACTGGCGCGCCGATCAAGTCGACGTAGAGGCCGGCGTGCACGCCGCTTGCCAGCCATTGGAGAGCGGCAGCCTGCTTCGGCGGCGGCGGCGCGCCGTCGTGACGACGCAGCGCGAGCCGCGCCAGCATGGCGATGAGAATGAGGATCCCGACAGCGATATGGATCGGCGCCCAGATCGCGCTCGTTTCGGTCGGGCGTCCGCCGTGGGCAGCGCGAAAGAGGTCGGTCATGTCGTCGCCCATCACAAATTGAAAAGCGACCAGAACGAACACGATCCAGTGCAGCGCGATCTGCCGCAAGCTGTAGCCGGCCGGCGCCGACGTGATCCCTGACCGAGCGACCAAAAGCGAATTCCTCCCGCTCACCGTCCCAGCGCCTCACTGTAGATGCCAAGCGTGTCGCGCGTCATCCGATGGAGCGAGAAAGCTTCCGCTATCTTTGCCCGCGCCCGGCGCCGGATGGCTTCGCGCGCGGAGGCGCCGAGCCCAAGCGCGGCTTCGATCGCTGTCGCAAGCGCCGCCGCGTCGCTCGGCTGGGTGAGCCAGCCGGTGCGCGCCTCGACGCCCTCGTACGGCGGCGCTGCGACGATCTCGCGCGCCGGTCCGACGTCGGAGATGATGGTCAAGGCTCCCATCGCCGCGGCCTCGACCGACGTGCGCGTCACGCCGTCAGCGCTAACGGCGGGAAAGACGACGACCGCCGCGCCGATGAACGCCGCCAGCAGATCGGCCGCGGCGCCGACGCGCACCAGCATTGATTCGAGGCCGCGCTTCAGGGCGAGCGCGTCAAGCTCGCGCGTGTAGGCCGGCCTTGCGGCGTCCCCGGCGAGCACGAAGCGGACGTCGTCGAGGCCGTGGCCCTTGATTATCGCCGCCGCTTCGATGAGCGTCGCCTGGCCGCGGCCAGGCGCGAGCCGCGCCGGCGTCAGCACGACCCGCTCGTGCGCAGCGACGCCCCACGCCTGGCGGATGTCGGCGACCCGGCGCCCGCTCACCCGCTCGGGCTGAAGCTTCGAGAGATCGAGTCCGGGGCGGACGACCCTGAGGCGCGAGCGCGCGTCGGGGTAAAGGCCAGCCCCGCGCCGAGCCGCGAATTCCGACCCGGCGATGACGAAATCGCCCTCGGCGACGGCGGTCTCGAAGCTGGTGCGCGGCGGCGAGCGCGCGCCGTCGCCATGCAGCGAAGTGATCACCGGACGCTTGGCCTTGCGGCAGGCTTTGACTGCCGCCCAGGCCGCCCAACGCGAGCGCGCATGCACCAGGTCGACCCGCTCCGAGGTGATGATGCGCTGAAGGCGGCGCATATTGAGCGTCATGGCGAGCGGGTTCTTGGCTGCGGCTGGAAACTCGACAAAGAGGCCGCCAATCGCATGCAGTTCGCCCGCCAGCTCGCCGGAATCGGTGGCGACCAGCGCTCGCGCGCCAGCCTCCGCCAGCGCCGCGGTGACGGCGAGCGTCGCCCGTTCGTCGCCGCCGGCGTCGACAGGAGGGATGATTTGGAGGATCGTCCGTCCGGCGAGCGGCGCATTCGCCCCGCGGCCGAACGGCGCGAGCATATCGACGCTCATGCGCCGCCTCTGAAGCAAAGGGAGCGGTTGACTCGCGGCGCCTCCTCGGCCAAGCCCGCTTCGCCGCGAGCGCGGTGACCCGGGTTCATGAAGGCGCGGTCCGCGGGTCGCATCATCGGCAGCGAGCTCAAGGTGTCGGACGGACAGCCGCAGTTCTTGATCGTGGGAAAAGCCCCGAATCAAAGGCGTATCGCCTTTCGCCGTCGCGCGCCAGTGCGGAGCGGAGCCCCGGGCGTGGTTTGGCTCAGCGGCTATCGCTCCGACATGGAATCGACCAAGGCGAGCGCCCTCGACGCCGAGGCCGAGCGGCGCGGCCTCGGTCTCCTGCGATTCGATTATTCCGGCCACGGCCGCTCCGAGGGGCGGCTCGAGGACGGGACGGTCTCGCGCTGGCTCGAGGAGACGCTGACTCTGGTGAGGGCGCAGACGCAGGGGCCGCAGATCGTCGTCGGCTCGTCCATGGGCGGCTATCTCGCGCTCCTTGCCGCGCGCGCGCTCAATGAGACGGGCGAGGCGGGGCGAATCAAGGGCCTCATTCTCATTGCGCCGGCAGTCGACTTCACCGAAGCGCTGATCTGGGCCAAGGCGCCGGAGGAGGCGCGGCGCGCGATCATGGAACAAGGCGTGTGGCGGCGGCCGTCCGCCTATTCGAGCGAACCCGACTGCTTCACCCGGGCTCTGATCGAGGACGGGCGCAAGCATCTCCTGCTCGGCGCGATCGTTCGCACGCACGCGCCGACCGTGGTGCTGCAGGGCATGCAGGACCCGGACGTGCCGTTCTCCCACGCGCTCGCGCTGATGCAGGGGCTCGGCGGCGACCCCGCGACGCTGACGCTCGTCAAGGACGGCGACCACCGCCTCTCGCGCCCACAGGACCTTGAGCTCCTATTCGACGCCCTGGGAAAGATGGCGTAAGGCGCACCCCCTCTCCCGTATAGCCCGCCGAAAGACAGGCGCGCTTCCGAACCCCCTATGCGGGAGAAGGTCAAGCTGAGGTGCGCGGCGACTCTTCCGGTCGCACGTGCCGCGCGGCCACCTCTCCCACGAAGCGGGAGAAAGGAATCACTCCCACGTCGCGCCGAAGCGGTGCAGGTCCGCGCCGCGGACCTTGAGCCAGACTTCGGCGCGGTCGGTTCCGGCATGCAGGCGGCGCACGAGCTTCCAGAAAAACGGCGAATGATTCATGTGCACGATATGGGCAACCTCGTGCGCGGCGAGATAGTCGAGCACGAACGGCGGCGCGAGGATCAGGCGCCAGGAAAAATTCAGACCTCCGGTCGACGAGCACGAGCCCCAGCGGCTGACCGTGTCGCGCAGCACGATCCGGCGGGGCTTCACGCCGAGTTGCCGCGAATGGCGCGCGACCGCAGCTTCAAGATCCTTGCGCGCCTCGCGCTTGAGAAAGTCGGTCACGCGTCGCGCCACGTGCGGCCGCTCCCCGGACACGCAGATGAGCGGCCCGCGTTCACTCGCTTCGAGCCACACCACGCCGCGCTCGCCCGGCCGATGCACGATGCGATGATCGACACCGCGCAACGGCGTCACCGCGCGCGGCGCGAAGGCGACCGGCTCGGGCAGTCGCGCGAGTCTTGTTCCGATCCAGGCGGCGTGACGCTCCGCGAACTCGCGCGCCGACTTGAGCGACGAGCGCGACGGCATCGTCAAGAGCGCATCGCGCGTCGCGGTTCGAACCCTCAGCGTAAATCGCCGCGACGTGGCGACCCGCTTCAACGCGACGCGATAAATCTCGCCGTCGTGGGCGACCTCGATATGCGCCGCCTGTTCCGGCGGCTGGCGTTGGAAAAGACGCAGCATCAATCCCGCCCAATCCTACCGACCTGTGTCTGGATAGGCGCCGGCAGCCCCGCGCTGCCGGCCGGCCCCTTTCATTGGTGCGAATCCTAGTCCAGGCCCGCCCCGAGTCGCCAGAGGTTTTCGTAAGGAAATGCGCCGTTCAGCTTAACCGGACGCCCAAGGCCCGGACCGGCTTCAACTCGACCGGAAGCCCGGCGGCGATGAAGACCGCGGCGTCGCAGGCCTGGGCGATCTCCCGGTTCGCCCGCCCCTGCCAGTCACGAAACTCCCGGCCAAGCCTGTGCTCCGGCACAATCCCCATACCAACTTCGTTTGACACCAGGATCGCCGGACCGGCGAGCGCGCCAATCGCCGCGCCAAGCCCGGCGATTGCGGCCCCCGGCTCCCGCCCGGCCAGCATCAGGTTGCTCAGCCAAAGGGTGAGGCAGTCGACGACCACCACCCGCCCGGGGCGCGCCTCGGCGCCAAGCGCGCTCGCGACCTCGAGCGGCTCCTCCAGGGTGGTCCAGCCCTGCCCGCGGTCGGCGCGATGGCGCGCTATGCGCGTCGCCATCTCCTCATCCCCCGCCCCGGCAGTCGCCAGATAGAGCCGCTCAGGGCCGTATGTCTCGGCAAGGCTCTGCGCGTAGGCGCTTTTTCCGGACCGCGCGCCGCCCAGCACGAGCAGGCTGCGGACTTGGGACGGAGTGCAATCCCCTTCTTCCATGTTCACCCGGTGAAGTTGGCCGGCCCTACGCCCGGATCACAAATAAGGAAGCGCTCGTTCGGCATCCACCAGACTTCATCGGGGTGAAACCGGTCAATCGCTTTCCAGTCGAAGCCGCACTTGCGGTACTCGAGCCAAACCACCCGCCCGGCGCGCTCTAGCGTCATCCGGGCGAAATAGTCCTGGGTGAACGAATCACCGAAGACCATGATGGTCGGACCGGGCCTGTCAGCTATTCCGACGAAGTCGCTGACCGGGTCCGCCGTTAGAAGTTCTGTCCGCGCGGCCGGCAGGGTCAAGTCCTCGACCGTTTCGGTCGCGTCTTCCCCGAGCATCCGGGCGAGGTCTCCTCCCTCGCGGGCCACCGAAGGGCCGAGCGCGGACCTCGGATCGAGCCGCCACTCGGGGCGCCCGTCCGCCTCGACGATGGCGTTGAACGCTGCCAGCGCGCCACGCGCAGTCCAATGCGAGTCGTGCATGTAAAAGACCGGTCCCTCGGAGCGCGCCGCCTCGACCGCCGGGCGAAGGTCGACCGCGCGGACGCCACGCGTCGCGAGCCCGTCGAGCAGGAGGTCGTATTCGGTCTGCCGGCCGCGGTTCTTCGCCCAGTTGGGGAGATCGTCGGCATAGATCGTAGCTGCGTTGGGCGGCACGGCGACGAGAAACTTGACGCCGCGAGCCTTGAGCGCCGCGTTCATGCGCGCGATGAGGTCGACCGTATCTGACACTCTGTGGTCGCGCATGACGAGCCCGGCGCTTTGCTGGACCGCCTCCTGGCCGAGGTAGAAAAGGCGGCCGTCACGGCCGATCAACACTGAACCGTTGCCAGCGCTCAAAAGCGGCTTCGTCAGATCCTTGTGCGCCCGGATCAGGACCTCGCGTAGACCGAAGTGATCGCCGAGGAAAGCGTCGATGCGTGACGACAGCGTCAGCCAATCGGCGCCGCCTTCGGGAAGCGCCGGCGCCGGCGCGAGATATCGTCCCTCTTTGAGAATTGCCGCCGGCGGGTCCGGCCGCACCACTCCCAACACCAGGGGAGCGGCCAGAAGCAGGAAGGCGAGAATCGCGAAATATCGACGATGGCTTTTTAGCATGCCCAGCCAGATCAGAGACAAGAGCCAGCCGAGGCGCGAACCAGCGCCCTCATCCTGAGGAGCAAGGCAAAGCCGCGCGTCTCGAAGGATGCTCCAGAGCTCGACGCGGATTTCCGCGGGTACCGGATTGTCCTTCGAGGCCGCCTCTGGACGAGGGAGCGGCGGCTGCGTCGGCGCGAAGTCATCACGGGCCCGGCTTCTATCCGCTATCCGCGCGATGCGAAAGCGCCGATCTCACCCCCACTCGACCTTGAGCGCCTCGAGCCCATGAAAATGGAACGCATCGCGATAGCGCGGCGTGTCGGCGAGGCGTAAGCCCGGCAGGCGGGCAAACAGGATCGGCAGCGCGACCGTGAGCTCGAGCCGCGCCAGCGGCGCGCCGACGCAGAAATGGATGCCGGCGCCGAAGCTCACGTGCGGATTGGGCGATCGCCTGCTGTCGAAGACGTTCGGGTCCGGAAAGCGCGCGGGATCGCGGTTGGCGGCGCCGAGCAGAAGGCCGAGCTTCTCGCCCTTCTTGAGTCGCACGCCGGCGAACTCTGCCTCTTCGAGCGCGTAGCGCGTGAACAGGTGAAGCGGCGGATCGAACCGCAGCGCTTCCTCGACCGTCGCGGCGGTCGCGCTTTCGTCCGCGAACGCCAGCCGCGCATCGACGCCCTGTTCGAGCATCGCCTTCACCCCGTTGCCAATCGCCTGGACTGTCGCCTCGTGGCCGGCGTTCAGAAGCAGGATCACGGTCGCGACCAGTTCGTCCTCGTTCAACCGTCCGCCATCGCCTTCGGCGATAAGGAGTTGACTGATGAGATCGTCGCCGGGATCGCCGCGACGCGCGCGCGCAAAGGCGCGCACGAAATCGGCGAACGTGCGGGCCGCCTCGGCCGCGCGCTCCTCGACCTCGCGATTCACCCCGAACTGGTACATCGCGACCATCCTGTGCGACCATTCGACGAGCGTCGCCCCCATCTCGCGCGGAACGCCGAGGAGGTCGGCGATCACGGCGACGGGAATAGGAGCGGCGAACTCGGCAATCAGGTCGGCGGAGCCCGCCGGCGCGAACGCCTCGATCCGCTCGTGCGCCAGCGCGACGATCCGGGGCCCGAGCTTTTCGATCCGGCGCGAGACGAAGGCGCGATTGACGAGGTTGCGCAGCCTCGCGTGCTCGGGCGGTTCGAGCTCGAGGATCGAATGGCGCTCGAGCGCGTCGAACGACGCAAGATGCGGCTTTGGCTCGGGCCAGCCCAGTTCCGCCCGGCTCATCAGATGGGTGATCTGGCGGCCGAACCGGCGGTCGCGCAATAGCGCCGAGACGTCGGCGTGCCGGGCGAAGCACCAGAAGCCGTAGTCCTCCCAGAAGAACACGGGCGAGGCTTCGTGGATCGCGGCATAGGCGCGATAGGGGTCGTTGAAAAAGCCCGGGCCGCGCGGGTCGAGGCGCACGCGGCGCCGCGCGGCGTCAATCGTTGGCGTCATGCCCGTCCCTAGCCCAGCGGATAGGCGGCCTCAACAACATAGGGTCCGCCGCCTGTCCCATCGCGGGCCGAAAAGAGCACGAAGCGCTCGGCGGTGAACCCTTCCGCGACCAGCACGCCCCGGGCGGCGAGGTAGTCGGCGACCGCCGCCTGCGCTACGCCGCGCAGCCTGGCCAACGTCACATGCGGGGTATATTTGCGCGTCTCCGGCTCGACGCCGATACGCCTTAAGCGCCGCTCCTGCTCGGCCTGCAGGTCGACTAACGCTGGCTCGGCTTTCACCTTGGCGACGATCGCGCGCGGCCTGTCGCCGCCGAACCAGCTCAGGCCCTCGAAGCGGATAGTCGCTTTCGGCCGGTGAATGTCGCCAAGCGTCTCGGCGACTTCATGGGCGGCGCGCGCGTCGATATCGCCGATGAAGCGCAGCGTAATGTGATAGTCCTCGGGCGCAAGCCAGCGCGCGCCGACGACGCCCCCGCGCATCTGCGCGATCTGGCCGGCGACGGGCCCCGGCAATTCGAGCGCAGTGAACAGGCGAGGCAAGACCACTCCGAGAAGGATAAGGGCTAAGTCAGCCCACCCTTAGCATCGCGGGTCGCGACTGGCGTGCCTCAGACGGCGTGGCTCGGCGCCGTCTGAGCGACGGGCTCCTCGTCGCGCGCGCGCCGGTAGAAGTACGGCGCGAAAAAGCCGCCGACAAATCCGAGCCCCGACGAAATGACATAGGGCATCGGGGACCACACCTGGACGGTCGCGGCGGGAAGCGACAATAGGCGGATACAGATGAAGATGCCGACAATCGCCGCGGCCGCGCCGATGACGCCCTCCGACAGCCGGCGCATCAGTCCCTGGCCAAGATTGAGGTCGACGTCGCACAGGATCGAAATGACGAGGCTCGTCGCAAAAGCCATCGGCGCCATAGGCCGCACCGCATATTGGTCGAAATCGAAGGCCGCCCTGAGATCGCCAGCCGCGATCGCATAAGCCCCGCGCTCGATGACGAACGAGACGAACGCCGCAACAAACGCCCAGCCGAGCCAGGCGAGGTAAGGCGGGTCGCCGCGGCCATCCGGACGAAACTGAGCCCAGCGCAATTTTGGTAGGACGGCGGTGAGAATTCCTATGGTGCGCGTCGTACCGATGAGAATTGCGCTGACCGCAGGCGGCAGGGCAGTGTTGTGCGGGGAGACAAGGGAGACGACCCCGAGCATCCCGAAGATCATCATTGCGCCCATGAACAGGAACGGTCCGACCTGCAATTCGGGGCCGACTCGGGTGTCATCGACACGGATCGGCAGCAAGCGATTGACGATCCGCTGATCGGAGCCCTCGACCATGAGAAGAAGCTGCGCCAGAAACTCGCTCGCGTCGCGGTGCATCTTGCGGCAGATGTCGCGATAGCATCGCCGCGCCTTCGCCAGCGCCGTCTCTCCTGCCTCACCGTCAAGCGGCTTCAGCTCCTCGAACAGCACGAAGAAGGCCTGAGACTCGGCGAGGAAAACGCGGAAGTCGTCCCGGATCGCCTGCCAGACGTCCTGGCGCGCGCGGAAAGCGGACTCGTACGCCGGGATGTCTTCGAGTTTCTGCAGCTCGCGATAGAGACGCAACACGCGGGTCATCCCGCCGCGCGCGGTTTCCGGTGGGTCGCCGCTAACGAGCCCGGCGAGTTCGTTCGGAATATCACCTTCCGATTCGATCCATTGCGCGAGTTCAGCGACGTCGGCCGTCCCCACGCGAAGCAACTGCGGCGCGAGTTTGCCCGCGAGATCCCTGACCCCGTGCGGAATGCTCCCCCAGGCCTGGAAACGCCTGAGCAGCCACTCGTCGGCCGAGCTCAGGATCGGCGCGTGCGGCAGGAGAACCGTGAGGATGACTGCGGCGAGAACCGGCGACGCGCAATATTTTTCGAGGAGCAGCTTCGGCCCTTCAATCCCGAGAGCAATCTGCAGTCCCTGCATCATCCCGCCCGGTTTCAGCACGACGTTGGATAAGAGCAGGAAGATCATAAGCGAAGCGCTCACATAGCCCGCGCCCGTGAACAGAAAAGCGGAACGGGTGGTCGAGACGCGATTGCTTTCGGGCGTGTTGTAGCGGTCCCATGCATGGACCGCGACAACGGCGGCGCAGATGAGCGGAACAAGCACATCCGCCGTCTGCAGCGCTTCGATTGACCGTTCGCTGGCCGAGGCATCCATAGCGCCCCTCCTGCCCACCTGGGCTCGCTATACTGTTAACGCAGTGTTAATCGCGGCCGCCCGGGTCGCGCTGTGATGCCGATCACACAAGATCGCAGCCGGGAAGGAGCGAAGGCGGCGCATCAACCCATCGCCTCACGGGCCGCCTGAGGGGCGCCTCTCAACGTCTCAGCCGAGATGAGGGCGGACCTAGCCCCGCTCCTTGGAAATGAACTGGCGGAAGCGGTCGGAGGTCGAGCTGGAAAAAAGCTCTTGCGGCGATCCTTCCGCCTCGACGAGGCCTTGATGCAGGAACATGAGCCGCGTCGAGACGTCCCGCGCAAACGCCATTTCGTGCGTGACGACGAGCATGGTGCGTCCCTCCTCGGCGAGCGCCCGCATCACCCGCAGCACCTCGCCGACGAGCTCAGGATCAAGCGCCGAGGTCGGCTCGTCGAACAGCATCACCTTCGGCCGCATGGCGAGCGCGCGCGCGATCGCGGCCCGCTGCTGCTGGCCGCCGGACAGATGGGCTGGATAGTGGCTCCACTTGTCCGCAATGCCGACCTTCGCAAGAAGCGCGCGCGCCTCCTCGATGCATTCGGCCCGCGGGCGCTTTTGCACATGGACCGGCGCTTCGATCAGGTTCTCAAGCACGGTCAGGTGAGACCAGAGGTTGAAGCTCTGGAACACCATACCGAGTTCGGAGCGGATGCGATCCACCTGCCTCCTGTCTGCCGGCTCAGCCCGCCCGTCGCGCCGCCGGCGCATTTTGATGATCTCGCCCGCGACCGTGACAACGCCTTCGTCGGGGATTTCAAGCAAATTGATGCAGCGCAGAAACGTGCTCTTGCCTGATCCGGACGAGCCGAGAATTGAGATCACATCGCCGTCATTGGCGGTAAGCGAAATTCCCCTTAAGACTTGGAGCTGGCCGAAGCGTTTGTGCATCTTCTCGACCGTGAGGGCGGGCGTCTCGGCGGGCATGGGCGCTTCCTTCAGCCTGGCCGGGGCCTGAGATGCGGCGACAAGCGCCGCTCGAGGAGCAGGAATGCGGCGCCGATGATATAGTTGACGACGAAATAGATAGCTCCCGCAAGGATGAGCGGCAGATAGGTGACCAGCGTGTCGTTGCGGATCTTCAACGCCACGCTCATCACGTCCCACAGAGTGACGAGCGACACGAGCGCCGTCGCCTTCACCATCGAAATCATCTCCGTCGAATAGGCCGGCAGCGCGTGCCTGAGCGCAATCGGAAAGATAACGCGGCGGAACAAGAGGGGCCCAGACATGCCGTAGGCGCGCGCCGCCTCGACCTGTCCATGCGGCACGGCAAGAAGCGCGCCGCGAAAGATCTCCGCCTGATAAGCCGCGGTGCAGAGAGCGAGGGACAGCACCGCGCAGTTGAACGCCTCGCGCAGGAACGGCCAAGCCACGCTTGCGCGCACTGCCGGCAGGGAAGCGAGGCCATAGTAAACGACGAAGAGTTGGATCAACAGGGGTGTGCCGCGAAAGACAGCGACGTAAGCGCGCGCGAAAAGCTCGAGCGGCTTCATGCCGCTGACCCTCATCCATGTCACGCCCGCTGCGACGAACGCGCCGAGGACAACGGAAAGAAACCAGACCGAGAGCGTGAGGGGCAGCGCAGCGATGAGGCGGACGAAGGTCCCGGAGATGAAGTTGAAGTCCATCGGCGCCTCAACCCGTCGCGCGGCGCATGCCGCGGGTGGCGCGCGCCTCGGCGGCGTCGAAGAAGCGGGTCGTTGCAAGCGTCATCAAGAGATAGAGCACTGCCCCGCCAAGATAGAAGGCGAAAGGCCGGTGGGTCGAGCCGGCGCCGACCTGACTTATTCGCATGAGCTCGGTCAGGCCCGTGACCGAGATCAGAGATGAATCCTTGAGCGCGACCTGCCAGAGATTGCCAAGTCCAGGCAACGCGAAGCGAAGGACCTGCGGAGCAATGATGCGGCGAAACAACAGCGCCCGATTCATGCCGACGCTGACCGCGGCCTCGAGCTCGCCGCGAGAGATGGCGAGATAGGCGGCGCGGAACACCTCCGCCTGATACGCGCCCGAGATCACGCCAACGGCGAGCGCGCCAGCGGCGAAAGACGGCACTCCGACGAAACCCTCGTGACCGAGAGCGTGGGCTGTTTCGGTCAGAAGCGTCGAAGTGCCGAAATAGACGAAATAGACGATGAGCAGTTCAGGCAGGCCGCGGAACAGCGCCGCGTAGGCCTGTCCCACGCCGCCCGCAAACAGTTTTCCCGAGAGCCGAGCCCAGGCGACGAGGCCGCCAATCGCCCCGCCAATCAGGAGGCCGCAGGCGGAGACGAGAAGCGTCATCAACGCTCCTTCGAGGAGCGCCAAACCCCAGCCGCCCTCACCGAAGCCGAAGATCGCCAGATCGCCCACCTCGGCGCCCTCCGGGGGCGCGCTCTTTTAAAGCAAGAGCGCGTTCAGGATCCTGGTTGGGGCGTCATGTCGATCTTGAACCACTGTTCCGAGAGCTTCTTCACCGTCCCGTCGGCGATCGCCTCCGCCAACGCCTTGTCGAACTTGGCGGTCAGATCGGTGTCACTCTTGCGGATGCCGAGGCCTGTCCCAGCGCCGAACATGCCGCCGATGAATCTCGGCCCGACAACCGCGAGGTCCTTGGCGTCGGGCTTTTCGGCCGTCGCGACCATGACAGGATAGTCGTCGAGCGACGCGTCGATGCGGCCCGACTTGAGGTCAAGATCGCGGTCATCTGCGGTCTTGTATTCCTTCACATCCGCGACGCCCTTCAAATACTGGCTAGCGAAATTGGCGTGGGTGGTGGACACTTGCACCCCGAGCGTCTTGCCCTTGAGCGCCGCCTGCACCGACTTGATGGCGGCGTCGCCCGCCGCGGGATCCTTGTCGAGGTTGATAAGCGTGCCCGCGCCGGTCGCTTTGGCGAGCGGGCTGTCCTTCGGCGCGAGAAAGGCGCCCGGCGACACCGCATAGGGCTTCGAGAAGTCGATCTCCTTCTTGCGTTCGTCGGTGATCGACATGCCGTCCATGATGACGTCGAACTTGCCCGCCTTCAGCCCTGGGATCATGCCGTCCCAATCCTGCGCGATAATCTTGCACTCAAAGCCCGCGCGCTTGCAGAGATCCATCACCAGGTCGGGCTCGAAGCCGACGATCTTGCCGCTCGAGTTCGGTCAGGTTCCAGGGCTCATAGGCCCCCTCCATGCCGATGACGACGGTCTTCCAGTCCTTGGCGAAAGCGGTCGGCGTGAAGGCAAGACCCGTCGCGAGCGCCGCGCTGAGACCCAGCGCCTTTATGCTTTTCCGTGTCATCAGCCCACTCCCATGTTTCGCGCCTTATGACCTTGGCCAGGCGCGCCCGTCACAATTCATACATCGGGCTCGCCGAAATGGAAGCGCGTCCGTCGCTCAAAATCGAGGCGCATCGACGCTTTGGGCGTCAAATCGGCCCGCAATTCCGTCAGTGAGGGTCACCAGGACGTCCGTCCTGCGGGGGAACCGGCTTGCTGCCTTCGAGCGCGCGAGAAAAAAGGGCGGTCGCGGCGCAGAGGAGCGCGAGCACAGCCCCGATCCACAGCAACGTGCGATAACCGAATCCGAGCGCAAGCGCCGCGGCGCCGAGCGTCGGCCCGAGCGCATTGCCCACGTTGAAGGCGGACTGGTTCAGCGTCGAGGCAAGGTTCGGGCCGTCGATCGCTTTCCTCACCACGCGTGTCTGCAATGGGACGCACGGCGCCAGGAACAGAAAGCCCCAGAGGATCATAGCGGCGCCCATGAGCACGACGCTGCCGATGACCGCCGTCAAGACGAGATAGAAGACAGCATAGGCAAGCGAGAGCACCGCGACCGACTCCAAAGGCTTCCAGTCGCCGAGCCGGCCGCCGATCACCATGCCCGCCGCGCCGCCTACGCCGAACAACAACAGCATGAGCGGAAGCGCGCCAGCCGAGATCCCCGTGTCTTCCAAGAGGAGCGGCGCGACATAGGTGAAAACGGCGAAGGTCGAAGCGCAGACGAGAAGGCTCATCGCCATAGCCAACAGCACCTGCGGACGCCTGAGAGCGACGACTTCCTGTCTCAAGTTCGACGCCTCGCTGCGCGGAGACGCGGGCATCCAGCGCTGAAGAGCCGCCCCGGCGACGAGGCCAACGGCCGCGAGCATCCAGAAAGCGGCGCGCCAGCCAAATGCGTGGCCGATCGCGGTCGCACTCGGCACGCCGACCAGGCTCGCAGCCGAGAACCCCAGCCACACGAAGGACACGGCGCGCGAACTGCGCTCGGGCGGAACGCTCCCCGCCGCCACGATCGCGGCAATTCCGAGGAACGAGGCGTGCGAAACCGCCGCCAGCACCCTCGCGCCCATGAGCCAACCATAGTCCGGCGCGAGCGCAGCGAATATGTGGCCGACGACGAAGATCGCGCAGAGTTGCAGAAGCGTCCGCTTGCGCGGCTGAGACGCGGTCAGCACGACAATGACAGGTCCGCCCACAGCCACCCCGATCGCATAGCCGCTGACGAGCAGACCTGTCTGCGAGATGCTAATGTCGAGATTAGCGGCGATGTCCGGCAGCATGCCGACGACTGCAAACTCGGTCGTGCCAATTGCGAATGTCGCGAGAAAAAGGGCGAACACCAAAGGCGACATGGACCGCTCCGCCCGCCGGCTCTACAAACGCGCCGCGCCCGACAGCGTCGACGACTAGCGAACGAAGGGAAGCCTCAAAAACGCGACGTCGTCGCGCTCGAAAGCGTCCTTTGGCCGTGACCCTTTGCGCCCTGCCCTTTGGTCTACGCCGCCGCTTTGATCGACGCCTCAGTCTTATCCATGATCTCGCCGATTTCCCTCTCGTTGATTGTGAGCCGCAGCATCAGTTCGACCGCGTCGCCGGCCTGGCGGATCATGATTCCGTCCTCAAAGAACGAATAGTCGAGCGCACGATCGATACGCGCGCCTGGGCTGCCGAGAAGCTCACGTGTTCCGATGCGAGTCGGCGAAGGTTGACAACCAAACGGAGAATGGTGAATCTCCCCATTGTGTGTTGACAATTGCCCTTCTCCAAATGGGGAGCGGCCCCATGAAGCTGCGGGTATTAATGTTCGCAGTGGCCTTTGGCCTTGCGGGCCGGTCGGAAGCAGGCGCGATACCTGGCGCCACACTCGACATCATGCAGGACGGCGACAACGTGGTGTCCACGGTCAGCGGCGCCATCGACCTGGCCGGCCTCACGTTTGCTTTCCCAGCTATCGGCGGTACACCGGAAATTCACCCCTCCAACGCCTACGCCTTGGTTGGGTTCGGAAATTTTGATGTTTATTCCGGTATTAGCGGGCCGAAGTCCCTCGGATCAGACGTCGTTACTTTCTCGTCGAGCTCCGCCGGAGACCCCTTCGCGGTGGAGGAAATCGTTGGGTATCTCTGGCTTCCGAGGGGCTACATTTCTGGGACCGCGCTTTCAGGCTCCGCGACTTACAACGATGCGACGCTCGCTTCGCTCGGTCTAGCGCCTGGGACATACCTCTACACTTGGAGTCCCAGCCCCGGCGAGGATGGCAGCCTGACCGTACAGATCGGGACAACCGTCCCCGAGGCCGGGACGTGGATCATGATGCTTATCGGCTTTGCTGGTCTCGGCCCTGGGCGCGCGTTCGGCCGCAAGGTCGCCAATTTGCTGGCCTGAACACAAAGCACAAACGACATCAGCCGCTCACGGCGGCCTTTGTCTTTATGAACTCCTTCAGGCCGCGGCTTTGATCGACGCGCCGACCTTGTCCATGATCTCACCGATCTGATCCTCGCTCAAGATGAGCGGGGGGGTGAGTTCGATCGTGTCGCCGGACGGGCGGATCATGATTCCCGCTTCGAAGAACGAATGGTCGAGCGCGCGATAGCCGCGCAGGCCGGGGCTGCCGGGGATCGGCGCGAGATCGATCGCGCCGGTCAAGCCCACGCAGCGAATGTCGACGACGTTCGGCAGACCTTTCAGCCCCATGATGGCGTCATACCATTTGGGTTCGAGCGCCTTCGAGCGCTCGAACAGCCGCTCGTCGCGATAGAGATCGATCGTCGCCAGCGCCGCCGCGCAGGCAAGCGGATGGCCGGAATAAGTATAGCCGTGGAAAAGCTCGATCGCGTGCTCGGGCCCCTGCATGAAGGCGTCGTAGATGTGCTTGCGCACGATAACCCCGCCCATCGGCACCGCGCCGGAAGTCACCCCCTTGGCGAAGGTGATCATGTCGGGAATGACGCCATAGCGCTCGGCGCCGAACGGCGCCCCAAGGCGCCCGAACCCGGTGATGACCTCGTCGAAGATGAGCAGGATGCCGTATTTGTCGCAGATCTCGCGCAACCGCTTCAGATAGCCTTTCGGAGCGGGCAGGACGCCGGTCGAACCCGCCATCGGCTCGACGATCACCGCAGCGATGGTCGAAGCGTCATGCAGGGCAACGATGCTCTCGAGCGCATCGGCGAGATGGCCGCCCCATTCCGGTTCGCCTCTGGTGAAGGCCTGATGTTCGCGGTTGTAGGTCGCTGGCAAATGATCGACGCCCGCGAGGAGGGAGCCGAAGAATTTCCGGTTGTTGACCATGCCGCCGACCGAGATGCCGCCGAAACCGACGCCGTGATAGCCGCGCTCGCGGCCGATCAGGCGCTGGCGTGACCCAGCCCCGCGCACATTATGGTATGCGAGCGCGATCTTGAGCGCGGTGTCCACGGCCTCAGACCCCGAATTGCAGAAGAACACATGATCGAGATCGCCCGGCGCGAGCTCTGCGATGCGGGATGCGAGCTGAAACGCCAGCGGGTGGGCGAACTGGAAGGTGGGCGTGAAGTCGAGCTCGCCCGCCTGGCGCTGGATCGCGGCCACGATCGGGGCGCGATTGTGCCCGGCGTTGCAGCACCATAGGCCCGCGGTGGCGTCGAGGATCGCCCGCCCCTCAGGTGTGTAATAATGCATGTCCTTCGAGCGCGAGATGAGGCGCGGCTTCTTCTTGAAGGAGCGATTGGGCGTGAATGGCAGCCAGAACGCCTCGAGATCGTTCGGCACACTCGCGCGTGCAGCGGGCTTATCGGCGGTGGCAGTGGTCATCGAAACGGGTCTCCTCGGGCGATTTCTTGTGCCGGACGATGCCAGCCGCATCCCCCTTTGTCCAGTTTTGCTGAACAGCGAGGAAGTGTTGAACCGAGTCATAAACCGCCCTTGTGATAGGGGTGGTCATACTTCCCGGCCCCTGCCCCAAACCGGAACATCCGGCCCCTCCCCCTCGGTAACGCCCCCGCAACCTTAAGCGGCGATAACCGGAATGATTCGCATTGCGCAGGTCGCTTTAACCTTGCGCGATGCATACGGGACACTCTTTAAGTGGGGCGCCTGGGTCGCGTATGGGTCGGACGCGTACGGCATGGGCTCTTTCGGTCGCTGCGCCTTGGTGCATGAGCCTTGCCGTCCTCGTCTCGATCACCGCCGAGGCCGAGCAGGAGCCGCCCGCAGGCGCGAGCCGCTTTGCGTCCACGCGGATGATCGAGGCCCAAGGCCGGCTCGACCGGGCGCTTCAGGCCGCTCTTCCGCTCCGCGCCGTTAGCGCGGACGGCGAGCCGCTGCCGATCGTTGAAGCGCGCCTTGCCGTAGGCGATCCAAGCAGCCTCGCGGCGGCGTCCGACGAGATCGAACCGAACGGGTCCTTGAAGAGCCCGTCGGCGCCATTCCCCGAGGTCGATCGTGGCGCCAAGGGCAATCCGTTCATCGGCCTGCGCCCCGGGCTCGAAGCCCGGCGCCCGAACGGCGCACCAGCGCGCGGCGGGCGCGACGATCCGCGCGACGCCGAATTCGACCCCCGCCATTCTATGTCTCCCGAGCTGCGGGACGATGGCGCCCCACCGCCTGGGCCAAGGCCCGGCCTCGCCTTCGACGATGGCGCGACGCCGGGCTTGCCACTGGAATTCGCGCTCAATTCGTCGTCGCCGACCTCGAGCGACGGCGTCCTGGTAGTCGTCGAGACTGACCCCGCCAATGAGACCACGGTCCCGCAAATATCGGACGCCGGCAAGCCGAACTATGCGACGCTGATCGATCCCAAGGACAGCGCCCGCCAGATGCGCTGCCTTGCAGAGGCGATCTATTTCGAATCGCGCAGCGAGCCCGAGGACGGTCAGGCCGCAGTGGCGCAGGTGGTCCTGAACCGGGTGCGCAGCGGCATCTATCCGACCACCGTCTGCGGCGTCGTCTACCAGGACCGCAACCGGCCGTTCGCCTGCCAGTTCAGCTTCGCCTGCGAAGGCAAGTCGCTGAGGATCGAGGAGCCCGGTCCGTGGGTCGTCGCGACCCGAATCGCACAAGAGGTCGTGAGCGGCGCGAGCTACAATCCGAAGGTCGCGGAAGCCGTCAACTACCACGCCAACTACGTCGCGCCGTTCTGGGTCGGCTACCTGCGCAAGGTCGATCGCATCGGCGCCCATATTTTCTACGCCATGCGCGACGGCGTGAACTGGGCGCCGGGCGCCCTCAACGGCAACGGAGACCGGCCGCCAGTGGCCAACTGAGACGGTTTCGGAAGAGTGACAGACGTCATAGCCGGGCATGGGTCGGCGCTGGAGCCAAGTCCGGGACCGGGTCGCAGGCGGCGCTAGCCCGTAGCGCCAGGAGGACCGAATTCCGCCAGAGCGTATATCCAGACGATCAACGTGCCGATCGACCACAGTGTCGTCATCGAGACGGTCGCCGCAACAAGCGATTCCTCGCAGCGGTACTCGCCGGCCAAAATGTAGACCGTCTTTGCGGTCGGAACCGCCGCGCAGATGACCGCCGCGATCAGGTAGAGCGGTTCGAGCCGAAGCGCGACCGCAAGGCCGAACACGATCAGCGGCATTGCGACAAGCTTGACCACGGTCAGCACGGCTGCGCGGCCGAAGTTGGCGCGGAGACCCTCGATTGACATGCCGAGGCCGATGGCGAACAGGGCGCAGGCCGTCAGGGCGCCGGCGAGAATGCGCAGATAGGCGCCGACCGGTTGGGGCATTGGGATTCCGAGCGCGGACCAGCCGACCCCAATCAATGTCGAAAGGACCATCGGATTGAGAAAGACATGCTGCGCCAGCTTCGCCGGCGCGACGCCAGATCCGCCCCGACCAGGCGCGTCGAGCTCCTGCAGAATGACGGCAGCCGGAAACATCACGACGGCGACAAAGACCGTCGCGATCGCCGCCGGCAGCACCGCTCGCGGCCCGTAGGTCGCCTGGAGGATCGGCAGCGCGACAAAACCGGTGTTGGTCATCGACGCCGCCCACCCTTGCATCGCCGCCCTGGCGAGTCCGCGCGAACCGAAGATGCGGACCGTCGCGAACACGAGAGCAAAGCAAAGGAGCGAGCCGCCGCCGAAGGCCACCAGGAAACGCCAAGCGAGCAGCGAGCGCGCCGGCTCCTCAGCGATCGTGACCACGAGCAAGGCCGGCATCGCGATATTGTAAGCAAAGTGAATCAATCCGTCGGCGAGGTCACGCGAGACGTAACCCACATAGCCGGCCGCCCACCCGGTCACGATTACCGCAAAGACAGGCAGGATCAGAGCCGCGACTTGCACCCGTTGACCTCGGATCGACCGTCCCGCTCAAGTCGGGCGCAAGCTCCAATCTATCGCCGACGGGCAAGCCGATCGAGGAGGATGTTGGACCGTGTCCGCCGCTCGCGCCTTCGTCGCCTGCGGATTTGTCCATGTCTCGAAAGATCGACGGCGGTCGCCTGCCTCGCCAACCGCCAATACAAAATCTTCTCTCCCAACCTCTTTGCGAAAATCAGAATCCGCGCTGGGTTTTGCGTGTCATTCGCCGAGCACGCTTTCGGGTGGAGAGTACGGCAACCCGTGCGCCGCCGCGACCGGCTCGCAAGTCACCTTGCCGTCGTGAACGTTGAGGCCGGCGCGCAGGTGCGGATCCTCGCTCAAGGCCTCTCGCCAGCCCTTGTCGGCGAGCGCAAGCGCGAACGGCAGTGTTGCGTGGTTAAGCGCAAAGGTCGAGGTGCGCGCGACCGCGCCCGGCATGTTGGCGACACAGTAGTGGACGATGCCGTCGACGACATAGGTCGGGTGGGAATGGGTCGTCGGCTTCGACGTTTCGCAGCAGCCGCCCTGGTCGATCGCGACGTCGACGATAACCGCGCCGGGGCGCATCGTCATGAGCATGGCCCTCGTGATGAGCTTGGGCGCGGCGGCGCCGGGCAGGAGCACGGCGCCGATGACGAGGTCGGCGTTCCTGACGAGATCGGCGATCGAGGCGCGGGTCGAATAGACCGTGCGCAGCGCCGAGCGGAACTCGGTCGAGAGGCGCCTCAGCGCCTCGTGCGACCGGTCGACCACGGTCACGGAAGCGCCCATGCCGACCGCGATCGTCGCGGCGTGTGTTCCCGACACGCCGCCGCCGAGGACGAGCACGTTGGCCGCCGCCACGCCGGGCACGCCGCCGAGCAGCACGCCGCGGCCCCCCTGAGCCTTCTCCAGCGCATGCGCCCCGACTTGGGGCGCGAGGCGGCCGGCGACTTCGGACATAGGGGTCAGGAGCGGCAGACCGCCGTGCGAGCCGGTCACCGTCTCATAGGCGATGCACGTTGCGCCGGACGCCATAAGGTCGCGCGTCTGCTGGAGATCAGGCGCGAGATGGAGATAGGTGAAGAGGATCTGCCCGCGCTTGAGCCGCTTGCGCTCTTCGGGCAGCGGCTCCTTGACCTTCACGATCATCTCGGCGCGGTCGAAGACGTCGTGGGCGGCCTTGACGATCTTGGCCCCAGCGCGGACGTATTCCTCGTCGGAAGAGCCCGAGCCGAGGCCGGCCTCCGTCTCGACAATGACCGCGTGGCCGTGATGGACGAGCTCGGCGACCGCGGCCGGGGTCATGCCGACCCTAAATTCGTTGTCCTTGATCTCCTTGGGAACGCCGACGAGCATGGCTGGCCTCTGAAAATCCTCGTGACCCAACTTGAGAGCCTTATCGCAGGAAACCCGTGGTCAGGACACTCCTCGAGCACGGTTGTTGAATTTCGCCTAGCCTTTGGCTCGCCGGTCGGCGTCTGATAGTGATGTGGGCGAGTTTGTTGAGGCGTGGCCGCAAGATGGGGAAACGCATGGCTTCCATCAATCGATGCTTCTGGGCGATTTCGATCGCGGCGACGGCCGCCGCGTGCGGCTTTGGACCGGCGACGGCGGGAACGATCGACAGGCTGAAGCAGGACAAAACCCTGCGGATCGCCTACCGCGAAGACGCGCCGCCGTTTTCTTACGCCGACTCGGTCGGCATACCCGCAGGCTTCATGGTCGACCTTTGCCGCTCGGTGGCGAAGAATTTGGGGGCGGGGCTCAATCTCGGCGATCTCAAGGTCGACTACGTGCTGGTGAACGCCGCCAATCGATTCGAAGCGATCGAAACGGGAAAGGCGGACCTCCTGTGCGAGCCGACCTCGGCGACCCTGTCGCGGCGAGCGGAGGTCGACTTCTCGATCCCCACATTCATCGACGGAGCGAGCCTCCTGGTGAGCGGCGATGGTCCAGGGGACTTCGGCGCCCTCGCGGGCAAGAAGATCGGCGTACTGGCCGGCACGACTACCGAGCAGAGCTTGCGCGACACACTCGCCAGCGCCAACATCAATGCCGAGGTCGTCCCCGCGAAAACCCACCAAGACGGGCTCGCGATGCTCGACCAGGGGACGATCGTCGCCTATTTCGGCGATCGGGCCATACTGGCCTATCTTGCTTCGAAGAGCAGCGCACCGAGCAAGTTGCGTCTCGCGAACAACTATTTCTCCCTGGAGCCGTATGCCCTGGCGCTGGCGCACGGCGACAGCGACTTCCGCCTGGCGGTCGATCGGGCGCTGAGCCGGATCTACCGCTCTGGCGAAATCGGCGCGATTTTCGCACATAGTTTCGGGAGCCAGGTTCAACCCAGCGACACCCTGCAGACGCTGTACCTGATTTCGGCCCTGCCTGAATGAACCATCGAGGCTTCACCGGCGACGGATGTTCCGCGACAGAGCTCAGCGCGTCGCCGCAGACCTCGGGTGAAGAGGAGCCAAAGTGACCGAGGCCAAGCCCGACATCGCCAGCCTGCCCTTCGAAGCGGCGCTGGCGGAGCTCGAAGCGATCGTCGATCAACTCGAAAAAGGCGCGGTGGCGCTCGACGAGTTCGATCAGGCTCTACGAGCGGGGCGAAGCTCTGAAGCGGCGTTGCGATGAGCTGCTCCAGAACGCCGAGATGCGGATCGAGAAGATCACACTTTCGGCGGACGGCGCGGTCAAAGGGGTCGTCCCGCTCGACGATGACTAAGGGCCGTTGCAAGCGTTACAGTTTGACCGCCGTCGCCCAGGCTCACGTCGTTCCGTTGCGTCGTCAATTCGTTCGACATGAGAAGGATTTGCGGCAAATTATTACAAACCGCTGAATGCGGCTGGTTCCGAAACCGTCTGTTAACCATTTTCCGCTCAACTCGTGAACATTCATTAATCCCTGCCCCTGATCGCGACCGGAAACAGGGGCGAAACTCGGAAGGCTGAGGGCGGAAGTCATGCGGACCATAGCGTTTGTGACTCAAAAAGGCGGCTCGGGGAAAAGCACGATTGCGTCGTCGCTCGCTGTCGCGGCGCACGAAATGAAAGAGAAAGTCTGCGTCATCGACATGGATCCGCAAGGTTCGCTCGCGAACTGGGGCAAGACCCGCGGAACCGGCGACATCGAGGTAATCGCCTCCGGGGCGGCGCGATTGCCGGCGCTCCTCGCCTCGCTCGAGCGCAAGGGCTTTACCCTTGCGATCCTCGACACTCCTGGCGCGGAAGGCGCGGCGTCTTCAGCCGCAATGCAGGTTGCCGACCTCAACATCATCCCTTCCCGCCCGAGCATGTTCGACCTTTGGGCCAGCGCCCGAACACGCGCGGCGCTGAGGGAGATCGGCGGCGACTTCGTGTTCCTGCTCAATCAGTGCCCACCCGCGCAGCAGACGGCCCGGGTCCAGGACGGGGTCGAGACCCTCGAGGAAATGGGAGGGCTGATTTCGCCCTTGATCCTGACGCGGGTCGACTACCAGGAATCGGCGCGCCACGGCTGGGGCGTGACCGAACTCAATCCTTACGGCGCAGCTGCGGAGGAAATGCGCGGCCTTTGGCAGTCCGTCAAGCGCCGTCTGGCGCGCGCCAAAACCCGACAACCCGCGCGCAAGGCGGCTTAAACTTCGAGGCGGGCCGAGACGGCTCGCCGAACGGCAAAAGCGCGAGCGGCCATCCTCCCTCCCTCGCGCCGATCGGCAGGACGCTCCCGGGCGCCCTGCCTTTTTTGCATCAGCCCCCGAGCTGGGTGCGGATCGTCTGCGCGCCGCGCCGTATCGTCAAATCCCACAGCCGCGCGCGTTCGGCGCAGGCCTTCTCGAGATCGCGCGTCGTTGCGATCTTCTGGCCGTTGACGGCGACGACGATATCGCCCTTCTGCACGCCGACGTCAGCCGCGGTCGAGCCGTCGCCGACCGAAGCAACGACCACGCCCTCGGCCGCGCCTTCGAGCGACAGCTCCTCGGCCACCGCAGGCGACAGGTTCATCACCTCCGCCCCTTGGAAGGGCGAGCGGCTCTTGATGGTCAGGGAGTCGCGCGGGGGGATTTCCGGCGCGGAGGCGAGTTTGAGCGGCAAGGTCAGCGTTCGCCCGCTGCGCAGAACCGAAAGCGCGGCCGCGCCGCCGAGAGGCTTGACCGCAAGCCGAAAGCCGACGCTCTCGGCGTCTTCGACGCTTTGCCCGTCGACCGCAGTGATGACGTCGCCCCTCTTGAGACCGGCTTCGAGCGCTGGGCCCTCGCCGGCAACCGTCACCACCAGCGCTCCCGTCGGCCGATCGATGCCGAGATTGTCGGCGATGTCTTTGGTCAGGCTCTGCAACGTGGCGCCCAGCCACGGCCGCTTCACGGTCGCGCCGCCCTGACGCGCCGCAACGATAACGCTCTTGACCATGTTGACGGGAATGGCGAAGCCGATTCCCATGCTGCCGCCCGAACGCGAATAGATCGCCGAATTGACGCCGACCAGCTTGCCGTCGAGATCGACCAGCGCCCCGCCGGAATTGCCGGGATTGATCGCGGCGTCGGTCTGGATGAAGAAGCCGAAGTCGCTGATCCCGGTCTGGGTGCGCGCGAGCGCGGAAACGATGCCCTGGGTGACCGTCTGGCCGACGCCGAACGGATCGCCGATGGCGATCACGAAGTCGCCGACCTCGAGCCCATCCGAATCGCCAAGTTCGAGCACCGGAAAATTCTTGCCATCCTTGAGCTTGAGCATCGCGAGATCGGTGCGCGGATCGCGCAGGACGATTTGCGCCTCGAACTCTCGCTTGTCGGAAAGCGCGACCTTCACGTCGGTCATGCCCTCGATCACGTGATAATTGGTGACGACGAGGCCCGATGGATCAACGATGACGCCGGAGCCGAGCGCTTTTTGCACCCGTTGATTTTCGCTTCCTTCGCCGCCGAAGAACCGGCGGAAAATCGGGTCGTCGAACAGCGGATTGCGCGGCATCGTCTCAACGCGGGAGGCGTAGACGTTCACCACCGCCGGCGCGACCTTCTTCACCACCGGCGCGAACGAGAGCCGCACCTGCGCCGGGGTCTGCGGCGCGGCGCGCTGGACCGTGTCGGCGAAGGCGGGAGCGGCGGAAAGGGCGGCGACGACGGCGAGCGCCAGGCGAATCAAGCGGGACCTCCGGGCTTGGTCATGCGGCGGCTGATATAGGCGGCGTGGCGGCGCGTGCAAAGCAGCCGCGGATCGGCGCGCCGGAAGGATTTCAAAGCCGATGGAAGAGAATCAAAGGAAACGGCGGAAGGAAAACAAAGACGGGGCGGAAGGAAAACCGAGTCCGGCGGAAGGGAAACAAAACTGCATTTTCTGCCGCAAATTCAGGTTCTCCAAGCGCTTAGGCTTTGAAAGCGGGGTCCGGCCTCTTGACGCTCCTGTTCGCGGCGGCCCGTCGCGAGGTTCGCGCCAAGCTGGCGACAATTCCACATCCGACCACCGCAGCTTATAGCACGCCATTCTGATTATCTCAATAAATTGTCACGTTTTCGTTTTTTCCGTCCATCGCCGCAACGAGGCCCGATCGAAAAGCGCCGGCCGGCCGCGGCCGCCATCCGCGTCCTGTCTACATGCCGAGGACAGCGAGGGCGATCCCGAAGATGGGAATGCCGACGAGGCAAATCCCGAGGCTGAGCCGCAGGTACAAGGTCTTCCACCACAAGATGCGCGACAACAACGCCACGCGATGTCTGACCTCGTCGAGCTCCACCGCCGGATCGTGAGTGAAGACGAAGTGATGCGGTCCGGCTGTCCGCGACAGGTGGAACGAACTTTTCTCCGACCGGAAGTATCGGGGAAATATCGCAAGGATCAGAAAGAAATAGGCGGCGAGGAAGGGCGCAAGGACCACCCAAAGGGGAACACCCTCGAGGCCGCGTTCGTGCGCGCTCAGGATCGGCACCATCAGGAGCGGCAGGAACAGAAGAGCAATATTGGCCTTGAAATCGCTCGAGCGAATGGCGTCGGTATAGATGGCGGAGAAGTCCCGGAAATATTTGATCTCGCGCTGGATCAGATCGTCGCTCGGCGGCTTGGCGCTGGTCTGCGTCGCGACCGCGTGCTCCTGAACGCTACTGACCATGATTGGCGCCCGAGAATAGTCCGTTCTGTCGCCCGCGACGTCGTCGCCCCGGGCGGAAACGCCTCGATCGCCGGCTGGCTTCGCTTCGCCCGCCCGGCGATTTCCTTGGCGTAACCTCTTCCGATCGGAACCTGTGAGAAAGGTTCCCGACTGTCAAGACCGGGCGGGCTGGTGAGCCTGGCCGTTCCCGGCCAGCGGCGCCTCGCGTCCGACCATGGCCAGTTGCGCCGGCGCATAGCGCTCACCCACAATCTCGATGTTCGCGGCAGCCTGTTCGATGTCGCGGAGGTCCTTCCGCCCTTCTGGTGGAGGCGCTGCGTTATCGGCGGTAGCGCGGCGCGCCCTGGAAACAATTGAAGGAGGCGACCCTGGATTTATGCCTCTGAAGGTCGAAGACGAGCGAGGAGTCCGGCCAATTCGGCTTGGCGGCTGGTGTTTGTTTTGGCGAACACCGCTTTTAGCTGCGTCCGGGCTGTCTCACGACTCACTCCTAGCGAAGCCGCCGCCCCATCGACGCCCACGCCAGAAGCCACGCTTGCAGCCAACCTGGCCTCGCCCGCGGTCAGACCAAACGCAGCGCAAAGGTGCGTCGAATTGGGTTGCCGCGGTGACCTCAGGTCGGTCAAGAGAAGGATCACGCGACCCGAACTGAACAAATCGCTGCCGAACGCCGTGACCGGCATTGCCTCGACCAAAAGCCAGGGCGCTTCGTCGCGATCGACGACGATCGGAGGATAGGACTGAGCGTCGCCGGGCGCCGTATGCAGGGCTGATGAAACCAGCTGCTGCAATCGGCGGTTGCTGGCGGGATCGTGGGCCGCCGGACGACCCCGGACGAGGTTGAAGTCCCCGCCAAGCAGATTTTGCGCCGGCAGATTCATTTGCGTTGCGCGGCCGGTCGCATCGATGACGACGGCAGCGGAGTTCACTCGCTCCAGCGCCGAGAGTTTTGACGTGACATCGAACGCAGCAAACTTTTGGGCCAGTCTGACGATTTTGGCGATGTAGGGTCCAACTGAGCCAACGCGTCGCGCGTCTTCCGGCGTGAACGGACCGCGATCGGCTCCACGAAAGAGGGGCAGGCACCAATCGCCACCCCCGACCGAGAAAAAGCCAATTGCAAGCCATTCGCGCCCCTCGGGACGCGCTGTCTCCTCGAAATAGGGCAGTGTTCTGCGTTCTTCCTCGGTCGAGAGGTCGTGTTCGAGCGCTGAAACCCGACCCGCCCTTATGAATGACGTACATTTTTGAAGGTACGGTCCGATGTGCGGGTCGGGAGCGTGTGCTTGATTGCGCGCCCAGCGATCGGCAAACGCCACGTGCCCGTCGGACATCGGCGCCGGCGCGGGAGAGTTTTCACGATCGTGTTCAAAAATGTGGCAACTGGCCGCGCCGAATGATTCGGCGAGCGATTGCAGGGCCGACGCCCATCGCGTCGGGGCGAGGATCGCATCAGAGCAAGCCTCAAGGGCGCGCTCGGTTCCTTCACTCAGAGGCATGGCGGCTGCTCAGCGAGGAAACGAAGCTAGCACCTCAGCCGGCGGAGAGACAGGACCAATGGTCCGATTTCACCCGTTCGGGTGATGCGCGCGGCGGGCGGTCCGCGGCACATATCTCAACGACGCGTCATGGGCGAAACTGAGTCTATCAGCAGTCTCTATCGCGTTGCGCAACAATAGTGGCGCCCCTGGAGGCGATTGCGTCACCGGTTGCGCAGACGGATATGATAAATGCCCTGAACGAATTGCCTAGTCTAGACCTTTGGTTTGTGTCTGACGTCGAATCTACATGGAGCAGGAAAATGAACATGACCAATAAGACGCTTGCCGTGCTAACGTTCGCGATGTTCGCTTTACCAGCTTTTGCTGATACAGCGCCAGACATGAGCGGAACACCAAGATTGGCAATTGGCGGTTACGATACTGTTGCGTATTTTACTGTCGGAAAAGCAGTTCCCGGTAGTCTTGATTATCAGACCGTGTGGCATGATGCGCGCTGGCAATTTGCTAACAAACAGGATCTCGATCTCTTCCTCGCGAATCCAGAAAAATATGCGGCTCAATACGATGGGCATTGCGCCATGGGCGTTGCATACGAGAGCGGCCACAAAGACATAGTCGATCCAGAGGCTTTTACCATCGTCAACGGTAAACTGTATATTAATCACACGAAATACTGGACGACTGAATGGCGCAAGAATGAAAGTGAAAACATAAGCCGCGCCGACAAAAATTGGCTAACGGTAAAGGACACTGCTGAGCCAACAAAATAAACGTCAGGCCAAGTCCGCCAAGCGGCGTTCCCGCACCCATTCACGCCTTGGTTTGGGAACGCACGCATTTGGCGCCCAGCGGTCACTGTGCGCAAAGCACACGACCGAGTTTGGACCTCGTCCCGCGATCCATCGATATCGGCCGCGACTCCGGCCGCGATCCGCAATTCGCTTGGCTGAATTGCGCGCCGTTCAGCTCGCGTTCGCGGCCTGGGCCTGGCCTGAATCCTTACCCTTGGCCTCGATGTCGCGATCGACAAATTCGATCACCGCCATGGCGGCGTTGTCGCCGGGCCGGAATCCAGCCTTCATGATGCGCGTATAGCCGCCATTGCGATCCTTGTAGCGCGGCCCGAGCACGTCGATGAGCTTCTTGACCAGTTCCGCGTCGCGCAGGCGCGAAATGGCGATCCGGCGGGCATGGAGGTCGCCCTTCTTGCCGAGCGTCACCAGCTTTTCGACCACCGGGCGAAGATCTTTGGCCTTCGGCAGGGTGGTCGTGATCTGCTCGTGCTTGATGAGCGCCTGAGCCATATTGGCGAACATCGCCTGACGATGCTCGGCGGTGCGATTGAAGCGCCGCTTGGCGCGACCGTGATACATGGCGTTCTCCTTCTCGGGTCTTCGGCCGCCGTGCCAAGGAACGGCCGATCATCGTTGCCCCCTCTCCCCGCTAGCGGGGAGAGGGCTGGGGTGAGGGGCTGCGCCAACGATCGAGATTCGCGCGGCCCCTCATCCGGCCGACTTCGTCGGCCACCTTCTCCCCGCAGGCGGGGAGAAGGGAAGGGCTCAGTAGTGCTCCTCGAACCGCTTGGCGAGGTCCTCGATGTTTTCCGGCGGCCAGCCCTGGACCTCCATGCCGAGGTGCAGGCCCATTTGCGCCAGCACTTCCTTGATCTCGTTGAGCGACTTGCGGCCGAAATTCGGCGTCCGCAGCATCTCGCCCTCGGTCTTCTGGATGAGGTCGCCGATATAGGTGATGTTGTCGTTCTTGAGGCAATTGGCGGAGCGGACGGAGAGCTCGAGCTCGTCGACCTTCTTCAACAGCGCCGGATTGAAGGCGAGCTCGGGGATGGCGTGCTGGGCCTCCTCGCGGCGCGGCTCCTCGAAGTTGACGAACACCGCGAGCTGGTCCTGGAGGATGCGGGCGGCATAGGCGAGCGCGTCCTCAGGCGACATTGCGCCATTGGTCTCGATCGTCATCGTCAGCTTGTCCTTGTCGAGGTCCTGGCCCTCGCGGGTGGCTTCGACCCGGTAGGAAACCTTCTTCACCGGCGAGAACATGCTGTCGATCGGCAAAAGCCCGATCGGCGAATCCTCGGCCCGGTTGCGGTCGGCCGGCACGTAGCCCTTGCCGGTCGTCACCGTGAATTCGATCCGAAGGTCCGCGCCCTCGTCGAGGGTGCAGATGACGAGGTTCGGGTTGAGGATCTGGATGTCACCGGTCGTCTGGATGTCGCCCGCGGTGACCGCGCCGGGCCCCTTGCGCTTGAGCACCAGGCGCTTGACGCCGTCGCCCTGCATCTTGACCGCGATGTCCTTGACGTTGAGCACGATGTCGACGACGTCCTCGCGCACGCCCGGGATCGACGAGAATTCGTGCAGCACGCCGTCGATGTGAATCGAGGTGATCGCCGCGCCCTGGAGCGACGACAGCAGCACCCGGCGGAGCGAGTTGCCGAGCGTCTGGCCGAAGCCGCGTTCGAGCGGCTCGGCGACGACGGTCGCGACCCTCCGCGAGGCTTCGCTGAGGACGATGTCGAGCTTCTTCGGCTTGATGAGTTCTTGCCAGTTCTTCTGGATCACGGGATTGGCCTTCTCTTTCGACGGATGCGAGCAGCGCGGCTCAAAGCGACGGGCTCGCTCGGGTCAGACGCGGCGACGCTTGCGCGGGCGGCAGCCGTTGTGCGGGATTGGCGTGACGTCGCGAATCGAGGTGACATTGAAGCCGGCCGCCTGGATCGCCCGCAGCGCCGATTCGCGGCCTGAACCCGGCCCGGAGACCTCGACCTCGAGCGTGCGCATGCCATGCTCGGAGGCCTTGCGGACTGCGTCCTCGGCCGCGATCTGGGCCGCGAAAGGGGTCGACTTGCGCGACCCCTTGAAACCCATGGTGCCGGCGGACGACCACGAGATCGTGTTGCCTTGCGCGTCGGTGATGGTGATCATCGTGTTGTTGAACGTCGAGTTCACGTGGGCGACGCCGGATACGATGTTCTTGCGTTCGCGACGGCGGACGCGGGTCGCTTCTTTTGCCATGAGCTTGTCCTTCGATCGCGCCTCGAAGAAGCGCGGCCTGCTTGAAATGGGTTAAAACGAAACGGCGATCACTTCTTCTTGCCGGCGATGGGCTTCGCCTTCCCCTTGCGGGTGCGGGCGTTGGTGTGAGTGCGCTGGCCGCGCACCGGCAATTGCTTGCGATGGCGCAGCCCCCGATACGCGCCCAGGTCCATCAGGCGCTTGATGTTGATCGCGACTTCGCGGCGAAGGTCACCCTCCACCATGTAGTCGCGGTCGATCGTTTCGCGGATCTGCATCACTTCGGCGTCCGTCAACTGGGCGACCCGCCGCTCGGGGGGGATATGCACCTTCTCGACGATCTCTTCGGCCTTCGTCGGCCCGATCCCATGGATATATTGGAGCGCGATCACGACGCGCTTGTTGGTTGGAATATTGACGCCTGCTATGCGAGCCATTCGCGTAAACGCTCCATTTCGGCGGCGGTTCGACGACCAGGCCGAGCGCCGCGGGACTGTCCGTCTCGACGTCCGGTGGAGGCCGGCCCATGTCGAGAATCCGTGAGAACGCAAAAAGTCCCACACGCTCGAAGACGGCGCGGGGACCCAGAACGGCTTCAGGATGAAGGCGATGTAGAGCGTTGGAGGCGCTTGTCAAGGGAAAAGTGGCGCCTGGCGGGCGCCGAACACGACCGTCCGTCGAGCGCGGGCGGGACGCCGGAGGGGCGGACGGCGGCCCGAGAAAGGGCCGGGGGGCGCGCGTTTTTTGCTCTAATTGATCCCTCCTTTCCCTCGCAATGTCGCCCAAATCCCTCTATAGCCGCCTCAAGCAGACCAAAGTCACCGGCGGCCAGCGTTCCGCCCGCCCAAAGGAGTCCCCATGACAATCATCTTTTCCGCGCGCCCGCGCACGGCCGCTCTCGCGTTCGCGCTTGGGCTCGGCGCGGCTTTCAGTTTCGCCGGCCCCGCTTCGGCCGACCCGAAGGTGCTGGCGAAAGTCGACGGCGAGCCGATCACCGAGCAGGACGTCGCGGACGCGATGGCCGACATCGGCCCCGGCCTGCCGCAGAAGCTCGAAGGCGCGGCGCGGCAGAAATACGTCCTCGACTATCTCATCGACCTCAAGCTCGCGGCCAAGAAGGCCGAGGCCGATAAGCTCACCTCGACGCCTGAGTTCGAACGCAAGCTCGACTATTATCGCGAGAAGCTGGCGATGGAGCAATTGCTCGGCTCCGTCGCCAAGGCGGCGACGACCGAGGAGGCGGAGCGCAAGGCCTATGACGAGGCCGCGAAGGCGGAGCCGCCGCAAGAGGAAATTCACGCCCGCCACATCCTGCTTCCGACCGAGGAGGAGGCGAAGGCGGCGCTCGCCCGGGTCAAGGGCGGCGAGGACTTCGCCAAGGTGGCGACCGAGCTTTCCAAGGACCCGTCCGGCGACGGCGGCGACCTCGGCTGGTTCACCAAGGACCGCATGGTGCCGGAATTCTCCGAGGCGGCGTTCAAGCTGAAGAAGGGCGAAGTGTCGGAGCCGATCAAGACGCAGTTCGGCTGGCACATCATCAAGATCGAGGATACGCGCACCAAGAGCTTCCCGCCCTTCGAGCAGATCAAGGACCAGGCGGCGCGCTACGTCGCCCAGAAGGCGGAGAGCGACGCGGTCGCGCAGCTCCACAGCGCGGCCAAGATCGAGTTCTTCGACGCCGACGGCAAGCCGCTGCCGCCGCAAGCCCAGGCGGCCGATCCGGGCAAAGAAGCCCCCGCCCCGGCTCCTGCCCCCGCCCCCGCCGACAAGCCCAAGACGCCCTGACGGGAAGGTTTGGCCTTCGCGAGAGCGGGCCGGCCGGCCCGCTCCGGTTGTTGTTTCGGAATCGTCCATGGCCGCCCCCGCTCCGCTCTCGCCGCTCGCGCCGAAGACCTATCCCGCCCTGCCCCCGATCGCCGGCGTGCGCTTCGCGACCGTCGAAGCGGGGGTGCGCTACGCGGGGCGAACCGACGTCATGCTGGCGCTCTTCGATCGCCCCGCGGCGGTCGCGGGCGTGTTCACCCGGTCCAAATGCCCCTCGGCCCCGGTCGACTGGTGCCGCGCCCATCTCGCCCGCGGGTCGGCGCGCGCGCTGATCGTCAATTCCGGCAACGCCAACGCCTTCACCGGCGGCGTCGGCGCGGCCGCGGTCGCCCATGTCGCGGAGGCCGCCGCGAAGGCGATCGGCGCCCACACGAGCGAAATCTTCATGGCCTCGACCGGCGTCATCGGCGAGCCGCTCGACGGGACGCGCATCGCCCGCGTGATCGGCGCGCTGGTCGCGGAGGCGAAGGCCGATGGGCTCCTTGGCGCCGCCAAGGCGATCATGACCACCGACACCTATCCGAAGATCGCGACCGCGCGGGTCAAGGTCGGCGACGCCGAGGTCGTGATCAACGGCATCGCCAAGGGCGCGGGCATGATCGCGCCCGACATGGCGACCATGCTGGCCTACGTCTTCACCGATGCGGCGATCGCGCCCGGCGCGCTGCAGGCGATGCTGTCGAAATCGGTCGACCGCTCGTTCAACGCGATTACCGTCGACAGCGACACCTCGACCTCCGACACGCTGATGATCTTCGCCACCGGAGAGGCTCGGGGCGCGCCCCGGATCGAGGACGCCGCCGATCCGCGCGCGGCCGCCTTCAGACGCGCGCTCGACAAGCTCCTGCGCAATCTTGCGCAACAGGTCGTGCGCGACGGCGAAGGGGCGCGCAAGTTCATCACCGTCAATGTCGAGGGCGCGGCGAGCCGCAAGGCGGCGAGGCGCGTTGCGTTCTCGATCGCCAATTCGCCGCTGGTCAAGACCGCGTGCGCCGGCGAGGACGCCAATTGGGGGCGCGTCGTCATGGCGGTCGGCAAGGCGGGCGAGAAAGCCGAGCGCGACACGCTCGACATTTTCTTCGGCAAGATTCGCGTCGCCCACGGAGGCATGCGCGATCCTGACTACGACGAAGCGGCGGCGTCGGCCTACATGAAGCGCGACGCGATCGAGATCACCGCCGACCTTCACCTCGGGCGCGGCCGCGCGACGGTGTGGACCTGCGACCTGACGAAGGAATATGTCGCGATCAACGGCGACTATCGCTCGTGAAGGTGCTGCTCGTCGTCGCGGCGGCGCTGATCGACGCGGACGGACGGGTGCTGCTGGCGCAACGGCCGAAAGGCAAGCCGCTCGAGGGCCTGTGGGAGTTTCCGGGCGGCAAGATGGGCGCCGGCGAACTGCCGGAGGAGGCGCTGATCCGCGAACTCGGCGAGGAGCTCGGGATCACGGTCAAGGCGGCCTGCCTCGCGCCGCTGACCTTCGCGAGCCATGCTTACGACGACTTCCACCTCTTGATGCCGCTCTACATCTGCCGCAGGTGGGAGGGCTTCGTTCAGCCGCTCGACGGACAGGCGCTGAAGTGGGTGCGGCCCAAGGACCTGCGCCGCTACCCGATGCCGCCCGCCGACGCGCCGCTGATCCCGCATCTCGAGGATCTGCTGGGCTGAGCGGCGCGCGCCCGCTCAGGGCGCCGCCGTCCAGGTCTTGTAGTCGTCGTCCGACATCTTCGGCAGATTGCGGATGAAGGCGACGATCGACCAGATGTCCTGATCGGACGCTCCGGCGAGGCCGAAGCTCGGCATGCCGGTGAACTTGATGCCGTTCTTGATGACCCAGAAGAGCTGCGGCGCGGTCCGCTCTTTCGCCATCGCCTTGAGATCGGCGGGCACCGGCTTCAGTCCCTCGGACCACTTGGCCCAATTGGCGTTCGGCGGTCCGCCGTGACAATTGACGCAGCCGATGGTCGAATAGACCTTCGCGCCCGCCTTGACGGTCTCGGCGTCGTCGAGATTGGCGGGCGGCTGGTCGGTCGCGTGGCCCGCGACCGAAGCGCCGCGGACACTGGCCAGGGCCCAATCCACGATCGCTGGATTATCGACGTTTTCGGCGACGCTGTAGAAGCCGCCGAACAAATAGATGGCCACGGCAATGGCGCCCAGGATCGCAAGGGCGCCGATGAAGGCGAGAAACCGCATGGGTCCGTCTCCTGTCCCCCTCGATCGCCGCTACGGACGGGATCGCGGCGCGCTGCGAGCCGACGCGCCGGCAAACGCGCGAACGCAGCATCCGCCGGGCGAAGGCCAAGGGTCAAGCCCCGAACAGGGCGACTCCCTCGGCGACCGCCGCCTTTTCGAGAGCGCGATCGAGGGTCGCCAGCGGCAGCGCCTCTCGTTTGGCGAGCTCAAGATAGGCGGCGTCGTAAACGGTGAGCCTGTGCTTGCGGGCGAGCGTCATCAACGCGTCGTCGTCCGGCAGAGCCGTCAATCGGATTGGCAGCCGCGCCAAACGGCGAAGAAAATCGGCGGAGCCTTCCGGTGTGGCTCGTCCTCTTCGCTCATTGATCGCGAGCGCATTGCGCACCTCGAAAAAGAAGAGAATTGGCGCTCAGCGCTTCACGTAGCCCGAGGAGGTCGATCGCCAAACCAATTCTCGGATCGGAGGTTTCTCCAAACGCGAGACCGGCGACGATCGAGGCGTCAATGACGAAACTCAATATTTGTGCCCCTCATGACGACTCGCCAGGACTTCAGCCAGCGGGGCCTTGCCGAAGGTCTGGCTGAGGGCTTTGAGTTCCTTGATCGCCTCGGCGACTTCGGCGGATCGCACTTCGGTTTCGGGCACGACGCGCGCAATTGTCTTGCCGTGGCGGGTGATGCGGACGGTGCGGCCGCGCTCCACCTCGTTCAAAAGCTCCGCCCATTTGGCCTTGGCGTCGGAAGCTTGATATTCCAGAATGTCAGCCATGATTTCGACCGGTCAGTTTGACTGGTCAAAAGATAACATAGTCTTGTTCGGCCCGCCACGCGGCAAGGGCGGGTTAAATCCTTCCGTGTAGACCAACCCAATGCCGAAGCCCGCCCGCTCCCCTGCTCGCCCCGCCCTTCCCGCTGCGCCCGACCTCGCCCAGGCGGCGGCCGCGTGGCTCGTCCATCTCGCCGGCGAGCGGCGGTTGTCGGAGCGCACGATCGAGGCTTACGGCCGCGACTTGCGGCAGTTTCTCGGCTTTCTCGGCGAGCGGTTCGGCGCGCCGCCGAAAATCGCCGATTTCACCGATTGCGCGCCCGCGGACCTTCGCGCCTTTCTCGCCCGCCGGCGGGCGGAAGGCGTCGAGGGCCGGTCGCTCCAGCGCGCGCTCTCGGCCTTGAGGTCTCTCGCCCGCCATATCGCGCGCGAAAGCGGGCAAACAGCCGCGGCGCTCGGCGCCTTGCGCGCTCCCAAGGCCGCGCGCCGCCTGCCGCGGCCGTTGAGCGCGCCGGACGCCACCGCCGTGACCTCGGTCGCCGCCCGCGAAGGCGAGGCGCGCGAGCCCTGGGTGCTGGCGCGCGACGCCGCCGTGCTGGCGCTGCTCTATGGCGCGGGTCTGCGCATTTCCGAGGCGCTGTCGATCCGGCGCGCCGATGCGCCGATCGGCGACGTCGACGCGATCACGGTCGTCGGCAAGGGCCAGAAGTCGCGCTCGGCGCCGATCATCGCCCCGGTGCGCAGGGCGGTCGAGGACTACCTCGCGCTCTGTCCCTATCGGCTCAAACCCGACGGGCCGCTGTTCGTCGGCGTGAAGGGCGGCCGGTTGTCGCCGCGGATCGTGCAATTCGCGATGGCGCGCATGCGCGGCGCTCTCGGCCTGCCCGACACCGCGACGCCGCATGCGCTCCGCCACTCCTTCGCCACCCACCTCCTCGCCCGCGGCGGCGATCTGCGCACGATCCAGGACCTGCTCGGCCACGCCTCGCTGTCGACGACGCAGGTCTATACCGGCGTCGACAGCGCCCGGCTTCTCGCCGCCTACCGCGCCGCCCATCCTCGGGCCTGACAGCCCCTATCGACGCCCTCGGGCGCGGGCGCTAAGAAGGCGGCGCGCTGTTGGGAGAAGCAAGGGTCATGTCAGGCAAACGCATCGTGTTCACCGGGGGAACGGGCAAGGCCGGCCGCCACGCCGTCCCGCATCTCGTCGCCCACGGCTATTCCGTCCTCAACGTCGATCTGAAGCCGCTCGACGCCAAGGGCGTGCCGACGCTGATCGCCGATCTCACCGACAGCGGCCAGGCGTTCAACGCGCTGACCACCCACCCGACATTCGCCGGATTCGAGGCTGGCCATGCGCCGCGCCCGCCCGACGCGGTGGTCCATTTCGCCGCCATACCGCGAGTCCTGATCGAGCCGGACAACGTGACCTTCGCCGCGAACGTGATGAGCACCTACAATGTGATCGAGGCGGCGATGAAGCTCGGCGTGCGCAAGGTCGTGATCGCCTCGAGCGAGACCACCTACGGCGTCTGCTTCGCCGAGGGCGACAAGGACTTCCACTCGTTTCCGCTCGAGGAGGACTACGACATCGATCCGATGGACTCCTACGGTCTGTCCAAGGTCTGCAACGAAAAGACCGCGCGCGCCTTCGCGATGCGCTACGGAGCAGACATCTACGCGCTCAGGATCGGCAACGTGATCGAGCCGCACGAATATGGTCCGTTCAAGGGCTATGCCGCCAACCCGCCGGTGCGCAAGCGCAACGCCTGGAGCTATATCGACGCGCGCGACCTCGGCGAAATCGTCCGCTTATGCCTGGAGAAGGACGGACTCGGCTTCCAGGTCTTCAATGCGACCAACGATACGATCACGCTCAACATGCCGACCAAGGACGCGCTGAAGCAACTTGCGCCAAAGACGCCCGTCACGCGCGAGATGGGTGAGTTCGAGGCGCCCTTGTCGAACCGCAAAATCCGCGAAATGCTCGGCTTCAAGGAGGCGCATGACTGGCGTCAATATACGAGCAACTGAGGGCTCAACGCACCGCGCAGCCCTTCATTTGCGCACAACTCAGAAAACAGCGTGGGCCCCGACGCCTTTGGCGTAACGGGGCCCTGTTTCGCTGCTCGCGAAACGTCTGGGATGTTGCAGATGATATCTCGGCGGAGAAGACGCTTGGCCTTCGCGTTCGCCGCCAAGCATATTTGGATCCAGCGATTTTATGAGAGCGCCCTTCCGCTCTGGCATGTCGAGCGGGGACGGCGCTTCGACCCTGGCTCGGCCAGGGTCATTCCTTTTGGTCCGGCGGAGTCATGGCTACCCCGTCTTTCTGCCGCGCCTCGAGATCGGCCGGCGGTTGCGTCGCCTTCGCATGGCCTGTTCATGACGACGCGATGAGATTGTCGCCCGAAAGCCGCGGCTGTCAAATCAAATCTGGGCCGCTTGTGGATGGACGGTTGCGGCAAAAGGAAGCGCCTATCCGCTTGCCGCTTCGACGGCGGCGATCGCCGTCATATTGACGATGCCGCGAGCGGTGACCGAGGGCGTCAGCACATGCGCGGGCTTCGCCGGCCCGATGAGAATGGGCCCGACCGGCAGGGCGTTGGCGATCACCCGACTGAGCTGCAACGCGGTGCTTCCGGCGTCGAGATTGGGGAAGATCAGTACGTTCGCCTCACCGTGCAGGCGCGAGTTCGTGATCACGCGCTCGCGGGCGATCAGCGAAAGAGCGGTGTCGGCCTGCATTTCGCCGTCGACCTCGAGGTCGGGTGCGCGCTCCTGCAAAAGGCGCAGCGCCTCACGCATTTTCAGCGCCGATGGCGTGTCGGCGGAACCAAAGTCGGAGTGCGAGATCAGCGCGATCTTGGGCGCGATGCCGAAGCGACGCACGTGATGGGCGCAAGCGATCGCCGAGTCGGCGATCTCCTCCGCGCTCGGATCGTAACGCACATGGGTGTCGGCGAGGAAATAGACGCCCGTCGAAGCGATCACCAGCGACAGCGCCGAGAAATCCTTGACGCCGGGCGCGAGGCCGACGATGTCGCGGATGTGGTCGAGACGCGACGTGAACCGTCCTTCCAGGCCGCAGATGAGCGCATCCACTTCGCCGCGATGCAGCGCCAGGGCGCCGATGACGCTCGGTGACGAACGCACGACGATGCGGGCCACGTCCGGCGTCACGCCCTTTCGTGCGGCCACTTTCAAATAGGTTGCGACATAGTCGCGGTACCGCGGGTCGTCGCTCGGATCGATGATTTCGAAATCCGCGTTCGGACGGATCGTCAGGCCAAAGCGCTTGATGCGGTCCCCAATCACCTCCGGCCGGCCGATCAGAATCGGCCTCGCGAGGCGCTCCTCCAGCACCACCTGGGTCGCCCGGAGCACCCGCTCGTCCTCGCCCTCGGAATAGATGACCGTCTTCATCGCGGCCCGCGCCTTGGCGAACAGCGGCTTCATGATGAAGCCGGAGCGGAAGACGAACCGGTTGAGCTGATCGCCGTAGGCGTCGAAGTCGACGATCGGCCGGCGGGCGACGCCGCTCTCCATTGCCGCGCGCGCCACCGCAGGCGCGATGCGCAGCATGAGCCGAGGATCGAACGGACTCGGGATCAGCGAGGTCTTGCCGAACAGCGAGGCCTCGCCGCCGTACGCAAGCGCTGCGACCTCGGAGGGGGTCTCGCGAGCCAGCGCCGCGATCGCGGCGACCGCGGCCTTTTTCATCGCCTCGTTGATCTCGCTCGCGACGACGTCGAGCGCGCCGCGAAATATGTAGGGAAAGCAGAGGACGTTGTTGACCTGATTGTGGTAGTCGGAACGACCGGTGCAGATCATGACGTCCGGGCGCGCCTCGAGCGCCAATTCGGGCATGATCTCCGGCGTCGGATTGGCGAGCGCCATCACCAGCGGGTCCCGCGCCATCAGCTTGAGCATCTCGGGCTTGAGGACGCCGCCGGCCGACAGGCCAAGGAAGATGTCGGCGCCGGGAATGGCGTCGGCGAGCGTGCGCGCCGCGGTTTCGCGCGCATAGACCGCTTTCCAGCGGTCCATCAGCTTCTCGCGGCCCTTGTAGACGACGCCCTCGATGTCGCAGACGATGATGTTCTCCCGCCTGGCGCCGAGCGAGACGAGGAGATTGAGCGAGGCGAGCGCCGCGGCGCCTGCGCCCGAGCAGACGATCTTGACCTCGCCAATCTTTTTGCCGGCGAGCTCGAGCGCGTTGACGATCGCCGCGGAAACGATGATCGCCGTGCCGTGCTGGTCGTCGTGGAACACCGGAATGCCCATCCGGGCCTTCGCCTTCTCCTCGACCTCGAAACACTCCGGGCCCTTGATGTCCTCGAGATTGATTCCGCCGAAGGTCGGCTCGAGGGCGACGATGACATCGACCAGCTTGTCGATGTTCTTCTCCGCCACCTCGATGTCAAACACGTCTATTCCGGCGAATTTCTTGAACAGGACCGCTTTGCCCTCCATCACCGGCTTGCCCGCGAGCGGGCCGATATCGCCGAGGCCGAGCACGGCGGTTCCGTTCGTCAGAACCGCGACAAGGTTCTGGCGCGCTGTGTAGATCGCAGCGGTGTGGGGGTCGGCTGCGATCGCTTCGCAGGGGAATGCGACGCCGGGCGAATAGGCGAGCGCAAGGTCGCGCTGGTTGGCGAGCGGCTTGGTGGCGACGACCTCGAGCTTTCCCGGCCGGGGCGCGCTGTGGAAGTGCAGGGCATCCGCCTTGAGATCGGCTGCGCCTTCCTTTGGCATTCGCGCCTCCCGTCGATAGCTATGCGCGAGACTGTTGCGCCATTCGACGAGTCAGGACAAGTGCGCCCGAGACCCCCGCGCTTTGACGCGCGCCGTCCTATTGCTGCTCGTCGTCCGCCTGTTGCGCGCCTGCCTCACGCTCGACCTGCGCTTGCGGCGCGGATTGCTGGTCGGCGGGTTGCGCGGAGGCAGTCTCCGCGGGCGAGGGTTGCGCCGGCGCTGCGGGCTGCGGCGCGCTTGCGCCTCTCGCGTCGGCTTTTCTCACGACCGATTCCTCGTCGCGAAGAAAGGCTTCCCACTGCTTCTCGGTGCCAAAAAAGGCGTCGCGATCGACATGGACCTGGATGCCGGCGATCGAGGCGTCGGATTGGTACTGCCAAAAATGCCAGGGCCGCGGCCCGTATTTGACCGACGGCTGGTACTTCGTCGACCGAACCCAGATCGGGTAGTCCATGAAGGCTCCGTCCGCGAGGATCGCCTGGTAAAAGTCGACGGTGGTGTAGATGATGGGCCGCTTGCCGTAGTGGCGTTCCATCTCGTCCAACATCACCTTCATCTCGGCGATGGCGTCTTGCTGGGTGAGATGCCGATGGCAGGTCCTCGACGTCGGGGTCGCCTCGACATCGAGGACCGGCGGCAGCGCGTCACCCTCGACGGGGGCGTTCTGCTCGAAATTGGCCATCTCTTCCATCGGCGGCCGGCACCAGTAGACGAAATGATAGGCGCCGCGCGGCACTCCGGCCGCTTTCGCGCCAGTCCAATTGGCCTGGAAGCGCTCGTCGGCGTTGTCGCCGCCTTCGGTCGCCTTGATCCAGGCGAACTTGACGCCGCTGTTGGCGACCGCGTTCCAGTCGATGTCGCCCTGGAACTTGGAGACGTCGATGCCGTGGATCGGGTAGTCGGTCGGTCTCGGCAAATCGGAGCTGAGCGCGTCCAGTGGGCCGACACCGCTGCCGCAGCCCGAGAGAGCGGCGGCGAGCGCAAGCGCAAAAGCGCTCAGGACCTTGGGAATAAGAATCTTGCCATCCGGCATCGTCAGCCTATAGAAATCGCATCGCCAACCGTAATCTCGTAGGGCGACCGAGTGTAGCGGTTGCTAGAAAACTAGAGCGATCCTCGTAACGCTTCGTTAAAGCGCCCCGCGCGCCGCCTCCGGACGCGCAACCCGCTGGAACCCCTCTATGTCTTGCCGACTGGACCTGTCAATGCGGTTTGCGGTCGCGTTGATCGCGCTCCTTGCCGCAGCGAACGCCGGGAAGGCGCAGACTTGTGGACCCGGCAAGCTCGGAACCTCGCGCGTCGTCGGGGTGGGCACGCGGGGCGGCCTCGAGGTTGGCTTGAAGACCTATCCGCAAACGATCCCCCTCGCCGACCATGAGGTGATTCTGACCTTCGATGACGGACCAGCGGCCACGACGACGCCGGAAATCTTGAACGCGCTGGCGGAGGAGTGCGTTCGGGCGACGTTCTTCGACATTGGCCGCGACGTCGACGGCCTGCCTGAGATCGCGCGGCGCGAAGTGCTGGATGGGCACACCGTCGCCCACCACACTTGGTCGCACCCGCAGCCAACCCTTCGCTACATGTCCGAAGCCGCCGCGCGCGCGGATATTCTGCGCGGGATGATCGCGGTCGAAAAGGCGGCGTACGGGCAGACGTTTCCCGAGGGCGAGCCGAAGGACCTGAAAGACCTCAAGCTCCATACCCCGTGGTTCCGTTTTCCCGGCTTCGCCGATACGCAGGACCTGCGCGACTGGTTCGCCGCCAACAATGTCGGCGCCTTCGGCGTCGACCTCTGGGCCTCCGATTGGATCAAGATGACGCCGGAGCAAGAGTTGCATTTGGTGATGAGCCGGCTGGACCACCTAGGCAGGGGCATGCTTCTCCTGCATGACAACCATCAATGGACCGCCGACATGGTCCCGATGCTTCTGCGAGAACTGAAGGCGAAGGGCTACAGGGTCGTGCACATGGTCCCCGGCCCCGGAACCGGCCCGACCGCGCCCGCGCCCAGAGGCTGGATTTCGGAGACGGGGCGGGTGACCAGCGCCCTGCGGCCGCGGTTCGAGCCATCCGCCGCCGAGCCAGGCGACCGGCCGATTGAGGTCAAGCCGGCGCCGCAGGAATAATGAACGGGGCGCAACTCCGCCTCAGGCGTCGAGCTTGCGCAATTCGCGACGCATGATCTTGCCAGTCGAGGTTTTCGGCAAATCCGCCACGAACTGGAGCGCTCGCGGCGCCTTGTAGGCGGCGATCTGCTCGCGACAGTGGCTCAGGATCCCCTCGGCGTCCGCGGACGCGCCGGGCTTCAGCACCACATAGGCCTTGGCGATCTCGCCCTTGAACTCGTCCGGCTGACTGCCGACCGCGACCATGGCGACCGAGGGGTGAGCGGCGATGACCCGTTCGATTTCGGCCGGGAACACTTTGAAGCCGCCGGTGATGATCATGTCCTTCTTGCGATCGACGATGAAGACCGCGCCGTCCTCGTCCATGGTGGCGAGATCGCCGGTGTGCAACCAACCGTCCGGCTCGATCGTCTCACGGGTGGCTTTTTCGTTGCCGTAATAGCCCTGCATCACGATCGGGCCGCGGATCATCAGCTCGCCGACCTCGCCGCGCGGCATGGTTGCCGCGGGGTCGGCGACGTCGGCGATCCGGGCCTCGACGTGCGGGATGGCGATGCCGATCGACCCGAGCTTGTGGGGGCCGTTCGACGGAAAGGTCGTGCCAAGTCCGGCCAGTTCGGTCATGCCCCAGAGCTCGATCAACGGGCAGCCGAAGCGCTCCTCGACGGCCTGCATCTTGGCGACCGGCATCGTCTGACCGCCGACCGTACAACGCGTGAGCGAGGAGAGATCGAACTGCTCAAGCTCCGGGTGGACGAGCATGTACATGTACATCGTCGGCACACCCTCGAACATCGTCGCCTTGTGCGCCTGAATGCTCGTCAGGATTTCGCCGGCGTCGAAGCGGGCATGAAGTACTAGCTTCGTTCCGACCGTCATCGCGGCGTTGAATACGACGTTGCCGTAAACGTGCGGACACGGGACCGCGGTCACGACCGTGTCGAGCGTCGTCTTGGAAAACATCTGCGCCGCCATCGCCCCATTCAGGACCACGGCCCGATGGGACTGCATCGCCCCCTTTGGGTGGCCGGTAGTCCCCGACGTGTAGCCGATGGTCGAAATCGCCTCCGGCCTGACCGCGACAGGTTCGAACGAATGGCGCTTGGCGATCAGTTCGCTGAACGGCGTCGCCCCGGCAACGGATTCATCACCCAACACAATGGCGGTGAGGCCGCTGACGCCGGCCGCAAGAGCGCCCGCGACCTTCTCCGGCGCGCCGATCAGCGCTTTGGCTCCGCAGTCTTTGGTCACATAGGCGATCTCGGCGGGCGTCAGCATCACGTTGACCGGATTGATCACCGCGCCGGTCTTCAGCGCGCCGTAGTAACTGACGATCCACTCCCAGGAGTTGGGCGCGTAGAGCGTCACGCGGTCGCCGGGCTTGACGCCAAGCCTGACCAGGCTCGCGGCGAGCGCGCTCGACAGATCGTCAAGCTCGCGAAAGCTGAAGCTTCGCCCTTCGATCACAAGCGCGGTCCTGTCGCCGAAGCGGCGAGCCGCATGCGGGAGAACCTCCCCGAGCGAATCGAGCATGACCGTCCCGCCTTTTCTATCTGTCGGCCGGTGAAATCCTGTCCGTGAGGCCAGTTCGGCCGAAAGGCATACCACAAGCGCGACGTGCGTCTAGGTCGGGAGGCCGGCGCAGGGGCGACGGAAATTTATGCCGGTCTCACATGGACGGCCCATCTTCCGTCTCGAACGCTTACGTGACCGAGCGCATGTTCCGATCACGAACATTAAAAACGGAGAGCCGATCCATGTCCAATCTTTCGTGGGATCCGACGACGCCGGACGGACACCAAGCGAGGCAAGAACGCGGCCTCGATCGATACGATCCCTGCGAAATCGAAACGCCGGAGCCCTTGCGAGTATTCACCCGTCTCGGCCTGTTGCTGATGAGCTCGCTCGCTTTCGGGCTGGTGGCGGAGCTTCTCGTGCAGATGCCGCCCCACTGACTGCGCCCGCTTTTGCAGTCTACGATGCCCGAAGCTGCCGGGGGTTGGGCGGGAACTCGGGTCAGGCCGTCCGGTTTGCGATATATGAATGGCTAGGCCGCCCTCAATCCGTCATCATCCTGTCCAATGCTCTCGAACTCGACGGGCCTCCCGAAGAAAATCCTCCGGACGATCCGACGAAGCGGCGCGCGGCGTGAGGAAGATAGCGACGCCAAATTCCGGGCGCTCGAGGAAACGTCCAGACCAGCCGTCGCCGTTCTCATCCGGGCGGGCAGGAGTACATGCTATGGCGTCTCTCCCGGCCGACGAGGACTACGCGCGCAGCGTGCTGGCGATCTTCGGCATGAAAAACCTGGGACCGAGAGAGAGTCTGGCTTTGAGTGAGGCCAGCGCGGCGTTTCTGGTCCAGAACATGGGAAGCCCGGCCGACTTCGAAGCCGCGTTGCAACACGCAGCGCGCGAGGGCTGGCTGACGCGCTTACTCGACCGGATCCGCCTGACCACGCTCGGCGCCGAGGAAATGCAGACGGTCTCATGGCCCCTTCGCGGCGCCGATCCGTTGTCGCCACGCCCGTGGACCCTGCGGCATTGACCGACCCCGGAGGCGGCGAAGTCGCCGCGGCTCAGCCAAGACACCGGCCCGACGCGCAACGCCAGTGATTTTGGTATGGGTTATTCACCGACGACCGAAGCCAGCATTTCCAGGGCTTTGCGGGCGGTTTTCGGCGACAGGTTTTTCTCTATGCCCAACAAACGGGCGAATGGGTGTAGCCCTAGAACGACTCCTTCATGATCCGCATCGGCAGCAGCCTCGCCGCGTATCAGGCGATAGCATCGACCATTCGTTGGCGGCGCATCGAATTAGAGTTAAGCGTGCGCTGTTCAATGAGAGATCGCCACCCCCGGCGACGGAGCGCGTAATGGCCGACTTCTCCTGCGCATCGACCAAACGAACGTCCCGCTGGCCGGCTCCTACGAGTTGGGGAGCGCCCGTGCGATTCCGCGTCATCCTCGCGGTCGCGGCGTTCGCACTTGCGGGCTGCAACGCCAATCAGGCGGTCAATCCCTCGCCGCGCCCAGCCTCCGAGGTCTTCGCCGGCCACTACTCGGACTACAATCCTTACGATCCCACCAGCTACGCGCAAAACCAAACCGGAAGAGGCGGCGGCGGCCATTGAGGCGGCGCGGCCGCGCCTAAGGTGCAATTCAAGCGTCGCGCTTAGGCCGCTATTTCAAAAAGGATTGGTGCGGTCAAGAGGACTCGAACCTCCACTCCGGTTAAAGAACTAGCACCTCAAGCTAGCGCGTCTACCAGTTCCGCCATGACCGCACTTTTTCGCTTCAAACCGGCGGGCGCGAAGCGAAGGCGGTCGTCTAACAAATCGCTTCCGCCAAGACAAGCATCAGCCGACAACGTCGCCGTTGCGCGTCTCGCGCATGCTCAGAATGGCCAGGAAGCTGATCGCGGCGGCGGCGGCGATGTAATAGCCGACCCAGGCGATCCCGCCCGCCGAACTCGAGAACCTGGGCCAGCGACGGCGCAAGCGAGGCGCCGAGAATGCCGCATCCCGAGCCAAATCGAATTCAGCCAAATTGAGCAAAGTCCAGTCAAGCCTGGGCGGCGTTTCCCTTCGGCGCGAGCGCCCGAATTGCGGCTGGAATGAAATCGCCCTATGGCCTGATGATCTCTTGCTCAGGACGTCGCCGCCATGAAAGCCCCGCGCCGATATCTCGATCCGCTCGCGACCGGCGCGCCGCGCCCGCTTCTCGAATTGCCGTCGAGGCTCGAGCGCATGATCCATTTCGTGCCGCCGCACAACGAAAAGATGCGCGCGAAAGCCCCTGAGCTTGTCGGCCAAGTCGACGTGGTTCTGGGCAATCTCGAGGACGCGATTCCAGTCGAATCAAAAGCGGCGGCGCGAGACGGCCTGATCGCTATGGCGAAAGCGACCGATTTCGGCTCGACCGCCTTGTGGGCGCGGGTCAACGCGCTCAATTCGCCCTGGTTTATCGACGACATGACCCGGCTCGTGGGCGAGATCGGCGACAAGCTCGACGTCGTGATGGCGCCGAAAATCGAAGGCGAATGGGACATTCATTTCATCGACCAGTATCTCGCCCTGCTCGAGGCGCGCTACGGGCTCAAGCGGCCGATCCTCGTCCACGCAATTCTGGAGACCGCGCAGGGCGTCAACAATGTCGAGGCGATCGCCGCCGCTTCGCCGCGCATGCATGGGATGAGCCTCGGCCCGGCGGATCTTGCCGCGTCGCGGGCGATGAAGACGACGCGCGTAGGCGGCGGCCATCCTGGCTATCGAATGCTGGCCGACGCGGTCGGACCCGATGCGCGGCGCGCGAGCTCTCAACAGGATCCCTGGCATTATACGATCGCGCGCATGGTGGACGCCTGCGCCGCGAACGGCATCAAGCCGTTCTACGGACCGTTCGGCGATTTCTCCGACCCGGCCGGGTGCGAAGCGCAATTCCGCAACGCCTTCCTGCTCGGCTGCGCCGGCGCCTGGACGCTGCATCCGAGCCAGATCGCAATCGCCAAGGCGGTTTTCTCGCCGGATCCGGCGGAAGTCGCCTTTGCACAGAAGATTCTGGCGGCGATGCCGGACGGGTCGGGCGCGGTCATGATCGACGGCAAGATGCAGGACGACGCCACCTGGAAGCAGGCGCGGGTCATCGTCGATCTCGCCCGCCAGGTGGCGGCGAAGGATGCCGACTACGCGGCGCTCTATCGGTTTTGACCGGCTGGGCGGCGGCCTGGGGACGGGTTCGGCCCAGTTCTTGCTACCTGGACTTAGATCGCGAAGCGTCGAACGGTCTGCCGAATTGCGCTTTTTGACCGCGCCGCGGCTTCCCGTCTCAGCAGGACGCGCTATAACCGACGTGTGACGGGAAAGGAGATGTCTGGCCATGCAGAGTTGCGACGCGAAATTCGGGATCGGACAGGTCGTCAAACACCGGTTCTACCCATTCCGTGGTGTGATCTTCGACGTCGACCCGATCTTCTCCAACACCGAGGAATGGTGGAGCTCGATCCCCGCGGAGGTTCGACCGGCCAAGGAGCAGCCGTTCTATCACCTCTATGCTGAAAACGCAGAGAGCCAATACGTCGCTTACGTCTCCGAGCAGAATCTGATGTCGGACGAATCCGGAGAGCCGGTTCGCCACCCGCAGGTCAAGGAAACCTTCGAGCGCACCGAGGACGGACGATACTGCGTCCGCGGCCGATCGCATCTGAGCTGAAACGCGCGTCGCGACGCCTCCCGCCGGTGCGGGAGGCGCGACGTCACATATACTACTTTGCTGGAGCGGCGGGGGCCGGAGCGGCGGCCGGCGGGGGCGCTGCAGGCGCAGCCGGAGTTGCGTTCGCGGCCGGGGCCGCGGCGTTGTTCTGCTGCTGCTCGAGCATCTTGCGCTGCTCTTCCGCCTTCTTCTGCAGCTGCTGCTGCAACTCCTGGCGCTGCTGCTCCAGAACCTTGGGGTCGGTCGGCTTGCCGTCGAACGCCGTGCCCAGGTCCTTCAGCGGAATCGTGAACGTCAACTCGTGGCCGGAAACGTCCCCGCCGGGAACGCGCATGACGACGCTCATCGTCGTCCCCTTCTTGAGCGCCTCGAGCGTCTTGGGGCCGATCTCGATTTCCGCTGAGCAGGCGTTCTGGAAACACATGTCGTACCTGCCCTCGAGCGGCTCGCTCTTGTCGATGATGACGCGGAAGCCCGGCTTCAGCATCATGCCGATCGGCAACATCAGGAGCCTGAGCTTGCGTTTCTCCTCGCCGGCCAGTTCGAACAGGTTGATGGAGATCATCGGCGGCTGATCGGCCGAGGTCGAAAAGTCGCGCATGGTGGCGCAGGCGTCGCGACCCGAGTTTGGCTCCTTGGCGCAGAACTTGGCCCATTGCGGCTCGGGCGACACCAGATCGACCTTGGATGGCATCGTGGGTTGCTGCGGCTGGGCGGGCGCGCCTGGTGCGGCGGGAGCCGGAGCCTTCGGCGGCTGCGTCTGCGCCACGGCAGCGCCGGCCGCGACCGCGAGGCTCAGTGCGAGCGCCGCGGCGCCCGAGCGCATGACTTGAAATCTCATCAATCGTCCTTTCGAACCCGTAGGCGGTACGTCTTGCGGCGCTTCGCCTCGCGCCCGGTCAGCATCAGCGTCGGCCCGCGATCGACATCCTCGACTCTTCGGGCGACATTGTGACACGGAGGCGCCGGGAACGCGCCGCGGCGTTCGGCGCGCCCTCTTTCCATATTCGACGCGACATTCCAATAGCAATTTCGTCGATTCGGCTTAAGCCCGCGCGCCAATCATGGTTGGGCAGGGCGAAAATCTGCCGATCGAGGGCTTGCAACATGGCCTCGACAGCCCCTGAATCGGGACGCCCCGAGGCCGCCATGATGCAAGGAATGAGCTTCGCGTTGGGAATCATCCGGCCCCGGATGATAGAAGCGCGCATGTTCGGCCGCATGATTCGCTTGAGCTTTTGCGCCGCCTTCGCCGTCGCCCTCGGCGCGGGGCCGGCGCCCGCGGGCGTCGTCGGGCCGCCGATGGGCGCGATCGCGATGCACGGCGAGCCCGTGCTCAAGCCCGGCTTCGACCACCTCCCCTATGTCAATCCCGAGGCGCCCAAGGGAGGCCGCCTCGACCTCGCCTATCTCGGCGCCTTCGACAGCCTTAACCCCTATAATGTCAAGGCTTTATCCACAGCTCAAGGCCTCATCGGCAACGTTTATCAATCCCTGATGGCGCGGTCGGCCGACGAGCCGTTCACCCTCTACGGCCTGATCGCCAAGAGCCTCGAAACCGACGAGGCGCGGGATGAGGTGATCTTTCACCTCGACACGGCCGCCCGATTCTCTGATGGAACGCCGATCACCTCGGACGACGTCCTCTTCACCTTCAATCTGCTCAAGGCCAAAGGGCGGCCGCAGCAGCGCGCCGCGTTCGGACTGGTCAAAGCCGCCGAGGCCCTCGACCCATGGACGGTGCGCTTCGATTTGTCGGGCGCCAACGACCGCGAGCTGCCGTTGACGCTGGCCATCATGCCGGTGCTGTCGCGCGCCCATACCGACGCCGAGCATTTCGAAGACCAGACCCTGCAGATTCCGGTCGGCTCTGGCCCCTATCGGGTTAAGGAGGTCAAGCCCGGCGAGCGCCTGGTGCTCGAGCGCGACCCCAACTATTGGGCGAAGGATCTGCCGATCTCGCGCGGCCTCTACAATTTCGACGTCATCCGGATCGACTATTACCGCGACGCGACGGCGATGTTCGAGGCGTTCAAGGCCGGGTTGATCGACTATCGGGTCGAGGACGACACCAATCGGTGGCGAACCGGATATGATTTTCCCGCCGCCCGGGACGGGCGCATCGTTAAGGCCGCCATTCCGAGCCAGCTGCCGAAGGGCGTCTCCGGCTTCGCCTTCAACCTGCGCCGGGCCCCGTTCTCCGATGTCCGCGTGCGCGAGGCGTTGGCGTCGATGTTCGACTTCGAATGGATCAACGCCAATCTGTTCGGCGGCGCCTATAAGCGTTCGCAGGGGTTTTTCGACGACAGCGAGCTGTCGTCGATCGGCCGCCCGGCTTCCGCGCGCGAGCGCGAGCTTCTCGCGCCCTTTCCGGGGGCGGTGCGCGACGATGTGATGGAGGGTCGATGGCGCGCCCCGGTTTCCGATGGGTCGGGCAGCGACCGCAAGATCGCGCGGCAAGCGATCGACGAGCTCGAGCGCGCCGGTTACGCTCTGCGCGACGGCCGTCTCGTTGACGCGCATGGCGCTCAGCTCGCGTTCGAGATCCTGGTCAAGAACCGCGACGAGGAGCGTCTCGCGCTGGCCTATGCGCGCAATCTCGCGCGGATCGGCGTCGCGGCCAACGTGCGGCTGGTGGACGAGGTCCAGTTCCAGCGCCGGCGCACGAGCTTCGACTTCGACGTCATGATCGGGACGTGGGTCGCCTCGCCGTCGCCGGGCAACGAGCAGCGCGGACGATGGAGCTCGGCCGCGGCCAACGCCCAGGGCGCCTACAACATCTCCGGCGTCGCCTCGCCGGCGATCGATGCGATGATCGCGGCGATCCTCGCGGCCCAAAGCAGCGAGGACTTCGTCGCCGCGGTGCGGGCGCTCGATCGGCTGCTCATCTCAGGCTTCTATATCGCGCCGCTCTATTACGCGCCGGAGCAATGGATCGCCTACTCGGCCAAACTCGGCCGGCCGGAGGAAACGCCCCTGTTCGGCGTCGAGCTTTCGACCTGGTGGCGGCGGGAACCTTGAGGCGCAGGCGCCACCGCCGGCGCTGGCGGCGACGGTCTCATTGTCGAGGCCCGCGGCGCCAACCTCGCGCCGCACTCTAATGCCAGGGTGTGAACGCCCCGCGACGTGCGCCGGCATGAGAAATGGATATACGCGATGCTCTACGCTGTGTCCGCCAAGCTCATCGCCGATCGTGCGGCGGAATTCCACACGCGCCTGACCGATGGCAGCATCGCCGCGCAACGCCCCGACGGCGGCGAGATCGTCGCCGCAATGGAGCGGGCTCGTGTCGCGCCCGACGGCGCAGTGCGCTGGACCGAGACCTGCTTTTGCCAAACGCCGCTCCGGCATGAACGCGCCACCGTGCTTGACCGCTATTTCACTGGAATAGAGACTAAGGTCATCGACGAGGCTGTGACCTTCGACGGAACGCCGCTCATGGACCGGCTCGCCGCGCGCCAGTTCCTCGCCCGTTGGCGGTCGCAGCGGCGCCCAAACGCATTGAGAACGATGGAGGCGGAAGAGCGGCGATGAGTGAAGCAAATGACGTCCTGACCATCGACGTCGTCAGCGACGTCGTGTGTCCCTGGTGCTATCTCGGCGAAAAGCGGCTCGAGGCGGCGCTCGCCGAGGCGCCGCAGCCGGTCGCCCTGCGCTGGCGGCCCTATCAGCTCGACCCGACGATCCCGGAGGGCGGCCTCGATCGCGCCGAATACATGGAGAAGAAATTCGGCAAGAGCGGCAGGCTGCAATCGGTCCACGACAATCTCGCCCGTCTCGGCGCGGACGTCGGCATTCCGTTCGCCTTCGACAAGATCAAGCGCGCGCCGAATACGCTCGACGCCCACCGCCTCATCCGCTGGGCGAACTCGGCGGGCGTCCAAGGCAAGGTCGTCGAACGCCTGTTCAGGGCCTACTTTGTCGAGGGACGCGACATCGGCGACCCCGCCGTCCTGATCGATATCGCCAGCGAATGCGGCCTTGACGCGAGGCTGGTTGAAAAGCTCCTCGCGGAAGAGGCGGACGTGGACCTCGTGCGCGAGGAAATCGCGCAGGCCCAGGCGATCGGAGTGACCGGCGTGCCGTTCTTCATTTTCGCCGGCCGCCTCGGCGTCCCGGGAGCGCAGGATCCGTCGGTGCTGCTGCGCGCGATGGCTCAGGCGCGCCAGGCGATGAACGAGCCGGCCAACGAGGCGCCGGTCGTTTAATGGCCCGAACGCCCGGCCTCACGCCGCGTCGTCGAGCGCGGCGATGAGCGCGAGCGGCAATTCTACGCGCGGCGCAGCGTCGTCCGCCGCGTCGCCGAGTTCGAGTTGCGCCGGGCCGAGCCGCGGCCGGTCGAAGGCCTCGCTCGACATCGGCTCCGCGTCGAAGTCGTCGTTGGCGGGAGAGAAGTCGAGATTGCGCGGCAGCCGCCCGAGGGGAGCCGAGGCGGCCGCGTCGCGCGCGAAGCCAGCGGCTTCCGCCTTCACCGCCTCAGCGGCGAAGCGCCAGAGCAGCGCCAGGACTTTAGCCTGCGCCGGATCGTCGCGCCGCTCGCATTCGTCGATGACTTTCTCCACCAGCGGCAGCTTGAGCCCGTCGCCGGCCTCGCCGCGGTAAGTCTTGAGCGCGAGAAGCGCCTTTGCGAAGGCCGGCAGCAGATGACTGTTCAGGCCTGCCTTATGGGCGAGGGCCGCGAACCCTTCCCCGCGCGGGGCAAGCGCAAAGGCCGCCACACGCGATATCGGAAGGCCGGACAACTCCGCCAGCGCGCCTTCGAACAGCTCCCGCTCGCCGCCGAGCAGCGAGCGCAGCAGCAAGGCCGGCGTCAGCGCCCCGCATGCGCGAAGCGAACGCACGAGCGCGGATCGTTCGTCGTGAGGGCATGACGAGGCGATCGAACAAATCGCCTGATCCCGCGCCTCGCGGGCGACGCGTTCGGCCCGCTCGCGGGGCATCCATCGCGACCCCGCGACGCTAAGCTCGTTCGCTGTCGCCACGACGATCTGCGCCCGCAAGCTCGCTGGCAGCGACGGACGTTCGAGCAGCGCCTCGCGCAGCTCCGCGTCAGCGCCGAACCGCGCGAACATACGGGTCAGCGCCCCTGGGGCCAGCGGGGCCTCACGATTGCCGATCAGGACAAGAAGCGCCTCGCGTCGGCCGATCTCGGCAAGCGCCGCGATCGCGCCCGGCTTGAGATCCGGCCTTCGCGCTATCGCGCATTGGGCAACGGCGTCTCCAATCCCCACGCAGTCGACCAGGTCGGCGTCGGTCAGCAACGGCGAGCGGCTGAGCACCGCAGCCGCCACGTCCGGCTGGTCGAAAGCCAACGCCAGGATGAGGGGACGCGGCGCGCCGACGGCGCTTCCCAAGGCGTCGGCGAGCGCCCGGCGGACCAGCGGGAAAGGGTCATCGAGCAGCGCGGTCATCGCCAGCCCGGCCTCCACGCGCGTCGACTCGGGAAGATCGGAATGAAGATAGGCGCGGGCAAGCGCGCTTGCCGCTTCCGCGCGCTTCTCAGGCCCGGCGCATTGCGCGAAAGCTAGAAATCGGCGCACAATGTCGGGCTTGGCGAACCCGGGCGCCGGAAGGAGCATGGCCGTCGATCGGTTGGCGTGCACGTCGCCTCCCTCGCCCGTCATGGGCGTTGGATCTTGATCGTCAAGATTGCACAGTCGTGGTTAATGGCAACTTAAAGTTGTGAGGCGGCGACGTCCATGGAGTCCCGAACCCTTCGCCATCCGCGCGGCGGCCTCTTTTTCGAGGACTTTTCGGTCGGCCAGGTCTTTAACCACCGCCTGACCCGCACCGTCACCCAAATGGACAATATGCTGTTCTCGAACATGACGCTGAACCCGCAGCCGCTCCATATCGACGCCCATTTCTGCGCCACCGAGACGGAGTGGGGCCGACCGCTGATGAATTCGCTGTTCACGCTCGGGCTCATGATCGGCATATCCGTGAACGACACCACGGTCGGCACGACCATCGCCAATCTCGGCATGACCGACGTCGTCTTTCCGGCGCCGCTGTTCGAGGGCGACACGGTTCGCGCCGAGACTGAAGTCATGGCCGTGCGCGCCTCGAAGTCGCGCGCCGAGGCCGGGTTGGTCGAGTTCCGGCACCGGGCGTTCAAGCAGGACGGCACACTGGTCGCCGAGTGCCGGCGCACCGCCTTCATGCGCCGCCGCGGGCCCGAAATTCTCTCAGCCTGAGGGGTCGATGCGCTCGCTCCTCATCGCGCCTGCGGACGAGAAACGCCTCGCCGAGGCTGTGGCGAGCGGCGCGGACGCGGTCGTCGTCGATCTCGCCCAGGCCGCGGCCGGCGAAAGGGTTGCGGCGCGGGCCACGGCCGCAGGATTCCTCAGGGATGGCCGCGCCCGCGAAGGCGGCCCGGCGCTCATCGTCGCGGTCAACCCGCTGGATTCGGGCGAAGCCGACGCCGACCTCGATGCGGTCATGGCCTACGCGCCTGACGCCGTGATGCTGCCGGGCAGCTTCGGGGCGGCGAGCGTCCAGCAGCTTTCGAGCAAGCTTGCGGTGCGGGAGGCGGATTTCGACCTCGCGGACGGCGCAACGCAAATCATCGCCGTCGCCGACACGGCGCGGGCGGTATTGGGGATGGCCAGCTATCGCGCCTCAAGCGGGCGGCTCGCCGGCATCGCCTGGAGCGCCGCCTCGCTGCGCGTCGACGTCGGCGCCGAGAGCGACCGCGACCAATACGGCGCCTACGCCGGCGCCTTGCACCTGGCGCGCGACCTCACCCTCCTGGCCGCCGCGGCGGCGGGAGTTGCGGCGATTGACGCAGCGTTCGCCGACGTCGCCGACACGGCGGGCCTGCGGGCGGAAGCTATGGCCGCCCGGCGCGACGGATTCTCAGCCAAACTGGCGATCAGCCCCGAACAGGCGCGCGTCATAGGCGACGTCTTCGGGTCGCGGCCAATTCCTCTCGAAGAGCTGGATTTCCCCTCGACCGATCGTTGGAGCAGCGAGTAACCGTTCGCTCGGGTCGAGCTCGCTCATTGCAGCGCGGCCTTGCGCGCCTCGACCTCGGCCACCCATTGGTCAGCGTTCTTGGACGGCGTGCAGACCACCTTCATGTATTCGGTCCCGTCTGCCCTAACGAGATCTGTGCTCGCAAGCATCGCCTGGGCGTTGAACCCGCACATGACCGGATTGTCGACCACCGGTCCACGCACAATATCGGTCGCGGTCTTCGGCTGACAATCCGAATGTGACAGTGTCATGGAGCAGATAAGGATCACAAGAGAATAACCGGACATTGTTGGCCCCTCCATTCGGCCGTGACGGCCGCGCTTCTGATTGCCCCCGATTCCCGAGCGCTTCGCTCCCCGCTTCTCAATTCGCTCATGCAAGTGTTGCGCCAAATCCAACCCGGCGCTGTGATCTGGATCACATTGGGCTCCAAGGCGGCAAATTCATTCTGATCGAAGTCCGGCTGGCGCATCGGGGGACGCCGCGTGTCTCGATCCGTTCCGCCTAACGCGCGTAAGCCCGACAGCGGATTCGACACCCGCGGGGAAAGGATCAAATCGCAGAATCGAAACCATCAATCATTAAGTCTCGGATCGTAGCGTGATCGCGAACGGTTCGGCGCCGCGCCGGCCAAATCCGAAGGCCAGCAAGACATCGCGTCGATGACCGTCATCGAAACCCTCATCTCCCCCTTGCGGCCCGCTGCCGCGACCCTTCTTTCGCCAGCGTCGATCTCATCGGTCTATTCGCTCGGCGCGGCGGCGATGATCGCCTTCGCCTGGCTCGCGTTGCGGCGCCTCCGCCGCAACCGGCGCGTCGCCCCGAAGGCGCTCATGCGTGCGATCTTCTCGCGACGGGTTCTGCTCCATCGCTCGACTGTCGCCGACCTCGCCTATTGCGTCATCGGCCTTGCGACGCTTGGCGCGATCATCGGCTGGGCCGTCGTCTCGACGTCGTGGATCAGCGACGGCGTCGCCGCCTTTCTTGCGCGCTGGTTCGGCCCAGGCCCCAACCCGCATGCTCCCGATTTCGTGCTCAACGGCGCGCGCACGCTCGCGCTCTTTCTCGCCTATGACCTCGGGTTCTTCATCGACCATTCGCTCAAGCACCGCATTCCGGCGCTCTGGGAATTGCACAAGGCGCACCACTCGGCCGAAGTGCTGACACCCTTGGTCAACTTCCGCGTCCACCCGCTCGATTCGCTGATCCTCGCCAACAACCTCGCGCTCGTCATTGGCCTGATCGGCGGCGTGGCGCAATATGCGCTCGGGCGCCGGGCCGTGTCGTTCACCCTGTTCGACCAGAACGTGCTGATGCTCGCCTACATCTATTTGACCGCCCAGCTGCAGCACAGCGAGATCTGGATCCCGTTCACCGGGCTGTGGGGCCGCGTGTTCATGAGCCCCGCGCACCACCAGCTTCACCATTCCGCCGATCCGGCGCATTTCAACTGCAACCTCGGCGCGAGCCTGGCGATCTGGGACTGGCTTGTAGGCAGCTTGCGCATGCCTTCCGTCGAGCCGCCGCGCCTTACGTTTGGCGTCTCGGGCCATGCGCGCGACCCGCATGGCGTGATGGGTCTCGTCGTCGACCCGGCGGTGAACGCGATGAGGGCGGTCGCCCCGCTCTCCTTCAGGGTTGGATGGCTCCGCCGGGGCTGCTCGCAAGTTCCTGAGCGCGCCGTTTCAGGAGACCCGCCAAGTCGTCGTCGAGCATAAGAGCGGCCCCATGCTCGACCTGCAGACGAATTCCTGATGTCAAGACATCAGAGCTCAGGCATCAATCCCCCCGGCTTCGGTGGCGCCGTCCTGTAGGGCGGGGTCGTCGACCCCGCCTGGCCGGGTCAGCGACCCGGCCCCACAAGCGCGCTCGGCCTTCCTTCTACTCCGCCGCCACCTGGACGTCATGCGCCGGCCGCGGCCGGATCGCGGGCTGCGGCCCGACGTGCGCGGGCGCGTGCGGCTCATCCTGCTCGCCGACGAAGCGGCTGACGACGCGCCACGCGAGCCGGCCGATGTCGTCCATGACCGTGAACACCGCCGGCACGAATACGAGCGACAGCATCGTCGACATGATGAGGCCGCCGATCACCGCGATCGCCATCGGCGAGCGGAAGCCGCCGCCGTCGCCGAGGCCCAGCGCCGAGGGGAACATACCCGCCGCCATCGCGATCGTCGTCATCACGATCGGCCGCGCGCGCTTGCGGCCGGCTTCGACCAGCGCCTCGAGGCGCGGCGAGCCGCGGCCGATTTCCTCGACCGCGAAGTCGACCAGCATGATCGCGTTCTTGGTGACAATGCCCATCAGCATAAGAATGCCGATCACGACCGGCATCGACATCGCCTTGTGGGTGATGAGAAGGGCGATGATCGCGCCGCCGATCGAGAGCGGCAGCGAGATGAGGATGGTGATCGGCTGCAGGAAACTGCCGAACAGCAGCACCAGAAGCCCGTAGACCATCATCAGGCCCGCGCCCATCGCCGCGGCGAACGACGCGAACACCTCGCTCATGATCTCGACGTCGCCGGTCTCGCGGATCTCGACCCCCTGCGGCAGATTTTTCGCGGTCGGCAGCGCGCGGATAGCGGCGACCGCGGCCCCGAGCGCGGCGTCGCCGCGCAGATCGCCCTCGATCGTCACCCGCCGCGTGCGGTCGTAGCGATTGATGGCGGTCGGTCCGTGGTTGACCGAGAAGTCCGCCACCACCGAGAGCGGCGTCGTCGCGCCGCTGCCGGTCGCGACCCGTAAGTTCTCGAGCAGCCCGACGCGCGACCGCGCCGACTCGTCGAGCTCAACCCGGATCGGGATCAGGCGGTCGCCGGCGTTGAACTTGGCGAGATTGGCGTCGATGTCGCCGAGCGTGGCGACGCGAATGGTCTCCGACAGCGCCTCGGTCGAGACGCCGAGATCGGCGGCGACCTGGGGCTTGGGGGTGATGCGCAATTCCGGCCGGTCGAGTTCGGCGGTCGAAATCGGATTCTCGATCATCGGAATTGACCGCATCTCGCTCGCGATCTGGTTCGCGGTCGTGTTGATGATTCCGATGTCGGGGCCGGCGATGATCAGCTGCAGGTCGCGCTGGCCGTTGTCCTTGAGGAACCAGTAGCGGACGTCCGGCTGGTCGGCGAGGATCGCGCCGATCTTCAGCTGCAGCTCCTTCTGCGTCGCCTCGCGCTTCGATTTGTGGACGAAGTTGATGACCAGCGTCGCTTTGCGCGGCTCGTCGTCGGCGCCGCCCATGAGCTTGCCGCCGAAAATCAGCGCCGATCGCACCTCGGGCATGGTCCGAAGTTTCTCGGAGATCGCGCGGGTGACGCGATCGGTGTCTTCGAGCCGCGAGCCCGGCGGCAGCTCGATCGCCAGGAGCGCCCGGCCGTAGTCGTCGGCGGGAATGAATCCGGACGGCAGGAGCTGCGTCGACCATAGGGACGCGGTGAAGATGAGCGCGCCTGCAAACACTGTCAGCCATCGGTGGCGCAGCGAGGCGCGCACGAGCCTCGTATAGAAGCGCATCACCGCGCCGTCGCGATGGGTGTGAACATGCGGCGCGCGCAGAAAATAGGCGGCGATCACCGGCGTGACGAAGCGTGCGACCATGAGCGAGAACATGACCGCGATCGCGACCGTCAGGCCAAACTGACGGAAATATTGGCCGGCGATGCCGCCCATGAAGCTGACCGGCGAGAAGATCGCCGCGATCGAGAGCGAGATCGCGATCACTGCGAGTCCGATCTCGTCGGCCGCCTCGAGCGAGGCGCGATAGGCCGACTTGCCCATCCGCATATGGCGCACGATGTTCTCGATCTCGACGATCGCGTCGTCGACCAGAATGCCGGTCACGAGCGTGATCGCGAGCAGGCTCACGAGGTTGAGCGAGAAGCCGATGGCGTCCATCGCCCAGAAGGTCGGGATGACGGAGAGCGGCAGCGCGACCGCGGTGACGAGCGTTGCGCGCAGGTCGCGCAGGAAGATGAACACGACGACGACGGCCAGAGCCGCGCCCTCGATCAAGGTCTCCATGGTCGAATGATAATTGCCGAGCTCGCTGTCGACCTGGGTGTCGACCTTGGTGAACTTCACCTCTGGATGCGCGGCCTCGATGGCCGCAAGGCGCTTCGCGATCAATTCATCGACGGTCACGTCGCTTGCGCCCTTGGCGCGGGTGACGCCGAAGGCGACAATCGGCTCGTCAAACAGGCGGGTGAAGGTGCGCGGCTCGGCCGCGCCGTCGGTCACGGTCGCCAGTTCGTCGAGCCTGACCTTGCGGCCGCCCGGAAGCGCGATCGGCAGCGCCGCAAGATCGGCGACGGTTCGTGCTCCCGCAAGGGTGCGGATCGCCTGTTCCTGGCCGGCGACTTCGCCCCGTCCGCCGCCGAGATCGACATTGTCGGCGCGCACCTGCTCATTGACGGTCGCCGCGGTGACGCCGAGCGCGAGCAGCTTCTCGGGATCGAGCGAGACCCGGATCTCTCGATCGACGCCGCCGAACCGCTTGACCTCGCCGACGCCGCGGATGCTCTGCAGGTCGCGGGCGACCGAATTGTCGATGAACCAGGACAGTTGCTCGACCGAAAGCCCGGGCGCCGAAGCGGCGTAGGTGACGATCGGCAGTCCCTCGATGTCGATGCGGCTGATGATCGGCTCATCGATGGTCCGCGGCAGATCGCTGCGAATCTTGGCGATCTGATCCTTTACGTCATTGAGCGCTCGGTCGACGTCGACCGAGCCGACAGTGAACTGGATCACGGTCGAGGACGATCCGTCGGTGACGGTCGAGACGATGTGCCAGACGCCGTTGATGCTCGAGACGGCGTCCTCGACTTTTTTCGTCACTTGCGACTCGAGCTCCGACGGCGCGGCGCCGGATTGGGTCACGAGCACCTGAACGATCGGGATATCGATGTTCGGAAAGCGGGTGACCGACATCGTCCGGAAGCTGATGAGGCCCAGTATCAACAGCACCGAAAATGCGACCGCCGCCGGTATGGGCCGGCGGATCGACCAGGCCGAGACATTGAGCCGCATGGGAAGGAGCCTCCTAGCCGCCCGCCGACGCCGTGGCGTCGGGGACCGGACGCACGCGGTCGCCCGGCCGCAGGAAGGAGGCGGCGCGCGCGACGACGCTCTCGCCCGCGAGGACGCCGCTCCTGACCTCGACCGAATCGCCGTCGAGGATTCCCGGCTTCACCTGCCGCTCTTCGACCTTGCCGTCGCGCACGACGTAGAGCCGTGCGGAATTGCCCTCGCGCTCGATCGCGGTCGCCGGCGCGCCCACGCCGTCGCGGCGGGTGAGCTCGATCTGGCCCGAGGCGAAGGCGCCGACATGAGCGTGGGAGATGTCCTCGAGCGCGATCCTGACCTTGCCGGTGCGGCTCGCCTTGTCGACTTCCTGGTCGACGAGGCGGACCCGGCCGGCGACCGCGCCCGCCACGCCCGGCAGCTTCAGCTCCGCCGGCATGCCGACGAGCAGGCCCGCCAGCGACTGCTGGGGCACGTCGGCCTCGAGGTCGATCGCCCCATCCTCGATGATCCGAAACAGCGGCTCGCCGGTGATCGACGCGTTGGCGCCGACTTTCGCCGAGCGACGGCTGACCATCCCGGCGACAGGCGCCTTGACCTCCGTCCGGTCGATGCGCACCAGGAGTTCCTGGCGCTCGGCGTCGCGGCTCTTGCGATCGGCCTCCGCGACGCTCAGCGCGTGGTTTGCGGACGACAACTGGGCCTGCGCCGTCTTCATCGCCGTTTCGCGCTGCTCGATGGTCGAGACCGACATCACGCCGCCGGTCAGCTTGCGCGCGCGGTCGAAATCGTCGCTGGCGAACTGCAGCTGGGCCTGCGACTGCGCAATCGTGCTCTGCGCCTGGTCGATGGCCGCGTCGGCCCGCTTGGTCGAGGCGTCGTTCTGAGCCAGGAGCGCGTCGAGCTGGGTCCGGTCGAGCCGGGCGAGCACCTGCCCCTGCTTGACCTGATCGCCGTCCTCGGCGTCGACCTCGACGATCGTGAGCCCGTCGATGCGGGCCGCCACTTGCGCCTCCTCTCGCGCGACCAGGGTGCCGGAGACGAACAGCCGATCGACAAATTCGCGCCTGACCGCGGGGACGACCGTGACCGCCGGCGGTTCGACCACGCGCGGCTGATCGGCCGCCGCCGTCGCGACGGGCGGCGCCGGGCAGGCGCCGAGCTTGTCGGGAGCAATCTTCGCCATCAGCGCGGGGGGCATCGCGCACGGAGCGACAACGCTCGCCGCCCATACGCCGCCCAGCGCAACAGCCGCAACGATCGGGGCTAAGATCAGGGCGCGTCTCATCGTCAGGCCTCCTCGCCCGGCTCCGCCGGGTCGGGCGAAAGCTTGCCGGCGAACAGCGCCTTGAGGACGCCGATCGCCATATCCGTTTCCGCGTCCCGGTCGAAATCGGGCTCGACCGCAATCCGTTTGAAGAGACCGGCGACGTAGGTGACGAAGAAGCGGGCGGCGAAGCGCGAGTTGAGCTCGGGCGAGGCGGCGCCCGCCGACTTTGCGGCGTCGGTCAGCCGCTCGAGGCCGCTCAGCACGTCGGCGTCGAGCCTCTGGGTGATTTCGGCGACGCGCGGATTGCGCCCGGCCTCGGCCCAGATTTCGACGATCATCCTCGCCTTCTCGGGCGGCTTGGAGAGGACATGCTCGCGCATGCCCCAGCGGATGGCGTCGGTAAGATCGCCGTTGCGGGCCATGAGATCGGCGAAGGCGTCGAACGACCCGGCGCGCCGGCCCCTGTCGACCTCGCAGAGGCCCTCGACGATCGCCTCCTTGGACGGAAAGTAGCGGTAGAGGTTGCCCGGACTCATCCCGGCTTCGTCGGCAACGTGTTGCATCGTCGAGGCGTGAAAGCCGTTGCGGACGAAGGCCCGTTCAGCCGCCTCGATGATGCGCTCGCGCCGCTCGGTGTCAGGGGCCCGGCGGGAGGGGGAAAGCGAACTCAGCGACATCGCGGCCTATTTTTGAGAATGAACGTTCATTCTCAAAAACTACCCAATTGGGGGCAAATTATGGCGGCTACTCACTCCGCACTCGGTCTCAGGCCATTCCACGGGGCTTCGTTGAATACGTCCACCGTTTCGATTCGGTCGCCAACGCACGGGCCGAAGATCGCCAGCGCTTTCGCTTCGCTGTGTCCGATGTTGAACGCGGCGTGGACCACGCCGGGCGGAACAAAAACCGAGTCGCCCGCTCGAAGGATTTGTTTTTCCCTGTCGAGCCACTGTTCGACTTGGCCGCTGACGACGAAGACGACCTCTTCCTGATCAAGATGATAGTGAAAGCTTTGCCCCTTGCCCGGAAAAATGACGCCCTCAAGGACAGCGAGGCGCTTCGCGCCAGTCTGCGTCGGACCGCAGATCCAGCCGAGCCTGCACCAGTCCAGGGACTCCATCCTGATTGCATGTTCGAAGACAAATGTTCCGGCCATTCGTCGATCTCCGGATCAAGGCAGTGGGCTAAAAAACGCAACTGCGGCCGGACCGGTTTAACTCCGCAAACTTTTCCACGGCGCATCGCCAGCCATATCGATCATCTCAAAGCCGTCGCCGACACACGGGCCAAAAATCGCCATGACCCTCGCCATGGTGTCCCCGGCGTTAAACGAAGCGTGGACGACGCCAGGGGGAATGAAGGCCGAGTCTCCCGCCCCAAGCAGGCGCTTTTCCTGGTCGATCCACTGTTCGACCTTGCCGCTGACGACGAACATCACCTCTTCCTGATTGGGGTGCTTGTGAAAGCTGTGTCCTTTGCCCGGGATCAAATCCCCCACGACGATCGCCAGTTGCGCCGCGTCGGTCTGCGCGGGACTGCTCAGCCAACCGAGCCGGCCCCAGTCAAGCGATTGCATATCGGTTTCGCTGTCTCGGATGAACTTTCCATTCATCTGCCTCTCCTCCCGATCGCTAGTTTCCAAAACCCATCGCGGCTATTCGAGCGAAGGCTCTCCTTTCAGGCGCTGGCCGGGAATCCCCGTTTGAACTCGATCCGGGTGCCGTGAAAGCCGATCGTGTCGTCATTGCGCACGTAATGGACGGGCTGGGGCGGCATCTTAACCGTCAGCGGCAGTTCGAATTTATCCGGAATAGGCAAGGGGATTTCTTCTCCCTTGCCGTTGTAGTCGCGCATCTTCGAAGGCATCGAGTTCGATTACAAACACCGACGGCCAGCGATGATGATGGGGCTCCTCCGTCTCGCCCGGCGCAATGCGGACGGACAGAACCCGAACGGATTCGTCCTCATAGAGCAGGCGGTGATTATCGGGCGCAGCGAGGAGGCCATCGAGTTTCGGGTCCCAACTGGCCGGGTCCGTTCCATCCATGCTCATCAACGTTGCCGCGTTCGTCATCGCGTTCCCTCCTCCTCCGCCTTAGGCTGCCCGCCTGTCTGAAGCGCTTCATGTCAACAAAATCGTGATTTTGAAGCGCTTCATATATCTGATAACGATCTTCGACGTTGGAGTCAACGAAAAAATGAAGCGCTTCAAAACGGGGCCGCGATGAAGGAGTTGCGATGAAGAAGCCAGCTCGGCTTTCCGATGTCGCGCGCGTCGCGGGCATTTCGCTCGGGACCGCGTCGAACGCATTCAATCGGCCCGCGCTCGTCCGTCCGGAATTGCGCGAACTGGTTCATGCGACCGCGCGAGAGCTCGGCTATTCTGGACCGGATCCGATCGGGCGCTTGCTGATGGGAGCCAAGGCGCACGCAATCGGCGTGCTGCCCCCGGGCGATATCCCGGTCTCGCACGCCATCGGGAGCCCATATTTCCGGGAGTTCATGCGCGGAATCGCTGAAGTGTGCGATCAATACGACGCGAGCTTGCTTGTCGTGTCCGGGGCGAAGGAGAGGAAGACCTGGGCAATCAGAAACGCTTTGGTGGACGCGTTCATTTTGGGCCACGTCGAGGAAGTCGAACTTGTGTCTGCAAGACCCAGGAAAGCGCCCTTCGTCGTGATCGATATGACCGCCGGACCGCAGGTCCATTCGGTTCGGGTCGATGGTCGCGACGGCGCTCGGCAAGCCGCCGAACACCTTCTCAGCCTGGGCCATCGCCGCTTCGCAATCGCATCGGTGCTGCGCCGGCCGGCTGACCCGATCTGGCATCCTCCGGGGGAATCCGAGCGCCGCCTCGCGGGAGCATTCCCTCTCGATGTCGAGAAACTTCTCGGCTACGCGGAGGCCTTGGCCTCGGCAGGCGTTTCGATCGCTGACGCGCCGATTGTGGAGTTCCCTCTCGTGTCGCCATACGTCGAAGCTGGCGCGCGTACGCTTCTCGACGGGTGTCCCGAGGCCACCGCCATCCTCGCCATGTCGGACCGTCAGGCCCTTGCGGTTCTGGCGGAGGCGAAACGCCGCGACATCGACGTTCCCAAGGATCTCTCGGTCGTCGGCTTCGACGATGCCGAGAATGCGATTCTTGCGGACCCGCCGCTTACGACAATCGCTCAGCCGACCGTTGAAAAGGGGAGGATCGCCGCGAGGATCGTGTTCGAGGGCGCTCCGCCGCGCCAAGTCGTTCTGCCGACTCGATTGGTCGTCCGCGCCTCAACCGCCCCACCCCCGGCGACCTGAACCAAATACGTTGCTATTGCGGTCGGGCTTTCGCCACCGCCTTGCCGGGGTCGGTCGGCAGGAACCCGCCGAGGAGGCCGACGGCCGGCAGGAAGGCGCAGACATGATAGACGAAGTTGAGGCTCGTCATGTCGGCCAGCATGCCGAGCAGCGCTGCGCCGACGCCGCCGAGGCCGAACGACAGGCCGAAGAAGAGGCCCGCGACCGCGCCCACGTTGCCCGGCGTCAGTTCCTGCGCGTAAACGATCATCGCCGAGAAGGCCGACGAGATGATGAGCCCGATCGCGATCGAATTGATCACGGTGCCGGTCAGCCCGAGATGCGGTAGGAGCAGCGTGAACGGCAGGACGCCGAGGATCGACCCCCAGATCACGAACTTCGCCCCGAAGCGATCGACCAGCGGCCCGCCAAGGAACGTGCCCGCCGCGACGGCGGCGAGGAACACGAACAGCAGCACCTGCGAGGCCTGAATCGACACGCCAAAAGTCTGGATCAGGTAGAAGGTGTAATAGCTGTTGAGACTCGAGAGGTAGAGCACCTTCGAGAACAGCATCACCACCAGCACGAACAGCGTGCGGACCACGACCTTGCGCGGATGGGTCGACGCCGGAGCCGCAGCTGCTTTGCGGGGTTGGGCGCGAACCGCCGCGTACCAGCGGCTGACGCCGGTCAAGATAATCACCGCCGCGAATGCGAGCAGCGTGAAGACCAGGACCGAGTGCTGTCCGAAGGGCACCACGATGAAAGCCGCAAGTAGCGGCCCCAGCGATTGCCCGAAGTTGCCGCCAACCTGAAACAGGCTTTGCGCGAAGCCGTGCCGGCCGCCCGAGGCGGCGCGCGCGACCCGTGACGCCTCGGGGTGGAACACGGCGCTGCCGATTCCGACCACCGCCACGGCAAGCAGGATCAAAAGATAGGAATTGGCGAAAGCCAGCAGGACCAGGCCGACCAGCGTAAACGCCATGCCGGCCGGCAGGATAAAATTCCGCGGCCGCTTGTCCAGTCTCATCCCGATCACCGGCTGCAGGAAAGAGGCGGTAAGCTGGAAAACGAAAGTAATAAGCCCGATTTGAAAGAAGCTCAGCGCGAACTCTTGCCGGAAGACCGGATAGAGCGCGGGCGCGAGGGACTGCATCACGTCGTTGAGCATGTGGGAGGCGCTGAGCGCGATCAGCACGCCGAGCGTCGCGGTCCCGGCCCGCTTGCGGCCTGCAGCAGCGGGCTCCGCATAGATCGTGGTCATTGTCCCCGGCCCTCCGCGGCCGTTCGAAAATAAAACAGTCCCTCTGGCGAGGGACTGACATGTCAGTACACGAGCCGCCGCGCCCGCGCCAGCGGCGGCGCGCGAAGCGGCTTCAACTCCGCGTGAGTCCTGCCGCCCCCTTGAAGGCGCTTACCTTGGCGCAAGCACCATGGTCATCTGGCGGCCTTCCATCAGCGGCTCGGCCTCGACCTTGGCGATCGGCGCGGTTTCCGTCCTCACCCGCTGCAGAAGCTTGAAGCCGATATCCTGGTGGGCCATCTCGCGGCCGCGAAACCGCAGCGTCACCTTGACCTTGTCGCCCTCGTCGAAGAAGCGCTTTACCGAGCGCATTTTGACCTCGTAATCGTGGTCGTCGATGCCCGGTCTCAGCTTGATCTCCTTGACCTCGACCACCTTCTGCCGCTTGCGCGCCTCGGCCGACTTCTTCTGCTCGAGGAAGCGATACTTGCCGAAATCGAGGATTTTGCAGACCGGCGGCGTCGCGTTGGGGACGATTTCGACCAGGTCGAGCGCCGCGTCGTCGGCAAGCTGCTGGGCGTCGGCGAGATTGACGACGCCGCGATTTTGCCCCTCAGCGTCGATAAGTTGAACCTGGATTGCGCGAATGTCGCGATTGGTGCGCGGCCCCTCTTTTTCCGGCTGCGCGGTTGCTTTCATAGGTCGACGAATGGCCACTCTCCTGTTGTTGGCGTTTTGAATCCGCAGGCGCCGCAAAAGACGCGCACAAACCCCCCGTTCAGAGCCATGGGCTCCGCGGAGCCTTAGAGATGGGTCAGAAAGGTCATGAAGTCAATCGCTCAGGGGCGGCGGCGGTTCCCGCGAATCCCCTGATTTTTCGGCCGCCGCGGGCGGTGGTGCTCCGGCCCGGCCGCGGGTCGGGGCGGCGGCAACATCCATGAGCCGAAGAACGGCCGGATGCCGAGGCAGTCGCCGATGATGAGAACCGCGCCGACGGGAATACCCGGCGCAGCAAACGTGTGATCGTTTCGTCGCAGGCGCAGAAAAAATGAACGTGGTCCGGCATGACGACGAAGCGACCGACGCTCCAGCCATATCGCTAGGGCGCGCCGTCCCATTCGGAGCAGAGAACAGCGAATGCAGCATCGTTATTCAGCAGACGCCTTCGCTCGCAATGACGGATCTGGTTCCAGCAAATCGCATCATGCTCGAGCGGCCGCGCCGGATCGCTCGCGCGCCGCGAGGAAGACGACGAGGCAAAAATAGATCGGCGCGCCGATCGCGGCGAGCATGAGAAACCAGTTCGACCGGCCGAACAGCGCAAGCAGAAGCACGAGATAGATGAAATCGCGCCGCGACGCCGAGTTCGAGAGCCTGCGCCAGCGCGCCGCCGGGCTCGGCCGAGACCGAGGTGAACAGCGCGCCGGCGCCCTTCTTGGCGCGCATGATCCGCCAGTAGACGAAGCCGGCCGACCCAAGCGTCCCGAGGACAGCTGCGGCGCCGAGCGCAAGCGGCCACGCCGCGCCCGCCATGAGGCTCCAGCCGACGCCCATGCAGGCGAAGATGACCGAATGGACGACATTGTCGCCCCAGAAATCGAGCATGCCGCCCCAGCGCGATTCGGCGAATTTGAGCCTCGCCAGCTCGCCGTCGCAGCCGTCGAGGATCGAGTGGACGAGAAATAGAAGCGCGCCGATGGTTTGGAGGGAGGCGCGCTCAGAGAGGAAAAAGGGTCCGCCGCAAATGCCGACGGCGATCGAAATCAGGCTCATCTGGTTCGGCGTGATCGTGGTCGGCGCCAATAGGCGCGAGATGAAGAGCGAGATCGGGCGCTCGACATGCCGGGCCATGAAGCCGTCGGTGTCCTTGACGAGCGCCTGCATGAGCCGCCGCTCGGCGAGCGGCGCGTCGGCCGGCGTCTCGACGACAACCGGATCGACCCCGGCTGCGATCGCCGCCGGCGGACCGAAACGGCGAGCGAGCCGGCTCTCGACCGCGCTCAGATCGCGGGCGCCGCCTTCCGCGTCCAGCGCTTCGAGCGCGCCGGAACTCGATGCCGCGCGCGACCATGACGATGCGGTTCGGGATGGCCGCCCAGGCCGCCGGTTCGACCGGCGCCTCCGCCAGCCGCTCGAGCCAGCCGGTCTCCGCCAGAATGGTGGAGGGCGCGAAAACGAGCGGACCGTTTTCTCTCGACCCGAGGGTTGCGGCCAGGTCACCCCATCGGCGCTTCGGGACCGCGCCCCCGCCTGACAGAAGGATGGTCTCCCGGTAGCCGGCGCGCCGCGCGGCGAGGACCGCGCGCTGGATGAGGGAGAGTCCGAGAACGATGCGCGCGCCGCCTTCCGCCTGGACAGATTCGCCCGCCTCATGCGCCTCGGGCGGGAGAAGGAAGAGGATCGGCGGCGGGGCCATCATAGCTCGCGAGGAGGAGGATTCCGGGGCGCCGAGCGGGCGCGGGTTGAGAGGAGCGGCGGTCGCCGCGAGGCGTCGTCAGGCGAAATCGTGGCGGCGATGAGGCAAGTCCGGTTCCCGGCCGGCAGCCCGCGGAGCCATTTCGCGCGATCCGCTCCCTGTTACGCGATTTAATCTCCCTGTTACGCCCCCTGAGGAGAAATCCCGCTGTTCTTTCGCTTCTGCGCGAGCGGTCCTTCCCCATCGGAAACCGGTCCCCGCGGCCCGAAAACGTCCGCAAGACTGGCAAAATCGCTTGTTATTTCAGAGCTTTGCCACTATTTTCTTTTCCAGAAAGACCGATCATGCTATAATTGGCTTTGGAGGTCCCCAAAGCAGGCTGCGTGTCGGCGCGATCAAAAAATCCCCTCGGCAAAATTTTTCCGGTCCACAATTTCGCCGCCATTAAATACGGAGTGCAAATGTTAATTGGTCCGGGCGACGCAATGGGGGGCGCGCCATCCCACGGTCGCTGATTGTCGCCGCGCTTTTCGGATTGCTGCTCGTCGTCTTCCTCGTCATCCAGAGCGGCGCCGCCGAGGTCGCCTCAGCCATGCTGGTGCTCGGCTGGTGGCTCGCCCCGATTTCGCTCTACCATCTCGCGCCCCTGTCGCTTGACGCGCTGTCATGGCGGGAGCTGCTGCCGGCGCAGAGCCGCCCAGGCTTCCTCGGCATATTGCGGATCCGCTGGATCCGGGAATCGATCAACTCGCTGTTGCCGGTCGCAGGAGTCGGCGGCGACGTCGCCGGGGCGCGGCTTGTCCACAAGCGCGGCGTTCCTGGCCCGCAGGCGGCCGCCAGCATGGTCGTCGACATCACGGTCGGGACAGGCACGCAGCTCATCTTTGTCCTGGCCGGGGTCGCGTTGCTCGCCGCCCGATCGAACTCCGATGCGTCAGCCGCGGTGGCGCGGGCGTCGCTGATCGGCGTCGCTGTGTTTGCCGCCGCGATCGCCGCGTTTGTGCTCATCCAGCACAACAGCATGTTCGCCCTTTTCGTCCATCTGGCGCGCCGCGTCGCCCCCGAGAAATGGCTCACCGTCTTCGCCGGCCACGCTTCCGCGATCGACGGCGCCGTCATGGCCACGTACCGCCGCCGCTCCGCGTTCTTCGGCGCCGGCGTCCTGCGCCTCATGGGGTGGGTCGCCGGCGCGGGCGAGACCTGGCTGGTGATGTATTTCCTCAGCCGGCCCTTCAGCGTGACCGACGCGTTCATCCTCGAAAGCTTGAGCTCCGGCGTCCGTGCGGCCGCATTCATGGTGCCGGGGGCGTTAGGCGCGCTCGAGGGCGGGATAGTGGTGTTTGGCGCGCTGTTCGGATTGCCCGCGGACGTGGCGTTGGCGATCTCCTTGTCGAAACGGGTCCGCGAGCTGGCGCTCGGCCTGCCGGGCCTCGTGGCCTGGCAATGGGCGGAAGGCCGTCATCTTTTCCGCCGGGGCGGGAACGAGGCGGGCTCCGCGTCCCCATAACCGCCGCCCGTCTACCTGGACGGTCCGGCGGTGGCGGGCGATTCGGCTTCGGGAGGCAGGCCGATGGCCTCGCGCAATTGGGCCCGGCGGGTCTGATACCAGCTCGAGCGCAGGAAGCTGTAGAAGTCGATCGAGGAGTTCTCGGCCTCCTGCCATTGGGCCAGATGCGCTGTCGCCCCCAGGGCGCCGGCGCCGACCGACCACGGCCAGCCGATCAATATCCCGCCCATTACCCAGCCGACCGGATCAAGCACCGTATCCACCGCCCCGCCGACCGAGTCGCGCTGCGTCGAGGGGCCATAGTAGGGCGCGTTCACGAAGGTGCCGGCCGGGACGCCGTAGACGAACATGGTCTGGCCGAAATCGCCGCTCTGTTGCGGCAGCCCCCCTGCCGTTGCGACATCGAACAATCCGCCGAGGCCGAAAGTCGTATTGAAGATGATGCGGCCAAGGGTGATGCCGGCGGCGTTGAAGCGGCCCTGAAGGATGTTGTTGGCGAGGACGCGCGGCTCCTTCAGGTTGGCGTCCAAGTCTTGCAACCGGTCGCGAATCGGCCCAGGCACCGTCTTGACCACATTCGAGGCCGGGTCGAGCACCGTCTGGTTTAGGCGCAGGACGCCGCGGTTGAACTGTTCGTTGGGGTCGTCGATCGGCAGCGAGGCGTCGCGGGGCACGCCCGCGCAGGCGCTGACGAAACCCGCCAGCGCCGACGCGGCCATCAGTGCAGCCCAACTTCCGCCGCCACGCATGCGTCGCTTATTCCCCCTGATTGCCCGCGCGACCCGTGAACTCCGCCACCCGTCCGAGGGCGGAATCGCAGAGGATACCGGCTCCGAATCATGCAGAATCCAGAGCCGGCGCGGGGCAAGGTTAACAGAGCGGCAGCGGAACGACTATCACCCTTTTGCCACACTCCATTCATCTTTTCGTCAGCGGCCGGCCGGCTGTCAGTCCGAATGGGTTTTCCGCTGGGTCGCCAGGAGGGCAGGCTGGAACAGAACCGCCGCGGAGAGCGTCGTCACCAGCGAGAGCGCCATCAGCTTGCCCATGCTCGAAGTGCCCGGATGGTGCGAGAACCACAGGCTGCCGAAGGCGGTGGCGGTCGCGCAGGCGCTGAAGAACACGGCTCGCGTCAGGCTCAACTGGAGAAAATTCGTCTCCCCCGCCCGCCACGCCATGACGTAGTAGATCTTGAAGGCGACGCCGACGCCGAGCAGGAGCGGCAGGGCGATGATGTTGGCGAAGTTGAGCTGCAGACCGATCGCCACGCTGATCTCGAGCGTGACCACGATGGCGACCATCAACGGCGCTAGCGTCAGCGCGACGTCGACCCAGCGCCGCAGCGTCACAAAAAGGATGAGCGCAATCGACGCCACCGACCAGACTGCAGCCTGGAGAAAGGCCTTGATGATCGTCGCCGCGGCTTCGACGATGAAGATCGGCGTTCCGGACGCCTGCGGCGCGACCGTTCGGACCGCGTCGACGAAACGGCTAAGGATAGCGTTGTCGTTGCCGTCTCCGCTCGGCGCGACCTCGATCCTGACCTCGCCGTCGGCCGCGATCCAGGCGCTCCTCAGCGACGGCGGAAGCGTGTCGATCGTCACGTGCTCGGCGGTCAGTAGATCTTTCACCTCCCGGAGCGTGGTGATGAGCGGTGTGGAAAGAGCCCTGTCCACTTCCTCTCTTTCGGCCGGAGGCGCCTTGGCCAGCGCGGTCAGCGCGCTCGCCAGGCGGCGCGCCTGCGTCGCTGCTGGACTGTCGATGCCTTTGGCCGCGCCGGAAAGGTCGGCGGCGGTCTTGTCGATCGCCTCGAGCGTCTGAGCCGTGGTCGGGGCCGGGTCGACCTGTCCCGGGGTCAGCGTGTTTTCGAAGAAAAAGCTCGCATCGTCGATCAGGGCCAGCTTCTCGTCCTGGTCCTTCGGCACGAAGCTTTCAAGCGTCCGGACCTTGGCGACTTCTGGCAGTTGGCCAAGCTTTTTGGCCAGGGCGGAGGCGCTGGCGGGGTCGGGCTCGAGGACATCGATCGTGTTCGGGCTGGTGTCGGGATCGCGCATGAGATCGAGCAGCGTCGCGACGGATTCGACCTCCTTGGAGCGCAGGTCGAGCGGGTTGAAGTCGAAGCGCAGGCCGCCGAGCAGAGGCAAGCCGAGAACGACCCCGGTCAGGGTCACGCCGACGACCCAGTTGCGCCGCCGGTCGAGAAAGCGGTCGAGCGGCGCGAGCGCCGCCCAGCCGACCGGCTCCGGCTCGCCGGCCGGCTTGAGCGCCGTGAGCAGGGCCGGCAGCAAGGTTACGGTGGTCAGGAACGCGACGATCATGCCGGTTCCGGCGATCAGTCCAAGCTCCGAGAGACCGACGTAGGCGGTCGGCAGGAACGAGTAGAAGGCTGCCGCGATCGAGGCGGCTGCAAGCAGAAGCGGCCCCGCGACCCCGCGCGCCGTCGCCTCGAGCGCCTCGCCGAGATCGCGGTTCGCATGGCGCTCGGCGCGGTAGCGGACGCTGAACTGGATGCCGAAATCGACCCCGAGACCGATGAACAGCACCGCGAAGGCGACCGAGATCAGGTTCAAGGCTCCGACCATCCATAACCCGATCGCTGCGGTGAGCGTCAGTCCGACCGCGAGGTTGACGAGAACCGCAAGCACGATCCGGGCCTGCCTGAGGGCGAGCCACAGCAGAAGGAGAACGATGAGGACGGTCACTGCGCCGTTCACGGCGGCGCCGTCGGCGACAGTCGCGAATTCCTCGTCCGAGAGCGCCACCGATCCGGTGAGACGCACCGTGACGCCGCTTTCCGGCGCGAGCCCCAATTTCTTGATCGTCGCGCGGATGGCCTTGGTCGCCCGGCCTCCCGGCTGCAAATCGCCGTAGTTGAGGATCGGCTGGATGTTGATGAACCGGCGCAGCTCGGAGGGTTCCGGCGCATGGCCTGTGATCAGCCGCCGCCAGGAAAAGGCGGGATGCTTGCCTTGCGCCACGCCGTCCAGGACGTCGGCGATCGCGGTCACCGCCGGCCTCATGCCCTCGAGCGTCGTCTTTCCCAGGCGCACACCCTCGATCGACTGCGAGATCGCGCCGAGGACGCCGTGCAGCGTCGGATCGGCGGCCAGCGTGCCGAGGAAGGGCTCGGCCTTGATCAACTGGGCCATGTCGCTTCGCACTTCGTCGACGGACTTGAAGAGAATGCCGTTGCGGGCGAAGAAGTCGCCACCGTCCGGCCGGCTCACCGTGCGGATCACGTCCGACTGAGGCGCCAGCGCATTGGCCAGCGCCGCGGCCGCCTCTTCGGCGCCCTCGGGCGTCGTCGCGTCGACGACGGCGATGATCCGATCGGTCCGCTGCGGGAAGAGCTCGTTGAGCCGCATCTCCTGCTGGCGCCAGGGAAGCGAGCTCGACAGGAGCTTACTGCTGTCGGTGTCGATGGCGATGTGGCGCGAGAGATAGACACCGGCGAGCGCCGCGACGATGAGGAAGCCCACAATAACGAATCGGGCATGACTGGTCGAAAGGCGTACCGCCCGCGCAACCGCGGCGACGATCAAGGCGCTGTCGTTTCTATCCATGAGAGCGGGGTGCAGGCCATGGTTCACGCCGACTTGTCAATCGGTCGAGGCGTGGCGGCGCTTTCGGTCATGGCTGAGAAGGCGCTCAGAGGGTTGTCAGGATGATCGCTGGATTCAAAGCTCAGCCGCCCGCGGCCCGCAGCAATCTCGCGACTACGTCGCCTTGGCCGTTTCGCGGCCGGGCGGACACCTTCGATGACATGCGAAGGCGCCCGTGATGTCGGCGAAGATCCGCGCTCTCAAGGCCGGCCGCTATTTTCGGTTTCCGATTTTTCGAACAAATGCTTCGGTACAAGAGATTTTCGTGCTAAGACTTTCCGATGGCTCCCTGCATCGACATTCGACGCGTAACGAGGGACGGTACAGCGGGGGACGCCGCTACACGCCCGCGGCGCCGAACCGTCGCGCCTTTCGTTGCGAGCAATCGCCCAAAAAGAAAAAAGGCTCCTGGGGGTCAGCGCAACCTTTTGAAAAGGCTCATTTCGGACAAGGGAATCAAAGGGAATCAAAGCCTTTTTCTTGGAAAGATTTGGCCGTGGCTTTCTCCGGCTTGGCTGGGTTTTGATAAATTTGGAGTTGGCTTTGAAAAAACCAATTTCAGCGTTTTCGTCCAAGCCCGTCTTGCCGCCGGATGCGAATGGGCCGTCATAAAGCGAACGACATGGGGGTGGCGGAGCCTCGACTCAATTCCCAAATCCACGCTAGAAGCGCGCCCGCGCCACGTCGCGCCGGCGTGCTCGTGAAAGATCACCATCACGGCCGGCCAACAGCCATCCGTCCCAGCCAAGTGGAATATCGATAATGAAGGGTTTCAAGTTTCCCCTGCTTCCGTCCCTGCCCTTGATCGCGGCCGTCATGGCCCTTCTGTTGTGGGCCCCGGCTGCATCGCTGGCGGAATCGTCCAGCCCAGCCGCGCGACACATAGAAGCCTATTACCAGCAGCTGATGCCGACCCTCCGGGCAGCGGGCTCCCTCAGCGTACGCCAGCGCGACCAGCGCTTCGGGCCAGCCATTACCTCCGCGTTCGACATCGGGACGATGACGAGACTGGCGGCGGGACCCGCCTGGGGCAGCTTCTCGGGCGCCCAGCAGGCCGCGGTGCGCGAGGCCTTCGCGCGTTTCCTCGTCGCCGACTACGCCCATCAGGTCAGCGACTATTCCGGCGAGAGCTTCGTCGTCGACCCGCAGACGAGCCCCGAAGCGCGCGGCGGAGGCGAGATCGTCAAGACGAAGTTGCTCCAGCCGGGCGGGCGGACGATACAGATCAATTATCTGGTTCGCGGGGGCCGGGTGATCGACGTCTACCTCAACGGCACCGTGAGCGACCTTGCAACCCGACGTGATGAATTCGCTTCAATTCTGGCGGGCGGCGGCGGCGCCGACGCGCTCGTGAAGACGTTGCGCGAACGGACCGAGACATTGCTGGGGAGCTAGCCGTCAGGCGACAATTGGGCGCCCGCGGCGCCGGCCGTGAGCGTCCTTATCGTCAGCGGCTTGAAACGCGAGTCGGCGATCCTCGCCGGTCCAGGCCGGCTCTCGATTTGCGGCGATGGCCCGACGCTCCGGGCCCGACTTGCGGAGCTGGATAATGAACAGTTTGATTTAGTTATTAGTTGGGGCGTCTGTGGCGGGCTCGACCCGCGCCTTCGTCCCGGCGATCTCATCCTCGGATCGGAAGCAGTCTCGCCCGAGGGGGGCGTCGGCGCCGACGAGGCGGTCGCGTCGTCGCTTGCGCGGCGCCTGACCGACGCCGGGGCTGGCGTGACGATCGAGCGTGTCGCAGCCGTCAGTTCCCCGGTCTCAACCGCCCGCGCGAAGGCGGATCTGCGTATCGCCGGGGGAGCAGCGGTGGTCGACATGGAGAGCCTGATCGCCGGCCGTTTCGCGCACATACGGCGGACGCCCTTCGCCATCCTTCGCGCGGTCGCCGACCCGGCGGAGCGCGACTTACCGCCTCTACTTCTTGACGTCGTGGACTCCGACGGACGGATCAAGGCTGCCGCCGTCTTCGGGAAGCTTGCCCGCTCTCCCGGCCAGTTCGCCGGCCTCGTTGCGGCGGCTCGCGACGGCCAGGCCGCGTTCAGGGCGCTAAGCCGCTGTCGCGGCCTTCTTCCCGGCCTTTTCCTCGGCCTCGGCTCTGCGAATCTCTGAGAGCTTCTGCGTGACGTTGCTGTCGAACACGTAGGCCGCCGGACGCTGGCGATCGAGCGGGATATCCGGCGCCATCGCGCCTTCGGTCCTGACGCCCCGCAGGGTGACGGCCAGCGCCTTCCACGGCCTCGTCACCGTATCGCGCACCGCCGTCGCCTCAAAACCGCTGTGAACCATGCAGTCGGCGCATTTTTCGTAGTTGCCGACCCCGTAGGCATCCCAATCCGTCTCCTCCATCAGTTCCCTGAAGGTCCCGGCGTAGCCCTCACCGAGGAGATAGCAGGGGCGCTGCCAGCCAAACACCGTGCGCGTCGGGTTGCCCCAGGGCGTGCAATGGTACGTCTGATTGCCCGCCAGAAAGTCAAGGAACATCGTTGATTGGCTGAAGGCCCATTTGCGGCCCCTATCGCCGCGCCTGAACACAGCCCGGAACAGCTGCTTGGTGGCGGAACGGTTGAGAAAGTGCTTCTGGTCGGGAGCCCGCTCATAGGCGTAACCCGGCGACATTGTGATGCCGTCAACGCCGAGCTTCGTCACCGTATCGAAAAACGCTGCGATCCGCTCCGGGTCCGCATCGTTGAAGAACGTGCAATTGATCGTGACACGAAAACCCTTGGATTTGGCGGTCTCCAACGCCGAAACCGCCCGCTCGTAAACTCCCGGCTGGCACACCGACTTGTCGTGCATCTCCTGGTCGCCGTCTAGATGAATCGACCAGGTGAAGTAGGGACTTGGCGCATACTGATCGATCTTCTTCTCCAGCAGCAGCGCATTGGTGCATACAATCGCAAACTTCTTGCGGGCGATGACCCCCTGGACGATCTTCGGCAGTTCCTTATGCAGGAGCGGCTCGCCGCCGGCCATGACGACGACCGGGGCGCCGCACTCGTCGACTGCTCCGAGAGCGTCCGCGACCGAGATCCTCTTGTCGAGGATGGCGTCGGGATAGTCGATCTTACCGCAGCCCGCGCAAGCGAGATTGCACCGGAATAGCGGCTCCAGCATCAGCACAAGCGGATACCGCTTGCGCCCGGCGAGGTGCTGCTTGACGATATATGCGCCAACTCTGGCGACTTGTCTTAGGGGTATGCCCACGCAGGAATCCTCACAAAGCGCAGTTGATTCACCCTGTCTGACACCTTCAGCCCGTGAGCTCAGTGGGCAGGCGAAAGCTTACCGTTTCCACGGGCCCCTCGAGAGCCGAGACTTCCGACGGCGCGATCTGCATCAAGGTTTGAACCACCTCCTCGACGACAACCTCGGGCGCGGATGCGCCAGCCGTAACTCCCACGACGCCGGCATTCCGGACCCAGTCCAGGTCAATCTCGCTGCTGTCGGCGACGAGGTAGCTCGGAACGCCCGCCTCCTGACCGATTTCGCGCAGCCGGTTGGAGTTGGAGCTGTTGCGGGCCCCGACCACGATGAGGATGTCGGCGATCCGCGACAGCTCCTGCACCGCAGTCTGCCGATTTTGGGTTGCGTAGCAAATATCACGAATCTCCGGTCCCGCAACATCGCTGAATCGCCGATGCAATGCTGCGATGATGCCCCGGGTATCGTCAACGCTCAGGGTGGTCTGAGTGATATACGCTATCGGCTCTCCGACGGGGATGGAGAGCCTTTCCACGTCGTCCTCGTTTTCGACGAGATGCAATTCGCCGTCGATCTGGCCGAGCGTCCCTTCGACTTCCGGATGGCCGGCATGACCGATGAAGACCAGGGTCCGGCCCTGCGCAATGTACCGTCGCCCTTGATTGTGCACCTTGGTGACCAGCGGACAAGTCGCGTCGATGGTCGGAAGCGAACGCGCCTTCGCTTCGACTTCAACCTTTCGCGAGACGCCGTGAGCGCTGAAGATCGTCACCGCTCCCTCCGGAACCTCGTCCAGGTCCTCGACGAAGCGGGCGCCTTTCGCTTTGAGCGATTCGACGACATGGTGATTGTGGACGATCTCATGGCGCACGTAGACTGGGGCGCCGTATTTGATCAGGGCCCGCTCGACGACATCGATCGCACGGACAACCCCGGCGCAAAACCCGCGGGGCTGAGCCAGAATGATCTTCATCCGCATACTCTTTCATCGACGCTCCGACGGGTCCGCGCAAGACCGTCGACCGCCCGGAATTCCACTCGGAAGCCACGACTAATAGCTAGCGAATTTATAAGCCGCGATAGATGTCCAGGCAAGTCACCATTCCCATAGTCCACCTGTGTCATGTGGTGTTTTGAAGGTTCGGCCAGAAGAAGAAAGTACGTCGTCGGTGATCGCGGCCGCGCGAAATTGAAGATGTACGCTGTCTTCACTGAGTGAAGCAGACCGACTTGTCGCCATTTGGGCTCGCCGTCCGGTCGGCGGTCTCCCGTCGAAGGTTGAAAGGGATCTCGGAGGTATCGATTAATTGATAGGCGCCTATTTTTTAGTCAAACGCATGATTGGATCAATCCGGCGGGCGACCATTGATCGAGCGGGCAGGAATACCCGTTCCTTTTCAGAGTGTTAGTGGCTTAGGCGAGCAATGGCACGCGCCTTGTAAGGCTGCGTCGGCGGGGCGCGATCGCGTTCCAATTTCACTGCACGAAAGCGGTTTGGTTTCCACGCCGCCGGGCGCGTCACAATGGGGCGAGGCTTATGAAAATCGTAATGGCGATCATTAAGCCGTTCAAGCTGGAGGAGGTGCGCGATGCGCTCACCGCCATCGGCGTGCACGGACTAACGGTTACTGAAGTCAAGGGCTACGGTCGGCAGAAGGGGCATACCGAAATTTATCGCGGCGCGGAATACGCCGTGAGCTTTCTGCCGAAGCTGAAAATCGAGGTCGCGGTGAACGCGGACGTCGCCGACAAGGTGGTCGAGGCGATCGTTGCTGCGGCGCGCACCGGCCAGATCGGCGACGGCAAAATCTTCGTCTACAGCCTCGACTCGGCGGTGCGAATCCGCACGGGCGAGAAGGATATGGATGCGCTCTGACCAGCGGCGCGCTGTTTCCCATTCAGATTGGAGTCCCCTACAATGAATCTGACCCCGAAATTCTCTCGGCTCGCCGCGGCGCTGGCGGCGGCTGCTTTCATCAGCCTGGCGCCGGGCGCAGTCATGGCGCAGACGGCGGCTCCCGCGACGACCGACGTGCCAGCCGCCGCTGCGCCGGCCGCTGCGGCGCCGGCGGCTGCGGCTCCCGCCGCGCCCGCGCCGTCGGCAAAGCCACCGCCGCCAGCTACGCCCGCATGCGCGGGCGCTGTCGCCGCAGTTCCTGAAACCGACAAATACGCCGCCGTCGCGGCAGCCCCGGCCGTGCTCACCAATTGCACGCCAAGCAGCGGCGATACGGCGTGGATGCTGACCTCTGTCGCACTCGTGCTGATGATGACGATCCCAGGCCTTGGGCTCTTTTACGGCGGCATGGTGCGCAAGAAGAACGTCGGCGACACTGTCATGACGAGCTTCGCCATCACCTGCCTAGTGACCGTCGTCTACGCAATCGTCACCTATTCGATGGCGTTCACCTCGGGCACACCCTTCGTCGGCGGACTAAGTCGCGCGTTCCTCCAGGGGATCCTCAGCGACGTGAATAACGGCGGCATTGGCAATCCCAATCCCCTGGCGCCGACGATTCCCGAGACCGTCTACATGTGCTTCCAGATGACCTTTGCGATCATCACGCCCGCACTCATCGCCGGCGCCTATGCGGAACGCATGAAGTTCTCGGCGATGCTCTGGTTCATGGGTCTGTGGGCGATCTTCGTCTACGCTCCCGTCGCCCATTGGCTGTGGGGACCCGATGGCATCTTCAATTCGACGAACCCCGACGCCTGGGTCAAGGTTCTCGACTTCGCCGGCGGCACAGTCGTGCACATCAACGCGGGCGTGGCGGGTCTGGTGGCGGCGATCATGCTGGGCAAGCGCCACGACACGGGGCCGGGCCATAATATGGTCTTGACCTTCATCGGCGCGAGTTTGCTGTGGGTCGGCTGGTTCGGCTTCAACGCCGGCTCGGCGGTCAGCGCGGGCGTGCAGGCGGGCATGGCGATGACCGTCACCCAGATCGCGACCGCGGTCGCCTCTCTGACCTGGATGTTCGTCGAATGGGCCCATCGCGGCAAGCCGACCGTGATCGGCATCTGCTCGGGCGCAGTCGCCGGCCTCGTCGCCATCACTCCGGCCTCGGGCTTCGTTGGGCCGATTGGCGCAATCGCCATTGGCGTGGCCTGCGGCGTCGGCTGCTACTGGGGCGCGACCGGCCTCAAACACATGTTCGGCTATGACGACGCGCTCGATTGCTTCGGCGTCCACGGCGTCGGCGGCATGATCGGCGCGTTCTTGACCGGAGTGTTCGCTGTCCAGCAATACGGAGGCACCGCTGGTTTGCTCGAGGGCAACCCCGGACAGGTCGTCAACCAGTGCATCGGAATCGTTACGGTCATCGTCTATGACGCGATCGTCACGATCATCATTCTGACCATCATCAAGGCGGTCATCGGGCTGCGCGTGTCCGAAGACATCGAGCGTGACGGCCTCGACCTCGCCTTGCATGGCGAAGTCGTTCACTGACCCGCGCCGCTCGGCGGCCTTCTGGCCGCCGGGCTGAGTTCCTCCCGCGGACCTTGGACGCCCCTTGGGGCGTCCATTTTTCTTGTGCCCAACGAGCGCCATGGCGCTGCTCAGCCGTCGCTACGGGGCGTTAAGATTAGGCCCGCACTAGGAAAGCGACGCCGATTTTGTCGTGAACAATTTCGACGCGGCGATCCAAAACTTGCGCAACAGGGATGCCACGAGCCGCTCTGGTCCATCGCCGGCGCCGTTCACTCGCCAAGACCGCAGAAGACGGCGGCGATGGGCAACGCCCCGGGGCAGATCCGCGATCGCCGCTTCTTCAGCGGCGGGAATCGAGAAAGCCGGACGATCAAGCGCGTCCGGCCTTAGCTCGGCCAGATCAGAAGTCCAGCCGGCCGTCCCGATCGGGAGAAGCACCCTTGGTTCACGAAATCGGGGCTTGAGGACAATCCGTGTCCCGTTCAACTGCTACCGCCCGGCGCGCCAAGCGGCCCACCATCAACGTCAGCGCCACCGTCGCCAACGCTCCGAGGACCAGTAAGGCCCACTGCAATGGCAACGCCCCGCCGGTCCACGCCGATACTCCCGCATCAGCCAAAGTACCGATTAACACATATCCAAATAGCGCGGGCAGCGCCGCGACCGTGCCGACGGTATAGTCGAATAGCCCAACCGACGATATGCCAAGGGCGTAGCTCGTCGCGGCGAAAGGCATGACTGGCGAAATCCGCAAGAGCAAAACGATCCGCCAGCTGTCCTGGGCAAGCAAGGCGTCGAATTGAGCAAGGCTGGGCCGGCTGGCCAGTCGGCGAGCGACCACATCGCGGAATAGTGAGCGGCTGAGGGCGAATGCCAGCAGGGCGCCGGCCATGGTGCTGATAGCCACGAGCGGAAACCCGAACGCCAGGCCGAAGGCGCTACCCGCGGCGAGGCCGAGCAGCGACGCCGGGAGGACGCCACTCGCAGCCACGATGACCTGAACGGCGCCGAAAGCGATCCATCCCACTGGGCCGGAATCTCGCGTTGCCTCCAAGAGACGATGCACCTCCGTCATCAGGGCGCCCGGTCGAACCGCTCCCACCGCAAGGCAGCCCACAATGATCGCCGCGACAGCAACCGTCACGACCACACGCACCCGTCCTGAACTTCCTGCAATCACGGGAAAACCTCGGGCGGAACGACGTCTTTGGTCCGTCTGGCGAAATTATCCAGCGGTGCGAAAATCGGACTTCGCGCGAAGCCCCAGCGATGAAGCCGGAATTGAACGGCGGTTCGCAGGACGCCGAGCCCATAGACGACGCTCCGGCGAAAATTGATGGAAGACGCTTCCGGAAAATAACGGGTCGGACACGATATCTCTCCAATGCGGAACCCGGCGTAAATGGATTGCACAAGCATCTCATTATCGAAAACGAAGTCTTCCGAGCAAAGCTCTATCGGGAGCGACTCGAGAACCCGCCGGCTCCAGGCGCGATATCCGCTGTGGTACTCTGACAACTTCTCACCCACCAGAAGGTTCTCGACCAGAGTCAGCATTCTATTGAACACGTACTTGTAACGGGGCATTCCGCCGGCCAGGGCTCCGCGGCCGAGGATGCGGGAGCCCAGTACGACATCGTACTGGTCTGACACAATCATCGAAGCCATGGCGGTCACCAGCTTGGGTGTATACTGGTAATCGGGGTGCAACATCACCACGATATTTGCTCCGCGCGCCAAAGCAGCGCCGTAGCACGTCTTTTGGTTGCCCCCATACCCTCGATTATTTTCATGCTCTATCGTGTAGATTCCGAGCTCGCGCGCGATTGCGGCGGTGTCGTCGCGGCTATGATCGTCAGTCAGAATAATGTCGTCAACGATGTCATGCGGGATTTCCGCGAATGTTTGGCGGAGAGTGCGGCTCGCGTTGTAGGCGGGCAGCACGACGGCGATACGCAATCCCAACAGCAATTGACCCCCAATGTCCGTGGTTCCCTCAGTAGTAAGTCATCTCAAGCAACGACTGTCAAGTCGTGTCACGAGTGGGCGTCGAATATCGGGTTGGTGAAGCCAGTATATGGTCGAGTGTGGTTCTTGCAGAAAACGGGGCGGAAGTGGGCGGCGGGCCGCGCCGAGGTGGTTGTTTGGGAGCCGGTTGTGGCGCCTGAACGCCAAGCGCACGCCCTGCGATCGAATCAGGAGCCTTTGACGCGGGATTTTAGTCAGAGTAGAGACTTGGCGACAACGGCTGCGGCGAGGGTTGTTTCGCGACGGACGCCAGGGCGCGCCAGGCCATGTCCGCCGCGAGGAAAACCAGGAGCCCGCCAATCGGGTAACGGTAGCGAACAAACGGTTCGGCCAAGACGTACGGCGCAGTCAGCAAAAATAATGGCGCCGCTACGTAAATATAACGCCAGTCCCTGCCGCCGAGTCGAATGCCCAATCCGACGAACCCGACGAACGCGATCGTCCACGTCACGCCTGCTTTAGTGTGGCCGTCCTGTCGTTATCGGGGTACCACATCCAGCGCGGCGGAAAGAAGAATTCCCACAGATGCCTCGCCGCGATCTTCAGCGCGCCGAGGGGGTGCTGGCCTATCCATTCTTCTGTGCGGGCCCTCCAAAGTCTATCGTAGCCGAGCTCGCCACCGGCCGCCTTCATCTTGGCGATTACTTCGGGATGGAGAAACGGGACTACTTGGTCCGCACCGATCGTTGAGGGCCTTTATCGGGTCCGAGGGACTGATCGCACCGTCGTAATATCCGAGCGCAAGGTTGAAACCGAAACTGCTCCGCGTCCACACCTTCTCGCCGAATACAGCCTCATTTCGGAGCGCCCAAGGATAGGAAATCAGAAAAAATAGGGCTACTGAAGCCGCGGCGGTCCCCACTAGGCCGATCCAGCCCCACCTTCGCAAGCCGAGCCAGCCAAGCATCCCGTAACAGGCCAGCGCGGCGGGGAGACTAAATAGACTGACCAGGCCACCGCCTGCCGCCAGCAAACCCGAATCCAGCCAGCTCGATCCTCCGTCGCGGGCGTCCAGCGCGAGCGCACGGGCCAGAAAGAGGGCGATAGCGGCTGCCGCAAATGAGCCCTCCCAATGCCGAAATCCTCTCATTTCGAAAAAGATGTTCAGTGGGATGAGCGCGAGCATGGCGACGGCGGCGATACGCGCTATTGGCGCAACGCCCAGCCTGCGAAACGCCGCGTCGAGAGCCAGAAAACTGATATAAACGAAAGCCAGCGAAACGCACGACAGGGCGAATTCCGCCATCGGCGTGCCCACTCCAAGACAGCGATAGATCGTCCCTACCAGCAATGGCATTCCCGGCGAGAGATGCGCGGTCAGGCCACTGCCCGGACCATATGCGTCCGAAAGTTCGCCTTTTGAGCCGAACGCGGCTGCCTCGTAGAACCCCTCGCTCGGAATTACGTCGAACCCTTCATGGAATACCCATGCAATTCTGAGCACCGCCCCAAGGATTAGGACGCCGGTTACGTACAAACGCATCGTTCTGCGATCGTTTAGCTTTTCGTTGGCGGACGCAAGCAGGCTTGGTATGCTGGAATTCTTCATAAACTATACTCCGCCAATAGCCTCAGACGCGTAGGCCAAAAGGGTGGGCGCGCGCGAACGCGATCTTGCTCTGTTCTCGCCGCCGCGCCAGACTGCAGCGGCTTTCGCTCGCTTCGAGACTTCGCCGGCAGGCGTGCGCTCGCCGTCCAGGCCACGCCGTATGATTGGGCCTCATCTTCAAGACCGGCCTGCCGGAGCTGCTGACGGCCGCCGGAACGCAGGGCTGCGGGGCCGTCACACGACCAGTCTAAGAGGCGGCAAGCACAGCTCAAAGTCAATTCGGCAACACGCCATACTTGCGGAGAAAAAATACTCGTTGTAGGGACGGTCATCGGTTATCCGAATATCCTCCGGGCGCAACAGCAGATCGTCGATGCTCGCGCGCCGCGAGAGTATGTTTGCCGCCATGGTCTGGATCGTGATCCCAGGGTTCCACTCCAGAAGATTATGTTTGGCCGCGTCGGGTAGTCGGGCGACGAACTCCGTCGGCGTCAGTTCCGGAATCGGTAATTCCGACGCCAGAAAATGATAGCCCCAATCCTCGATCGACTTGAAGATCACGACATAGGGAAACAATTCTCGAAGGGATCGAGCGGCCGCGTACAAACTCGGCCCAGAGTCGACAGGAACCCATTGCTGCAAAATCCCGCCTGGCGCCAGATGCGCTTTGATGACGTCATAGAACTCGACCGAATAGAGCAGACTGGAACCAGCCGCTTCAACTGGCGGTGGTGGATCGATTGTAATCACGTCAAATTGTTTACTCGATCGGAGCAGGTATCGTCGCCCATCGTCAACTACTATATTGACTTTATGGTCGTTGACGATGTCACGATCCATAGGCGCGAAGAAACCAAAGGATCGGTGAACTCAACTCGCCAGCCGGAAGCAAGGCCCGGTCGCCGAGAGCGAAAAGAGCGGGGACTGCGAACGCGCCGACGCCGATAATCAGCTCGCAAAATCCATAGAGAACGGCGAGAGATGTCCCCCGCCACCGATCCCACACTCGGGCCAGCCAGCCTCCGGCGGCGGACCCAACCCCAAGACCAAGCATAAATACCGAAAGAACGACTGATAGGACAGGTGTAATAACACCAAAATGTGCGAACGCGATCCGGACCCAAACTACCTGATAGAGAAGGCTGCAAAATCCGGATAGGAAGAACAAAAGAAACAGCACAATTGCTGCCGCGCGACGCGCGAGTTTCATCGTGTTCGCTCCGGTCCAAGGCCCCTTAGCCATTCGCAAGATCGCATGAACGTGCGATAGTAGAAAGAGTTTGGTTTCTCCTTTTTGGCTTTCCGTGGCCTGCTGTGACCCCCGGCGTTCATCCAGTCCGGGCTAGAGTCGCGGGTTGAGATTGGCCCAGGAGCGCCGGGGATCGCCGTCGGGCCGTGTGGGGCTCCTCCAAGAACAATTTTTCCCGGCCCACAGATCCCGGCGTCCGCCAGAGACTGCGCGGTCCGTGGAATAACCGCCGATGATGGCCACCATTCGCGCCATTTCCGGATTAAGCCGGCAAACGCCATCGGCGCGAATGGCAAAATTTGCCGGATCGGGTCGATGCCTTTGTCGCCCATTACACAAGAGGGAGAAACTTAATGAGGATAACGGCTTAGACGCCACCACGCGCCACCACGCGTGGTTATTATTTATAGTTAGGCCCGCATTAACTGGACGCGCCTAGAGTTTGGCGGGGGACGGCGCGCAATCACGCCGCGACGATCCGGCGAGTCTGCGATGCGTACCACGACGTTCTCGTTTATCGACCACATGCCCGCCTCGGTGCGGGATTTCCCGAAGCGGCGGGCGGCCGAGATCGCCGGCTTGGGCGCACTTGCCGGCGTGGCCGGCCTCTGTCTCGCGCTTCTGACATGGTCAGTCAGCGACCCGAGCCTGAATCATGCAACAAACGCGCGCATACATAACCTTCTCGGCGCGTCGGGCGCGATCGCCGCCGACCTGGTGATGCAATTCATCGGCCTTGCCTCGGTGGCGCTGCTGACGCCGCCCGCGTTCTGGGGCTGGCGCCTTCTTACCCATCGGCGGCTCGAGCGGCCGCGGCTGAAAATCGCCCTCTACCTGACCGGCGTGATCGCGGCCGCGGCGCTGGCGTCGCTCCTTCCAACGCCGGGAAGCTGGCCGTTGCCCACCGGCCTTGGCGGGGTCGTGGGCGACGCTGTCCTTTCCATCCCGCGTCGCGTCCTCCCGGTCTCGGCCTGGGCGACGATCATTTTCGGCGCCTGTCTGGCCGCGCTCTCCATTCTCGGACTTGCCGCAGCCGCCGACGTCGGCGGCCCGTCGCACGCCCAAGGGGACGGCCCGGTCAACAATGCGTCCGGAAAGGCCCGCGCCGAGGCGCTGGCGCGTTTCGACGACGAAGAAGACCGCGATGAGCCAAGCTTCGGCATGGTGTCGATCGGCGCCATCATTCATGCCCTGCTAACCGCCAAGGCGGCGCTGCGCCGAATCGCGCGGCGCGGGGCGCCGACGGCGCGCAAGTCCTCGCCCATCCCCGGCCCCGCGCCGGCCGCAACACGTGCGCCCTGGTCAAATCTGAGCGATGTCGACGACGCCTTGACCGATCCGGCCGCCTATGCTCCCCGCCTGCAAGGCTCGGCCCCGGTCGTGTCCGTGAGCGCGCCGCCTGTCGTCTTGGCCCCCGCCGCGCCCAGGAGCGCGAGCCGGCCGGCCGTCGAGCCCAGATTCGCCGCATCGCTGCGCCGCGACTGGATCATGCCTCCGATCGCAATGCTGACCGAACCGAAAAAATCGACCGGGACGCGAGTTTCGCAGGACGCGCTGGAACAGAACGCTCGCCTGCTCGAAGGCGTCCTCGACGATTTCGGCGTCAAAGGCGAGATCGTCAACGTGCGGCCGGGCCCGGTCGTCGCGCTCTACGAGCTTGAGCCGGCCCCGGGGATCAAGTCGTCGCGGGTGATCGGGCTCGCCGACGACATCGCCCGCTCGATGTCGGCCGTCTCAGCCCGAGTGGCCGTGGTCCAGGGCCGCAACGCAATCGGCGTCGAACTGCCGAACCAGCGCCGGGAGACGGTCTACCTGCGGGAACTTCTCGCCAGCGACGACTTCGAGAACTCGAAGCACCGGCTCGCCATCGCGCTCGGCAAGACGATCGGCGGCGAGCCGGTGATCGTCGACCTCGCCCGCATGCCGCACCTCCTGGTCGCCGGCACGACCGGCTCGGGCAAGTCGGTCGCGATCAACACCATGATCCTCTCGCTTGTCTACCGCATGAAACCGGAGCGGTGCCGCCTCATCATGGTCGATCCGAAGATGCTGGAGCTCTCGGCTTATGACGGCATTCCCCATCTCCTGACCCCCGTCGTCACCGATCCGAAGAAGGCGGTGATCGCGCTCAAGTGGGCAGTGAGGGAAATGGAGGACCGCTACAAGAAGATGTCGAAGGTCGGGGTGCGCAATATCGACGGCTTCAACGCCCGCGTCGCCGAGGCGGCCGCGAAGGGCGAGCCGCTGATCCGCACGGTCCAGACGGGGTTCGACCGCGAGACCGGCGAAGCGGTCTACGAGCACGAGGAAATCCCGCTCGACGAACTGCCCTATATCGTCGTCGTCGTCGACGAGATGGCGGACCTCATGATGGTCGCCGGCAAGGACATCGAGGGCGCGATCCAGCGCCTGGCGCAGATGGCGCGCGCGGCTGGCATCCATCTCATCATGGCCACCCAGCGCCCGTCGGTCGACGTCATCACCGGCACCATCAAGGCCAACTTCCCGACCCGGATCTCGTTTCAGGTGACGAGCAAGATCGACAGCCGCACAATCCTCGGCGAACAGGGCGCCGAGCAGCTGCTCGGCCAGGGCGACATGCTCTACATGGCCGGAGGCGGCCGGATCGCGCGGGTCCACGGACCATTCGTCTCGGAGAACGAGGTCGAGAAAGTGGTCGCCCATCTCAAGCGGCAGGGCGCGCCGGAATATCTCCACGCGATCACCGAGGAAGACGACGCGGGCGACGACGACGGCGACGAGGGCCCCCTGCCCTCGCCCGGGTCGATGGACGCCGAGGAATTGGCCGACTACTACGACCGCGCGGTCAATATCGTGCTGCGCGACCGCAAGGTGTCGACGAGCTACATCCAGCGGCGCCTCTCGGTCGGCTACAACAAGGCCGCCTCGCTGGTCGAGCGGATGGAAAAGGAGGGGGTCGTCAGCCCGCCGAACCACTCGGGCAAGCGGGAGATCCTGATCGGCAATGGCGTCGACCGCGGCGCCTTCGAGGATCTCGGCGAGGACTGAAGCTCCGGTCCGGCGCTCGAAACCGCGACTGAGGACGCCGTATCCGGTTGTCCGCTTTTGGACGGGGCCCTTGTTTTTCAAGGACTTGAGTGTTCGAAATTGTCAGATTTTCCACGACGCGACCCGGCGCTCGGCGCCGTCTCCTCCTTCAGCCGGCCGCGATGCATCGTCCAGACGTCGCCGCTCATGTCGACGAGGTGAAATCCGCGGCGCGCCAGTTCGCTGATGGTTACGGCGTCCCTCGCATTGACGGTCGCCCAGGTGTTCGGCGGCGCATCCTTGATCTGATGAAGGTTTCCGGCGTGGAAATGCTGCATCGGTCTCTCCTCAATCTTCTGCCAATCGGGCCTGCCCTCCCTCGATCAGGGGGTGGCGTGTAGCACAATATGGTGCATCGCACAATAAATTGCTGCCATGCACAAAACGCAGGCCGGAGGGCTGGCTCACGGGAAGGCGTCCCGCGAGGACCGAAGCGACGCGGCGATCCAGGGGGTAGGGATCCTCTCAACTCCCGGATCGCTTCGCTCGCGATGACCCGCCGCGGTCGAACCCGAATGCGCTCGCCGCTCTCTAAGGATCGAACCCACGTTGGGCGACGACCTGGGCGACAAGCTCCCGCGCCCGCTGCGGGGTCAGGCCCTCGCTCGCCGCCACCTCGGTCAGGGAGGAGCCGCCGGCGAGCCGCTCGAGCATCCTCAGCGCCCGCATCGCTATTTCCTGCGGCGGCAAGTAAAGCTCGCCTCCCGCCGCGCCGCCGATTCCCGCCCCGTCCCCTATGTCAGCCATCGCCGTCTCCATCCATCCGATTCCGCGATTCGGAATCCACCATACGACGGATTTTGATTCGCGGAAAGGAATTGTCGAAAAAATTTGTTGGCGTACGGTTACGGGCCCCGGCGCGGCGACGGTCGGCTGCGAGTCCCGGATCAGCGGGTGGATTTTGCTTGACAGGGGCGTTCAGTCATGCGGTGTTGATGGAGTTTATTTGCCTATTGCCTAGTGACACGCGGGGGAATTTATTATGAAACTTGCAGTGATTTTTGCCGGCGCGGCGTTTGCGGCTTCAGCGTTTCCAGCGGAAGCGTTGACCATAGGGACCGCCAACAGCGGGAACTGCTATCCTTTCACCTGCAACGACAGCGGCGTCTCATCGGGGCAATCGATCGACTATCAGCAAATCTACAGTAGCTCTGCGTTTTCCGGGCCGTTGACGATCGACACCATCACCTTCACAAACGCTCCGTTCGGCGGCACAACTCAGGTCTTGAGCGGAACCTACGAGATCCTATTTGGGACGACAACGGAGGCGCTAGGCTCGAACGGCCCGCTCTCCATCAGCAATGTCGAGACTTTCTACCTAAACACCTTGAGCACGACAGACGTCGGCGCCACCTATACGTTTTCCGGCACACCCTACTCTTACGATCCCGGACTGGGTAATCTCGTCATGGAGGTGGTGGCAACGAATCAGGAGATCGTGCCGAACGGCAGCGGAAACGGATATTTTGCGTCAGACACCAGCGGTACCGTCATGTCCCGCAGCTACAGGTTAGGGACGGGAGACTGGGGCCCGGACGACGTCGGTCTTGTCACAACATTTAATGGCGGCACCGTCCCGGAGCCCTCGACGTGGGCGATGATGCTGGTCGGCTTCGTCTGTCTTGGCTATGCGGGCTATAGGAGGTCGCGGCGAGTGGTGCTTGACGCGCTGGCCTGACGCTCCGAACATCTCTGGGTAGCGGCTCGCCCTCACCGGGCGGGCCGTTTTTTTGGCATCACGTAGCGCCCAGAGGGACCGCACGCACTCGGAAGCGGCCCGGCGAAGCCGATGAGGGCCAGCGCCCAAGTCGAGGGCTCCGGCACGGGCTGAGCCGGAACCGCGGCCTGCTCCCATCCGGCGCCGCCTCATGTTGCCCGGACGAGACGCGGCGGCTCGTCATCAAGTTTCATGGGGCGCGCGACCCATATCGATTTGCCGACGTCCCGTTTTCGGTCGCCTGCACTCGCGCGTAGTCAAGTCACCGACGCCATAACGGAGGGCCGCAACAATGCGGCCCTCTTCTATAGGGAACCGCTGACGCAGATAGAGCGATGGCCGGGGATTCAGAGGTCTCTTGCGAGCCAATACGTGAGCGCTTGCACGGCTTCCATCACCCGTCGGTGATTGGATTGCTCGAACATCGTTTGGTCTATCGCCGAAGCCCAATATCTTGAGGTCGCCCGCAACGGCCACTGTACGCCCCCAAGCGTCGCGACGCCGCTAATGTTGTCCCAAGCCCTGCTGTCCTTGAGTGGCCCCAATGTGAGGTAGTCTATGCGCACGACCAGCGTGCCGCCTTGGGGCGACATGCGGCCCGCCAGAGCTTTGGCAAGTTGTTCCGGTAGTCTCTCCTGCACCCAAGAAGCTGTCGGGTCGCCGGCGCTTGCGCGCAAAGGCGCGACATCAACCTGAATATTGCGGATCGGAACGCCTGATTGCGCAAGAACGCTTTGACCGGCGACCGGGATGAGAAGCGCAAAGGCGGTCGATGCCGCAATGGTCACGTGGCGAATAAAGCCAAGGGTATGCATGGTGTGCCTCCGCGGTAACGTCCACCGATTTCGCGGCGGGCCCACCATACGCGTTCCTGCGGAAGGCTGCGTCGTCGGTCTGAGCTGATAAACACGCGAAAACCAGAGATATTCGGGGAGATCGGCCGCTGGTGGTCGTCAGAGGATCGCTGAGGCAGGCGCGAGCGATGGCGTCGAACGTCTCGGCGCTCACCCGCGCCTTCCCGCGGGGCTGCCGCCTCAGCCGAATCCGACCCCGGCCGCGCCGGGCTTGAGGCGAATCAGCCGCGAATCCTCGACCGCCGCCTGCCGGTGCTTGACCGCCTCGCGATAAACGGGATCGCGGATAATGGCGACGAAGGCGGCGGCGCTTGGATATTCGGCGATGAACGCGAGATCCCAGCGCTCTTCCGCCGGCCCGATCAGCATGAGCTCGAACCGGCCGCGCCAGACGATCTTCCCGCCGAGCCGGGAGAAGACCGGCAGGCTCTCGCGCCCATAAGCCTCGTAGGCCTCGGCCCCGGTCGCCTCGCGCCCGTCAGGATAGGCCGCGCGGCCGCGCAGCCGGACCAGGTTGAGCATATGGATCGGCCCCGGCCGGTCGTCGGCGCGAAAGGCGGCGAACGTCTCCGTCAGCGGCCAAGCGCGAGACAAGTAATGTCGTCGAACTGGGGCTGGCCGCGGGCAAACTCGCCAACGGCGGCGGCGACGCGGGCGATCCATTGGGCGGCGTCGGCGGGCTCGCCCTTGGCGAGCAGATCGACAAGGCGATCCTCCCCGAACTGGCGCGCATCGGCGTCCTGCGCTTCAGTGACCCCGTCGGTATAGAGGAATAGCAAGTCACCCGGCCGCAACGCCGCCCCGCGCACCTTCATCTTCAATTCGTCGAACAGGCCGAGCGGTAGACCGCCAGCGGAGAGGGTCTCGACCTCGCCGCCAGCGCGTCGGATGAGCCCCGGAAGGTGGCCGCAACTGCAAAATTCGATCATGCCCGAGCGTGGGTCGAAGGCGGCGTAGAGCAGAGTCGCGAACTGCTGGCCAGCGTTGTTGTTGGCGAGATAGGCGTTGGCCTTCGTTATCGCGCCGGGCAGATCGGGCGTCTCGCGCAGGTTGATGCGGATCAGCGAGCGCGTTACGCCCATGAAAAGGGCGGCCGGCACGCCCTTGCCGCAGACGTCGCCGACGCCGAGCGCGACCCGCCCGTCCGCGAGCGGCACGAGGTCGAAGAAATCGCCGCCGACGTCGCGCGCCGGCGTCATCGCCGCCCAGACGTTCAGGCCGGATTCGGCGGCAAACTCGCGCACCTTCGGCAGAAGCGCGCGCTGAATGACCGCCGCGCTTGCCATCTCGTCGTCGCGCTGGCGACGCAGGATGATTTGCTCGGCCATGCGGCCAAAGGTCAGTCCGAAGTCCTTCAGGTCCGGGATCGGATTGCGAAGTTCGTCCAGGAGAACGGAATCGAACTCGTGGCGTTCGAACGCAGCCAGCGCGTGGGTGTAGAGACTGATTGCGCCGTTGAACTTGCGCATCCGCTCGCCCATCCGCCTGATCACGTCAATGAGCAGGGCGGGGGAAGCGCGCGCGACTTCGGCGAGCGCGGACCGTCCGATGCTGAGCGCGGTCACGGGCGAACTGGCGCGCGCGGTCGCGGTGCGCGGCAAGCCTGCGAGCGAGCCCAGCTCGCCGACCAAAGAGGATGCATAAAGGGTCGACATGGGGATGACGCCACGGGCGCTGTCGGCGGTGACCGTCACCTCTCCCGACAAAATCAGCATCGCGCAATCGCTCGGCTCGCCCTGAAGCATAAGGGCCGCGCCGGATTCAAACGACTTGAGCTCGGCGGCTTCGATCAGTTGCGCGAGATTGGCGTCGGAGAGGTCACGGAATGCGCTCGCCGCGCGAACAGCGGCCCGCAGTTCCGGGGAATCTTTCATCTCGTCATGGATTTGTCAGCGACTCAAGGACTGCCGTTCTAGCCGGCGTCGAACTCGAGCACCAGACGGTTCATGCCCTCTGACCGGCTGTAGGACATCCGGCGCGAGAATTTCTGCATCAACCCCGCGCCATAGCCGCCGACGTCGAAATTCTCGCTTCGCGAGTGAATCTGCTTCGCTGGCGCCTTGGTCGGATCGAACGCGGCGCCATCGTCGGCAAACTCGACCCGCGCGCCGTCCGACGCGGCGCGGATCGAAATCGTCGCGCGGTTGGCGTGACCGTGCTTCACGGCGTTGAGAAAAAGTTCCTCCAAACAGAGGTTGATTGCGAACTCCGCGTCAGCGCTGAGGCCGAGCGCGCTCGACTGGCTCGCGAACCAGATTTCGGCGTCCTCTGCGGCTTCAACCGTGCCGGGAAAGTCGCGCGAACAGCTTCGCTCGCGGCCGCCGGTCATGCCTTCTTGCCCGAAAAGGCGGCGAGCCGTTCACTAAGCGTCCGGGCGGCCGAATTGAAGTCGGGATAGAGACCGGCGACTTCGTTGAAGCCGGTGCCCCTCAAAACCTTTTCCACGTTTTCGTTCGCGCCGCAGACCGCCATGTCGGCGCCGCGACGGATGAGCGTCTTGGCGCTTAGCATGAGCGTGCGAATGCCAAGCGACGCAATGAACGAAACCTTGGAGAGGTCGACGATCAGGGCCTTGCAGCTCTCCGCCAACTCGCCGAATTTGGCGTCGACGTCCTGAGCGCCCTGAATGTCGAAGCGTCCGTCGAGGTCGACGCGGGTGATATCGCCGTCCGACTGGCTGACCGTCATGTCCATCAGCTTGACCGCCCCAATGTGTCTCATTGCAGTACAAACGCTTCGTGACGATTTGGCGACAATCGTTCGCCCGGCAATCCGAGCCAGTGGCCCCGCCTCAGCCGAAGCCGACCCCGGCCGCGCCGGGCTTGAGGCGAATCAGCCGCGAATCCTCGACCGCCGCCTGCCGGTGCTTGACCGCCTCGCGATAGACGGGATCGCGGATCATGGCGACGAAGGCGGCGACGCTCGGATATTCGGCGATGAAGGCGAGATCCCAGCGCTCCTCCGCCGGCCCGATCAGCATGAGCTCGAACCGGCCGCGCCAGACGATCCTCCCGCCGAGACGGGAAAAAACCGGCAGGCTCTCGCGCCCGTAAGCCTCGTAAGCCTCGGCCCCGGTCGCCTCGCGCCCGTCGGAATAGGCCGCGCGGGCGCGCAGCCGGACCAGGTTGAGCATGTGGATCGGGCCGGGGCGGTCGTCGGCGCGAAAGGCGGCGAACGTCTCTTTGGTCGGATCGATGTGGCCGGTCATGCGCCTTGCTCTGCTCGGGGCGGCCTCGCCCGCCCTCGCCCGAGCTATACCCGACGCGTCTTCGGCGCCAGACGGGAACGACCCGGCGAGATCAGGGCGTGCCGGGGGCTTCCGAATCGGCGACGAGCGCGTGCGACGTCGCCGACGCGCTGACATGGAATGCGCCGTAGCCGAACACCGAGCCGAAATTGCTCGGCGCGACGCCGTCATAGGCAACGGTCGCGGTCACCACGGCGGCGCGGCTCATCGCCGCGACCGACGGCTTTCCGGTCGCGCCGCTGGGGGCGTTGCGGGCGAAGACGGCGGCGGCGATCCGGGCGCCCTCGCTGTCGCCGGCGCTGTCCGGCTGCCGGGCCATCGCTCCGGCCGCGGCGACCGAGGCGGCGTCGGCCGCCAACTGAACCTGGGTGCGAAAGCGCCCGACATGGGCGTGGTCGGCGGCGACCGCGACGGCGAGCACCATCAGCGGCGCGGCCGCAGCGAAAGCGACCGCGCCTCCGCCCTCGCCATCCGGGTGGCTGAGCCAACGCCGGCGCGGGCCGGCTGCGGACGCGCATTGCAGCTTCATCATCGACCTTCCAGGCCCCGCGGACTTCGATCCGGGCGCGGGCAGGACGAGTTATAGTCGGAAATATTGACGGCCCCGGTAAGGTATTCGATGCAAACCGCTCGACGTCGTTGAGCAAATCTTGATTTCTGGATCGACCCCTCGCAGCATCTACATCCGCCTGTCATTCGCTGTCAGCCCGCGAAAGTGGGCATCGAGACGCAAGGTTCTAATGCGGCTCTAGATTCCCGCGTTGCCCGAACGACAACACTCCGACAGCAGCGCTGTTGCGCCGCTTCCGTCGCGCCCGCGCGAACGCCCGCCTCCGCACGCGGATCGAAGACGGCCCGTCATGAATGTCGAGCCGCGTTACGGCCCCACCGGCTGCTGCCGAGGCTTGACTGAGTTTAATTAAGTCTATAGATCTGATATATCGTCTGATATCCAGTATGTTTGTGGGGTTATGGCCATTTCTGACGCGACAATCCCGGTTCAGGCGACGGAACCCGCCCGGCACAGCGAAGACACGCTGGCTGTCGTCATCGGGTTGGGCGTGTTCGCGCTCGCGCTGGTTTCGCTGTTTGGCGCCGACGCGCTCGGCTGGATTGCGACCACCTCGGTCTGGACCGATCCCACCATCGCGCTCACGACTGCCTCGAAAGCCTATGCGGGACTCGGCGGCGCGGGCGCGCTCATTCTCACCTATCTTGCGCTCGCCGCCGTTCTCTCGGCCGCCGCCTATGCCCTTGGCGACGACGTCGGCCGGTTCGCGATCCGGTTCACCGTCGCGTTCGCGATTGCCTATGGCGCCTGGTTTCTCGGGTCGTGGGCCCATTTCGCCGCCGTCACCCCGGCCGATCAGGCCAAGTTCGGCGTCTCGTGGTCGCTGAAACTGACCAGCGAAGGCGGCTTCATCGTCGCGCTCATCGCTGGCCTCATCATCGCCAATGTCTTCCCGGCGTTCGCGGAATGGCTGAGGAGCGCGATCCGTCCGGAGCTTTATATCAAGATCGCCATCGTCATCCTCGGCGCCTTCATCGCCGTCACGGTGGCGAGCAAGCTCACCCTCGCGTCGTCGCTGATGCTGCGCGGCCTCGCCGCGATCGTCGAGGCCTACCTGATCTATTGGCCGGTCGTGTATCTCATCGCGCGCAAGGGCTTCGGCTTCAGCCGCGAATGGTCGGCGCCGCTCGCCTCGGGCGTTTCGATCTGCGGCGTCGCGGCGGCCATCGCGACCGGCGGAGCGATCCGGGCGCGGCCGCAAGTGCCGGTGCTGGTGTCGTCGCTGGTGGTGATCTTCGCGGTCGTCGAGGTCCTGATCCTGCCGGTCATCGCTCAGACTTTCATGGCCCATGAGCCGCTGGTCGCGGCGGCGTGGATGGGCTTGGCGGTCAAGACCGACGGCGCGGCGGTGGCGGCGGGAGGCATCACGCAATCGCTCATCCAGGCGAAGGCCGCGGCCGAGGGGATCAACTACCAGCCGGGCTGGATGCTCTCGGTGACGGCGACGGTGAAAGTGTTCATCGACGTCTTCATCGGCGTCTGGGCCTTCATCCTCGCCTATATCTGGACCAATCACGTCAATCCGCGGCCTGGCGCGCCGAAGGCGAAGCTCGCCGAGATCTGGGAACGGTTCCCGAAGTTTATCCTCGGTTTCGTCGCCACCTTTCTGATTGCTTTGGCGCTTGCGCTCGGAACCGACGCCGGGACATCGGGAAAGCTGGCCGCGGCGATCGGCGAAGCCAATGTGCTGAGGGTGATCTTCTTCGTGCTCACGTTTTTCTCGATTGGCGTCTTGTCCGACTTTCGCCGGCTGTGGCAGGACGGCCTCGGCAAATTGGCGGCGGTCTATATCGTGTCGCTGTTCGGCTTCGTCGTCTGGGTCGGGTTCGTCATTTCCTGGCTGTTCTTCGCCGGGATCAAGCCGCCGCTCGCATCGTAAAGGTCATCCCATGGCGCCTCCCGATCTGCGCGACGAGCTGAAAGCCCCGGTCGAACCGTTGCTGCCGATCGAAAAGAAATTGATCGGCTGGAGCTTCGGCGCCGGGATCGCCCTTCTCGCGCTGCTTGTCTTGCTCAATCGCATCATTCCCTTGAACTAAGAATCGGCGATCCGCGCCTCGCGCATTCGGGCGCCCCAGGAACCGGCCATGACCATCGACTGGACCCATTTCACCCCCGGCTCCGCCCTGGCCGGCGGCTTTCTCATCGGTCTGGCGGCGGCCTGGCTCATTCTGGTCGAAGGCCGCATCCTCGGCGCCGCGGGCATCCTCGGCGGTCTCGCGCCCCCGCGCGCGGGCGACTGGGCCTGGCGAGCGGCCGTGCTCGCGGGCCTCATCGCTGCGCCCCTGATCGCGGGGGCGCTCGTCCATATCGCTCCGCCCGTGATCGAGGCGAACACGGCGACGCTGATCGCCGGCGGCCTCATGGTCGGCTTCGGGACGCGCCTCGGCGCCGGCTGCACCAGCGGTCACGGCGTCTGCGGTGTGGCGCGGTTGTCGCCGCGGTCGCTTGCGGCGACCCTGACCTTCATGGCCGCGGGCTTTCTCACCGTCTTCTTCGTCCGCCATGTCCTCGCCTGAGGCCCGATCGATGAACCGCGTTTCCCCGTTCCTCGCCGGACTTCTGTTCGGGATCGGCCTTTGCGTCTCGGGCATGATCTATCCGAGCAAGGTGCTCGCGTTCCTCGACCTCGCCGGCGCGTGGGATCCCTCGCTCGCCTTCGTCATGGGCGGCGCGGTCGCGGTCGCCTTCGTCGCGTTCCGCATCGCCGCCCGGCGCGGGACGAGCCTTGCCGGCGGGCCTATCGTCCTGCCGGCCGCGAAAGCGATCGACCCCCGTCTGATCGGCGGATCGGTCATCTTCGGCGCGGGCTGGGGTCTGGTCGGGCTCTGTCCGGGACCGGCGATCGTCAACCTCGGCTTCCTCGATCGACGAGCCGCGTTGTTCGTCGCTCTGCATGATCCTCGGCATGGGGCTTTACCGGCTTCTCGCTGCGCTGCCCTCGCCGGCGGCATACGCCGAAGCCCCGCTCGACGGTTGATCCGCCGGCTTCACTTTCCATATTGCGACAATGCGAGACCGGGCCCGCTGGCGCGCCCGGCCGGAACCTGCCGATGAGCGACTGGAACCCGATCCTCTACTCGAAGTTCGAGGCCGAGCGGATGCGCGCGGCGCGCGATCTCCTGGCCGAAGTTCCGCTTGCTGCGGCCGATCTCGTCTACGATCTCGGCTGCGGGCCGGGCAACAGCGCGGAACTCTTGCTTCGCCGCCTTCCGCACGCCCGAACCGTCGGCCTCGACACTTCCGACGCGATGCTCGCCCATGCGCGCGTGCGAACGCCGAACGCCGAATTCGTCAAGCAGGACATCGCCGGTTGGGCGCCCGAGGACCGGGCTGACCTCATCTTCGCCAACGCCGTGCTGCAATTCCTGCCGGATCACGACCGGCTCTTTCCGCGCCTGATGTCCTTTCTCAAGCCCGGCGGGGTGCTGGCGGCGCAGATGCCGAACACGGCGCGAGAATCCTCGCATGCGCTCATGCGCATGGTCGCCGCCGAAGGGCCATGGTCGACCCGCCTCGTCCCGATCGCCAAGACCCAGCCGCTTATCGCCGGCTACGAGGACTATTACGACTGGCTGCGCCCGCACGCCTCGCGCGTCGACATCTGGACGACGACCTACGTTCATCCGCTCGAAGGGCCGCAGAGCATCGCCGACTGGTTCGCCGGCTCGACCCTGCAGCCGTTCCTGGAGCGGCTCGACGACGACGAGCGCTGCGAATTTCTGGCCCGCTATCGCAAAGGCCTCAAAGAGGCCTACCCCGTGCAACCGGACGGCCGCACCCTGTTCGCCTACCCTCGCCTCTTCATTGTCGCGGTCAAGGCGGCGACCTGACGCGGTCTCGCGGGGACCCCCTTTTCGGCGATCAAACTTTATCCTTGCCGTAAAGGCATGTTTTACTACCGTTACGGAAGGCTCGAGTTTCGGGCATTGGATTAACCCATCGGACGGGCTTGCGGCGCTAGCTTTCACCCGCGCCAGACGCGCTTCCGTTGGGGAGCGTCGTCGCCGGCGGCGGGGTAACGCGAATGTCTGATTGTGATCTCTCGCCTGACGGTTTCTGTTGTTGCGGCGAAACGCCGCCGGGCGAAGCGTCCGAGGCTGAGTTCAAGTCGGTCCTGTTGCGCGAGCAATACCGCTCCTTGGCGCGGCTCGGACCCTATGTCCATGGCGTCGTCATCCTGGCGACGGCGGGGCTCTGGGCCGCGACCGCGCCGACATCGCTCATCGCGGGAATCCTTCTCCCTGCAGGTCTGCTCGCCGTCTCGACGCTGCGCCTCATCTCCTGGCTCAAGGCCCGCGAATCCGTAGAGCGCGTGACGATCGAAGTCCTCCGGCGCGAGGTCATGGGCGCGAGCGCCCTCGGGCCGGCGCTGGCGTTCGCGCTCGCCATGATGGCGGCGGCTTCGACGGCCGAGAGCAACGTGGTCGAGTTCGCATTGGCGCAGGGCGCCGTCTGGATCGCTGTCGCTGCTTGCGCGTTTTGTCTCAGCCCGCTTGGAAGCGTCGCGGGCGTCGTCGTCGCCGCCGCGACCGCGCCGCTCATCGTGGCGTTCCTGACCCGCGGGGCCGACCTGACCCTTTGGCTGGCGGCGCTTATGACCGTCGCGGCATGCTTTGTCATCCGCATGCTCGGCGAGAACTTTCGCATATTCGCCGAGATCGTCGGCTCGCGTTTCGCCATCGCCGAAAAGCAGCGCGCCGCCGAGGACGCAAAAGAGGCGGCGATGGCCATCGCGCTGACCGACGATCTGACCGGGCTACCCAACCGACGCTGCTTTCAGGGCGAGCTCGCTGACCGGATCAGGACCAGCGCCGGAACGGCGCGGCCGTTCGCCGTCGGCCTCATCGACCTCGACGGCTTCAAGCCGATCAACGACATTCATGGACATCTGGCCGGAGACGACATCCTCAGGCAGGTCGCCGCGCGGCTCGCCGAGGCGCTTGCCGGGCGAGGCTCGGCCGCCAGGATGGGCGGCGATGAATTCGCCATTCTTTGCGATGGGATCGGCGCCCGCAACGAGGCGATCGCGCTCGGAGACGAGATCCAGGCGATTTTCGCAACGCCCTTCGCCGTCGATGGACAAGACATCGCGTTGAGCGGCGCCTGCGGCTTTGCGGTCTTTCCCTCTTCCGCCGCCGAGCCGGACGAGCTGGTGCGCCTGGCCGACGCCGCCCTCTACCGCGCCAAGGCCCTCGGCCGTGCCGGCGTGGCCGTCTTCGCGACGGCTGAAAATGACGACGCCGGCCGCGCCGCGCTCGAGGGCGCCCTACGAAGGGCGGCCGCCGAGCCGAAGACCGGCGAAGCGATTGTCGCCAACGCCATCGAGCCGCGGCGCCGAGCGGCTTGAGGCGCGTCGCCGATCAGACGGCGGCCAATCGACGTCGTTCGCCCCTTTGGCGCCACCCTCGATTGGCGCCCATTCGCGTCTCGGCGTCGGGAGCCGTCGCTGGGCTTTTTTACCGGCTCCGCCTTCCTTCGCAAACATTGACCTATGGCAAGGCGCCCTCGGCCGCGTCGCGCCATTGTGCAAGGAAGGTCGTGGAGAAATGGGATGTTCACGTCTTCGCTCTTGTTGGTTTTGCTCTGCGCTGCTCCGGTCGCGTTCGTTCTCGCGAAAGCGTCCCCGCCTCGACCGAGGCGAGCGGTGGTCCTGGTACGACCGCGAAGCGGTGAGGTTCGGCGAACGCGCTCATGAGGGCGAGTCTCGAGCGCTCGCGACAAGGATTGCCACTTCAATCCCCCGGCGCCGCCGGCCCGACCGTGGCGCCTTCGGATTTGCTTCTGGCGGCCAATGCCGCATGGTTGGCGTGGCCAATCCATGGCGCGGAATGTCGCACCCCCGGCTCCCGCCAGAGTTGGCGGCGGGCGCATACAGCAATACAGTCGGCGCGCGCTCCGGGGCCGCGAGCCGGGTTGGACCGCCGGATCTGATTTCGCCGAAAAGGAGAGGCGCGTGCCGAGCGGCATCCACCACGTGACCAGCATTGCGGGCTCCGCTCGCCGCAACCTCGATTTCTATGTCGGGACGCTCGGCCTGCGGCTCGTCAAGAAGACAGTCAATTTCGACGACCCCGCTTCCTATCACCTCTACTACGGCGATGCGGCCGGCCATCCGGGCACGATCCTCACCTTTTTCCCCTGGGAGGGCGCGCCGCCGGGCCGGCTCGGCGTCGGCGAGGCGCAAGAGACCGTATTCAGCGTGCCGGAAGGCTCGATCGGCTATTGGGCTCAGCGCCTCATTGAGAAGGGCGTGATTCATGATGCGCCGGCGAAGCGCTTTGGCGAAACGACGCTCGCCTTCAAGGACGGCGACGGGACCCGGCTCGCGCTTGCCGGCGTCAAGGGCGCCGAGGAGTCAGCGTCGGGGTGGAGCGGCGCCGAAGTGCCGGCGGAACACGCGATTCGCGGCTTCCACAGCGTGAGCCTGCTCCTGGCCGACGCCGGCCCGACCGCCGCGATCCTTACCGACGTTTTCGGCTTTGTCGCCGCCGGCGACGAAGGTCTAACGCAGCGGTATCGAGCGCCGGGCGTCGAGCTTGGCGGCGTCGTCGACCTGAGGACCGCCGGAGAATTCCTGGCGGCGCGCCAGGGCGCGGGCTCGGTCCACCACATCGCGTTCCGGGCGGCGGACGACGCGGCGCAGGCGGCGATGGTCAAGACGCTCATCCGGGACCATCATCTCCGCACGACCGAGCAGAAGGACCGCAACTATTTCCGCTCGGTCTATTTTCGCGAGCCCGGCCGGGTTCTGTTCGAAATCGCCACCGATCCGCCCGGCTTCGCCGTCGACGAGCCGATGGAGTCGCTTGGCCAAGCGCTCAAATTGCCGCCGTTCCTCGAAGGGCGCCGCGCCGCAATCGAGGCCGCGTTGCCGAAACTCGACTAGCTCAGGGCCGAAACTTGCGATTCCCGTCTCTTCACGGAAACCGGTGATGGCGTCTGCGCTCCGCTATATCCATCGCTTCGAACCCGGCGCCGACCCGGCGCTTCCGCCCGTTCTGCTTCTGCATGGAACGGGCGGCGGCGAGAACGATCTCTTGCCGCTCGGCCGCGACGTCGCCCCCGGGGCCGCGCTCCTCTCGCCACGCGGGAACGTGCTCGAGGGCGACATGCCGCGCTTCTTCAGGCGCTACCGCGAGGGCGCCTTCGACGAGGACGACGTCCGCCGCCGGGCAGGCGAGCTCGCCCAATTCGTCGCCGAGGCGCGCCGCGCCTACGGTATCGGCGCGCCACTGGCGCTCGGCTATTCGAACGGCGCGAACATCGCTGCGGCCGTCCTGCTCCTGCATCCGAAGACCCTTGCAGGCGCCATCCTCCTGCGCGCGACGACGCCGCTGACCGATCAGCCGCAGTCAGATCTTTCCGGCGTTCCAGTTCTGATCCTGTCGGGTCTGAACGATCCCGTCATCCCCCGCTCCGGCGCCGAGAAGCTGGCGCTCGCGTTGACCAGCGCCGGGGCGCGAGTTCGAACGCGTCGAACTGCCCGCCGGGCACGGCCTGACCCAGGTCGACGTCGAGCGCGCCAAAGCCTTCTTCGCCCAGGAGGCCGCTCGGGCGACCCCATAGTGCGCGCCCGCTGAGCGAGGTAACCGATCCCGCCTACAACGTCCTGGCGACGAACTTGACGATTTCGGTCATGACGGTCGAAGCCGCCTGGTCCGCCGCGGCCGCCACGTCCGCGGCGGTGGTTGACGCAACCGGCGTCCGCAGGGTGAAAATCTGGTCGGCCCTGATCCGCCCGCTTCCAAGCGAAACAACCCAGGCGGCGACGTCGACATGGACTTCCTTCGTTTGGGCGTCGAGCTCGAAGGCGCGGATGTCGAGATCGACTTCGTAATCCGCATTCGCAGCCGGCCCGTCGATCCAGCGCGCCAATCCCGCGTTCTGAAAACTCTGCGTGAGCCGGGTGCGGAAGAGCGCTGGCAGCGATTCCGACCAACGGGCGCCCTCGAGCGTGGCCAGCGTGTCCGAATCGCGCACCAGGATGCGATCGCTGTCGAGGTTGGCCGTCGCGGTCGGCTGACCGACCCGGATCTGCGCTCGCAAGGCGCGCGCTGGCGGCGGCCTGGCGGCGGCGAGATCGTACATGGTCGGGGGCGGCCCGCTGGCGCAGGCGGCAAGGGTCAGCGCGATCGCGGCGGCGGCCGCCAATTTTATCCCGCCCCTCAATCCAGCCCCCCAGCGCGCCATCATTGGCCGCCGTGATATTCGGGCAGCGACGGCTTGGAGCCGAAGATGAGCTGATTCGGGTTGCGCTCCAACGAGCGCACCACACGATCAACGTCGTCGATTGTCCGCCTCCCCTCGACTGCGAGCGCCTCATACTCGCGCAGGCCGGTATTGACGAAACGGCTGAGGCCGCCGCCGATGTCCTTCACTTTTGCGTCGGTATCGTCGGCGAGCTTCTTGACCGACAGCGCCGCCTCGCTGATCCGGTCGATTGCTCCCTTTGTGCTGGGCGACCCCAGAAAGCTTTGAGCGCTCGTCAATACGCCATCGACCTTGTCGGCCGACTTGTTGAGCTTGCCCGAGAGTTCGGCGAAGTTCTTGATCGCAACGTCGACGTTGGGCCTGTTCTCCTGCACGGTCGCCACAACCTGGTCGACCCTGTCGACGATGGTGGCGATCTTTTGCGGGTCGACCGACTTTATGAGCTGGTCGGCGTCGATGAGTGCGGTGTCGAGACGCTTGGCCGAATTGTTGAGATGACTGGCAAGCGCAGATCCGTCGCGCACCAGGCCCTTGAAATTGTCCGAGCTCGCCGACAATGCCTCGCTGAACGTCTGCACGTTGCCGACGACGTCGCGGACCTTGTCCGGGTCGATCGCTGCGATCAGACGATTGGCGTTCTCCGACAGCGTCTGGATTTGCGCCACCACCGGCTGGACCGTCTTGCTGATCTCGGCCAGGTTCTTCAACGTCGTGTCGACGTTCGGGGCGTTGTCGGCGAGGGTCTTGGCGAAGACGTCGGCGCTCTGGAGCGTCGAATGGATCGAATCGGAGTTGTCGGCGAGAAGCTTGTCGGCGCGGTCGACGACCGAGACGCCTTTCGCCGACAGGCTCTGCACATTGTCCACGATCGACCGGACTTCGTCGGTATTGATCGACTGAACCAGCCGGTCGGCGTCGTCCGACAAGGTTTGCAAGCGCGCCGCCAACGGCCCGATCTGCTTGCCAAGGTCGCCGACGCTCTTCAGCGCCGCGTCGACCCCGGGCGCGTTATCGGCCAGCGCCTTGGAGAACACATCGACATTCTCGATCGCCGAATGAATCGGCGCGGAATTGTCGGTGATGACCTTCTCGGCGTCGTCGAGAACGGCAGTCGCCCTGATGGAAAGGGCGCCGACGTTGTCGAGAATCTCCTGAAGCTGCATCGACTGTTCGGCGTAGATGATCGGCCCCTGGCCATTCTGGCCAACGAGGGGCGGTCCAGGCGTCGTCCCGCCAAGCAGGGCGACCGCCGCAGCCCCGGTGATCCCCGCAGTCTCGAGTCGCGCCTTGGTGTTGCGGTCGATCGGGGCGTCAGCGCTGACATCGATGTCGGCTACGACCTGATGGGGATCGCTCCTGGAAAACGTGAGATGCGTGACCTCGCCGACCTTGATGCCGTTGAAAAGAACATTGGCGCCGTTCGAAAGACCCGAGACCGAGCCGTTGAAAACGACCTGGAAAGTCCGGTGGCCGCCTGGCGTCGCGTAGCCCGCGATCCACATGACAAACAGGAAGGCGCCTACGACCGCCGCCAGCGTGAAGGCGCCGATCACGACATAGTTGGCCCGCGTCTCCATTCCGATCAGCGCCCCGCGTTTTTCGACCGGCCGTCCCCGGCCGTCATGGCGGGCCGCTCGGCGGCCGCCGAGAGGCGGATCACACCTCTCTTACCGTGGAAATAGGCCTTGAGCCAAGGGTCCTCGGAAAGCAGGAGCTCACTGATCGGGCCGACTGCAATCACCTTGCCGTGCCCGAGCACCGCGACCCGGTCGCAGATCGCGAACAGGCTGTCGAGATCGTGCGTGACCATGAACACGGTCAGCCCCAATGTCTTCTGAAGCGTGCCGATCAGATCGTCGAAATCGCCGGCTGAAATCGGGTCGAGCCCCGAGGTGGGCTCGTCGAGGAAGACGATCTCGGGGTCGAGCGCGAGCGCCCTCGCCAGCGACACGCGTTTCGTCATGCCGCCGGAGAGCTCGGAAGGAAGCTTGTCGGCCGTTTCCGGGGGCAGGCCGACGAGCGCCAGCTTTTGAGCCGCCAGACCGTCGAGGGTTGACTGGGACAGATGCAGATGCTCGCGCATCGGCGCCTGGATGTTCTGGCGCACGGTCAAGCTGGAGAACAGCGCCCCCTCCTGGAACAGCACGCCCCATCGCTCGCCGACCTCCAGATGCTCGCGCGGCGTCAGCTTGTCGATATCGTGGCCGAAGACCTCGATGGTTCCCGCTTGTTTGTGTATGAGCCCCAGGATCGTCCGGGTCAGCACCGACTTGCCGGCGCCGGAAGCGCCGACAAAACCGAGCACCTCGCCGCGATAGAGGTCGAGGTCGAGCCCGTCCATTACCAGATGGTCGCCGAAGCCGACCTTGAGGCCGCGCACGCTGATGACGATGTCACGCGATCGCGGGCTCGCGATGGGGGCGCCGTCGCTCAATAGCTCACCGCGGCGAAAAACATCGCGAACAGCCCGTCAAGGACAATGACCATGAAGATCGACTTGACCACCGACGAGGTGACGCAGCGGCCGAGCGACTCGGCCGATCCGCGCACCTCCATGCCTTCGGTTGAAGCGATGAGGCCGATGACGACCGCCATGAATGGCGCCTTGATGAGGCCGACAATGAACGTATTGGTGCCTATGGCGTTCTGGAGCCGCAACAGAAAGCCTTGCGGCGTCATCCCAGCGTAGAGCCAACTGACGATCAGGCCGCCCCCGATTTGCGCCAAGTCGGCGAGGAAGGTCAAGATCGGCAGGGCGATTGTCAACGCCACCAGCCGCGGGATGATCAGCACTTCCAGCGGATCGAGCGCCATCACTTTGAGCGCGTCGATCTCCTCGCGCATTTTCATCGAGCCGATCTCGGCGGTGATCGCCGATCCGGTCCGGCCCGCGATCATAATCGCGGTCATCAGCACGCCGAGCTCGCGCAGACCCAGGACTCCAACCAGATCGACCGCGTAGGTCGAGGCGCCGAAGCGGGCGAGCTGAAAAATGCCCTGCTGGGTGACGATCGCCCCAACCAGAAAGTTGATCAGCATGATGATCGGCACGCTGCGCAGACCGAACATCTCGAGGTGATGCACCATCGAAGTCCACCGCCAGCGCCATGGCCACAGGGCAAGGCGCAGGAACATGGCAACGATTTCGCCGAGATAATCGACGATGTCGATGAAATCGACGCCCAACTCATAGACCGTCTCGCCGACCGCCGAGAGCAACGCGATCCCATGAGGGGGATGCCGACGCGTAGACGCGTCGGGCGCGTGATAGCCGGCGTCCTGGAGCAGGGTGGCGTGCTCAGGCCGCGCGCCGCGATAGTTGACGGTCGCACCGGCGGCCGCCAGTTCGACGCGGGCGCGATCGATGAACCAGGCGCCCGCCGTGTCCATGCGCTGAAGAGCGGAAAGATCGAAGATCACGCGCTTCGCATCTTTGGCCGACGTGATGAGCGCAGCGCCGGCGTCCTCCAGCTCGCGTCCGGCGACGACGATCCAAGCTCCTGCCAGCGCCAGGACAACGCCGCCCTGAGCTTCTTGGCGAGTTACGGACGGCGTCGTGGTCACCAGGCGCTCCGGCCAGAAACGGCGCTCATATCGCGCGACCCGGCGCCTTGTCGAGCCGACCCGGAGGAGCGCCCCCGGCGCGGGGGATCAGGGCAACAACAAATCAAGTACGAATCGGAGACCCCGACAGAGGGACTCAGAATTCGCGAACAAAGCGAGTCCAATCTTTGTGCAGACAGGCGCACAGGCCCTCACGATTGTCGCTTCGCCGCCGCCCCGTTCCTTTCCAGCCCCGCTTGGAGGCGAACCAAAGTTCGCCGCGCCCGCAAAGCGCCGCCGAATCAGCCACTTGCCGAATCGCCGACTGCGGCCAAGCTTTGTCGCGGGCGCCCGACGTGTCAAGTTTCTGGTTGCCGAAATGTTGCCTTTCGACGAGCTTTCCCGCCCCAATCTGGGACCGGCGCGAAGGGACCGGGGACAAACAGGGTCAGAATCGGGGACGCGGCGCTTCGCCCGATGCGGCGAGCGAAAAGCAACGGTAATTGGGGCGCCGGCTCAAGCCGGATCAAGTCGTGGTGGCCAAAGCGTTAAATTCGGACGACGGCGGCGGCAGTCAATCCATCATCGCCGCCTTGAGGATGCACACCATGGTCGCGTGCGCCGGTTTCCCGCTCAGGTTGCGGATGCGATGGGGCATGTCGCAGCGGTAGCGCAACGTCTCGCCGGCGCATACCGTCGCCGAGGATCCGCCGACCTCGACCTCGAGCTCGCCCTCGACCGCCGACAGGCACTCGACCGAGCCGCGAAGATGCGCGATCGATTCGAGCACGCCGCCTGGATCGGCCTGAAAATCATACCACTGCAGCCAGTCGACCGTCTTCAGCCAGCCGATCACCGCGAGCCGGCACAGTCCGTCGTCGGAGACGAAGATCGGCGTCGTGCCGCGGCGCAAATGTTCGATAAACGGCCCCTCTTCGGCGCCCTGGAGCATCGATTCGATCGACGCGTCGAGCGCGTGGGCGAGCCGCCAGATCGTCGTGAGCGTCGGGTTGGTCTCGTTGCGCTCGATCTGAGAAATGATCGACTTGGCGACGCCGGACTGCTGCGACAGGTCGGCGAGCGAAAGTCCGTAGCCCTTGCGCAGCCTCAGCACCGCCTGCCCGAGCTGGTTCGACAGCGAAGCCGCCCCGGCTTCGAGAACCTTCGCCCTGTCCTTGCCCTCAACACCCATAACGCGCCTCGCTTCTCAGGCGCTTTATAGACGATTTCGTTCGGAATATCGAACGCCGGCGGGCGCCGTCACCGATGGACGCGGAGCAGAGATTGACCGGACCGCCATGAATTCCCACGATCGCATTGGCAGAACGACTTTTGCCCAAAGCATTGACAGGTGTTGCCTGCGAAATAATGCCGGGCGCACCGCGTCTTCCGAGCGTTCGGCGCTTCAGAACGCCCCCGGAAAGGCGCCGCCGTCGATGAGGATGTTCTGGCCGGTGATGAACCCGGCATGCGCGCCGGCGAGGAAGGCGCAGAGCGCGCCGAACTCGGCCGGATCGCCGAATCGCCCGGCGGGGATTCTGGCCTTCGATTCCGACCGGGCGGCGTCCACGCTGATGTTCCGCGTCGCCGCCGTCCGGGCAAGGCCCGCTTTCTGCCGGTCGGTCTCGAACGCTCCGGGCTGAATCGAATTGATGGTCACGTTGTGGCGGGCAAAGAGACGCGCCGCCGAGGCGAGGAATGCAGTCAAGCCCGCGCGCGCGCCAGACGAGACGTCCAGACCCGCGATCGGCGCCCGGACCGAACCCGAGGTGATGTTGACGATGCGGCCAAAATTGCGTTCCGCCATGCCCGGCGCCAGGGCCTGAACCAAGGCGATCGGGGTCAGCATGTTGGACTCGATCCCCTTGAGGATAGTCTCGCGCGTGATCTCGCCGAATGCCTGGTACGGCGGCCCGCCGTTGTTGTTGACGAGTATGTCAGCGTCGGGGCAGGCGGCGATCAGCTCGGCCCGGGTCGCCGGATCGTCGAGGTCGCCGAGGATTTCGCGAACCTTGGCCCCTGTGGCCTCGCTGATCTCGCGCCCGGTCCGGGCCAGAGCCTCGGCGTCGCGGCCGTTGAGAACGATTGCGCACCCGGCCTCCGCCAGCGCCCGCGCGCAGGCGCGCCCCAGCCCCTTGCTCGACGCGCACACGATCGCCTTGCGGCCCGCAATTCCGAGATCCATCCCTCACGCCCCCGCTCTCGACACTCCCAAACTCGGCATTTATAAGCGCTTCGCGTGCGCCGCGTCATCGAAGCGACACGAGAATCTGTGCAGAGAGTTCTTGTCTGTTCGCCCCCTCGCGAGGAGGCTGCCCCTTGTTCAAGGCCCACGAGACCGACCGTTACCGGACGCTTTTCCTGTCGGATTTGCACCTGGGAACGCGCGGCTGCCAAGCCCATCTTATCCTGGATATGCTGCGCCATGTCGAGGCCGACACGATCTATCTGGTTGGCGACATCATCGACGGCTGGCGCCTGCGCTCCGGCTGGTACTGGCCGCAGACGCATAACGACGTCGTCCAGAAGCTTTTGCGCAAGGTCCGCCGCGGCGCGCGGATCGTGTTCGTTCCCGGCAACCACGACGAGTTCGCTCGTCAATTTTTCGGCCTGACCTTCGGCGGCATAGAGATCAAGCGGAAGGCGATCCACACGGCTGCCGACGGCAAGCGCTATCTCGTGATCCATGGCGACGAGTTCGACGTGGTCGTGCGACATTCGAAGTGGCTCGCCTTTTTCGGCGACTGGGCCTACGATTTCGCTCTGTTCGTCAACACCCATTTCAACGCCGCCCGCCGGGCGCTGGGCCTGCCCTACTGGTCGTTTTCGGCCTGGGCGAAGCTCAAGGTTAAGAATGCGGTCAATTTCATCGGCTCGTTCGAGCATGAGCTCGCCAACGAGGCGAGGAAGCGCGGGGTCGATGGCGTGGTCTGCGGCCATATCCATCACCCGATCATCCGGGAGATTGAGGGCGTGATCTACGTCAACACCGGCGACTTCGTCGAATCATGCTCGCTGGTCGTCGAGCACTGGGATGGCCGGTTTGAAGTGTTGCGCTGGAAGAAGCCGCTACAACTCGCCCCGCGGATCGAGGATCCGGTCTCGTTCGAGGACGGAGTGGCGGACGGGGCGCAAGCGGAAGCGGCCTGATGCGGATCCTGATCGCGACCGACGCCTGGCGGCCCCAAGTCAATGGCGTCGTCTCGACGCTGGAGCGGATGACCCAGGCAGCGGCCGAATTCGGCGCCGAATTCGAATTCCTGACCCCCCAGGGCATGTGGACCGCCCCATTGCCCTCCTACCCCGAGATTCGCCTGGCGCTGCCGAACCTGTGGCGGATCGGCCGCCAGATCGAGGAGGCGGCGCCGGACCACATCCACATCGCCACCGAAGGGCCGATCGGCTGGCTGACGCGGCGCTATTGCCTGCGCCACAAACGGATCTTCACCACCAGCTACCACACCCGCTTTCCGGAATACGTTTCGGCCCGATTCGGCGTGCCCGAAGGGCTGACCTATGCGTGGCTGCGCAATTTTCACTCGCCTTCGGCCGCCGTGATGGCCCCGACGCCGACCATCGTCGCCGACCTGACCCGGCGCGGCTTCGCGCGCGTCAGGCTTTGGACGCGGGGCGTCAACCACACGCTCTATCGCCCGCGCGCCAAGCGGGCGCTCGACCTGCCGCAGCCAATCTTTCTCTCGGTCGGCCGCGTGGCGGTGGAAAAGAACCTCGGGGCGCTGCTCGACCTCGATTTGCCCGGCTCGACCGTGATCGTTGGCGACGGGCCCGCGCGCCGCAGCCTCGAGCGCCGCTATCCCCATGCTCATTTCCTCGGCGCCAAGCACGGCGAGGCGCTTGCCGCGGTCTACGCCAGCGCCGATGTGTTCGTTTTCCCCTCGCGCACCGACACATTCGGAATTGTGCTGATCGAGGCGATGGCAAGCGGACTGCCGGTCGCGGCCTTTCCGGTGTCCGGGCCGATCGACGTCGTCGACCCTGACGCGGGCGTGCTCGACGAGGACCTAAGAGCCGCCTGCTTCAAGGCGTTGACGCTTTCGCGGGAAAAGGCGCGCGAACATTCCCTGCGCTTCACCTGGAGGGAAAGCGCGCGCCAGTTCCTCGACAACATCGAAAGGAGCCGGCTCGATCGCCGGCAGCCGGTCCCGACGCCCGAGCGGGTCGGCGTCGCCGGCGTCGCCGGACGCCTCAGCGGCTCGCGTTAAGGCCTTTCGGCAACGGGAAAGCGGGACTGGCGCCGCACCGGGCGAGAAGCCAGTGGCCAAGCTCGCGGCCGAAGGCGATTCCCGGTCTTTCGATCAGCGCGGAAAGCACGGCCGCGGCGGCGAAGGTCGCCGCGATGGCGGCTGAGAACTGCAACAGGCCATGGCCGCCGCGCGATCCGATGAGGGCGATTGCCGGCATGTGGACCAGATAGACGCCGAAGCTCAGTTCGCCGGTTTTGCGCAAAAGCGCGAACCGCATCACGCGCGACAGCAGCGAGTTCTGAAGGGTGGAGAAGGCCGTAGACGATCCCGCCGACGATGAGCGGCGCGAACGGGAAGAGGGCGTCATAGTAAGACTGCCATGCCCCCGGCGCCGCCATTTCCGCCATTGAGGGATCGTGGCGGAAGAGCGCGAACCGCCAAAAGGGCATGGCAAGGACGAATGCGAGCGGCGCGATCCCGGCGACCCACGCGGCCGAGGGCGGGAAACGGATGCGGCCATTGGCGAGAAGCGCATAGAAGAGGACGCCGCCGACGAACGAGTTGGCGTAGTGGTGGAACCCGAGCGTCATCCACGCCGTCGCCGGAGCCCCCTCATGCCGCGCGACAGCGATCGCAACGCACCACCCAAGATAGCCGAGCGCCAGCGCGCCGGCGCCCAGGCGCGATCGCGTCGCCGGCAATGTCAGCGCCAGGATGAACGGCAGGTAGAGATAGAAAGTCAGTTCGACCGGAATCGTCCAAAGTACACCCGGCGCCCGGCCCGAGGGTCGCGGACAATCTGAGGGCCTCCCAAAAACCGGTTGAGGCAGGAAAGAACGATGATCCGTTCCAGCATGTCAGTGCGATTAGGGCGCCAAGCAGCGGGAAAATACGGAAGATCCGGTTAACCGAATAGGCGACGAGGGACAGATGCGGGCGAGCGGCCCAATTCGGATCCGACGCCAGCGAGTGGCAGAGCAGGAATGACGACAGAAAGAAGAACACCAGGAGCCCGCATTGGCCGGAATATTTGAAGGCCGGGAAGGCGGGCAGGAATCCAAGATATTGATAATGCGCGAGCATGACGATCAGCGCCGCGGCGCCGCGCAGCGACGTGAATCGTTTGTCGATGCGGGAGCGCCAGTCGTGATGGTCAGCTTCGATGGCGAGTTGCATTGAACGGAGCGCCTCGCCGATCAGAAGCAAGCCTTGCCGCCGCTCGAACGGTCGCGGCGGCAAGAGCCCGGAACGTCGGCATTGCCGGACTCCTTGTCATCAAGCTCGCGCGGATGCCTCTCAAAAGGATGAATGGACGGTCTGTCATTCTCGGGAAGGCGCATTATTGGCGACGACTTGCTGCTGGATTGTGACTCGCTTCGATCGAATTGACATCAACAACGAGAAATTCCCTGGAGCCCCGGGGAGCCTTCGCCAATCGAGCGGCATCGGCGGCGCCGGCGGCGAAGCCCACGGGATGACGGTGCATGGGCCGAACGTGACGATGCATGGGCAAGGCATGGATCACAGGGCGCAGGGAGCAAGCGCGGCGCCGATCGAGCCAGGAGGGACGCTGATAAGCTGCGTGGCCTTGGCTTCTTCGGCGTGCTCGCTTTCGGCATGCATCACCAGGCTCATCACCTGATGATCGCGCGGGGCGAAACCGTGCACGGATAGCGCGAACCCTTCTGCTCGCATCGTTGGTCAAGCTGACGCGCGGCGCGCCCCGCGCCGTCTCAGCGCGCCGCGCCGAGGGCAACCCCGGCCGCGGCGGTCAGGATCACAACAAGCAAAGGAGGAGCGCGCCAGACGACAAGGGCGATAAAGCCGGCCGCGGCAATGGCGAAGTCCGCCGGCCCCGTGACCGCGCTCGTCCACACCGGATCATAAAGCGCTGAAGCGAGCAGGCCGACGACCGCGGCGTTGACGCCGGCCATCGCCGCCCGCGCGCTGCTCACTGAGCGCAAGCCGTTCCAGAAAGGAAGGACGGCCATCAGCAGCAAAAGTCCGGGCGCGAAGATCGCGGCGAGCGCCAGCGCCGCCCCGGCGACGCCGCCCGGCGGAACGCTGGCCGCCGCGCCGAGATAGGAGGCGAACGTGAAGAGGGGCCCCGGCATCGCCTGGGCTGCGCCGTAGCCCGCAAGAAAAGCGTTATCGGAGACCCAGCCCGGATCGACCACGGCGGTCCGCAGCAGCGGCAGCACGACGTGGCCGCCGCCGAACACCAGCGCGCCCGAGCGGTAGAAGGCGGCGGCGAGCGCGGACGCGCCCGGCAGCCCCGGAACGAACGACAGCGCCAGCAGGGCGAAGAACAGACCGGCGAACACCAGCGCCGCCGGACGCGTGATAGGGGTCTCGGTCGCGGCGACGGCAATGTTGGGCCCTTGGCGGCAGACGATAAGTCCGGCGATGGCGCCGAGAAGGATGACGGCGATCTGGGTCCACCCCGCCGGAGCGAACGCCATCAGGATCAGGGCGAGGACGGCGATCGTCGCCCGCGGCCGGTCGGGCGCGAGGCTCCGGGCCATCCCTAAAACCGCCTGGGCGACGATGGCGACCGCGGTGAGCTTGAGGCCGTGCAGGAGGCCATCGCCCGCCCGGCCTTTGAGCGCGCCCTCTCCATAAGCGAAGAGCGTCATCGCGATCGCCGACGGCAGCGTGAACCCGGCCCAGGCGGCGAGGCCGCCGAGATATCCGGCGCGCATGAGGCCGATCGCGAAGCCGGTCTGGCTGCTGGCCGGGCCAGGCAGGAACTGGCACAAGGCGACGAGGTCGGCATAGGCGGGCTCGTCGAACCAGGCGCGGCGGACGACGAACTCGCGACGGAAGTAGCCGAGATGCGCGATTGGCCCGCCGAAGCTGGTCAGGCCGAGCTTGAGGAAGACCCGCAGGACTTCGAGCGGCGAACCGGCCGCGCTTCGCTTAAGTTCAGCGCCCTCGAGCGCAGCGATCATCGGCCAAGCCGGGCAGTCATCCTGACGCCCTCAACGCCGCGATTGGGCCGGTCAGCCCGCGATCAGGCCGCTTTCGCGAGCCGATGCTGCACCATTGTCCGCAGCGTATTCAGATCGTGGGCGAACAGGCGGATGCCGTCGGAAAGCTTTTCGGTCGCCATCTGGTCTTCGTTAAGCATCCACCGGAAAGTCTTTTCGTCCATCGCAATCTTCGCCGGGGCCGGCCCTGGATGGGCCGGGTCGAGACGCCGCTTGAGTTCACCCTCATCCTTCGAAAGCGCCTCGAGCAGCTGCGGCGAGATTGTGAGCCGATCGCAACCCGCGAGAGCCTCGATCTCGCCGGTGTTGCGGAACGACGCGCCCATGACGACCGTCTTGACGCCGTAGGTCTTGTAATAGGCGTAGATCGTACGGACCGATTGCACGCCGGGATCGGTTTCGGGCGTGTAGGGTCCGCCGCCGGCTTTCACATGCCAGTCGAGGATTCGCCCGACGAAGGGCGAAAGAAGGAACGCCTTCGCGTCTCCGGCCGCGACCGCCTGGGCGAGCGAGAAAGCGAGCGTCATGTTGCAATCGATGCCCTCGGCCTGCAGGCGCCGCGCGGCTTGCACCCCTTCCCAGGTCGATGCGAGCTTGATCAGGATGTGCTCGTGGCCGATGCCCCGCTCCTTGTAAGCGGCGATGAACGACTTGGCTTTGGCGACCATGCCTTCGGTGTCGAAGGAAAGATCGGCGTCGACTTCGGTCGACACTCGCCCCGGCACGATCTTCGTCAGTTCGGAGCCGAAGTTCACGGCGATGCGGTCGGTCACTTCGCCGACAGAGGCGCCGCGCTTGCGCCCCCAGACGATCGCTTCGTCTACCAAGGGCGCATAAGCGGGCATCTCCGACGCCTTCAGGATCAGCGACGGGTTGGTGGTGGCGTCGGTCGGCTTGTAGGCGCGGATCGACTCCATGTCGCCGGTGTCCGAAACGACTGTGGTCATGGTGCGCAATTGTTCGAGCTTACTGGTCATGGTCGAGCCTCCTTCGGCGGGTTTCGCGATTGTCGCGCCCGCGCGCGTCATACGCAAGGCGCGCGCCGCAGACGGGCGCTGGGCAATCATTTAAGGAGCAATTCTCGGCGGCTTCCGTTGTTCCGAACCGAGCCGAAGATCGAATTCCCGCCCCTCGGGAAGATCGCGGTCGGTCGGGCTGGAACTTAATCTGCCCGAGCCTGTTCTTGGACATTGTCAATGCCAGGAGCGCGCCATGCCGAACCGCAAAAACCTCGAAGAGCTGTTTTCCGAGACCCTCAAGGATATCTACTTCGCCGAAAAGCAGATCTTGCGCGCCTTGCCGAAGATGGCCAAGGAAGCGGAATCACCCGAACTCAAGCAGGCTTTCGAAACCCATCGCGAGCAGACCGAGGGCCATGTCGAGCGACTGAACGAGGTGTTCGAGCAACTCGGACGTCCCGCACGCGGCAAGACGTGCGATGCGATCCTCGGCATCATCGACGAAGCCAAGGAGATCATGGAGGAGTTCAAGGGCGCCGAGGCGCTCGACGCCGGCCTCGCTTCATCCGCCCAGGCGGTCGAGCATTACGAGATCGCCCGGTACGGCACGCTCAAGACCTGGGCGCAGCAACTCGGGCTCAACGACGCCGCGAAGCTTCTCGACCAGACTTTGCAGGAAGAGATCGAGACCGACAAGCTGTTGACCAGGCTTGCAACCTCATCAGTCAACAAGAAGGCGGCCTGAACCTCGCGTCGGGAAGGAGTGAGAATGAGCATTTTCATTCTCACTCCGCCGCTGCGTTTTGACTTCTGCTCGGCCGGGCGGCGCAACCGGCCCTGGCGGCCCGGCCGGCCGCGGCGCTCATTTCATCCAACGACAGGTCCCGTTCTCGAAGACGAGCGTTCTCCCCTGAATGATCGGCGCTTCCGCTGCGCGCGCCCGCGGCACGCCGGCGATCAGCGTCATTAAGGCCCGCGCGACGCCGCCGTGCGCGACCACGAACGCGTCCCCGCTCAATCCCTCGAGCCAAGGACGTACGCGCTCGGCCAGCATGGCGTAGCTCTCGCCGCCGGGTGGGGCAAAACTCCACTTGTCTCTGCTGCGCGCCCTCACGCCTTGCGGATCGCGGGCCTCGATATCCCGCCAGGTCATGCCCTCCCACGCGCCGAAGCTGAGCTCCTTGAGCCGTGGGTCAAGCTTGTAGCGGCCGGACTCGAGGCCCATTGCGCGGCGGACGATGTCCATCGTCTCACGCGCGCGCACGAGCGGCGAGGCGAAGAAGGCGCCCGCCGCATCCATCTCGCTTATCTCCGCGACGGCCTCGGCGAGAAGAGCCTTGCCGATCGACCGCGCCTGATCGCGCCCGCGCGCGTTGAGGGGGATGTCGAGCTGTCCCTGCAGCCGATTTTCGGCGTTGTAGGCGGTCTCCCCGTGGCGCACGAACAAAATTCGGAACGGAAAGGCCGACACGCGCGAATGGTTCCTTTCGAAGACGCCGGTAGGCGAAGCGGAGGTTCAGGAGTCGAGAGCGAGCGGCCGAAAGCCCCATTGCTTCGCCAGCGCCAGGCATTCGGCGACCGTCGCGACGCCCTTCGTCGTCGACACGGCGCGCATCGACGCCGCGGCGCACGCGTGGCCAAGTTCGAGGCACTTCAAGATCGGCCACCGCTCATGCAGCCCGTAGAGCATGCCGGCCGCGAAGGCGTCGCCCGCGCCGTTGGCGCCAACGATGGCGCTCTGAGGGACGGCGACCGAGCCGAGCGCGACGCGCGACCCGTCGCGTCCGCCGGCGATAGCGCCTTCGGGAAAGTGAGCCGCCGCCCAGCGCATGGCGCCGCGCGCAAGCGCCTCATCGATCGCGCGGGCGACCGCCGCCAGATCCGTCGAACCATCCGCCCCCCGCGTCTGCTGGCCGGCAAGGGCGCCGATCTCGTAGTCGTTGACGATGAGCCAGTCGAGATGGGGCAGGCACGGGCGGCCAAGCTCGGCAAGCCGGTCGGCCCGGGTGGTCATCAATTCGAGATTGGCGCTGAGGCCGACCGCCCGGGCTTTGCGCAGCACGGCAACCCAGCCATTGGGCTCGCCCTGCCACGGGAGGTCCATCGCCTTGTGCGCGCCCGGCAGTCCCAGGTGCAGAATTCTCGCCCGCGTCGATGAGAAATCGAAATGGTCGGGGGTCATCTCAGCCGCCACGCCCTGGTGGTAGAAATGTGTGCGGCGGCCGGTTGATGCGACGTTGAAAGCGTCGACGCTCATTGTGGCGCCGCCAGGCAGAGCCTGGAGCGCGTCGCGGTTTATGCCGCGCGCTTCGCATTCATCGAAGAGAAAGCGCCCAAGGTCATCGTCCCCGACCACACCCATCGCCTCGACCGGAAAGTCGGGATCAAGGCGCTTGAGATCGAACGCCATGTTCGAGCCGGACCCCCCGTTTTGGCGGTCGATCGCGAGAACTTCGTTGGACGTGTCTTCTTCCGGCCAGCGTGAGATCGACTTGTTGAAATCGACGCACCAAGTGCCAGCCGACAGCACGCCCCGCCGTTCGCTCATCGATCAGGCGGCCAGGAGGGCGGGTTCGGTGATCGCACTGTCGGCCGCGAGCCCGCGAATCGGCCTCAGGCCCTGCTTTTGCAGCGCTGCGTGATAGTCCTTGACCGCCTCGAGCGGGGTCAGCGCGCCGTCGGCGACGGCCCGCATGAGCCGCACGACGTCGAGCGGCGATTCGGCCAGATTGATCTTGCGCCCGAACAACGCGACCCGCGCCCCGTACCTCTCGGCCTGATGGATGAGCTCGAAACAGTCGCGCGCGGTGCCGGCGCCGCCGCCGAGGACGCCGACGACCAGCCCCGGGTCGAACGACGCCAGCTCTTCGAGGGCTCTCGCCCCGTTGTAGGCGATCTTTAGGAATTTCGGCCGCTCGGCCTCGGTGAGACCGGCGAGACAGCGGATGATCGCGTCGTTCACGAACTCCGGGATCGCCTCCGGGCTCAGGCCCCGCTCGACGTTCGGGTTGAAGACCTCGAGGAAATAGGAGAATCCGTTCGCGGCGGCGTCGGCGCGAAAGTCGCGGAACGCTTCGAGCGAAGCGATGTCGGCGTCGATGTCGTTTGTGAAGGTGATCGAATAGAGGCCGAGGTCGGTGAACGGCTTAACGAGGGCGAGCGAGGCGGAGCGAAACGGCCGCGACGGCGCGTGGTGAAAGGTCCCGCCGCGATGGCGCCAGATGTCGGTCGTATCGTTGGCGCGGATCGCCGGTTTGACCCCCGTGCCGGCGAAAGTCTTGCGCTTCACGAGCTGTTCCAGGTTGGACGCCGAGGTCAGCATGATGTCGACGACGTCCTGTTTGACGATCGCCTCGATCGAATCGAGAAATTCCGCCCGGGTGGCGAACCGCGTCGCCGCGCCGCCGGCGGACCGCGCCGGTCCGACCGCATGCAGCCCCGGCCCCATGTCGGGGTCCTTGGCGTCGGCAATGATGAAGTCCGAGCGGCGGTAGGCGCCTGCGCGGATGCGCGCAAGCTTGTCGTCGAGTCGGACCATCGAAAAATCCCTTCGCGGGCTTCAGGAGCAAGCGCAGGCGTTATAGCCCGCGACATCAGGCGGGCGCCACCCGGCGCGAGCGGCTGGCGCGACGGCCTCCGTTCCGGTAGGTTGCTAGACTCCGCGACCGCCGTCGCCGCTTTCCTTCCCCAAATTTGAGGAAAAACCTTATGCCCGCCCGCCTTCGCATTCTCCTCGTCGGCGCGAGCGGCGTTCTCGGGCGCGCGGTTGCGGCCGAACTTTCGCCTCGCCACGACATCATCTCTGCCGGCTCGAAGACCGGCGATATCCGGATCGACATCGCCGATCCGGCCAGCATCGTCAGGGGCCTGAAGGCGGCGGGGCCGCTCGACGCCGTCGCCTGCGCCGCCGGCGCCGTCAACTGGCCTGTGTTTGCGACGATCGAGCCCGCGCCGCTGGAAAAGTCCCCTTACGGACTCGGGCTAACGAACAAAGTCATCGGCCAGGTCAATCTGGCGCTGGCCGCGCGCGATCATCTCAACGACCGCGGCTCGATCACGCTAATCGCGGGCGTGTTGTCCCAGATCCCGATCGCCGCCGGGTCATCCGCCAGCATGGTCAATGCTGCAGTCGAGGCGTTCGCGATGGCGGCGGCGATCGAAATGCCGCGCGGCATCCGCATCAATGCTGTGAGCCCGACGGTGTTCGAGGAATCGATGGCTGACTTCGGGCCATTTTTCCGTGGCCACGATCCGGTGCCTGTTCTCCGTGCCGCTCGCGCCTTCAGCCGCAGCATCGAGGGGCTGGAGACCGGCAAGACCTATCGCGTGGTCTAGAGTCCTCGATGCGAAGCGCGCTGATCGTCTATATCGCGCTGACCGTTCTGACGCTCGGCGTCTTCGCCCTTTGGCCGGGCCTTGACCTAGCGGTGTCGCGTGTCTTTTTCTCGGATGGCAGCTTCGACGGCGCAGGGCTCCCCGATCAAATCACCCGCAACTTTTTCCGGGTGACGCCGTTCGTCGTCCTGTCCGCTTATGCGGCGCTGTGGCTCGCCAAACGTTCCGGCGTGAAGCTCCCGTGGGCGCCGAGCGGGCGGGCGATGATCTTTCTCATCGCCACGCTCGCGATCGGGCCCGGCCTCATCGTCAATCTCGGCCTCAAGGACCATTGGGGCCGGCCGCGGCCTTACCAGACCCAGGACTTCAACGGCCCTGACCCATTCATGCCGTGGTACGATCTGCACGGCGCGTGCAAGAGGAACTGCTCGTTCGTCTCCGGCGAAGCGTCGACCGGGTTCTGGATGGTCGCGCCGGCGAGCCTGCTGCCCCCGCCCTGGCGCGTTCCCGCGATCGTCGCCGCCTTCGTCTTCGGGGCCGGCGCGAGCCTGCTCCGTCTCGCGTTCGGCGGCCACTATCTCAGTGACGTCCTGCTCGGCGGGCTCCTCACCCTCGTCGTCATCGAGGCCGCCCGGCGGCTCATCTGGCCGCGCGGCGAGTCGTCTCGATGAGCGCGGCCAAGACCGGATGCGCCGTAGTCGTGATGGGCGTGTCGGGAAGCGGGAAGACGACTGTCGGGGACCTGCTCGCCAAGGAGCTCGGCTGGCGATTCGCAGAGGGCGACCGGCTGCATCCTCCGGCCAATGTCGAGAAGATGCGGCAGGGAATTCCGCTGACCGACGCGGACCGCGCCCCCTGGCTCGATCGAATTGGCGAGGAGCTCAAGAGCTGGGCGGCCGAGGGGCGGTCCGGCGTCCTGACCTGCTCCGCGCTCAAGCGCGCCTATCGCGACCGGATCCGCTCCGCGCGGCCCGACGTTCGCTTCGTCTATGTGAAAGGCTCGGAGGCGCTAATCGAGAGCCGCGTCGCCGCGCGCCATCACGAATACATGCCGGCCTCGCTGCTGCGCAGCCAGTTCGAGGCGCTGGAGGAGCCGGCGCCGGATGAGCCGGTCGTCACCGTCGATGCAGGCCAGTCCGCCGAGGCCGAGGTCGCCGCTGTGATCGCCGCGCTCGACCTTGGCGCCTCTCGGCGGCGCTAGCCAGGTTGCGCGCTGCACGCGCGGCCCTATAAGTCCGGCCGATGCTTTCGGGGGCGGTCCGCCCTCCTACGAATAGAGTCGCCAACAATGCCGGGGTCGAAGCAGAAGAACATCAAGCGCGTCGTGCTCTCCTATTCAGGCGGGCTCGACACCTCGATCATCCTCAAATGGCTGCAAACCGAATATCGCGCCGAGGTCTTTACCTTCACCGCCGATCTCGGCCAGGGCGAGGAGCTCGAGCCGGCGCGCCGCAAGGCCGAGTTGCTCGGCGTCAAGCCCGCCCACATCTTCATTGAGGACGTGCGCGAGGAATTCGTCCGCGATTATGTGTTCCCGATGTTCCGCGCAAACGCCCAGTACGAGGGTCAATATCTACTCGGCACTTCGATCGCCCGTCCGCTGATCGCCAAGCACCTGGTCGATATAGCCCGCAAGGTGGGCGCGGACGCGATCTCTCACGGCGCGACCGGCAAGGGCAACGACCAGGTGCGCCTCGAGCTCTCGGCCTACGCGCTCGATCCCGACATCAGGATCATCGCCCCCTGGCGGGAGTGGAGCTTCGCCTCCCGCAACGCGCTCCTCGCCTTCGCCGAAGAGCACCAGATCCCGATCGCCAAGGACAAGCGCGGCGAGGCGCCATTCTCCGTCGACGCCAACCTCCTGCACGTGTCCTCCGAGGGCAAGGTGCTCGAGGACCCGGCCGAGGAAACTCCGGCTTACGTCTATTCGCGCACGGTCGATCCGGAAGCTGCGCCGGACAAGCCGACCGTGGTCGAGATCGCGTTCGAAAGAGGCGATCCAGTGGCGATCGACGGCAAGGCGCTGAGCCCCGCGGCGCTGCTCGAGGCTCTCAACACGCTCGGCCACGACAATGGAATCGGCCGCCTCGACCTGGTCGAGAACCGCTATGTCGGGATGAAATCGCGCGGCATGTACGAGACGCCCGGGGGCACGATCCTGCTCGCCGCGCACCGCGCCATCGAATTGATCACCCTTGACCGCGGCGCAGCCCACCTTAAGGACGAGCTGATGCCCAAATACGCCGAGCTCATCTATAACGGCTTCTGGTTCTCGCCCGAGCGCGAACTCCTGCAGGTCCTCATCGACAAGAGCCAGGAGATGGTCGCGGGCCGGGTGCGACTCAAGCTCTACAAAGGCGGCGTCCATGTCGTCGGCCGCGACAGCCCTCATTCACTTTATGACCAGGACCTCGTCACCTTCGAGGAAGGCGCCGTCGCCTACGACCATCATGACGCCTCCGGCTTCATCAAGCTGAACGCGCTGCGCCTCCGGACGCTCGCGATGCGGAGGAAGAGGCAGGCGACGAAACCTTAAGTGGCGACGGACATCGGCGAGCGCCCTGTCAGATCGCGGTCGTGTCCAATTTTTTGAGGACGCAGCCCAGAATGAGCCAATCGCCATTCGTTTCGCGCCGCAGCTTGTAGAGAGCCATCCAGGCGACGTCATCGTCGTCGACCAGGGTCGCTTCGAGAGTCGCGTCGTCGCCCAGCTCAGCGAACGCGCCGAATTCGACGCTGCGGTGTCGGTAGACCGGGGGATAATTGTCGCGGACCATCGCAAGGAAATGGTCGGCGTCGCCGAACATGGTCTGGATCGCCGGGTCGGCGAGCGCATAGGCCGTGGCTGCGTCGTCGCGCGCGAACGCGTCGAATTGTCGCTCAACGATGGCGCGCGAATTGGCCGCCGTCAATTCGTCGGCCGACGCGGCCCCACCCCACAAGGCGCTGGCGATGATCGCCAATCCGATCGCTTTCAACGGCGTGCGCATGGCCGACCGCCTCTGATCTCCGTCCGATTGCTCATACGTGCGAGGTCGGCGAATTGTTCCCACCCGCCGGCAAAGATTTGTCGCGCTGGGACGCTGAAGAAGCGGATGGAGAAGGAAATCCCTCCGGCAGCTTGACCCCCCTCGCCCTCGCCGCCGCTGCGACGAACTTCATCGTCTGCGCGAATGCGTCCCTGAGCGGCTCAGCCGTCTTGGGTTGGAAATCTCGGCGCACCGCGCGGCGATCGTCTCGGGGGTGCGCTCGCTCTCGTCGAGATAGACGCCCGGCGTCTCGCCGATATGCGTGACCGCGAACACACCCGCCCCCGCGCCGAGAATGACGCGCGACGGCGCCTCATCGCTTGCCAGAAAGAGGAGCCCCGGCGTCACTGTCTCCGGCCCGAGAAGCTCGGCGGCGGCCGGCGGCAGGAGGCCTTCGGTCATCGCCGTTCGCGCGGTCGGCGCGAGCACGTTGACGCGGATGTCGTTCTTCGCGCCTTCAAGGCCGAGCACGTTCATGAGCCCGATCATCGCCGCTTTCGCCGCGCCATAATTGGCCTGGCCGAAATTGCCGTAGATGCCGGAGGCCGACGACGTCAGCACGATGCGCCCGTAGTTGCGTTCGCGCATGCCGGCCCAGACGGCCTTGGCGCAATTGGCCGAGCCGATCAGATGAACGCGAACGACGAACTCGAAATCCGCCATTTCCATTTTGGCGAAGGTCTTGTCGCGCAGCACGCCCGCATTGTTGACGAGGATGTCGACCCGGCCCCATTCCTTTTCCGCGCGGTCGGCGAGCGCTGAGGCCTGCGCATAGTCGGCGACGTCTGCGGGGTCGGCGATAGCCGCGCCGCCCGATGACCGGATCTCGTCCACGACCTTCAGCGCGTTTTCGGACGGCGCGCCGTTCCGGCCCAAGTCGTTGACGACGACCTTTGCGCCGCGCGCCGCAAGCCCAAGCGCGTGGCAGCGTCCGAGCCCCGAGCCTGCGCCGGTGACGATGGCGACCTTGCCGCGAAACTCTATCGTCATGCTCTTGCCCTCGGCGTTCCAGATCCCTTCTACCGGCCAGCCGCGTCCGTGCAACATTCGCGAGAACGACGTTCGGCGATTTAATGCCCCCCGTGTGACGGCTCACTGTCGCGCAGGCGTCACATTCGCGCGTCAAAGACCGGCCTGTCGGGGGAAAGCGTGACGCCCGTCGACGATTTGCTCACGCGAAGCGGCTTCCATGGCTGGAAAAACCGGATCCGACCTCGAAGACCTCCGCGGCCTTCTCGCCGAGTTGAAGGCGTTGCGTGAGGAGGTCGAGCGGAAGGCGGCCGAGCTGAGAAGCTCATGGGGGGTCGGCGCCGACGAAAAGACCGCTCGAGTGCTCAATCTTTCCCTCTATCTCGCGCTGCGCGAGCACGACCTCACCGATCTCCAATACCGGCTCGCTGCCCGCGGCCTGTCTTCGCTCGGCCGCAGCGAGGGCCAGGTCGCGCTTAGCCCTCGAAACGCTCGTTGCGACCCTGAGGCGCCTGACCGGCGAGCCGGGCGCCCCCTACCCCGCGACGGCGTCGGCGACCGCGGGCGCCGCGGAACTGGAGGCGGAGGCCGACCGGCTGTTCGGGCGGCGGCGGAGAGGCGGTCCGCACGCCCGGGTGATGGCGACCCTGCCGCCTGAAGCGGCTTCGGAACCCGAGTTTGCCGACAATCTGGTGGCCGCCGGCATGGACTGCGCGCGCATCAATTGCGCCCACGACGACGCCGAGATCTGGGGGCAGATGATCGAAAACGTCCGCGAGGCGGCGGCGCGGCTCGAGCGTCCCTGCCGGGTGCTGATGGACATCGCCGGGCCGAAGTGCCGCATCCTCAGGGTGAAGGCGCCGCCGAAGACCCGACTTTCGCGCGGCGACCGGGTCGTGCTGGTCGACGAACTGCGCGAAAAGACCAGGGAGCCGATCGCGTTCTCGCTAAATTTTCCCGAGCTCGTCGACCAGCTGGCGGTCGGCTCGGAAGTGTTCATCGACGACGGCAAGGCGGCGGCGCGGGTGGTCGCCAAGGCCGCCGGCCGGGCGGAGATCGAGGTTTACGCGGCGCGCGAGAAGGGGGTGCGGCTGAAGCCGGGGAAAGGCGTCAATTTCCCCTCGACCGAGCTCGATCTGCCGCCTCTGACCTCCAAGGACTTCCGCGACCTCGACTTCATTGCCGAGCACGCCGACCTCGTCGGTTATTCATTCGTCCAGCGGGTCGACGACATCGAACTCCTGCAGGACCATCTCGTGGCCCGCGCGCCCAAGCGCGAGCCGCACGGGCTCGTGCTCAAGATCGAGACCCCGCTCGCGGTGCGCAACCTCCCGATGCTCATCCTGCAAGCGGCGGCGCACAATCCGACCGCGGTGATGATCGCGCGCGGCGACCTCGCGGTCGAGCTCGGCTTCGCCCGGCTGACCGAAATGCAGGAGGAAATCCTGTGGCTGTGCGAAGCGGCGCACACGCCGGTGGTGTGGGCGACGCAGGTCCTCGACACCTACGTGCGCGACGGCGTGCCGAGCCGGGCCGAAATGACCGACGCCTCGATGGCGCAGGGCGCCGAATGCGTCATGCTGAACAAGGGTCCATATCTCGCCGAAGGGGTCGCGTTCCTGCGCGACGTGCTCGCCCGCATGGACCGCCACCGCGCCAAGAAATTCGCCCGCTTCGCCTCTTTGAAGGAGTGGGCGTGACTGAGGGAGCCGCGCGCGGCCTAGCGCGCGACGCCGCGCCGATCAACCCATCAAAAGCTCGCCGAACTGCTCCCAGCTCTCGCCGTTGAATGAGGCAAGCTTCATCTGACGGATGGGGCTGAAATTATCGGGCGACGTGTTGATGTGCATGCCCGGCAGCAACATCGGCAGTTCCAAATCCTTGAGGTTCGCCGCCTCCTTCATCACATTCTCGCGGGACAGGTCACTACCGCATTGCTTGAGCACCTGGACCATCGTCGCCGCCGTTCCAAATCCGTAGACCGCATTGGCGTCGGCGAGGTCGTTGGGCGTCATGTATTTTTCGATGAAGGCGGCGAATTGCTTATACCCGGGGTCGTCCTTCCACCGCGCGTCGGTTGAGTCCTTGCCATACACGGCGGTGATCACGCCCTTCGACTTGTCGAGGCCTGCCGGTTTCATGACGCTGGAGATCGACTGGGAGACGTCAGTCATGTAGCGGACTGCGTTCCACCCGAGATCGGAGGACTTACGAATCGCCTGCGCCGCGAATTTCGGCGTCGCGGCGATGAGAAAGACGTCCGCGCCGGAGCCTTGCAGCGTGACCACCTGGGAATCGACGGTTGGCTCGGACGTCTCGTACGAGGCTTCCTTGATCACCATGCCGGCATGGTCCGGGCCGAGGCCCTCTTTCAGCCCGATCAGATAGTCCTTGCCAAAACCGTCGTTTTGATAGAGCACCCCGATCTTCGCGTCGGGCTTCGTTTTCAAGATGTTCTGGCCGAAGATTTTCGCCTCGGTCTGATAGTTGGGCTGCCAGCCCATAGTCCAGGGGAAATGCTTGGGGTCGCTGAACGTGGAGGCGCCGGTTGCGACGAACAATTGCGGTATCTTGTTGTCGTTGAGATATTGCCGGATCGCCAAGTTCGGCGCGGTGCCGAGCGTGTTGAAAAGAAAAGCGACTTTCTCGTCTTCGACGAGGCGGCGCACCTGCTCGACCGTCTTCGGCGGGCTGTAACCGTCGTCGAGACTGATAAGATTGATCTTGCGCCCGTTCACGCCGCCCATCTCGTTGATCATCTTGAAATAGGCCGTGCCCGCTTTGCCGATGACCCCGTAAGCGGAGGCTGGTCCGCTGTAGGGCATCGTCTGCCCGATCTTGATCTCCGTATCAGTGACGCCCGGCGCGTTTTCGGCGCGGGCCGAACCGGCGCTGGCGACCAGGCCGCCGCGGCGGCGCTCGATTGCAGGAATGTGCGTCGAGTGATCATGGCGATTCTCCCTTTCCTTCGTATTTTGCGCCGACGGTCGCGCCGTCGTCGACCTCGACTTTAGTTGGTCGCGACGGAGCGAGGCCGCGCAAAACGGCGTTCGCCGCCGCCCGCGCCGCGCCCGCCACTCCCGTCGGCATTGCGGCCATTACCAGAATCAGGAGCACGCCGTAAACCGCGCCCGGCAACGCCTTGGCGCTCTCGCCGAAACTCACCGTAAGCTGGTCGGAGAGATTTGGCACGAATTCGATGAACAAGGCGCCGAACAGCACGCCATTGAGCGAAGCGAGGCCGCCGACCACAATCCCGACCAGGAAGGCGAGCGAGAGCGGGAGCCCGAAGCTCTCGGGCGAAACAAAACCGACGGCGATCGCGCTCAATCCCCCCGCGACCCCGGCGTAGAGCGCGCTGACGCCAAAGCATGCCGTCTTATAGAGCGCCGCATTGACGCCCATCGTCTCGGCGGCGATCGGCTGGTCGCGGATGGCGATCAGCGCCCGTCCGATCCGCCCCCGCGCCAGATTGTGCGCCGCCCAGTAGAGCGCGGCGGCGCATCCCAGGCACACAAGATAGAGCCATTGGTCGGGGTTGAGCCTGAGCCCCAGCGGCGCGAGCGGTTTCGGAAGTGAAAGTCCCTGCGAGCCGCCAGTGAAGGCGTCGAAGCCGGTGTAGCTCAGGATCTGCGGCGTGGCGACCGCAAGGGCAAAAGTGGCGAGCGCGAGATAAAGGCCGCCGAACCTGAGCGCAGGAAAGCCGAACAGGAAGCCGGCGACAAAGCAAACCACGCTCGCCAGCGGAATAGCCGCCCAAAACGGCAGGCCGAACTTCGTTATCAGGATCGCCGCGCCATAGCCGCCGATGGCGAAGAATGCGCCGTGGCCGAGCGAGATCTGGCCGTTGAACCCGGTCAGGAGATTGAGCCCGAGGAGCGCGATGGCGAGAATGAGCACCTGGGAGCCCTGATAGATGTGGTAGCCCGAGGCGACGAACGGAAAGGCGAGCGCGATGATCGCGACGGCGAGTATGACCACGACTTTGAGCCCGCCGTCGGCGTCGGCCATCGTTCACACCCTCGCCACGAGGCGGCGCCCGAACAGCCCCCACGGCCGCCAGACCAGAACGGCAATGATGATCGCCAGCGCGACCGAGAGCTTGACTTCGGGGCCGACGACATAGGCGCCGACGAGATTGCCGAGCACGCCGACCGCGAAGCCGCCAACGACCGCGCCGAACGGATTGTCAATGCCGCCCAAGACCGCGCCCGCGAAGGCGTAGAGCAGGACGCCGCCCATCATGTTGGGATCGAGATAGACGATCGGCGCCGCCATCATGCCGGCGATCGACCCGATCGCCGCCGCGAGGCCCCAGCCGATCGCCAGCATCCACCCGACCCGGATGCCGACGAGCCGGCTCGACACCGGATTTTGCGCCGCGGCCCGCATCGCGAGACCGAGCGGGGTGAAGCGGAAAAACGCGTAGACCAGCGCCAGCACAACAAGAGTGACGACGATGGACCCGGATTCATGGGCGGACATGTAGCCCGCGCCGAACCACGGCTTGCTCGTGAACGGGCTATCGAACGATTGGACCGAAAATCCGTATAGCCATCCGGCGAGCGAGTTGAAGATGAACGCAAGGCCGATGAACACAATCACCGAAGCGAGAACCGGCGCGTTGGCGAACGGCCTGACGATCAGCCGCTCGATCACCACCCCGCCGATGAACGAAACGAGGACGGTGGCGAAGAACGCGAACCAGTAAGGCTGGCCCATATCGATCAGTTTCCAGGCGAAATAGGTCGAGAACATCGCCATTTCGCCCTGGGCGAAATTGATGAGCTGCGTGGCCTGGTAGATCATTACGAGCGCAAGGGCCATGATCGCATAAACCCCGCCGAGCGCCACTCCGGAAGCCAGTTGATGGAGGAACTCGCCCAATTTTCGAAAGCTCCAGCCGCTAGTAGCCGAGATAGGCGCGCCGCACCGCATCGTCAGCCCGGATCGCCTGCGAGGGGCCGCTGAGGGCGACCCGCCCGGTCTCGATCAGCACCGCGCGGTCGGCGAGATCGAGCGCAAGCGAAGCGTTCTGCTCGACGATCAGCAGGCTCACACCCTCATTGCGATTGATGTCGCCGAGGACGCGGAAGATTTCCGCCACCACCAAAGGCGCGAGGCCGAACGAGGGCTCGTCGAGCATGAGGAGGCTCGGCCGCATGAGGAGCGCCCGCGCGATCGCGAGCATTTGCTGCTCACCGCCGCTGAGCGTTCCCGCCTGCTGGCGACGCCGCTCCCGAAGGCGCGGAAAGAAGCCGAATACGCGGTCGAAATCCTTGCGCACTTCCTGCCGATCGCCGCGCACATGGGCGCCGAGGCGCAGGTTCTCCTCGACGGTCAGATCGGTGAACGTGCCGCGTCCGTCAGGCACGTGCGCGATGCCGAGACGGGCGACGTCCTCCGTCGCCAGGGCGCCGATAGGATGGCCGCGGAAGCGAATGTCGCCCGAGCGCCGAATGAGCCCGCTCAATGCTCTCAGGATTGTGGTCTTGCCGGCGCCGTTGGCGCCGAGCAACGCCGTGGCGCCGCCGTCCTCGACCGCGAAATCGACCCCGCGCAGCGCCCGCGCCGGGCCGTACCAGGCTTCGAGGCCCTTGACGTCCAGAATCGGCGCGCTCAACCGGCGCTCCCGAGATAGGCGCGCACCACCTCGCGATTGGCCCTCACCTCGTCGGGCCGGCCGTTGGCGATCACCCGCCCGAAGTCGAGCGCGACCACCTGGTCGCTGACCCGCATGACCAGGTTCATGTGATGCTCGACCAAAAGCACCGCGACGTCGCGACGGTCGCGGATGGCGCGGATCTCGTCCGCGAGCCCGTCGACCTCGGAGTGGTTGAGGCCGCCGGCCGGTTCGTCCAGGAGCAGGAGCTTCGGGCCCTTGGCGAGCGCTCGGGCGAGCTCCACCCGCTTGCGCACGCCGAACGGAAGCGCCCCCGCCGGACGGTCCGCGACCTCTTTCAGGCCGAATTCCTCGATCAGCGCGTCGGCGCGCTCGGCGATCGTGAGCTCCTCGCGCCGCGCCAGCGGGGTCGCCAACGCATTGGCCAGGAAGCCGCGGCGCCCGATCGCGTGCGCGCCCACGCAGACATTCTCGCGCACCGTCATGCTCGAGAACAAAGCGACGTTCTGGAAGGTTCGGGCGATGCCGAGCGAGGCGAGCTCGTGTCTCTTGAAGCTGGCGAGCGGATGGCCGTCAAACAGGATCGACCCGGCGCCTGGATCGTAGAGGCGCGAGATGCAGTTGAAGAGCGTCGTCTTGCCGGCGCCGTTCGGCCCGATCAGACCGCAGATGGCGCCGTGAGCGACCTCGAAGGACACATCCTGGAGGGCGGTCACGCCGCCGAACCGGATCGTCACCCCGTCGACCATTAGGAGGGCCGAGGCATGCGGATCCGCGCCGACATCCGCGCGTCCGGCTTTCGCCTCGGCCAGATCCATGGGCCTTCCGCTCCCCGGCGTTGTTCGGCCGGTCGAGCCGGCCGTCGATGGCAGTCTTGACGTTTCCGGCAGGGTTGTCACCTGCTTTGTCATTAGGACTTTAGTGGAACGCTGAACCCAATAGGGCTCACTCCCGACGTTCGAGAAAGTCGAGCGCCCGCGCCTTGAACGCCTTGTCGCCGACCGCGAGATTGTGATCGCGGCCGGGAATGTCGAACGCCTCCGCGTGCGGCAGCATTGCGGCGAGCGCGCTGGGATCGCCGGCGACCGTGTCGCGTTCGCCGACCGCGACCAGCGCGGGCTGGGTTATGCGCCCCAGTTCCGCCGGCGTCAGGCTCCGCCGCGAGCCGCGAACGCAGGCGGCGAGCGCGGCGAGGTCGCTTTTCGTCCGCTCGGCGAAGGCGCGGAACAGGCGCTGGGTCGGGTCGGCGAGGCTGTCGAGCGACGGCGCTTCGAGCGCCTCGGCGATCGCCTCCGGCAACCCTGCGTCCCGGGTGAGGCGGTCGCCGAGCCCGCCGAGGATCAGCGAGCGCACGCGCTTCGGCTCGGCGAGCGCGAGAAGGCTCGCGATCCGTGCGCCCATCGAATAGCCCATCACGTCGGCGCGCCCGATCCCCAAATGCTGAAGCAGATTGGCCGCATCCTGCGTCATCAGTTCGGCGCGATAGTCGGCGGGCCTGTAGAGTTTCTGGCTCGCGCCGTGGCCGCGATTGTCGAAGGCGACGACGCGGCGCCCGGCCCGGGTCAGCGTCTCGATCCAGCCCGGCTCGACCCAGTTGACGCGGTGGTTGGAGGCGAAGCCGTGAATCAGGAGGATCGGCTCGCCGAGGTCGCGCCCCTGCGGCGCAACGTCGATGAAGGCGATATCCACGCCGTGGGACGAGAAATGTTCAAGCATGGGCGGCGCTCACCGCCGATCGGTCCTGCATGGGCGCCTGTCTAGCGCGACGCGCTTTCAGATGGAATCGGGAGCCGACGGTCTTTGTCATTCCCGCGAAAGCGGGAATCTAGGGTCCCGTCAAAGCCTTGATTCTGGATACCCGCTTTCGCGGGTATGACAGAGACCTGCGTCGGCTCACCGCCCGTAGCCGTCGAGCATCAAGCGCAAGTCGACGAACGTCAGGCCGGGCAGATTCAAAGCGAGGTCGCGAACGCGGTCAGCCAATCAGGCATCGCCGCGACGAGGACCGCTTCGAACTGATGGTCGAGGCCGGTCAGAACCGCGGCGCCGACAACCATGAACGCCGCGCCGAGCGCGAGCCTGCCCCAGGCGCCCGCCCAGGCGAATCGCGCCTTCGAGGCGACATGGCCGGCCGCATAGCCCAAGCCGATCAGCGCGCCGGCGGCCCCGAGCGCGTAGACGGTCATCGTCGCGATCGCCGCCGCAGGCGAGCCGCCCTTGGCGGCGAGGATGAGCGCCGCCCCGAGAATCGGACCCGCGCAGGGCGCCCAGGCGAAGGCCAGCACGACGCCGGCCGCCGCCTGGCCGGCGAGGCCGGCGTTTGGCAGCCGTTCGCTCATCACGTCGGCGGCCCGGCCGACGAAACCGAGCCGGCGTTCGATCCGTTCGCCAAACCCCGGCATGAGCAACGCCGCCCCGATCGCGATCATGATGGCCGCGGAGACCGCTCGCGCGAGCGCCGAGTCGCCGAACTCGACCCCGAACGAGGCGAGAATTCCGCCGATCAAGCCGAATGTCGCCGCGAGCCCCAGGCCAAGCGCGACCGGGCCGCGCGGGTCGCGGGCGCGAGCGCTCGCCACCACGATCGGCGCGAGCGGGAGCACGCAGGGGCTGAGGATCGTCAGCATGCCCGCCGCAAGCGCGAGCGGCAGGGTCAGGATCAGGTTCACAATGCAGCCTTGAGGACGCCGACGACGGCATCCCGGGATGTATTCCAGGACATCCGCTGGACTTCCTTGCCGCCCCTGTAGGCGATGAGGGTCGCGCGGGGGCAATTCAGCTTCGCGACCACGCCCTTCTGCTTGTCGTAGTCGACGAGAAAGAAGCTCACCCCGTCATAGGCCGGGTCGCTTTTCAGGCTATCGAGGATCGCGGCCTGGGCATGGCACTGCAGGCACCATGAGGCGCGGACATGGACGATGACCGGCTTGCCGGACGCAATCGCCTTCTCAACCGCCGCCGGGTCGTAAGGCTCGAACTCGAACGCCCGCGCCGGAATGGCCAACGCCCCCGCGGCCGCGCCGACGAGGGTCAGAAACGATCTCCTGCTCCACATTCTCCGCTCCCAATCCTGCTTTGGTCATATCCGTTTCGCTACCGCCGCGATATCCGTTACGCGGCGCGCGCGAGGGTGGATCACGAGCCGGACTCGCGCCGGAAGCCCCAACCGGCTAACATTGGTCGAAGGCCGCCTTGACGTGGATGAAGGCGGCATATCGGGGTGAGGGAGGAGAGGACATGAGAAAGCTCGATTTCATCAAACGCGCCCTCGTTGTCGTGACGCTCAGCGCTTTCGCGGCGCCGCAAGCCGAGGCGATCGAGGTCTTCTCCGCGGGGAATTCGGCGACGCATCTCGACGACGGATGGATCACCCAGGTTCGCGGCGGCGGTGGGCGCGGCGGCGGCGGGCGCGGCGGCGTCCGTCATGGCGGCGGCGGCATGCACCGTGGCGGCATGCATGGCGGCATGAACCGAGCGGGCGGAGGAATGCACCGGGGCGGCGCGTATGCGGGGCGTGGGAACTTTCACCACGGAAACATCAACCGGAACGTGAATCGCAACGTCAACCGCAACGTGAACCGCAACGTCAACGGGTATCGCGGCGGCTACGGCTATCGCGGCGGCGGCTGGGCCGGGCGGCCGGGCTGGTATGGGTGGCCGGCGGGCGGCGCGATCGCCGCCGGAGCGGCGATCGGCTTCGTCGGCGCGGCGGCGGCGACCTCGTGGGCCGGCGCGCCCCCTGCGGCGGGTCTATGCTGGTATTACACCGACGCCACCCGCCACCAGGGCTTCTGGGATCAATGCCCGTAGCAGGAAAGCCCTTTCTCCTCTCCAGCCCCGGACTTGATCCGGAAATGGGGAGGAGAGAGGCCGGGTGAGGAGCTGGCCTCAGCCGCCTTTGACCTCGATCTTTTTGACCGGTTTTCGGGCTTCTGGCTTCTTCGGCAGCGTCACTTTGAGGACGCCGTTCTTGAAGCTGGCTTCGATCTTGTCGGCGTCGACGGCGTCGGGAATCCGAACCGAGCGGGGCGCGATTCGCATTGACGAAACGCAATCTCGTCTCGAGGCGACTGCCTCTGCATCCCTGTATCCGGTTGTAACGCGAGTTCGCGCAAAATCTGTGGCACGGGCGGCTCGACGAGGCATCCGGCATTGCCGCCTGGAACAAAGCCCCGGCGCAGGGGTTGAGGTTGCGGGATGGAGGGTTTCAGCCTGAATACGCGTGGTCGCGCGGTCGCCGAAGGCTGCATCCAAGTCGTCCGACAGGCCGAGACTGCAGGACGTCCTCGGCCCCGGCCTGATCACAGGCGCCTCGGACGACGATCCGAGCGGCATCGCCACCTATTCTCAGGCCGGGGCGCAATTCGGCTATGCGCTTGGCTGGACGCTCCTGCTGACCTATCCACTGATGTGCGCCATCCAGATAATCAGCGCCCGGGTCGGGCGGGTCACCGGGCGTGGCCTGGCCGCAAACATGCGCCGTCACTATCCGGCGCCGGTGCTTTATACGCTGATCGGTCTCCTGCTGGTCGCCAACACGATCAATCTTGGCGCCGACCTCGGCGCGATGGCCGCGGCCCTCGGCCTGCTCGTCCCCGGCCCGGCCGTTCTTTATATCGGAGGTTTTGCGGTCCTGACCGTCCTGCTCGAAGTGTTCACGAGCTATCAGCGCTATGCCTCGGTCCTGCGCTGGCTGACGCTCTCGCTCTTCGCTTATGTGGCGACGGTGTTTGTGGTCGGCGTCCCCTGGCTCACGGTCGCGCGCAATCTTGTTTTGCCCCATCTCGAATTCTCGGGCGCCTATCTGACCGTCGTGGTCGCCGTGTTCGGCACGACGATCAGTCCCTATCTCTTCTTCTGGCAGGCCGCGGAGGAAGTCGAAGAGGAGAAGATTGACCCGGACGCCAAACCCCTGGTCAAGGCTCCTGAGCAGGCGCCGAGCCAGCTCGCGCGCATAGAGATCGACACGCTGGTTGGCATGGGGATCTCGAATATCATCGCGCTCTTCATCATCCTGACGACGGCCGCGACATTGAACGCCCATGGAATAGACAACATTCAGACCTCTTCGCAGGCGGCTGAAGCGTTGCGGCCGATCGCCGGCAAATTCGCGTTCGTCGTGTTTGCGCTCGGCATCGTGGGGACCGGGATGCTTGCGGTGCCGGTGCTCGCCGGCAGCGCCGCCTATGCCGTCGGCGAGGCGCTGCGCTGGAGGGTCGGACTGTCGCAGAAGCCGGGACGCGCCAAGGCGTTCTATGGCGCCATCGCCGGGGCGACGCTGGTCGGCGCCTTGCTGAACTTCAGTCCGCTCGATCCGATCAAGGCGCTCTTCTGGAGCGCGGTCATCAACGGCGTCGCGGCCGTGCCGATCATGATCATGATCATGCACTTGAGCACGCGCCGGGCCGTCATGCGCCAGTTCACGCTCGGCCCGGTCCTGAAGGCTTTCGGCTGGGTGGCGACGGTCGTCATGGCGGCCGCCGCGATCGGCATGTTTGCGACCTGGGGCGACTGAGGCTGGGCCTTCACCACAACTGCCGAAAGCTGAAGCGCACGGTCTGCGAATTCGGGCTCGCCGGCGGGCTTGGCGACCACGCGCTCGTAATTGAGGCCAAGGTCGGCGCCGCGCCACAGGCGCATGCCCAAGCCGGCGCCGATCCTGAGCGTGTTCGCCATGTTGTCCTGGCCGAACCCGTCGATGCTCGTCTCTCCGCCCAGGTTGTAGAAGGCGTCCACCGACAGCCAGAGCGCGTCCGTCACATTGCGGCTCAGGTGTTCCTCGAGGCGCAGGATCGGCTTCTGGGAAAGCGTCTGCGCGCCATTGACCAGATAGTTGTTGTTGTCGGTGAAAAAACGCCCCGAGACATAGGTCTCGATCCAGCTCCAGCCCTGGTCCGGCGTGTAGCTGAAATTGACGGTCGGCGAGACCATCCAGCGGTTCGCGCTCGGGTTGATCGGCGAGCTTGGCTGATAGGTTCCAATCGGCGTCGTCACGAGCAGATGGAAACTGGAAAAAGTCTGCGGGACGAAGGATTGGAATTCCTCCCGCCTCAGCGCTGGCCCGCCGAAAATGTTCATCTGCCAGAGGAAGCCGACATCGGAAACGCCGTTCGTGCTGGCGCGGAACGGGCCGGCGCTGGTGTCGATGAACGCATAAGGCAGAACGATCGATAACCCGCCGGTACGGCCCCAATAGTCCATGATCCTCGTCAGGACGAGCGACTGGGCGAACACGTTCGAGCGGACGCCCGGCACGAGATCGTCGCCGTCCTCGGGCGTGACCGCGTTCGTATAGCCCGCGTTATACACCGCGAGCCATGAGTCGACGGGAGCGTTCAGATAGTCGCGCGCCGAGCCCGCGCGCGCTTCGCTCAAGAGCGCCAGCGATACCGCGAACCCGATCAAGGGCGCCAGAAATCCAGCGCGGTTGATCCGGCGGCCTTCGCCCACGTTCAGCCCTGCCGCGCGAACCCGATGTCGTCGTCGATCACCGCGCCTGGCCCAACCGGAACCCTTCCCGGTCTCGGCAGATTGAGGTTGTGGAAGACGATCTTGTCGCGCCACACCTTGCGGAGGAAATCCGCGAACACGTCGATCGTAAGCTGCTCGCCGGGGCAACGGCGATAGCCGAAGCCGAACGGGGCGAATCCGGCATAGTCGCACACCGGCGCAGGTTTCCCGTCCGCCACCGCGAACACCGTGCCGAAGCCGCTGTTGGTGATGCCGGTCTTGCGCCCGTCGCTGACCGGTAGGGTTGTAATGTCGAACGGGCAGCGCGGCAGGCCGATCTGCTTGCATTTCGCCTCATCGATCTCGGCGCTGGTCGGCACGCTCAAGTAGCGCTCCGGGTCGAAGCGCTCGGGTTCCTTCCACAGGCGCGGATCGAAGCTCGTCTCGGTGTGTGGCGTGTTCATGTAGGAGTGCCGCTCGTAAGGCACGCCAAACTGCGCGAACGGGGAGCCGCCGTAGAACGATGAAGCCCGCGTGTCGGTGATCGCCGAAATGCTGCCGCCGTTGGGCGAGATGGTGCGGAAGAGCTCCATCACCAGAAGCTCAAGCGGCGTGAATGGCGCTCCGTTGGCGTTGTCGAAGCTCCCGCTCATCGTCTTCTGGAACGCCGCGCGCACCGTCGCGTCGCCGCCATTTTCGTTGAGACAATTCATGACGCCGAAGATCGAATTGCCCCACTGGCTGAACGCCACGAAATTGTGGAAGCATTCGAAGACGACGTCCTTCTTGGCGAAATATTTCCCGTCGCCCGCGTTCTTGAGCCAATAGTAGGCGATGGTCTTGTCGGGGTCGGCGATCCGGCCGTTCTCGATGTCGTCGAGACGCGCGTCGATCCATTTGGTCAGGAACGGCCGAAGCGCCCTCACGGTCATATAGTTTTCGTAGACGACCTCCTGCAGCGGATTGCGGTAGGCGAGCACCGTGTTGAACGCCTCGCCGATCGTCCGGATCTGAGGGGGCACCGCTTCGCCCTTCACGCCGAGATGCAGGTCCCAGTAGACGTCCCAGTAATAGTCGAGATAGTGGCGCATGAACGGCTTCCCGGCGAACTTCGGATCGAGAAGCTTGTCGAAGAACGCGACAACCTTGGCCTGGTACTTCGGGGCATAGAGGTCGGGGGTGACCCCGGCGAAATAGATACGCTTGCGCAGATTGTCGTCGCCGCGGTTCTCAAGTCCCTCGAGGAAAACGGTCACGCCGTCCGAGGGGGTCGGCTTCCAGTCTTCGTAAAGCATGCCCCAAAAGTCCCACGGAATCGCATCCTGCTTGGTAAGCGGCAGGTCGATCATCGGCAGGATCGGCCGCTCGCCGGCAAAGATGCTGCCGAGAAAGAACGGCACCACAGCGTTGTTGACGTACTCGCGGTCGAAATGGCTGGGGATCGTCGCGCGAAACTTTTGCAGGGCCGCGGACAGGTCAGGGGCCTGACCCGCGGCGGTTCCGCCATCTCCGAGGCTTTGGTCCTTGGCGGCGGCTCCTCCCGCGACCGGCAGGAGAGCAGCCACGCCGGCGCCGGTCAGAAACGTGCGTCGTTCCATGCGATATTCCTCCCTCTCGTTTGGGCGCGGACCGTAGGCAACGACGGAAGACCGGTCAACACGCGCTCTGATCCACCGATTCGGGACAGGATTCACCCGTTGACGCGACCGTCTTGTGACGGCCGGCGACCGCAGGCTAGCCGCACCCCCTTGACGGCTGGCCGGCTGCTTCCCAGTTGATTGGCACTCGAAGCGGGTGAGTGCCAAAACCCCAGAGGGATCAAGCGCCGGAGCATGGGCGCGATCGAGGCGGGACACGGCGCCGCCCGCTTGCGAGCGGGAAGGAGGAGACACAATGTCATTATTGATGGATCCGTTCGACGCGCTCACGAGCTTTCAGCAGGCTCTGGACGCGTATCGGACAAGTTGCTTGGCTCGATCCGGGCCTTAGCGGCGGCGGCGCTTATCCGCCGGTCAACGTGTTCAGGAAAGGCGACGACTTCATCATCATCGCCGAGCTCGCCGGGGTGAAGAAATCCGACCTCGATATCCAGGTGAAGGGCCGCACCATCCGGCTCGCGGGCGCGAAAACGGTGAGCTACCCGGAAAAGGCGGCGCTGCACCGTCGCGAACGCCTCGCCGGCCGGTTCGACCGGGCGGTTACGATGCCGGTCGAGATCAATCCCGACGGTGTCAAGGCCGAATACCGCGACGGGGTCCTGGCTCTGTTCCTGCCGCGCGCCGAGAGCGAGAAGCCGAAGTCGATCAAGGTGGCGTGACATGTCCGCACAACCCAGAACCAGTCAAGGAACGACCATGGCCGAGAAACAGGAACTGAGCGTGCGTGAGAAGAAAGAGCTGGTGGCGAAGGAGGAGAAGACGATCCCGGGCCGCTACTACGTGCCGTACGCCGACATCCACGAGACGGACGACGCGCTTGCCGTCGTTCTGGAAATGCCGGGAGTTGAGAAGAAGGACCTCAACATCGCGCTTGAGAACGACGTGCTGAGGGTCGACGGGCAGATCGATTTCACCAAGTACAAGGACATGGAGCCGGTCTATACCGAGTACAACGTCGGCCACTACGCGCGCTCGTTCACCCTTTCGAACAAGGTCGACCGGGAGAAGATCAGCGCCAACCTCGAAGACGGCGTCCTGACCCTGACCCTGCCCAAGGCGAAGCACGCCCAGCCGCGGAAGATCGCGATCGGCTGAGGCGAATGGCGCGGCGGAAAACGGCCGCGCCGGAGCGCCTTTCAGGGTGAGCGCAGCGTTTGCGAATCGGGCTCGCCGCGGGCTTGGCGACCACCCGCTCGTAGCTGAGGCCAAGGTCGGCGCCCGCCACAGGCGCAAGCCCAAGGCGGCGCCGACTCTGAGCGCATTCGCCATGATTTTGCGCCCGACGATCGTCGTTGCGATCGCCGCAATTCCGATCCTCCGCCGCTCAGCCCTGAAGCGAGTCCGCCAGTTCGTCGACGCCCCCGACCATCAGGTCGAAAGTTCGTGGCCCCGGCGCGGGCTCGACGATCCGGCCCTCGCCGTATTCGAGCGGGCGCGACACATGACAAGTGCGCAGACCGTAGCGCGCCGCCCCGGCGAGGTCGGACGGGTGGGCGGCGACCATCATTGCCTCATTCGGCGCGCAGCCGAAAAGCGCCGCCGCGCCGAGATAGGTCTCCGGGTCGGGCTTGTAATGCCGGAAGAGATCGGCGCCGAAGACCATGTCCCACGGCAGCCCGAGCGATTTGGACAGGGAAACGAGAAGCGCCACATGTCCGTTCGACAAGGGAGCGATCATGTAACGGGGCTTCAACCGAGTGAGCCCGCCCACAACGTCCGGCCATGCAGGCAACTCGTGCCAGAATCGCGCGAGCGTGTTCAAACTCTCTTCGCTCTGCGCGGGAATGCCGAATTTCGGCGCCAGACGTTCGAACAACTCGCGGTGCAGCACGTCGAGATTGGCCCACGCCCGCTCGCCCCTGCGAACGCGGTCGAGGGAGGGCGGATAATCCGCCCGCCAGGCGTCGACAACACCCGGCCAATCGGCGCCAATGCCCTCAGCCTCTCCCCACGAAGCGAGATGCGCGATCATGCCGCCTCGCCAATCGACCAGCGTGCCGAATGTATCGAAGAGGAGGGCGCGAATTCCCTTCATGGATCTCGTCCTTTCGCTTGAGGTCCGATCGCGAGCGGATTCCGCCCCGCGAGTCAGGCGAGCAACGACTTGATCCGTTCCGCATCCTTGGGCGTCGCCGGATTATAGACCACCATGGTGAGGTCCGTTCGTCCGTCGACCGCGAACGAAGAGTATTCGATGGCGAGCGGGCCGAGCGTCGGGTGCTTGATGTGCTTCACGGCTTCGCCGTGGTGGCCGCGGACGTCGTTGTCGAGCCACATCGACCTGAACTCCGGACTGAGGCGGCGGAGTTCGTCGATAAGGGGCTCGACCTCGGCCGCCGCGCCGGCGCGGACCGCATCCGCCCTGAACGCGCCGAGCACGAACCGCGCCACGCTCTCCCAGTCGTACTGCGAGGCCCGGGCGCGCGGGTCGAGGAAGAAGTAGCGCAGGATGTTGCGCTGCTCCGGCGGCGCCGTTCCATAGTCCCCGAAGATCACCGTCGCCGCCCGGTTCCAGGCCACGACGTCCCAGATCGCGGTCCTGATCAGGGCGGGGCACGGGTCCAGCGCATCGAGGACGCGCTGCAGCCGCGGAGTGACGCCTCGGGCCGCGTCGTAGCGGGCCTCGGGCGGCCGGCCCAGGCCAACCAGGAACAGGTGCTCGCGCTCGACATCCGTCAGCATGAGAGCGCGCGAAATGCGGTCGAGCACCTCGGCCGAAGGCGCGCCGCCCCGCCCCTGCTCGAGCCATGTATACCAGGTCGGGCTGATGTTGGCGCGCTGCGCCACCTCCTCGCGCCTGAGGCCCGGCGTGCGGCGGCGCCCCGCAGGCAAGCCGAACGAGGCCGGATCGAGCTTCGTGCGGCGATCCTTCAAATAGCCGCCGAGCCGGTTCTCGTGCGTGACGCGCGCGTCCATCCTGTTAGCCATTATAATACGATAACATCACTACTTTACTACAATAGCCGAGGAGCACAAGTTTGTCTCCAACGAAAATATGGAGACCTGTTTCATGCGTGTGTTCGTCACCGGCGCGACCGGCTGGGTCGGGTCGGCCGTCGTCAAGGACCTCTTGTCATCGGGACATGAGGTCGTGGGCTTGACCACGACCCCTCAGGGGGCGCGGAAGTTGCAGGCGTTGGGCGCGAAGGCGCGCGTCGGCCGGCTTGGCGATCATGACCTCCTGCGCCAGGCCGCGGCGGAGTCGGACGGCGTTATTCATACCGCCTTCATCCATGGGCTGCCCAATATGAGTCTGGCGACGCGCTTCAGACTGTTCGCCGGAGCGCTGAATGGCGGCGTGGTCACAAGCTTCCTCAGGATCCTTCAGCAAACGGAAGCGGGAGCAATCGGCGCCTTGGGCGCGGGTCTCGAGGGCTATGCCCGCCCGCTGGTCGTCGCCTCGGCGGTTCTTGCCCTGCCGCAGGGCAGAGTCTCGAACGAGCGCGACAATCACGTCCTGACGCTTCCGAACCGGTCGTTCTCCGAGGCGGCGGCTCTCGATTTTGTCGCGCGAGGCGTTCGCTCGACGATCGTGCGGCTTGCCCCGACCGTCCACGGCGCCGGCGACCATGGCTTCGTCGCCCGCATCATCGCCCTCGCGCGCAAGAAGGGTGTTTCCCCTTATATCGGCGACGGCGCCAATCGATGGCCCGCCGTGCATGTGTCCGACGCGGCAAGGCTCTTCCGCCTTGCCCTCGAGAAAGGCGAAGCGGGGGCGAAGTTCCACGGCGTCGATGAAGCCGGCGTGCCCTTCCGCGATATCGCGTCGCTGGTCGCGTCCAGGCTCAAAATCCCGGCCGTCGGCATCCCGGCGGCGAAAGCCGCCGGGCATTTTGGCATGATCGCTCCATTCATCGGGCTCGACAACCCGGCATCCAGTGAATGGACCCGAGACACGCTCGGCTGGCGGCCCGAGCAGGCTGGGCTGCTCGCCGACATGGAAGCCCACTATTTCGCATCCCCCTCCTTGCGAGCGGCGGCGTGAGCCATCGGAGAAGCGAGTTCGGGGACAGTTTCCTGAAAACACTGGAGAATTGATCATGCGCGTATTCGTCACCGGCGCGACCGGATTCATCGGTTCCGCCCTCGTCAAGGAATTGATCGCCGCGGGCCATCAGGTCGTCGGCGTCTCCCGATCGGATGAGAAGTCGCCCGCGCTCGCCGCCGCCGGCGCCGAAGTCTATCGCGGCTCGATCGACGATCCGGACAGCCTGAAGGAGGGCGCCGCGCGCTCCGATGGCGTCGTCCACCTCGCGTTCAACCACGATTTTTCGCAGTTCATGGCGAATTGCGAGACCGATCGGCGGGTCATCGGAACGCTCGGCTCGGTCCTCGCCGGCTCCAGCCGGCCGCTCATCGTGACCTCGGGGACCGCGATCGCCAGAGTTCCGCCCGGCGAACTCGCGCGGGAGGATGCGCCGAGGGTCGCCTCGAGCGACTTTCCCCGCGCCGCTTCGGAAGAGGCGGCCGCCGACGCCGCCGCGAGCGGGGTCAACGTGTCCGTCATGCGCCTGCCTCAGGTTCATGACCCCGAGCGGCAGGGCCTGATCAGCCCATGGATCATGACCGCGCGGCAGAAGGGCGTGTTCGCTTATGTCGGGGACGGACGAAACCGGTGGCCGGCCGCGCATGTCAGCGACGTAGCCCGGCTCTACCGGCTCGCGGTCGAAAAGGCGGAGCCGGGCGCGGTCTATAACGCGGTCGCCGAGGAGGGCGTGGCGGCGCGCGACATCGCCGAGGCCGTCGGCCGGCGCCTCTCGCTCCCGGTCAAATCCATCGGGCCGGACGAGGCGCCGGCCTATTTCGGCTGGCTCGCCCATCTCGCGGCGCGCGACATGCCCGCTTCGAGCGAGCAGACGCGCAAGAAACTCAAATGGGAGCCGACCGGGCCTAAGTTGATCGCCGATCTCGAACGACTGCCGATATGAGAAAGCCGCGTGGGCGGCGAAACCATCCGCAAAAGAAAAGACCGCCCGGAGGCGGTCTTTCCATCGGAATGCTTGCGGAGTCCGTCAGGCGACCGAGAGCGGCGCGCGCCTTCTTCGTCTTGCGGAAGCCGGCATAGGCAAGCCCGGCGAAGCCGACCAAGCATCATCGCCCAGGTAGAAGGCTCGGGAGTCGAGATCGGCGTCCCGGCGCCCGATCCAACTAAACCGGTGCCCGCCGTGCACGATGAAGTCGCCGCAGCTTCCCGAGATCGACAAATCGGCGACGAAGGCAATGTTGTCCGTGGGGAAGAGTCCATGTCCGAGGGGCGCGCCTATAACGAGCGGATCCGCCATGGATCCCCCATTGACCGTAAACTTGCAACACGTCTCCACAAAGGGAGCCGGGTCGCGCGCCGCCATTCCCGGCCGTGCAGGTCGCCGCGTAGTTATACGGGCCCGGGAAATTGCCAGGGTCTCGGCACAAAGCTGCCGGTGACTAATTCCGTTATACGCGTAGCCTGAGCCGCCGGTGAGCAAGTCGGCGGTGATCGTTTTGCCGGAACCGCCGGTTACGTCAAAATAAAAGAAGTCCGCCAGTTTGTTGGGCGCTCCATGAAACGACACCCCGGGCGCCAGTTCGACATCGTAGGTCAAGCTGCTTGTGGTGTCGCCGGTCACGGTGATGGTCCCGCAACTGCCTGCGGGGCAGGTTCCCGAACTCATCCCGTTCAGAGTTAGGTCATAGGTGATATCGACCACTGCGGCCTGCGCCGCGTTGGGCGTCGCCAGACCAACGGCGATCCCCAATAAGCCAGCTAACGCAGCGCCACATGCCCCCGCAAATACGCCGAGTTTCATTTTGAGCCCTCCGCAAAGATCCCACATAACCGCAAGGGGTCATCTGCACCTGGCGAACACCGGCCGATGTTGTGGTTTTTCAGAATTTCCTTGTGACTGCCAGAAAGTAGCCCGGTCCGCTGGACCGGATCGCGAGGTCAGCCGAAATCAATGACCGTCCAACATCAAATCCCGCTCGATCGAAACGATACGTTACCCCCTACGCAGTCGGAATTGCCTCTCGTCCGAGTCCGATCGCGCCGACCGATAGGCCGCCGTCCGTCTGGATGCATGGCGGGGTCACGACGCGGGCGAGAAGCCGCATTAACAATGACGCCTCCCGGCCTTCGCCTCGGCGCCGGTTTTGTGCCATAACCCCGTGATTGGATTAGAGCGCGAGCCGCGAACAAGGAGGAAAAGCATGGTTCGATCGAGTTTGCTCAAAAGCGCGTGCGTGGCGATCGCGCTTTCCGCTTTCAGCGCGCCGCCCGCCGGCGCGATCGAGCTGATGCAGGGGTCGAGTTCGGCTGCGGGCCTGAATGACGACGGCCTGATCTCGAAGGTCGCGATGGTCCGTCGCGGCGCGACCGCCGTCGGGCCTCGCGGCGGCGTCTACCATCGCGGCGGAACCTGGGGCGGCCACCCCGGCTATGGCGGCGGGGTCTATCGCGGCGGCGCCTACGGATATCATGGCGGAGTTTATCGCGGCGGCTACGGCTGGGCGCGGCCCGCGTATGGCTGGGGTCCCGGCGGCGCGATCGCGGCCGGGGCGGCGCTTGGCGTCCTCGCCACCGGCGCGGCCGTCGCCTATGCCGGCCAGCCGCCGGCCCCGGGCCTGTGCTGGTATTACACCGATCCGAGCTACCGGCAGGGCTTCTGGGACGCCTGCCAGTGAGCTGAAGGGGCCGCGCGCCCCGCGCGACGGACCGGCCGAGGGCGCCTATCCCTCGGCCTCGTGGCCCGGTTGCGGCGGTCTCGAATTCATCGAGCTCGTCGATCGCGTTTTATCAGGCGCGGAACCCCGCGCCCACGCGGTGATCTGCCCAAATTCATCCACGGCGGCGCTATAGCCGGTTGAGGTCATTGAGCTGAGTTCAGGAGCCGGCTGCCGCGCCCCTGATTTGAACCGTTGCGCCGCCTTGGTTTTTAGAGACCGTTCGCGACGAACCTTTCATCGAGAAAGCGTTTCGCTCGCGGCACGTCATCCTCCGAGAGATGCTCGATGATCACCGGAACGTTCGGATGCTTCTCAGCCAGCCTCCTCAGGTAGAGGTCGTAGTTGAGCGAGCCGAGACCCGGCGCAGGCAGTTCGATCTCGCCGACGCCGCGGAAGGTATGGCTCTCAAGCGCGTCGGCGTCGCCGATGTCAGCGTGCTTCTCTGTCTTGTCGTCGCCGGATCGCTTCACGTCCTTGGCGTGCGCGATCATGATCTTGTCTGAAAGCGTATCGAAGACCTGGTTCAGAATCTTGTCCATGCGATCGATATTGTGGGTTTCGAAATAGTTGGTCGGGTCCATCAGGAGGCCGAGGCCCGGATGGTCGACCTGGGCGAACATTCTCACCGTCTCCTCGACTGACCCCACGACGTTGTTGACGTACGTCTCCAGGAGGAAGACGGCCCCGTGATCATAGGCCGTCTGGGCGAGATCGGCGATCACCTTCCGGCATTCCTCAAACCCTTCTTCGGTCTTGTTCTTGTCGTGATGCACCCAGTCGGACTCCGTATTATAGGTGCCGGTTTCCGAGATCACGTAGCGGGAGCCGAATTCGACGGGCGTTGCGGAGAATCTCCTTAAGATAGCCGACCCGCTTCTGGCGCTCCGTCTTATCGGGATGAATGATGTTGGTGTAGCCGGAGATGCAGCAGATCGGCAGATTGTGCCGGCGAAACGTGTCGCGCACTGTCTTCGCCTTCTCCGGCGTGATCTGGCCAGCGGACAGGTCGATGTCCTTGAAGTGAAGATCGAGCTGAACGGTGTTGAAATCGAGCGTGCGGATTTTTCGCGCCGTCTCCTCCAGACCGTAGGGAAAATACCCGGTGAATATGCCTGCCTGCATCATGATTAATGTCCTCCCGTTTCGCGTCTAGGCGTTGATTGATATTTCGGAGAGCAGGATCCTGCGATTGCTTTCGATCGAGCGATATCCCGCTTCCACGAGCGCCATCGTCTTGACGTTGTCGGCGATGGACAGAGCAGGCGGCGTTCCCGACTTGATCGCGTACTGCAGCTGCTCCATCACGCCGATGAAGGCGTGGGGGAACCACATCGTCGACCAGGTCGGGGATACCCACTTGCCGCCGGTCGTCCGGGTCGAGGCGTAGGTAAGCGTCGATGGCGCGCCCGTCGGCCAGCCGATCGTTCCCTTTGCCACGCCGTCGACGCCATCGACGCGCCAGGCGATATGCTGGTCGTCCTTGTAGCCCTCCTGGCGCGGCCCCGACCAGACGTCCTCGAGCGAAAGCGCCATCGCGCCGGACGGGAAGGTCACGGTCGAAACCGTGATGCCGTCCGAGTGATCGAACCGCGTCCGCGGGTCTTTGCGCGTCTCGGTCGAAATCGAGTCCGGATCGCCGAGCAAATACCGCAGCACATCGAGGTGGTGGACGCTCATGTTGGCGAGCGTCAGACGCTCGTAACCCTCGAGGAATGTCTGCCAGTGCGGGATCGCGTGCATGTCGATCTGAGCGAAGACGATCTCGCCCAGTTCGCCACGATCCAGAATTTGCTTCAGCACGCGCATCGACTGGTCGTAGCGCATGTTCTGATTGACCGAGACAGGCTTGCCTGCAGCCGCCGCCTCGTCGCGAAGACGAATGGCTTCGCCGAGCGAAAGCGCGAGAGGCTTCTGGGCGAGAATTCCCTTGATATGCTTTTGCTTCAACGCGAGCCGGATCAGCGCCGGCTGCTGGTCGGGCGGGTAGGCCAGATCGACAATCTCAATCTCGGGGTCCTCGATCAGCGCCTCAGGCGTCGCGTGAACCTTGGGGATCGACCAGCGCGCCGCAACCTCGTCGGCGCGCGCTTTGGTGCGCGAGGCGATTGCCGCGACCTTGAAGCCTGCCTCCCTGTAGGCGGCGAGATGGCACTCGGCCATGATCATTCCGGCGCCGACTGCGCCGATGCGGAACTCCCGGCAGCGGACCGGCGGATCCGGGATGAAATTGACGCTCTTCGGTTTCTTCATCTGGCCTTCTCGATCGCGGAGGCGGCGACGGCGACGCCCTGTCCATCCGAACGGCAAGAGAACGCGGCGCGGAGGGCGGCCTCGATCGCGATGAGCTCGCCGGCCGCAAGACCGGCCGGCCCTGCAAACCCCGGCAGGTCATGGCCCTCCTTTGCCTTGTCTCGTCCCAGGGGACAAGCTAGCCGAACTCGTCGCCAATACGCCAGCGCTCATCGACGCGCCACACCGGCTCCCTGTCTCATGGCAGTTTCGATCGCGCCCGCGGGCTACGGCGGCTGGGCGCCGGATGAGGGGTCCCTCGCGGCGGCGTCACCCCTCACCCCCAACCCCTCTCCCGCAAGGGGAGAGGGGGGCTTCCGGCGGCAGCCGGTTACTTTCCGGCCTTGCCGAGCGTTATCCATACCGGCGCGTGATCGCTCGCCCCGTCGTGCCCCCGCACCGTGCGGTCCACGCCCGCTTGCCTGAGCCTCGGCGCGAGCGACGGGCTCAGCAGCAGGTGATCGAGCCGTAGCCCCGCGTCTCGCTCCCAGCGATGGCGCATGTAATGCCAGAACGTGTAGACGCGCTGGTCGGGATGCTTCTGGCGCAAGGCGTCCGTCCAGCCTTGGCTGACCAGCCGCGCGAACGCGGCGCGGCTTTTCGGATGGATCAGCGCGTCGTCATCCCAGGAGGTGGTCGGATAGATATCGAGCGAAGTCGGCGCGACGTTGAAATCCCCGCATAGGATCACCGGGACGCCCGCGTCCAAGAGCCCCTTCGCGTGCTTTTCCAGCCGCTGAAACCAGGCAAGCTTGTAGTCGAACTTGGGGCCGGGCTGAGGGTTGCCGTTCGGCAGGTAGAGGCAGCAGACGAGAATCCCCTCGACCGCGGCTTCGATGTAGCGGGCCTCCTTGTCGGCCGGATCGCCGGGCAGCGCGCCGCTGGTTTCCACCGGCGCGCCGCGCCGCGACAGGATCGCGACGCCGTTCCAGGTCTTCTGCCCCCGCCAGACCGCGGCATAGCCCGCAGCCTCGATCGCGGCTGCGGGAAAGTCGGCGTCGGCGCATTTGAGTTCCTGCAGGCACACGACATCGGGCTTCGACGACCTCAGCCAGTCGATGAGATTGGCCAGGCGGCGGTTGACGTTGTTGATGTTGAAAGTCGCGATCTTCATCGAACCAGGCCAGAGCGCGAGGCGGGCGACCGGGGATTGAAGCAATCAAAAGCAGAAGTCCATATCGCGATCCCGCCCGGGACGGGGCGGTCCGATGCGCTGGACGCGGCGCCAAGTGCCGTGCGCCGGTCCGCGGATTTTTCGACATTTTCCTTTCCGATTATCCGAATTGCCGATAGAGTGTCGGACTCCGCAATGAGGGGGCGCGCGAAGGATGATCCCAGGTCTGGATAGTGGTTTAGCCCAGGGGAGTTCGGTCAGACAGCGGGCCGAGGGAGGAAAGAAAAAAATGCCCTGGGGGGTCGGCGCAAGCCCCTGAAAAGGCCCAATCCCGCCAAGGCGATCCAAGGAAATCAAAGCCTTTTCCTTTGCTGCCTTTTGATCGGCGCCCGCTCGGCTTTGCTGGATTTGGCTGAATTTGGCTGCGGCTTGGATTTCTTTATATCTAGGAAAATACGTAAATTGTGCGCCGCCTTGCCAAAGCCCGGCGATTGCCGCCAAGGTCCCCTGCGCCCGCCCCCGAAGAGCACGCCGATGATCCCCAACGCGCCCCGTCCGTTCGATTTCGATCTCGGCGAGAGCGCCGCGATGATCCGCGACAGCGCGCGGACCTTCGCCGAGAAGGAGATCGCCCCGCGCGCCGCGGCGATCGATCGCGACAACCTTTTTCCCCGCGATCTCTGGCCCAAAATGGGAGCGCTCGGCCTGCACGGGATCACCGCGCCGGAGCAATATGGCGGCCTCGCCCTCGGCTACCTCGAGCATTGCGTGGCGATGGAGGAGGTGTCGCGCGCCAGCGGCGCCGTCGGGCTCTCCTACGGCGCCCATTCGAACCTCTGCGTCAATCAGATCGTGCGCAACGGCAACGACCGCCAGAAGGCGCGCTACCTGCCGAAGCTCATCTCCGGCGAGCATGTCGGCGCGCTCGCCATGTCGGAGCCGAACGCCGGCTCCGACGTCGTCTCGATGACGACGCGGGCCGAGAAGCGGGGAGACCGCTACGTCATCAATGGCGCGAAGATGTGGATCACCAACGGCCCGGTCGCCGACACGCTCGTCGTCTACGCCAAGACCGATCCGGCTGCGGGCGCGCGCGGCATCACCGCCTTCATCGTCGAGCGCGGCATGAAAGGTTTCTCGCAGGGGCCGAAGCTCGACAAGCTCGGCATGCGCGGCTCCGACACCTCCGAGCTTGTGTTCACCGATTGCGAGGCGCCCGAGGAGAACGTGCTGGGCGTAGTCGGCAAGGGCGTCAACGTGCTGATGAGCGGCCTCGACTATGAGCGCGTGGTGCTGGCGGCGGGCCCGCTCGGCCTCATGCAGGCAGCGCTCGACGTCGCGCTGCCCTATGTCCACGAGCGCAAGCAGTTCGGCCAGCCGATCGGGACCTTCCAGCTGGTCCAGGGCAAGCTCGCCGACATGTATGTGACCATGAACGCGGCTAAGGCCTATGTCTACTCGGTCGCCAAGGCCTGCGACCGGGGCGAAACGACCCGCGAGGACGCAGCCGGCGCCATCCTCTACGCAGCCGAGCGCGCGACCCAGGCCACGCTCGACGCGATCCAGATCTTAGGGGGAAACGGGTACACCAACGACTATCCGCTCGGTCGCCTGCTGCGCGACGCCAAGCTCTACGAGATCGGCGCCGGCACGAGCGAGATCAGGCGGATGCTGATCGGGCGCGAGCTTTACGAGAAGAGCGCGTAAGGGCAGGAACCCGCGGTCAAAAATTCCGCCACACCGCAAGCACGACGCCATGCTGCGTGTTGGTCTTGACCGTCCACACGGTTGAGAACAGGCCGACCTGCGCCGACCATTTGTCGTCGAATGCGTAGACGAGGCTCGCCTCGACCACCGACTGTCGCCATTCCAAAAACGTCGGGTCGGTCGATGCCGCCGATATCGTCGTGAAGTCCTGCAGCATCAGCATGAGCCGCGGCGTGAACTTGAACCCGACGGTCAGGTCCCCGTGCCACTCGTTCGGCGGACCTTGGGTGCGCAGCCGATAGCCGAACTCCGCGTCGACGAAGCCAGGAGTTGCCCAAATCTTAAAGTTGGTCCCCGCGTTGAGGCGCGCCTCGCCCGCCCAGCCGGTGTTGCCTTCCTCCGCGGGTGCTTTTGCGTCATGGGCGCCGGGGATGAAGGCGGCCGCTTCGCCCGAGAACACCCAGTCGCCGGTCGACCAGAGTTTCGCCCTGAGCCCAATGTCCGAATAGTCGAGGCCGTCATAGGTGTCCGACGTCGGCGGCCCCAGCGCGTAATGCTCGAACGCGGTCTGGCCAAAAACGGTGAGCGAATTGGTGAGTCCGTACTGGACATAGGTCTGGGCGTCGAAGCGCTTTTGGCTGACAGCAGGATTACCGCCCCAGGGGGGACCGAAGCCGGTCCAGCCGTACAAAGTCGCGATGACCTGACCGGTTCCCTGCGGCAGGGTCCAGGCGCCGCCGAGAGCGCCTGCCGGCGCGCCGACCACCGCCGCGAGCGCGCCCGCGGCGACCCACCAACGCCAAACCTTGGAGTTGGCGCGGGTCAAGAACTTGCCCCCCAACGCAACCGGCGCTCATCCTCACGGGCGCGCTTCCTTCGTTGGAGCAAGCGGGTGCGACGCCTCGGGACGACCTCGGCAAGGAACGCCCGCGCCGCCGTTACGTCAAGCGGGAATGGACGCTGTCAACGAAAAAAACCTAATACACGCAATGGGTTGTGCGCGATCGAGGTCGTCCTGGCCCATCTAGGCTGGTCGGACATGCGTCGCGCCCAGATATCCGCGCACCTCGGCCGACCGCCGCGTTATGGCTGTCGAACGGATAGGCGCCCCGGCGGCAGGGCCAGCCGGCGCTCGGCTTCGGTCAGCGGCTTGTCGTTCATAAGGCTATGCTCCGAACCCTCATCGGAGTGTCAAGGCGAGGCGCATCCGCGTTCGGATACGCTCGCGCCGTCGGACGCCGTCTGATAGAAGGCCCGTCCATGCTCGATTTGCCTCCTGCGCCGCGCGCGCCTTTGCTGGCGCGAGGCAACGCGCCGCCGGTCGAATGGGTCGTCACGGCCGGACTGACCCAATATTCGGACGCGCTGGCGGAGATGGAAGCGCGGTCGGAGGCTATCGCCCGCGGAGAGGCGGCTGAGCGGGTCTGGCTCATCGAGCATCCCCCCCTCTACACCGCCGGGACCAGCGCCAGGGACAGCGACCTCATCGACGCGCGCTTTCCGGTCCATCGCGCCGGCCGCGGCGGTCAGTTCACCTATCACGGACCCGGGCAGCGGGTGGCCTATGTCATGCTCGACCTCAAGCGCCGACGGCCCGACGTGCGCGCCTATGTGGCGACGCTCGAAAGCTGGCTGATCGAGACCTTGAAGGCGTTCGACGTCGTTGGCGAGACGCGGAAGGACCGGGTCGGCGTCTGGGTCGCGCGCCCGGACAAACCGTCTGCGGCGCTTGGCGAAATGGCCGAGGACAAGATCGCCGCGATCGGTGTGCGTGTCCGGCGCTGGGCGACGCTTCACGGCGCGGCGCTGAACATCGACCCCGATCTCACCCATTTTTCCGGCATCGCGCCTTGCGGGATTCGAGAGCCGCACTACGGCGTCACCAGCCTCCGCGACCTCGGCCGCGCGACGACGATGGCGCAGGTGGACAGGGCGTTGCGCACAGCGTTCGAGACCGCGTTCGGCCCGACCTTCGATCCACCTCGCGCGGCTTGCCCGTGAGCTTGCGCTCGCGAGGGACCTCGATTGAACCGTCCGGCCCTTTGGTTGCCTCCCCAGTCGGCCGAATCTATAGGCGTGACATGGATCTCCGCATCGAGCTGCCGGAGGCGAGCCGGCGAGCGTTTTGGACGCGCCTCTACGCCCGGCGTCACCTGCTCAGCGAACACTTGGCGCCGTTCGCTCCGCCGCACTATGCGCTGATCGGCGAGAAACTTGGCTTTCGCCCAAACGGGTTCTTCGACCCGAAGTATTTCCGCGCCCGCGCCAACGTCGCGCGAAGAGCGAGTGGAGGCCTTCTTGAGCGCTACCTTGGGCAGGGGCCGAATGCGCCTCCGCCCTCGGCCGAATTCGATCAGGCCTGGTACATGTCGGAGAATCCGGACTGGAGCCGGAGCCATTCGCATCCGTTCTTGCACTATCTCGAACGCGGATTGCCCGCGGGCAAGCGCCCGCGCGCGGACATCGACGTGGCGTTTCTGCGCGACGTAATTCGCGGCAAGGGCCGCTCTCTTGAAGAGGCGGCCTACCGGGTCTTCGACCGCGCGCCGCCCAGCGAGGGCGAGTTCACGCCGCCTCTCAACCGCCAGGAATTGAGGGCGCGGCAGGACCGTTTTTTTGCGGCCGGACAATTGCGGATCGAACGCGAGTCGAAGACGACCGGAAGGCGCCTGCTCGTCTACGTCCAGTCCGGGAAGCGGCTCGACCCGGCCATTCTCGCCGAGCCGCGCGCCTACGACGTGCTTCTGAACTACTACGACGAGTCCCCTCCAAGTCCGCACGCTGAAACGGTCGTCTATCAGCGCGGCTGCAAAAACACCGCCATCCGCCGGCTGCTCGAACTCAGGCCGGACCTCCTTCTCAAATATGACCGGGTGCTGTTCCTCGACGATGACATCGAGATCGTCCCGGCGCAAATCGACTTAATGTTCGAGGTCGCGGAGCAGGAAAAGCTTGACCTTGCCGGGCCGTCGCTGACCCCCGATTCGCAAACGGCGTGGCCGTTTCTCAGGCAGCCAGGCGCGGGCCACGGAATCATGAGAGTTTCGTCGATCGAGATCATGGCGCCCCTCATGACGCGGCGGGCGCTCGAGGCCGTCGCCTGGGTCTTCGCTGAATCCGCCAGCGGCTGGGGAGGCGATTTGTTGCTGGGCCCGGTCGTTCGCGGGGCTTTCGGTCCGCAGAGCGTCGGCGTGATTGGCGCCGTCCCCGTCCGCCATGCGCGGCCGGTCGACACCAAGGGCGGGACGCTCTACCTCTATCTTCGCAGCTATGGCGTCGAAACCGGACACGAGGCCAATCGGATCGCGTTCGACTTTGGCGTCGACCGCTTTCTTCGACCGCTTTCGCCGGGCGAGACGGGTCCGATCTGCCGCGGCCCGCGGGACAGCGAGGGTTCGCCTGCACAGTCCCCGGTCGCGTGACTTTTCGCCTTTTTGCCGTAGATGCCCCGGGTTGGATTCGTCGGCGCCTCACCCGGGTAAGAACAATCCTTCGACGAACAATCGGCGCATTGCTGGGCGAGTGGTTTCGGGCGGGCGGTGATCCTGTGCCGCAGTCATATGTTATCGGCTTGACAAGACTGGCGATTCTTCTTTTTTGATGGTTCGAGGAACGGCAAGGACGGCATGCGGAAAGCAAGCGAAGCCAGACTTTACGCATTGACGACGACCACCGCCTGTCTGCTCGCGCTGCTGGCCGGCGTGGTTGGCGCGCCAACGCGCGCCGTCATGCAGGACCTGGTGTTCGACCAGTACCAGCGCTGGAAACCCCGCCCTTACGGGCTCGATCAGCCCGTTCGCATTATTGCGGTCGATGAAGAATCGCTCAAGCGGCTTGGCCAATGGCCATGGCCGCGCGAGCGTCTCGCAGAGCTGGTGAAAACGCTGAAGAACGCCGGGGTTGCCGCGATCGTGTTCGACTTCCTGTTCGCGGAAAAGGACCGCGCCGACGCCGCAGCGCCGGCCGGGCAGACCCCGGACGACGTGTTCGCGCGCGCGATCGACGGCGCGCCCGTAGTCCTTGGCAGCTTCGTCTCCGACACACCCGTTGGAACCGGAGGCGCCGCCAAGGCGGGTTTCGTCACCGCTGGCGACGATGCGACGCAGTTCCTGACCCCTTCGCCTGGGGCTTTGGCCCCGCTGTCCCAGCTCGCGCAGCATGCAGCCGGGGTGGGCTTCCTCAATTGGCGGCCGGACTCCGATCGCGTGGTGCGGCGAGTACCGCTCATCCTTAGTGTGGATGGAGCCCTGCATCCGAGTCTTGCCATGGAAGCGCTTCGCGTCGCGCAGGGCGCTTCGACCTATATCGTCAAGTCTTCGAACGCGAGCGGCGAAACCGCGTTTGGCGAAGTCTACGGCGTGCTCTCGGTCAAGAACGGAGACTTGACGATTCAAACCGGCCCATCCGGGGACGTCCGGGTCTATTTCGCCCGGCCCGATCCGCGCCGCTCGATCCCGGCGTGGAAGGTTTTCACCCCCGGGGCCGACCTGAGCGACCTCAAGGGGACGATCGTGTTCTTTGGCGCGAGCGCAGCAACGCTCTCGGACATCGTCGCGACCCCGCTCTCGCCCTCGATGCCGGGCGTCGAAGCCCACGCTCAGATCGTCGAGCAACTGCTGAGCGGGCAGACGCTGACGCGCCCGGACTGGGCGCCGAGCGGGGAGTGGATGGCGACCGCCGTGATCTGCGCCGCTCTGGTGGCTACGACCTGGGCCTTGGCGCCGCAGTTCGCGGCCCTCGTCTTCGCCGCCGTCGTTGCGGCGATCGTCGCCGCAAGCTGGTTTGCCTTTTCGCGCGCCGGACTGCTCATCGAGCCTACTTACCCCGCGTTTTCAGCCGCGGTGGTCTATTTCACCGGGGTTTCGACCCTCTACGCGGTGAAGCGTCATCAAGAGCGCGAGATTCGTTCCGCCTTCGGGCGCTTCGTTTCGCCTGCCGTCGTCGCGCGCCTAGCGGAAATGCCCGGAGCGCTCGAGCTCGGCGGCTTGCAGCGGCAGCTGACCCTGCTCTTCTGCGACATCCGATCGTTCACGACCATCTCTGAAGGGTTCAACGCCTCTGAGTTGACCCATTTCCTCAACGAATACCTGACGCCGATGACCGACGCGATTCTCGATCGGCTGGGCACCGTCGACAAGTACATGGGCGATGCGATCATGGCGTTCTGGAACGCTCCGCTCGACGACTCCGACCACGCAAGGCATGCGGTCGAATTGGCGCTCGCGATGCGGCAGACCCTAATCACGCTGAACGAAGGCTGGCGCAAGCGTGCCGAAGCGGAGGGACGCTCATTCAAGCCGGTGCGTTTCGGCATTGGGCTCAACACTGGCGAATGTTGCGTCGGCAACCTGGGTTCGCTACGGCGGTTCGACTATTCGGCGATCGGCGACGAGGTCAACGTTGCCTCCCGGCTCGAAGGCGCCTGCAAGATTTTTCAAGTCGACGTCATCGGCAGCGAACCGACGCGCGCCGAAGCGCCCGATTTTGCCTGGCTCGAAATCGATTCCGTCCTGCTCAAGAACAAGACCCAGCCGGTCGGTCTCTATGCCCTTGCCGGAGACTCTGCCGTCGCCGCCAGCGACGAATTCGCGACCCTGAGCCGCCTGCACTCGGCGATGCTCTCTGCCTACCGGAACCGGGACTTCGCCGGCGCGGTCGCAATGGCGAAGGAGGCCGCGGCCCGCGCGCCCGAAGCCGTTCGCGGCCTTTACTCGTACAACCTGCGCCGCTTCAGCCAATTGGCCGAAACCGCGCAGGACCCGGATTGGCGTCCGCTGATCGCCCTCGACGAGAAATAGCTGGCGCGTCAGAAAGCGTAGCGCGCGCCGAGGCCCACATGGAGCGTTCGACCGATGTCGCCCCCGAGCGTGCCGATCGCGAACGCGTCCACGACCATATTGTTCGAGAAGCGATAGGCCAGCCGCGCGCCGTACTCGGTCCAGGCCGAATTGAGGATTGGATACGGCGCGAAGGACCCGAAATTCAAGACGGAGACTTGCGATCCGAACGTGCTGTCGAAGCCGTAGGCGACGGCGGCGTTGACGTTCGCTTCGACGTTGTCGAACAGAAGACGGGTATATTGCGCCTGCAACCGCACAACGTCTTGCCGGGCGATGCCTGTGGTCACGGTCTCGGGGAAAGGATTGACCCCGGTCGCTAGTTCGCTATAGCCGCCCGTTTGCAGCCAGCTGCGGCCAAGGTCGGCGAACACCGCCCCTTCGTCGGTTGGCGTGAACCGGGCGACCCAGCCCACGCGTCCGAAGACCGAAAGCGCCCGATCGATCGCCGATCCGACGCCCTGCGCCGGAATCAGTCCGTTGGAGTAGTAGCGGGTGTAGCTCGTCGAAATATAGGGCGAAAGGGCGGCGCCGAATTCGAGGAATGGGCGGCTCGAACCCCAGCCAGCCGGATCATAGCGAACCGAGGCTGCCACGGTCGGGGAGGCTGAGACATTGGTCCCATCCGCATAGAAGCTGTCAAAGGAAATCCCAGCGAGCAGGGTCAGGCTGTCGGTGAGGCCCCACCGTCCGTGGCCCCCGAGCGCGAAAGAGCCGACCCCCGCGAAGCCCCCGCCGCAAGCGCAGCTATTGACCTGTTCGTTGGCGCCGAGAAGCAGCGAACTGAGCAGTCGGGTGGTGATTATTTGAGTCTGTGCCGCTTGGGCCTGATTGTTGATCGAATTTTGGATGCTCGCGATTGTAATCGCGTTATCTGGGGTCGAAAGCGGGCTCGCCCGTCAGATACCAGCCGTCGTTGCTGGGATCCTCGGCGAGCGCGTATTGGAATCCCCCGGCGGTCGACCGGGCTGGCAAGTTTGAAAGCCGTCGTCGTGGTCGTCCCGCCGTTCGTCACTACGACCACCGGTGAGCTGTCGTGGCCGCGCCGGCGTTGTTCGCGCTCGCATTCTTGATCGTCAGCAAGGTCGTGCCGGTGGCCGTACCGCCATTGATGATGATCTGGTCAGTCTGAGAGCCGGCCAATTGTGTGTTGAGCGTGACGTTGGCGCCCGTCCCGCCAACGAGCGAGCCGACCGTCAAGGTCTTGAACCCGCCGGACGGCGAGAAAGTCACCGAGCTGTTGCTGAGGTTGAGGCTCGTCATCGTCGACGAGCCGGTCATGGTCCAGCTTGTGCCGTTGGTGAGAGTAACGTTCGTCGTCGAGATCGCGTCGGTCTGGATGGCGCCAGTCAGCGTCGACGCGTTGGCGTTGAACGCGATGGTGCTGCCGCTGGTGGTGCTGCCGGTGACGTTAAGGAGATTGCCGCCGTTGGCGGTGGCGGTTGTGCCAGTGAAGTTGATGGTCCCCGTCGATGGATCGGCATGGATCAGGTCGCCGGACGCGCTCGTGAAGTTGAAATTGTCGAAGGTTGCGACCGCGTTCGTGGCGTTCACGAGGTTGATCGCATTGCCCGCGGCGGACACAGTTCCTCCGCCCGAGGCGACGATTGACGGCGCAGCCCCGCTCAGCGCGAACGCGACGGAAGACGCCTGCGTAGTGGTCACATTGAGCGCTCCCGTCGCCGTGACCGTGCCTGCGGTTGCTTGCACCCCGGTGGACGTGGCGCCGGAGACGGTGATGGAGGTCAGCGCTTGAGTGCTTATTGCGCCGCCCGTCGTCGCCAACAGGCCGGTGTTTGAAGCGCCGTTGAGCCCGATGGTCGTCGCGCCCGAGAGCGTCACCTGGCTTCCGGATCCGCTGGCCTGGACGCCGCCAGACCCCGCGCCGCCATTGATTGTCGCGCCCAATGTGCTGGCGGCCGTAATCACGCCGCCGGCGGTAGCGTTCAGCGCGAAAGCGTCGCCATTGATCGTGAACGTGCTCGGGCCGTTAAGCGCGATCGACGAGCCCGCGCTCTGCGCCCAGGCGCCGTGAGCGGAGGCGCCCGATGTCGTGACGCCGAGCGTCCCGGACACCGTGATGGCGCCGCCGGCTCCCGTTGCCGAAACGTCGCTTGCATAAAGTCCAGCCGCGCCCGCTCCGCTGGTCGTGATCGTTGCAGCGGCCAGATTGACCTGCGAGCCCGAGCCATCGGCGTTCACGCCATAGGCGCCGAGTCCGGTCGTCGACGAGACGCCGCCGGAGGTCGTGATTGTCGCGGCCCCGCCGGTCGCGTTGATGACGCCGCCTTGCGTGGCGTAAAGTCCGATCGCCCCGTTTCCTGTCGTCGCGAACGTGGTCGCGCCGCTCATGTTAACGGTTGAGCCCGCGCCGGTGACGAAGAGCGCATGCGCGTCCTGACCAGACGTGTTGACTGCGCCGCCGCTGATGTTCGTGACGCCGCCGCTGTTGGTCTCCACGCCAACGGCCTCCAGCCCCGTCGTGGTGACGGTCGTGTTGGTCAGGGTCATCGTGCCGCCGGTCGGGTCGCCAGGCGACGCGGAACCATTATAGGCGCCGATCGCGGCGTCGCCGAAGGTGGGTCCAAGACCGCCGGTCGTGTTGACGCTGACATCGGTCGCCGTCAGCGAAGAGCCCGCGCCGTTGACAAACAATCCAAACGACCCCCCACCGGTCGTCAATACCGCAGTCCCATCGCTGAGAGTGACGCTGCCGCCATTGTACGCGAAGACGGCATGAGCGACTGGCCCGTTGGTCGTAATCGAACCTCCGGTGAACGTCGCGCTTCCTCCGTTCGACGCAATGACTCCAAAGGCATAATTTCCCGTGGTTGTATCGTAGCCGCCGTTGGTCGTGACCGCGACGTTCGAGGCCGTAATCTTCGAGCCGGCGCCGTCGACGGAGAGGCCCACTGCGCCAACGCCAAACGTCGTTACCGCGCCGCCGCCGCTCAGCGTCACCTGCCCGCCGTTATCCGCCTGCACGCCGCCGCCTGGACGCCCGCTGCGGGCACGGTCACCGTAGTGTCGTCATTGTCGATCGTGGCGACGCCGCCGTTCGTCACAATCGTGGCGACGCCCCCGATCGTGATCGTCGACGGAACGACGGAATCTCCGGCGGTCCCGGTCCCCGAGGCGTAGACGCCGATCGCTCCGGCTCCGTTGGTGGTGACCATTACGGCCGGTGTCCCTGACGTGTCGATCGTCCCACCGTTGCTGGCGTAAAGCCCATAGGCGGTGGTCCCGAAGGCGTCGGTCCCAAGCGTCGTCACCGTCGTTGCGGCGTTGAGATGGACCTTCGAGCCCGGACCGTCGGCGTTGACGCCGTATGCGTTGGCGCCGCTCGGGGTCTCGCCCGTCGACCCGGTCGAGATCGTGGTCGCACCGTTGATGCTGATGACCCCGGCGCTCGCGGCGTAGACTCCAATCGAGCCATCGGTGATCGTGGTGACGGTGTTCGGCGTCGCTAGCGAACCTCCATTCAGATTCACAACGCCGCCGCCGTCCGCCTGCACGCCCGCCGCGGTGGCGCCGTTCGTTTTGATCGTGGCGACGCCCCCGATCGTGATCGTCGACGGCGTGCTCGTTTCCGAATCCACGCCCGAGGCGTAAACTCCGATAGCGCCATCTCCGGAGGTGGTGACGCCGATGGCTGGCGGCGTATCTGTGGTGGCGCCGATCGCTCCGCCGTTGGTGGCGTAGAGCCCATGGGCGTCCGTCCCGAGGGTCGTGATCGTGGTCGCGGCGTTGAGGTTGACTTGCGAACCGAGGCCGTCGGCCTGAGCGCCATAGGCGTTGGCGCCGCTCGGGGTCTCGCCCGTCGACCCGGTCGAGATCGTGGTCACCCCGTTGATGTTGATGACCCCGGCGCTCGCGGCGTAGACTCCAATCGAGCCATCGGTGATCGTGGTGACGGTGTTCGGCGTCGCTAGCGAACCTCCATTCAGATTCACAATGCCGCCGCTGTCCGCCTGCACGCCCGCCGCGGTGGCGCCGTTCGTTTTGATCGTGGCGACGCCCCCGATCGTGATCGTCGACGGAACGACCGAATTCCCTACCGTCCGGGTCCCTGACGCGTAGACCCCGATCGCTCCGGCCCCGTTGGTAGTGACGCCGACGCTTGTTGCTCCCGACCCGTCGATCGTCCCGCCGTTGTTGGCGTAGAGCCCATAGGCGCCAAGCTCTGTCGAGGTTGAAATCGTTCCCGACGTCGAGATCGTCGTCGACCCGTTGACATCGATGACTCCGCCGCCCGAGGCGAAGAGTCCGATCGAACCATCATTGGCGGTGGTGAGGTTCGTTGTGCCGTTTAGAGTGGCCATGCCCGAGGCCTGTGCAAGAACCCCGACGGCGTCCTTCCCATAAGTATTGATCGTATCGTCCGTCAGCGTAACAGTCGCGCCCGAGTTGGTGACCTCGACCGCGTCGGATGCATTGCTGAGGAGGTCGGGATCACCCTTGGTCGTAATCGTTATGCCTGTCGCCGAAATTGAGCCGGAGAAAGCGTTCAGCCCCGCGGAGCCGTTGTTTTCGGTCGTCACGGACCCGCCCGTCGGCCCGCTGCCCGTGAGGACGACGTTGCCGCCGGACGTGGACAAGACGCCTGCGGAATTGAGCCCAGTGGTGACGATCGTCGCGACAGCGGGAGAGGTAGGCGAAAGGAGCGTGAGGGTAATCGTCGACCCCGCGCCGAAGGCCCAAACGGCCGGCGAGCTCGACGCTGCAGTTGTCACGCCCGCGACGTCTAACGGCCCGATTGTTCCCCCGTTAATGGCGTTGAGCCCGTAGCTGGCGCTGGCCGCGGTCGCGTTGACGGTGACGGCGGTGGCGTATTCGCCGGCTGTGATGGAACCGCCGTTGGCGAAGAGGCCGACGATAGCCGCAGGAGAAGCGCCCGGAGCCAGCACGGTCGGGGTGTACGTGCCGGACGCGAAGGGGCAACTGTCTCCAGTAAGGGCGAATATATGATTGCCCGATACGTTCGCCGTGCAGCTGGCGCGCGCGTCGGTCGCGGCCGCAAGCGCGAGAAGCGCAATTGCCGTTCTCGCGATCAACCGTCGCCCCCGGCCCGTTTCGGTCATCCACCCATGCCCGCAAACCGCGCCAACTCTGAACCAGCCTGAACGAAACCGGTTACCACGCGAATCTTAACGGAAGCGCCATGTGGGGAACTAACGGGGTCGATTTGCGTCATGACAGGCGGTCCCCCCCTCATTCGAGGCGCACGCAGAATTGAGCCATGCTTTTCATCCTTTGGGGATACACGTCCCAGATTGTGCGACTCAATTGTGACGCAAACTCATTTTAGCCGCAAGTCCTCCGACAGACCCAGCCAGCAATATAACGACGCTGGGTCAGGAGCATATTGGCTTCGGAGGCCACAAGCCACCGACGCGACCGCCCGGTTACTCCCAGAGACGCCGCTCTTTCGACAAATTCCGCTCGCGTCGCCACGCGCCCCAGGCCCCTCGAAGCGCGACGATCGGCTCTGGCCGAGCTTTCGCTTGGCCTGAGCGCTTCGCGAACCCCTCGTGCCGCCCGGCGCCGATTATGGATCGCCCCTCGCGCGCCGCTGATTTACGGCTGCTGCTTGGGGCGATCGATTCGACTCTTGGAGGCGCGGTCGCCAGACGCGCTGGCGTCGGCTTCGCACATATAGGCCCCCTGCTTGGTCGTGCCGTAGCTGCGAGTGCCCGCATAATGATAAATGTGCGACTTGGTGTTGACCCAGACCACTTTATCGGATGGGCAGCGCGCCTGCGCCTCCGCTGCCGTCGTGAATTGGCCGGCCCCGGTCGCGCGAGCCGCCGTTTGCGCCGGGACGGGCTTCGGCTGGTAGGTTGGCGCAGGGGCGGGCGGTGGAGCAGCGGCGGGCGCGGGCGCAGGCGCCGCCGAACTCTCCTTCTGGGCGCGGCACTGCTTCAGGAACTCCTGCCACGTCATGCCGTTGGTCGTGTTGTTGGCCTTGGCGGCCTTCCAGTCGTCGCCGCACTCCTTCATGACGCTTTCCGCCCGGGCGGCGCCGGTCGAGGCCAGACCCATGGCGCCGGCGAAGAAAAGGGCCGAAACCGCAACCCTGAACGACGTGCTAATCATTGCCAATCCCTCCTAAAGGGCGCCCCAGCCATTTTGCCGGCTCCCTCCCCGCTCGACAAAAGGCCGAGCTCATTGCTTCCCATGCCCCCGTTCCACTGAACCCGACATGAACATCCCTCGACTATGATCCGGACCAATGGTCAAGGCCACCCGCCGTCAAGCATTCGAGAACCGCGCGAGCGCGAGGCTCGTCATTTCGGCCAGATCTCCGGTTGCGGACACCGGCGCCCACCCTCGCTCGCCGAGCGGCTCCGCCGCCTGCCGGCGGGCGACGTCAGCGTCGGCGTCGGAGGCGTCGGCGCGCCGCGAGGCGATTCGCGCGAGCCGCGTCGAGAGCGGGGCATCGAGAAAAATGCCGGCGAAGGCGACGCCGACCTCGGCCGCCGCGCCGGCCGCGGCGTCGCGCTCTTGAGCCGTCGCGAAGGTCGCATCGAGCAGGACCGCCTGCCCGGCCCGCAGCGCCACTCGGGCCTTGTCGATGAGCCGCCGATAGACGTCGCGGGTGATCTCGGGCGTGTAGGCGGAGCCTGGCAGACGGTCGGTCTGCTCGACCGCAAACATCTCCTTGCGCTCGACATCGCTACGCAGCCAGATTGCGCCTGGCGCCCGACCTAGCTGGGGGGCGAGCGTGCCGGCGAGCGCGCTTTTGCCGACGCCGGAAAGGCCGCCGACCGCGATGAGCCGCGGCGAAGCATAGCGAAGAAACTCGACTGCGCACCCGAAGTAACCGCGGGCCAGCGTGTGGGTCTCGTTGCGCTTCGCGCCCTCCAGCCGCTCCGCGCCCGCGGCCGCGACCTTCGCCCGAATCGCTGCGCGCAAACTCAAGAACAGAGGGAGCGCTGCAAGGCCCGCCATGGCTTCCGGCGGCTCGGGCGCGAGATAGCGGTTCAGCAGACGATTTGCGGCGGGGCGCAGGCCGCGTTGCTCCAGATCCATCAACAGAAAGGCGAGATCGTAGAGCACGTCGCCGCTCGCGATCGCGTCGGAGAATTCGATCGCGTCGAACAATGTCGGCTCTTCCTCGATGAGGACGATGTTGCCCAGGTGCAGATCGCCGTGACAGCGGCGCGTGAAACCGTTCTCCCCGCGTCGCAAAAGGATCGGCCTCACCACGGCAAGAGCGAGCCGCGAATCGATCGCCAGCCTTCGGGCTTTCGCAGCGTCGAAGAGATCCGGGCGTTCGGCGAAGGCGGCGTCGTTCTGCTCGATATACGTCTCAAGCGCTTGCGCGCACCGCGCCGCGTCTCTAATCGGCGCCCGCGTATGGGAGCGGCGGACGGCAAGCGTCAGTTTGTCGATCATCTCGTCCGACAGGCCGCCCTGCGCGGCGACACGATCGAGCGTCGCATTCTCGTCGAAGCGCCGCATATGGGCGACCCATTCGACGACTTCGCCGTCGCCGCCGATCGCAAAGGTCTCCCCGGATCGCGTGATCGGCAGCGCCGCCAGGTAGACGCCCGGCGCCGAAGCACGGTTGATAGCGATCTCGGCCTCGCAGGCGAGGCGGCGCTTGTCCAGCGTCGACAGATCCATGAACGGGAAGGTCACCGCCCGCTTGACCTTGTAGGCGTCGGGACCAGCGAGAAACACGACGGCGCCTGCGGTATCGACGCGCACCACCGGCTCGCTCAACCCGTGCGTCCGGGGATTGGCGAGAAAAAGGAACACCGCCTCTTGCGAGCCGGCGGGATGGTCGGAACGGCAGAAGCTCATCGGTCGTTCGCCGGCATGCGCTCCCCTCGACGCAAGGCGTTTCTCGCGCGTCGCCCTGCCAACAGGGGCGCGCGCGAAGGGCGGTGTCAAGCGCCACGTCCGGTTTTGGCGGCCCCGCAAACACGATCCGAAAGTGACACGAGACAATTTCGGCCTTTCGAGCTAGACCCGATGACCCGCCACAGAATTCGCTGATGCCCCGAATCGAGAACCGTCCGTTCGACACACTCCAGGTGGGCGAGGAGGAACGTCTCGTCCATGTGCTGACAAACGAGGATTGCCCAGCTTGCGGCCCAGGCAGCGACGTTGGACGCCGGCGTCGTCGATCCGGCGGTCGCGGCCAGTCCGACTTACGGCGCCGACGCGGCGCAGAGCGGTTGGGCAAGCGCCCTCATGTGCGCCCTCATTGCCGGTCGTCTGCCCGGCGCGGGTTCCAAGCTGATCCGGCAATCCATCGAATCCTACGCCGGCGCCGCGCCAGGCGACATCAGCCGACATCGTCGCGCCGAAAAAGACGATCGCCGCTGCAAGATGGCCGATCGTGGCCAGATTGTCGGAGGCATCCTCGATGGGCCGCTCGGCTTCGACAATGCGGTTTCGCTGGAAGCAGCGCGAACCAAGGGAATCGTCTCGCCGGTCGCCGGCCAAGCCGACATTCTCGTCGTGCCCGACCTCGAGGCGGCCAACATGCTCGCCAAGCAGCTCATCTATTTCGCGGAAGCCGAGATGGCGGAAATCGTGCTCGGGGCCCGTGTGCCGATCATGCTCACGAGCCGCGCCGACAACACGATCGCCCGCCTCGGCTCTTGCGCCATCGCGCTCATCCTGGCCCGCCGGCGGGTCGCCCAGCCGCCACGACCCTGGGCCAGCGTCGAAGCCTGTCGCGAAACTGTCGCATCGGTCGTCGAACATTTCTCCCGAGTCCGCGGCGCGGGCGCAAAACCAGGGGAAGCAACCTCAATGAGTGCGAAAAAGGCAAGTCCCGTCAGCGAGTTCCAGAAGCGGGTCAACGCCGAGATCCAGGACAATCTCGACGAGGACATCGAGCTCGAGCTCGAAGATGATGAGCTCGCCGACCTCCTATCGGAAACCGAACATCTCCAGGTGCACGAATCGCTGCCGCGGCATGTCTATTTCAAGGAGCTTCTGCGGCTGCAGCGCGAGCTCATCAAGCTCCAGGACTGGGTGGTCGCCAAGAAACTCAAGCTGGTCGTGATCTTCGAGGGGCGCGACTCGGCAGGCAAGGGCGGGGCCATCAAAAGGGTTATGCAGCGTCTCAATCCGCGCGTCTGCCGCGCAGTGGCGCTACCGGCGCCGACCGAGCGCGAGCGCAGCCAGTGGTACTTCCAGCGCTATGTCCCGCATCTGCCGGCAGGCGGTGAGATCGTCCTCTTTGACCGCAGCTGGTACAACCGCGCCGGCGTCGAGCGGGTGATGGGCTTCTGCACCGACGAAGAATACGAAGACTTCTTCCAGTCCGCGCCCGAATTTGAGCGCCTGATCGTGCGTTCCGGCATCGTGCTGGTCAAATACTGGTTCTCGATCACCGACGACGAGCAGCATCTGCGCTTTCTGATGCGCATCAATGATCCGCTCAAGCAGTGGAAGCTCTCGCCCATGGACCTGGAGTCGCGCCGCCGCTGGGAGCTCTACACCAAGGCCAAGGAGACTATGCTCGAGCGCACCCATATCCCCGAGGCGCCGTGGTGGGTAGTCGAGGCGGTCGACAAGAAGCGCGCCCGCCTCAACTGCATGGCCCATCTCCTGACCCGGGTGCCCTACCAGGAGGTGCCACACGAAAAGCCGGAATTGCCCGCCCGCGTCCACAACCCCGACTACCACCGCAACCCGGTCCCGCACGACATGTACGTGCCGGATCACTATGCGACCTTGGCAGCGGAAGAGGCGATATAGGCGGGAGTTTCGAGGAAGCGGGCCACGCGGCTGACGGCTCGGATCTTCAAGACGCCAGCGCGCGCAAGCAGAAAGTCGGCGAGAGCCTGTTTGGCAGCGCCACCGCGATCAAGGCGCCGATCTGCCACGCCGGGCGAGCGGCGCGGATGAACGCGCCGCCACGCTGGACGGTGAATCGAAAGTAAACCAACGAAATATCAAGATTAAGAAAATCCGCGTGCCGCGATCCGATCGATCGATAAAATTCGACGGAATTTATTCTAAGCCCGCCAAACGGAAGGCGCGATGCTGGGGTCGTCGAAATTCTGCGAGCGCGCCCCATGCTTAACCGGCTCTTCAGCTTCATCACCGCGGCGGCGATCTTCGGCCTCGCCTGGAATACGTTCGGACAGGCGTCCGAACAGGGCCTTCCCCGAGCGACCTACGAGCCGGTCGGCGGCGAAGCCTCGATTCCCTACGGCTGGGTCGATTTCTGCAATCGCCACGCCGAAGAATGCACCCTCGGCAAGCTCAAGCCGATGGACGTACGCCTGACTCGGCAAAGCTGGAAGACGCTCTCCGACATCAATGACGAGGTCAACAACGCGATCGAACCGATCAGCAACCTCGACCATTGGGGAACGACGCTCGACCATTGGGACTATCCGGTCGACGGCAAGGGCGATTGCAAAATCTACGCCCTGTTCAAGCGCAAACTCCTGATCGAGCGCGGCTTTCCGCGGCAGGCGCTCTTGATGACGATCGTCCGCGACCTCAGCGGGGAAGGGCATGCGGTGCTCACCGTCAAGACCGACCGCGGCGACTTCGTGCTCGACAATCTGTCGCAGGATGTGCGCCCGTGGAGCGCCACCGGCTATCAGTTCTACAAGCGCCAGGCGCAGGACGATCCGAATGTCTGGCTCAGTCTCGGCGGCGTGACGGGGACCGAGCCGGCAGAGGCGGCGACGAACAACAAGTAGACCGGCCGTCCGCAGATCGGCATCCAGAAAGAGCATGCGCCGCCGCCACGGACGCGCTAAGGCTTGCCGCCCCCCATAGAACTGCCGACCGCCGCAAGCCGCTCCAGCGCCTCGATCGCCTCCGCCGGCAGCGGCCACGAGCGCGCGGCGGCGATGACGTCGGCGATATAGTCGTGACGCGCGGCTCCCGGCCCTACGTTCGCGCCGAAATAGACGATCGCCTGCCTCGGCCCGCGCTCGGCGACGACCGGCTGGATGAGCTTGACGTAGAGACCGCGCGCGAGGCCCTCGTAACGGTCGAGCGCCGGCACGTCGGCGAGCGCAAGCTCCCACAGCACCCCATGAACGGCCGAGCGGGGATCGCGCGCAATCGTGAGCCAGCCCTCGCGCATGACGGCGAGGCGATGCCGCAAGAGCCGCGCCGGACCAAGCGCCTTCGAGCGCGGGCAGCGGCGGGCCATGGCGCTGACGTCCATGTTTGAGCCATAGGCGAAGTAGAGCGGCATCGGCTTCCTATCCGCTCGCCAGCGCCTTTGGGCGCCGGCGCTCGACGGGGCGGCGTCCCTCGAGTAACTCGAACTCCGCGTCGTCTCGGCCAGCCAGAGTATTCGCCATGCAAGCGGAAAACGAGGGGATGGGGGCAATTTCCATCCTTGTCCGCGCCGCCGCTTAAATCGCGCGCCAGGATCGTCGATCCCGACCGAGGTCGCGCAAAGTTACGCAACTGAGTTGCAATTATAGCCCGCACCGCCATTGGCCGAGAACCCATTTCCGCCACGAATTCGCCGCAGTTGACAGGACAAATTTGACCCGGAGCAGCGCAGCCGGGCGCTCCAGTTCAAGGGGTCGCCAGCTCAAAAGCAAGGGAAGGTGCATGCGCAGGTTCGTTCTCGCCATCGCGGTAGCCTGTTTGGCCGGAGCGGCCAACGGCCTCGTCCCAGCTCATGGCGCCACCGTCGACACCTTCACCTTCACGCAAGGAGGGTGGGCCGCAGCCACTCTCAATCAGGTCTTTACCACTGCAGCCGCAGATCCTGGCGCGGTCTTGACCGGTTCCTTTACCGGAACAGTCGAACCTTCCGGTCTGATCGAACTCAGCGACCTGACGGCATTCTCGGACGTGTTCAGCGATACGTCGCTTCCAGGTGGAGTACAAGTTCAGAATCTGGAGATAACATCGCTGTTTTCCTTTAATACGGCTGGTGGAAACAGCTCGCTTACGATTGCGGGCTTCTACCTGGATACCGGTCAGAGCTGCGTCGGTAGTGCAGTGGCGTTCGACAGCAACTGCACGGGATATTCTGATTTTGCATATGCGGCTGGAATCAACGGATCTTTGTTTTCAGGTCCTTTTTTTCCGAGACTTGTTACATTTGAACAGCCGATAGTAACCTTGGTCTCAAGCGTGACAACGTCGCCCACGACGGTAGCCGCCCCGGAACTGCCTTCGAGCGTGCTTTTTCTTTCGGGCTTGGTCGGGATGTTGGTCTTCGTCAGGCAGGCAGGTAGCCGCCGTCAAGCCGCAGCCTAGAGCTTTTCACTTTTGCTTTGAGGCGAAGGGGGAAGGGTTGGGCGACAAATCCTTGCAGAAAATCCGAAGATGGCTTAGTCTGCCCGCCATGACCAATCTGATTGCTCGCGCCAAAACCGTGGCCGCCGTTCCGGCGCCCCTGGCACGTCACGGACAGGCGGGGGAAAAAATTGTCTCCCGCTTCAAGGCACGCAACCCATTGAAAAGTAACAATTCAGACGAGAGAATCCAAGCTAATCCAAGATAGCGCAACCCGCGCGGGCGGGTCCTTCGGCATGAGTGAGCCCCAAAGCCAAGAAAACCCAAATCGAACCACCCCGGCCGACGCCGGGGACGCTAGGAGAAGGGAGGCGGCGTCGGCTTCCTATTCGCTTACCCGCTCGACCTTGTTGACGACGCTCTTGCCGCGCAGCTGCGACAGGACCGCGTTAAGGTGCTGAATGTCCCGCACCTGCAGATCGATGACGAACCGACGAAAGTCGGCGCCGCTGGCCGAGGACGAAATAGCGTCGATGTTGGCGCCGTATTCGCCGATGGTCGTGGCGATCACGCCGAGCGCGCCGGGCTCGTTGAGCAGCGTGACCACGATCTGGCTTGAGTAGAGCAGGTTCGGCGCATCCTCGAGATCCCAGCGCACGTCCAGCCAAAGTTCGGGGTGGTCATTGTACTCGACGAGCGCCGGCGAGTGGATCGGATAGATGACGATGCCCTCTGGGGCGCGGATGCCGACGATGCGCTCTCCCGGCACCGCCCCGCCCTTTGGCGCAAAGCGCACGGGCGTGTCGAGATCGATGCCGCGCAGCGGCAGCCCGCCGGCGGCGTCGGATTCGCCGGGCACGCGGAACACGAGGTCGGCCGCCTTGGGGAGGCCGAACCAGCCGCTCTCATTCAATGGCACGGCCGGACCGGCCTTGCGCTCCTCCTTAAAGTTCGGGAACACCGCGCGCACGACGTCGGTGGAGAAAATCTCGCCCCGGCCGACGCCGATGAAGACATCGTCAATCGAGGCGCGCGCCAGGCGCGGCAGCGCCGCCTTCAGTTTCGCCTCGGTGAATTTCTTACCCGCGCGCTCGAACGCCCGCTCGACGATCTGGCGCCCGAGGCCGCCGAACTGGGCCTTCGCCGCCTCGCGTGTCGCGCGGCGAATGGCTGCGCGCGCGCGTCCGGTCACCACAACACTGTCCCAAGCAGCTGGCGGCGCCCCCCCTTCGGCGCGCGAGATCAGCACCTCATCGCCGTTGTGCAACTCCGAGATCAGCGGCGCGATGCGACCATTGATCTTCGCCCCGACCGCCGAATTGCCGACGTCGGTATGGACCGCGTAGGCGAAATCGATCGCAGTCGCGCCGCGCGGGAGCGCAATGAGCCGTCCCTTGGGGGTGAAGCAGAACACCTGGTCATGAAACAACTCGAGTTTGGTGTGTTCGAGGAACTTTTCCGAATCGTCGCCCGCAAGCGCCTCGATCGTCTGCCTCAATCCCCGATAGGCGCGACTTTCGCTCACCGCTGGCGGGTCGGCGCCCGCGCCGGCGTCTTTGTAGATGGCGTGCGCGGCGATGCCGTATTCCGCAACCTCGTGCATCTCGTGGGTGCGGATCTGAAGCTCGACCCGCTGGCTGCCCGGCCCGATGACGGTAGTGTGGATCGAGCGATAGTCGTTCTGTTTCGGCGTCGAAATATAGTCCTTGAACCGACCCGGCACGCTCGGCCAGGTGGTATGAGCGACACCAACCGCGGCGTAGCAGTCGGCCACCGTGTCGACGAGAATGCGAAAGCCGTATATGTCGGACAATTGCTCGAATGCGATCGAGCGCCGCTCCATCTTGCGCCAAATCGAATAAGGTTGCTTCTGACGACCCTTGACCTCGACCCTGATGCCTCGGCGGGCGAACTGGTCGGTGAGCTCGGCCGCGATGCGGGCGATGATGGCGCCGTTTTTCGTCTTCATGCCTTCGAGACGGGAGACAATGAGTTCGTAGGCGTCAGGCATCAGGGAGCGAAAGGCGAGATCCTCGAGCTCGTTGCGCATGCTCTGCATGCCCATCCGCCCGGCGAGCGGGGCATAGATGTCGAGCGTGTCCTCGGCGATTCGCCCGCGCTTGGCCTCCGGCATGAACTGGAGAGTGCGCATGTTATGCAGGCGGTCGGCGAGCTTGACCAGGAGCACCCTTGCGTCGTCCGCGATGGCGAGCAGGAGCTTGCGGAAATTCTCGGCCTGCTGGGCGTGCCTGGTCACGAAGTCTAGCTTTCCCAGCTTGGTCAGGCCGTCGACCAGCCCGCCGATCTCTTCGCCGAACGCCTTGTCGATCTCTTCGCGCGTAACCGTCGTGTCTTCGATCGTGTCGTGCAGCATGGCGGCGGCGATAGTCGCGTCATCCACCTTGAACTCCGTCAGGATGGCTGCGACTTCGAGCGGATGGGAGAAATAGGGATCGCCTGAAGCGCGTTTCTGGCTGCCATGCGCCTTCATCGCGAAGACATAGGCGCGATTCAGCAGCTCCTCGTTGGTGTGAGGATTGTAGCGGCGGACCCGCTCCACCAACTCGTATTGCCGCATCATCGCCTGTGGCCGACCTGAATCCGCGCTGCCGAAAACGTCGTGGCGGCGCCGGTGCGGTTCAACCAGGACGGACCCGCGTGAACAAGAGAGCGCAAACATCGGCGTTCGGCTCGCGCCGGCCGCCTCGCGCCCTCGCGCGTCTCACGCGGGGCTCGGCAATCATCGGCCGCCGGGGGCGCCCGCGCAAGGGTTAAAGTCGAGGCCGGGCAGGCCTGTAGCGCGCAGTCCATAGCCCGGCGAAAGACGGGCGTCCTTCCGGACGCATTATCGACCGCGCCGGCCGGGTCACCGACCCGGCCCTACAACAAAAAAACCCCGGAGCTTTCGCTCCGGGGTTGGTAGTGGAGGTCAACCGATCGAGAAGCGATCAGAAGTAGCGGGTGATGCGCAAGCGGCCGGCGAAACCGTCGCTGACGCCATGCCAGTCGCCCGGGACGAGAATGGAGCCGCCGATCCCGCCGGTATTGTACACGGTTCCGATGAAGCCGCTCGGCCTCTGCTGGTTCGTGCTCTGATACATGAGCTCGAGGTCGAAGTTGAGGTTGTTGACCGGGTTCCAGCCGAGGTCGGCGCCGACCAGCCAGGTCGTCGCGGTCGGAGAGAGCGCGCCCTGGACGAACTGGGCCGCGCCGCAGCCGAAGCCGTAGAAATTGCAGCCACCGCCCTGGTTGCTCCACTTCAACTGGCCGACCGACCCTTCGAGGTCGATATAGAACTGCGGCGTGAAGTGATGCTCGATCAGGGCCGACACCGACCATGCAGTCGGCTTCGACCACGTGTTGGTCAGCGGGTTGAAAAAGGCGTCCGACATGAACATCGACTGCCCATTCCCGTTGACCTGCCCGTTCTCACCCCACATCATGTCAGGGAGACCCGAGTACCAGACCGCGCTCTGGGTGTAGGAGCCCGTCACGAGAAAGTCGTCGCCCGCGCCGAACGACGGCAGGTTGACCTTCACGCCTGCGTCTACGCCCCAGCCGACCTGAGTGTGCTGGTAGTTGCAGATGCTGGCGGCGTAGATGCCGCAGTCCGTGGCATTGTTAGCAAGGGTGTCGGAGACGTTGACGTTATGGACGACGCCCGAGACCTGGGCCTCGCCCCAGCCCTGCTTGACATGCAACGCGCCGACGATATCCGGCCACTTCTGGCCGCCGTAGATCAGGCTCCCCTGGGTCATGTCGGTGCCGCCGCCGGAACCGCCGAGTCCGCCGGGGCTTTCCGCCGAGATCGTCGCCGAAAAGCCGCCGCCGAACGAAGCGGTGTAGGCCATCAGGTCAGGCTCGTTGAAGCCTTTGCGGTCAGGAGAGGCGAAGTTCGCCCAGTTGTCGCCGCCGCCGGTGAACGAATAGAACGACTGCGCCTTACCGGCGGTGATTCCTGCCCAGGTCAGGTAGCCCGTGTTGAGATAGGTGAGGGTGCCGGTGTTGTCGAACCCGTTGCCCATTTCCGAGTTGAGGTCGAAGTGGCCGATCAACGGCCCGTAGGCGGTGTTCGAGGCGATATCAAACCCGAAGTTAGCGCGGGTCGTCCATCCGGTCGTGTTTCGGTAGAAAGTCGTGTTGAGCTGGGCGGAGCTGGCCGCGATCAGCACGCGCTGGGTGTTCTGGGCGAAGCCCGTCGGGGTCACGATCGGGATGAGCGGGGAAAACCCCGTGGGGTTGACGATGTAGCTCGCACCAATCGCATCATTGATCGAGCCGCGATTGTACTGCGTCTGCAGGTTGCCGCCCTCGAACTGCGCGGTGATGTAGCCAGAGAACTTCACGCAGGTGTCGGAGCCCGGCAGGGTCCAGCCGGTGATGCCGCCGACGTTGCAGACCTTGACGTATTCGACCGGCGCTGCCTTCCGGGTCGGAAGATCTGCCGCCTGCGCGCTGGCGACGGCGACGATGGCGGCCGCCGACCCGAGCAGTAGGCTCTTGATGAGCGTCATGTTTGACCTCCAGTTAGACGTGGTGGGCGTTGGTTTTCTTCTCGCCTTCGACTTCCCGGCCCCTCCCAAGGGCCGAATGAAATTGAAAACGATCAGCCCCCTCTTCCCGTTTGACCTTTCGATCGTGGCGCTTTGCCCCTGCAAATGTCCGCGATCTTCCGCGACCGGGAATCTCCCGCTCACCTGAGACAACATAGCTTCTCTAAATTTCGACACAATAAATTTTCTTCATAAAGTGGAGGTCGGACTTCGTTTCCTGGACCTTGTTGCATAATTGTCACTCGATTTCGCCCCAAACGCGCCGCAATCCTGTTTCTATCAGTGAACCAATGGGTTAGTTGGAAAAAAGCGGCGCCTGAAGAGCGATTTTCGGTCCACGTGGCGGGCCCCGTCCTGGGACAGGCTCGCTCCACGAAGCCGTGCGGATGGGCCCGATGGCCCGACCCTGCGACCTACGGTTAGCCTGATTCGCCTGATTCGAATCGGTCGCAGCGTCAACCGCTCCGGCTCCGGCAACCGGCTTCGCCGCTCCTCGCTGCGTGCAAGCTCGATCGCGACCTTAGGCCGGCGGCCGCGCGAGACCGGGCGGGCCGCGTCGAGAGGCGTCAGCTGGGCCGGCCGGCCTGGTCGCCCGAGGCGACCGCCCCACAGCGGTTTGCCCCAGAGACAACCTATCTGCGAAGGCTCTCGCCCACCTCGCAGGGACGGGACCAGCCGGCGCCCTCACTGGTTCTGCGACGCCAGTTTGTCGGCTAGCAGGGCAATCGTCTTGGCGTAAACAGGGGCCGAGTTCCATTCGAGCAGGGCGGCGAAGTTGGGCTGGCCTTCGTCCCATCCCGCGCCCGGCTGCCAGCCGTGGCCGCGAAGGAAATTGGCGGTCGACGCTAACGCATCTGCGGGAGTCATCAGATTGGCGCCACCGCCGCCCTCAATGTTGACGGCGTATTTGAGGTAGGCCGACGGCATGAACTGGGTCTGGCCGATCTCGCCGGCCCAGGCGCCACGCATCTGTCCGGGCTGCAGCAGCCCTTTTTGGACTATCATCAGCGCATCAATCAGCTCAGCGCGGTAGATTTGCGCCCGGCGGCAGTCGTAGGCGAGCGTCGCAAGCGCGCTGAAGGTTGGGTAGGCGCCGAGGTCGCCGCCAAAGCCGGTTTCAAGCCCCCAGATCGCCGCCAGAACAGGCGCAGGGACGCCGTAACGCTGCTCGATCTTCTGAAAGGGCTCGGCGTAGGCAAGCATCATCGTCTTGCCCTTCTTGATCAGGGCGGGGGTGGCGTGCCGGGCGGAGAAAGCTGCGAAACTCTGCCCGAATCCCTGACTGCGATCGTGGGCCGAGACCGCGGGCTGGTAGGCGACCCCGTTCAGGGCCGCATCGGCGACTTGCGGAGAAACGCCGTCCCGAATCGCTACTTGCTTGAACGAGGCAAGCCATTCATTGAACCCCTCCGCGCTCTCTCCGCAATCGGCGGCCCGGGCCGATGCGACGCCAATTGTCGCCGCCGCAACGACGGCAAACACTGACTTTTTCAAGCATCGTCGCATTCGGCGCTCCAATTCCTCGTCGTCGATTCGGAATCCTGCTAGCCGCGAAACAGGGCCGAACCTTGGCCGCGCCGCCCGTTTGGCCGGCCATCCGCCCTAAGAGCTCGTCGTCGGCGCTTACGCAAGACCCAACCAGACATATCCCCATGTACCGCCGACTTTCCGCCAGCGTCGCTTAGGTAAATCTTAAATCGGTTCGCCTATCGTCGGCGAAATTGTGACACGCGTTCGTGTGAGAGTTCAAGATGAGTGAAACGCTGCGGCCGAGAGTGAAATACGTCATCGGTCCCGACGGCAGTCCGCTGACGATTGCCGATCTGCCGCCGCCCACGACCCGCCGATGGGTGATTCGCCGCAAGGCTGAGGTGGTCGCCGCGGTCCGGGGCGGGTTGCTTTCGCTGGAAGAGGCGTGCTCCCGCTATACGCTGACTGTCGACGAATTCCTCAGTTGGCAGGTCTCCATCGACCAGTTTGGCCTAGCCGGACTTCGGACCACCCGCATCCAGCAATATCGGCAATGACCGCACGGGAAAATCAACGCCTCGCACAATTGTCGGCATCCCAGGTGTTTGGCCTGTAGCCGAGAAGCTGGGCGGCGGCTTGTTCATTCTCGCTCAACTCGGCCCATGCCTTCGAATTGGAAGCCGGCCCTGCGGGCGCGTCCGATTCCCACATTTGCTCGTTCCACCCGAGCGTCTGCCAAGCGTTTTTTTGCTTGTCCGACATGGCTTCCCGACTAACGGCATTCCACCTGCACACGTTGGCCCGCGTATGCATTCCAGCAGCCCGCGCATGAATTGTTCCAGCGGCTTGCGCCTCAAACGAGAACATCCCGGCCGGCGAGAGCACGGAGTTCTCGGGAACGAGCAGGCTTCCGATCGGCGCTACGATCGAGATGATCAAGCCGATAGCGCACATTCTCGTTCGCGCTTGCATCCACCGTCTCGCACTGACACAGATTTCGCCCAAGACACGAAACTGCCGATGCGATGATCGTCGTGGAAATTGGTCGCTGAGAATCATAGCTCACCTCCTCCTGCAACAGCCTTGCCCTATAGGTTGTCAGGGTTTCCCGTGACGCGGCGGGCCTCGTAGCGCTCGCCATCGACGACCCACGCAAAACGCGAGCCGGTGATCTCGACGCCCATGCATCAATCGGGAATGTCACGCGGACAAACGATGTCCCAATCTTGCGCGCTGTAGCCGAGAGATTGGGCTGCTTTCCTCTCTTTGGCAGTCAGATTGGACCAATCCTTCCCTGAAGCGGACGCGGCGTCTTCATTGTCACCGTCCCATGTGGCGCGAGACCAACCTAGGATTTGAAAAGCTTGTCTCTCCGCATCTGACAAGTCATCCCAGTCTTGGGTGTCCCAATTGCAAACGTGACCTAGGTTGCGAATTCCGTTAGCGGCTGGCGCCGCGAAAAGCGCGCCCAATGGAGCTGCGACGCCCGCGCTCGACGAGGGCGCGAGGCCGGCGGCTGGCGGCGCGGCGGACCTCGCTCCCGGTTTGACTTGGTCTTGCCCGTCGGACGCGGCGGGGGGCCTCGCGGGTGAGGCCTGTGCGGCAGTTAAAATCAAGAGGTTTCGCATGTGCAGGGGACCGCTCAGAACGGCGAGCCCCGCCAATGCCCGCGTGACGGCAGCTGCGCGGCGACCGTATCCAGCGCCAATCCTCACAAGGCTTCTCCTGTTTTCAGGAACCCGACGGACTCCGCTTCAAGACCAAGAGTTTCCACGATTTGGAGCACCTGGCGATGCCTCCGCCAGCCGATATCTTCGCGGCGTCGAGGCGCTTTCTGACTTGTCCGTTCCAGGATGCTAGTGGCAACTGGCCTCCCAATTTTGCTCGTCAAATCCAAGCCATTGGGCGGCGTTCTTCTCCCTCGGGGTAAGCTCATTCCAATCTTTCCCCGACGACGCCGCATCGCTGTCCGAGTCCCACAGAGCGCGTGACCACCCGAGAGCTTCCCAGGCGTGCCTTTCCGCGCCGGACATTTCATCCCAATCCAAGTTGTCCCAATTGCACACGTTTCCGATCTTACGAATTTCGTCGGCGTGCGCGGCTGTCGAAAACATTTCGATTCGCACGTGCAGGGGGCCAGTCAGAACGACGAGCCCCGCCAAGGCCAGCGTGGCCGCAGTTGCGCGGCGCGAGTATTCGAAGCCTATCTTCATAACTCTCTCCCTTACGGCCCCTGACGGAACTACCTCGAGTTCGAAGTCTTTCGATGATTCCTTCTGCTGTCGTTTTCTTACCGCGCCGCCAACAAGGGAAAGAGCAACGCCACGGCTTCGGCGAACAATAGCAAGACGATCATCCATTCCGCGATAAGTTCGCGTCGATGAAGCTTCAGCTCATACATCCGGTCGGAAACGCGCTGATAATTGTCCTCCAAAACCTCCAAGCGTTCGTCCAACGCCTCGACCCTGTCGGCGTGACGACTCGTGAGCGCGAGTTCGTTCTGAAGGCGCTGCGCGGTCAGAGAAAGCGTCGGCGCCGGCAGATAGATCGCCTGATCCGCCGCCGTCAGACTCATCCGAGTGCGAGCCAGATCTCCGACCAGACCGTCAATCTCGCTTTGGCGCCCCAGCATGCCCAAGCGGCTCGAACTCGGTAAGGGGAATGTCGCCTCTCATCTGTTCCCAAAGCTTGACTATCTTCGCTTCGATGTCAGAAATTTGTTTCTCGTTGTAGGCGAAGACAGCCAGGCCCGGGAGATAGTCATCCAGGCGTTTGGCGTCAGCGATGATCAGGGCACGATCTCCCCGCAGTCGGATCTGGTCGCTTTGCATCAGTGCATCCCCAACCGCCGGAGATGCCTTGCCCGAGTCCACCCATTCTTCGGTCTTGCGACGATCCTCCAGGCGAAACACCCCGGTCGTGGCGATATGCATTACTGAAAGCGCGGCGGGTTTCCCATCGACTAGATCTCCCTCTCGACACGTCAGCACGGTCCCGTCCTCGGCTGCGACGGCGAGAACCCGCTCTCCGGGTATCGTTTTCGCACGAAAGTTTAAGGCGAGAATCTTGGGCTCGATTGCGGGTAAGACGTCCATGGGTCAGATTCCGGATCGGTAAGGGAAGATCGCCCTCGTCGGCTCGGGGACCTCGACTACAACTGGCGGCACGAAAGCCACTCCGTCCTGAAGCACCGGCCCAGGGGCGGCCAGCGCGAGGATGGTGTCTTTGCACATGGCAAAGCAACTCTTTACGAACGGTCCGTTCACATGATCGAGCCAATCCCCAAGTCGATCAGCGATCGTTGCATCGATCGCCTCGGCGCTCCATTCCTCTGGCCTCGCCCAATCGGACGCCCACATGAAACCCCAACCCGCAAGGAAAGACGGGATGTGGGCTCGATAGCTGTGGACCTCGGCGAATACGGCGCGAAGGGTCCGCGCCACCGCGGCGTGAGCCTCGTCATCGAGAAAGGAAAACTCAAGCCCCTGAACGGCGACAATGCCGCCAAGCCTAAGCCGCTGCCGCACAAGCTGATAAAATTCGACCGTGTAAAGCCGGCTGATTTGCGTATGCTCTATCATATCGACCAGGTCGACGATGATTACGTCGTACAAGTTTTGGTCTTGCTCAAGGAAGGCCCGGCCGTCACCGATGATCAGGCGGCCTCGAGGGTCGTCGAAGGCGCCCATATGAAACGTCTCGAGATATTGCCGGCACAAATCAACCAGCTCGCCATCAAGATCGACCATCGTCGCCGATCGAACGCTCTCATGGACCAAAACCTCGCGAAGGGTCGCGCCCTCGCCGCCTCCAAGTATCAAGACATCCTTCGGCGATGGATGACGAAGCATGGCCGGCTGGACGAGCAGCTCGTGGTAGAGCGCCTCATCGTCCTCCGCGCTTTGGATCTGGCCGTCTAGGAAAAGCGCCAGGCCGTAATTGTAGGTCTTGGCGATCACGACGCTTTGGTAGCCCGTCCGCCCAGAAAAGCGAATTGACTCCAGGCGATACGTATAGCTGTCAAAAGGATCACTCGTCTCGACGCAAAAAAGCGAAGAGACTATCGGTTCATCGCCCGTTGCGAAGGCGGGTGGGTCGGGCAAAGTCATTAAGTTGGGCTCCAGCGTACCCATGTCAGTGAAACTCCGTGCTCGTAGCAGGAAATCAGCGCAACCCGGAAATAGCGTCGCCCGCTCCACAGTTCGCGCGCTGACATTTACCCAATCGTCAGGCGCTGGCCTTCTTGTTCTTCACACGCGGGCGGATGGCTCGATCGGCGCCGCGTACGAAATGCTCTACGAGAGTATGCGTGGGCTTAAGTTGCAGAATGAGTACGTCCAAGGCTCGCCTTGTATCCGCGCGGCCGCACATGAAGATGTCGATGGCCGCATATCCCTTCTCCGGCCAGGTATGGATGGACATGTGCGATTCCGCGAGCAGCGCGACCCCGGTGATGCCTCCCGATGAAGGGAACTCATGCAGGAATATTTGGAGCAGAGAGGCCCCCGCAACGCTGCACGCTTTTTCCAACACAGCGGTCAGCACCTTGGCGTCTGTAAGATGACTGGCGCCCCAGAGATCGACAATACAATGAGCGCCAACCCCTCTTCCCCTGCTCATGTCTAGTTCGGTACTAGGGCCCAATAAACGCAACATCGGCGTACTCCTCCCGACAATGTTTCTCTCCAATGGAGCGAAACCTTCCCCCCGGACCGCCTCCGATAATCGCGACCTTGAGCGGCTCGCGATCAACGGCGCTCACGCCGCCGCCCAGCTCACGAGTTCGGTCTTCCATCGCCCCCATCTTCTCAAAGGTAATCCTGCTCAAATTGCCTCGATTAGAAGGGAGTACAATCTTATCCTTTTGTTAACAATAACGATAAACTATGGTGGGCGCCGATCGCCTGCGCTCCCGCAAGTCCCGCGGACTACATGGATAGCGGATCGGACGTTCGAAAACTTGCTGATTCGAAAGCTATCTCGGGCTTATTCATCGACCGCTTGGGCTGAACCATAGCGGCGGTGCTCGGGCCGTTGTCGCTACTAGTTAACGGCGAGGGATACTACTTGGCGCCTGCTGAAGTTGAATTCGAAACAGCGCGAGGTCAGCCTCGAACTTGAATCCGCTCGGCTCGGCCGAAGGGCCGTCACGGCATCAACTGACCGCCGTTGACCTCGATGATCTGGCCGATGATGTAGCCGCTCAAAGCCTCGGAGGCCAGGAACAGATAAGCGCCGACGCAGTCCTCGGCCGCGCCGAGTTCGCGCGGCGGGAATGGTCTTGCGGATCGCCTCCAGACCGTCCGGAGTCGAATAGCGTTCATGAAACGGGGTCGTGATGACGCCCGGGGAAACCGCGTTGACGCGGATCTTCTTGCCGATCAGTTCCTTGGCGTGGCCCCGCGTGATCGTGGAGACGAAGCCCTTCGCCGCAGCGTAGAGCATCGCCCCGCCGGCGCCGCCGTTCCGCGCCGCAATCGACGTCGTATTGATGACGAAACCGCCCTGACGCTCGAGCCAGGGCGCGGCGGCCCGGGTGACCCAAATGACCGAGCTCGAATTCAGATTGATCACCGCCTGGACGTGCTCGTCGCTGGCCTCAAGCGAGTTCACTCGCCCGAGCATCAGGCCGGCATTGTTGATGAGCCCATCGAGGCGGCCAAACCGGCTCGTCGTCTCGGCGACAATCTGCGCGCAGGCCTTCGGGTCCGCGACATCACCCTTCACCGCCAGCGCCTCGCCGCCCGCGGCCTTGATCTCGCTCGCAAGCGCGTGCGCCCGGTCTGCGCTCGAATGGTAGCCGATCGCGACGCGCGCCCCTTGCTCGGCGAAGCCTCGGGCCACCGCCGCCCCTATTCCCGTCGAACCGCCGGTAATCAGCACGGCCTTGCCTGCGAGATCGGGAATGACGAGGCGGTTGGTGGTCATGAGTGGCCTTTTTGCTGCAGGGAGGAAGGGACCTTGAGCCGCGGAGCCGGACGCGTCAATTCACGCACAACTGAACAACGAACTCCCGCGCCCCAAGGGCGCATCCTAGATAGTCGGCGCTCCGCTCCTATATAGACTTCTGAACCGGCGGAGAGTCCAACCGATGACTGAGGCGCGCAAGCTCGCGGCTATTCTGGTGACCGACATCGTGGGTTTCTCGCGCCTCGCCGGCGCCGATGAAGACCGGATCCTGGCGCGGATGCGCACGCTTAGGAGCGACCTCATCGATCCGACCATCTCCGTCAATCGCGGCCGGGTGGTCAAGCGCACCGGCGACGGCGCCATCGTCGAGTTCCGGAGCGTGGTTGACGCCGTGCGTTGCGCCATTGAGATGCAGCAGGGCCTCGTCGAGCGCAACGCCGGCCTGCCGCCCGAGCGCCGCATCGAGTTCCGCGTCGGCATTCATCTGGGCGACGTGGTCGAGGAAAGCGACGGCGACCTGATGGGCGACGGGGTCAATATCGCCGCCCGGCTCGAAGGCATCGCCAAGCCCGGCGCGATCTGCCTGTCGGAGGACGCCTACCGGCAGGTCAAGGGGCGGTTGGATCTCACAGTGAGCGACCTCGGCCAGACCGAGCTCAAAAATATTTCCGAACCAATCAGGGTCTATTCGCTCGAGGTCGGCGCAAGCGCCCACGCCAGCCCGGCGCCGGCCGCCGCCGGCGCACCGGCCGCGGCTGCTCCGCCGCGGCTGTCGATGGTCGTGCTGCCGTTCGCGAGTCTGGGCGCCGGCCCCGAGCACGAGCATTTCGTGGACGGGGTCACGGAAAGCCTCACGACCGACCTTTCGCAGATCACGAATGCTTTCGTCGTCGCCCGCAACACTGCTTTCGCCTACAAAGGGAAGCCGGTCGACGCCAAGCAGGTTGGGCGCGATCTCAAGGTTCGCTACATCCTCGAAGGCAGCATCCAGCGCGGCGGAAGCCGTCTGCGCGTCAACGCTCAGCTCATCGACGCGACGACCGGCGCCCATCTTTGGGCAGATCGCTTCGATAAGCCGATGGCGGATCCGTTCGATACCCAGGATGAGATCGTCTCGCGCCTGGCCAACCAATTGCGACCCGAGCTGATGGCCGCCGAGGCCCGGCGCGCCGAGCAGGAAGAGAATCCCGATTCAGTCGATCTCTATTTCCTCGGCCTGCAGGTTTTCGGCAAAGGAGGGGTCGAGAACATTAAACGCGCCCGCGACTTGTTCGAGCGCGCCGTTGCTCTGGACCCCGGAAACGTCGATGCGCTCGTCGGCGCGGCGCGCGCCGGCGTCATCGTCGGCGCGATCTACGGAGACGACGACCGCGCCAGCACGCTCGCGGAGGCCGAAGCGCTTCTGATCAAGGGAATCTCGATCGCGCCGCGGAACTTCTGGGCCCATCTCTGGCTGGGGTTCGTGCTCATTCACACCAACCGCGCCCAGCGCGGCATCGGCGAACTCGAGCAGGCGGCGGCGCTGAACCGCAATCTCGGCGCGGCGCACGCCTGGATCGGGCTCGCGAAGATCGTCTTGGGCCGCGCCGAGGAGGCGGAGGCGCACATCAACGAGGCCTTTCGCCTGTCGCCCGCGGAGTCCTTCGGCTTCATGTGGTGGCACCTTCTCGGCGTCGCCAAACTTCATCTCGGCGCGGATGAAGAGGCCGTGGCGCTGTTCCGCCGCTCGATCGATATCAACCGGAACTACCCGTTAAGCCAGCTGTACAGCGCCGCGGCGCTCGCGCTGGCGGGCCGCCTCGACGAGGCGCGGGCGGAAACCAAGTCGGCGCTCACGCTCGCCCCGCACTATTCGCTGGTCCGCTTCCGGAACTTCGCCGAAAGCAACAATCAGGTCTTTCTCCGTCAGCGCGAACGCATCGCCGAGGGCCTGCGCAAAGCGGGAGTGCCTGAGGAATGATCGCCTGACGGCGGTCCAACCGCCTACCGCGGCGCAAGCTCCGAGATGAGGTTGTTTGCGGTCTTGGCCATCGCCAAGCCGGCGTCGACGTTGAACGCGTTGATGGCGGCGCAGACCCCGATACCGCGCGCCGGAGCGAATGCGACATAGGAAAAGACGCCCTGGAGGCCGCCCGCCTTCTGCAGGATGAGCGGCCGGTCGCCCTCTGGCGCCATGATGACCCATCCGAGTCCCATCGCGTCCATATGCCCGGATTCGTCCATTCCGAACACCGCGTTGAGCCCGTCGCGCCACAAATAAGCGGCGTGATCGATGAGGCGTTCGGCGGCCCGTTCATTTCCGAACCGGTCGAGGTGCCATTGGAGCCAGGCGAGCAGGTCGCGCGCGCTGGAATAGAGGCCGCCCGAGCCGACGATGACCGGACCGGTTGTCGCGTTCGGCATCAGCGAACCGTCAAAGTTGTGCCCGGGCATGATGCGCGCGGCCTGCCCGCCGGACGGCGCGAAGGTGGTGCCCGTGAGTCCGAGCGGCTGGAGGACGCGCGCCTCCAGAAGATCGGGATACGGCTCGTGCGCAGCACGAGCGAGCGCGGCGGCCAAAAGATCGAAGCCGAAGTTGGAATAGGAGATCCCCGTCCCAGGCGTGAACATGAGCGGGTTGGCCTTGAGCCACGCCGCGAAAGCCTCTGGCGTAATGTTGGCGAAGGGATCGTCCGGCGGCCCCGCCTCATGGGGGACCTCGCGCGGCAGCCCGGCCGAATGGGTGGCGAGATCGATGAGCCGGATCGGCCGTCCGCCTTCCGACATCGGCGCGATGAACTCGGGCGCGTATTTGGTCAGAGGATCGGCGAGGCTGACCACGCCGTCCGCGACCAGGCTCGCCAGAACCTGGCCGGTGAACGCCTTGGTGATCGAGCCGATCCGGAAGAGCGTGTCCGCGCCAGGGGCCTCGTTTGGATTGTCGGCGCGGGCGCCGAAACCCTGGATCGACGTCTGACCGTCACGGACGACGCCGAGGACGAGCGCTGGGGTCTTGATCGCCAGGAACAAGATCTGCCCGGTGAAGCCAACCGACTGGTCGAGCAAGGCCTGGCTCGCCTTCGCAGGGCGAGGCCACGGCAGAGCCGCGCCGGCGAGGAGCCCGAGGACATCGCGCCGCCGCATACTTTCTCACTCCCCGAAGAGCGTTCTGTCCTGCGCCTGCGGCGCTCCATGCGGACCGCCGACGTTAGCACGAAAATGGGGCAGTCAGGAACGGGCGCCCGAGACCATTAGTCGCCCACGGTTGGACCGCGGCGCCCGGTGTGATAATATCGAGGGTATCGGCGGGGCTCGCGTGGTCGTCGCGAATTTGGGTTCCGGAGCGGGCAGGCGCGAGAGCCCGCGGAACCGGGTCGCCAACCGGATCGAAGGAATGGAAGCGCACAAACCCGATCGCCGGCTCGCGGCAATCGTCGCCGCGGACGTGGTCGGCTACAGCCGTCTCATGGAGACGGACGAAGCCGGGACCCTGGCGCGCCTGAAGACGGTGCGGCTCGAACTCATCGATCCGGCGATTGCGAGGTGCAAGGGGCGCCTTATCAAGACGACCGGGGACGGCATGCTGGTCGAGTTCCAGAGCGTCACCGAGGCGTTGCGCTGCGCGGTCGAATTCCAGGAGCGTATGGCGCGGCGCAACCGGGACATGCCGGCTTCGCGGTCCCTGCTCTATCGCATCGGCGTCAATCTCGGCGACGTCATCGTGGAAGAGGACGACATCTTCGGCGACGGCGTCAACGTCGCGGCGCGCCTCGAATCGATCGCCGATCCCGGCGGCATTTGCATATCGGCCGCGGTGCGCGATCAGGTCGGCGATCGGCTCGAGGTCGGCTACGAGGATCTGGGCGACCGCCAAGTCAAGAACATCAGCCGGCCGATCCGTGTCTACAAGGTCGTCATCGGCGGCCAGAAGCCGGACGCCGACCAGGCGAGAGAGGACAGGCCGGGCGCGCCGAAGGAGAGCGCGAAGAGGCCGTCGATCGCGATTCTGCCTTTCGTCAACATGAGCGGCGACCCGGAGCAGGAGTTTTTCGCCGACGGGCTCACTGAAGACATCATCACCGAGTTGTCGCGCTTCCGTCAGCTTCTGGTGATCTCGCGCAACGCCGTGTTTGTCCACAAGGGAAAGCCGGTCAAGGCGCAGGAGATCGCCCGCGAATTCGGGGTCGACTACATCGTCGAGGGAAGCGTGCGCAAGGCGATGGACCGGGTCAGAGTGACCGTGCAGCTCATCGACGGCGAGACTGAAGCCCATGTCTGGGCCGAGCGCTACGACCGAAAGCTCGAAGACATATTCGCCATCCAGGACGAGGTGACCTCGTCGATCGCATCCACCCTGTTCGGCCGCGTCGAGGCGGCGCGTCTGGGCCGCGCCCAACGCCAGACCACCGAGAACATGGCGGCGTACGAGTACCTGTTGGCCGGCAAGATCCTGCATCACGCCTCGAAGCGCGAAAGCAACGCCGAGGCGCTGCGGAACCTCAACCGCGCCATCGAGCTCGACCCCGGCTATGCTCACGCTCACGCGTGGAAGGCCTGTGTTCTCGGGCAGGCGTGGCTGCACAATTGGTGCGAGGACCGGCCCTCAAACGAGCGGACAATCCTCGAGGAGCTGCAGACCGCTCTGACGCTCGATGACAACGATGCCGACGTCCACCGGATCCTCGCCGCGCTCAAGCTCAATTTCAACGAGCACGACAAGGCTGCGTATCATCAGGAGCGCGCGCTGAGCCTCAATCCGAACAGCGACCTCATCGTCGTTCAGCAGGGCGAACTCTTGACCTGGCTCGGGCGCCCCGAGGAGGGGATCGACTGGGTTCGCCGCGCGATGCGTCTCAATCCCTACCATCCCGAACGGTTTTGGAGCCACCTTGGCCGCGCCCAGTACGGCGCCCGCGCCTACGGCGACGCAATCGCGTCCTACAGCAAGCTTACCGCGCCGGACTACAGTCACCACGCCTTCCTCGCCGCCTCTCTGGCGCAGGTCGGAAACCGTGTTGGAGCGGGCGCCCATGCCCGCGAGGTCATCGAGCGGGAGCCGGCGTTCAGCGCCCAAACGTTTGTCGACACCCTCCACTATCGCCAACCCGCGGACGCCGAGCACGTGCGCGAGGGGATCCTGAAAGCGGGCCTGCCGCAGTAGGCCCGATCCAGCCGGAGGCGTTCACGTCGTCAGGCCAAGGCCGAGAGCGACCTCGCTCGCCCGGTTGAGCCGGCGCATCGTTTCCGCGAGGTCCGGCTGGGTCTTAAGCCGCGCGGCGTAGACGCGGCCGACTGCGGCGCTGAGCCGGCCGTCGCGGCCGAGAAGCTCGTCAGCGAACCCGATCATCCGGGAGTTCGGCCACGCCTGCGGTCGAATCTCAAGCAACCGATCGACAATCGCGTCCTCGGTTTCCCGCGGATAGGCCTGCGCCAGGATCATCAGCATCGCCGCTGTCGAACGCGATATTCCGGCGTGGCAGTGGATCAGGAGGTGACTCAAACCGCCCGCGTCGCGGCCGAACGCGAGGATCGCGTCGACGTCGGGCGTCTGAGGCAGCACCACCCCGGGGCCCGGCTCGATTGCGTCGTGAAAGCGCAACGTGGCGCGAAAATGCGGATCGAAGTCCTGGAACGCCCCCGGCTCGGGCCAATCCGGATCGAGAATCGAGAGAACATGAGTGACGCCTCGTCCGCCGTGGTGGTCGAGCTCGTCAAGGCCGCAAACGGTCAGGGCGGAAAAGGAGAGGGGCTTCATGGCGGGGACCCCTAACACGAAAGGCCGGCTTTCGGCGATCCGTCTTTCGCATCCCGACGGCTTGCCCGCCGCAGCGACTTGCGCCAAGGGTCAGGCCGTGGTCCGGCGCCGTTCCTTATTCGTAACCCTGGCCCGCTGCGTCGGCTGGGCCGGGATCGCGCTTCTGATCGTCTTTTTCGGGCTCGTCGCCCTCTACGCCGCCGTCCAGCCGGTCTCGACGCTCATGCTCGCGCGCACGCTCGAAGGCAAGAGCTACGAACGGGACGCCGTGCGGCTCCGGAACGTCGCCCCCGCCGCCGTCGCCGCGGTGATCGCATCCGAAGACGCAAGCTTCTGCTCGAATGACGGCGTCGACTGGGGCGCCCTGGATCGAGTCCTGGGCCGGGCCGGCAAGAATGGCCCGAGCCGTGGCGCCTCGACGATAACCATGCAGACCGCCAAGAACCTGTTCCTGTGGCCAATTCGTTCGGTTGTTCGCAAGGGCTTGGAGATCGGCATGGCGCTTGTGCTGGGCAAAACGTGGTCAAAAGCCCGCACGCTCGAGATTTATCTCAACATCGCCGAATGGGGCGACGGGATTTACGGAATCGAGGCCGCGTCGCGCCGCTATTTCCACAAAGACGCGAGCGATCTGAATGTCGGAGAGGCTGGTTTGCTCGCCGCGGCGCTGCCAGACCCGATTCACCGCAATCCAGCCCGCCCGACAGCGCTTCACCGCCGCCTCGCCGCCCGCGTCGGGGCGAAGGTTCGCGACAGCACTGAATTGCTCAATTGCTTGCCGCGATAGGGCCTCCGCGAGACGGAAGGCGGTGATGTGCAGGTCGGCCGCTTCCTGGTTCATTTCGGCGAACAGCTGGATCCAGCCCGATTCGCGCAGCGCCATCGCGTCCGAGTGGTCGTTCCAGATGTTGATCGGAGCCCCGATGGCGCGGTTGCCAAGCGTCATGACAATCGGAAGGCCGAGGCCGGCGGCGTTGTAGACGGCTTCCGCCATGAACAGCAGGCCCTGGCTGGCGGTGGCGGTGTAGGCGCGCGCGCCCGCCGCGGAGGCGCCGGTCGCCACGGAGAGCGCTGCGAATTCGCTCTCCGCGTTGATGAAGCCGGATTTCCTTGTCCGCGACGCGGCAAAACGCGACAACCGGCGCGCCGGTCCGCTCCGAGCCGAAGCTCGGAAACGCCTGCGCGTGCTTGCCATCGAGAAATGCGGCGACTGACAACATTTCAGCCGCGGTGACCACGCCTTGGCTGCCGCGGCCATGAATCCTCACTTCGAACATCCGGACTCCTCGGCGTTCGCCCTCGACGGGTTGCGGATGTCGTGGCGGGGCGCAGGGCCGAAGGTCAACGCGACGCAGCGCCGCGGACCGGCTCCAGGCATGCAGCGGCGACGGGCTGGGCAGTCTCGACCTTCCGCCGAAGGGCGATCGAGCCGACGGTGCGCCGAGGACGTCCGCCTTGAAAGGCGCTCCGAAACGATGGGCCTGCCCGGCTCGTCCTTATTCATCATCACGCGGCCGGCTGACGAGCGGACTCGCGGGCTCCACAAGCCTCGCGTTGGCAAAGAAGCCGAAATTCTCAATGTTTCTCAGCGATTTGTGGTGTCACACAACATTCGTCCCCGTGTCATATAAGCCTGCCGATGGCGGGCTATGAATCTCATGCAGCCCCGGAGAGCCGCCCAGACGCAGCTCAGAATCCGCACTGCGCTCGTAGTCCGTCAGAGAGGCCCCAATGTTCTTCAGATCCATGATCGCGAAATCCATGATCGCGGCCGCCGCGATGATCAGCGCTGTCACCATCTCCTGCGCCGCCGACATTTCCGGAGCCGGGGCGACCTTTCCGTTTCCGATCTACGCCAAGTGGGCGGACGCCTATAAGAAGGAGACCGGCAACGGTCTCAATTATCAGTCCATCGGCTCGGGCGCCGGGATCAAACAAATTCGCGCCAAGACGGTTACCTTCGGCGCGACCGATGCGCCGCTGGAAGCCAAGGAACTCGACAAGGACGGGCTCGCCCAGTGGCCGATGGTGATGGGCGGCATCGTGCCGGTCGTCAATCTCCCAGGCGTCAAGCCGGGGGACATCGTGCTCGACGGTCCGACCATCGCCCAGATCTATTTGGGCAAGATCACGAAGTGGAGCGACCCGTCGATCAAGAAGCTCAATCCGAATCTCACTCTTCCGGATGTCGCCATCGCCAATATCCATCGCGCCGACGGCTCGGGCACGACCTTCAACTTCACCTATTACCTGTCCCAAGTCTCGCCGGAATGGAAGGACAAGGTCGGCACGGCGACTACCGTTGAATGGCCATCGGGGATCGGGGCCAAGGGCAACGACGGCGTCGCCAACAACGTCGCCACCACAGCCGGAGCGATCGGATATGTCGAGTTCGCTTACGCCGAGCAGAACAAACTTACCTACGCCAGCATGATCAACAAGGCGGGCAAGACGGTCGCGCCTACGATGGCGGCCTTCCAGGCCGCGGCAGCCAATGCGGATTGGACCGACGCGCCGGGTTTCTATCTGATCCTGGCCAACCAGCCCGGAGACCAGTCGTGGCCGATGACCGCCGCGACATTCATTCTGATGTACAAGAAGCCGACCGATGTCGCCGCCTCGGACGACGCGCTGCAATTCTTCAAGTGGGCTTACGAGAAGGGCGACAAGATGGCCCAGGACCTCGACTACATCCCGATGCCTGCCAATGTGAAAAAGCTGGTGGAAGCGATGTGGGACAAGGACATCCAGCAGAAATGATGGACCGATCGGCGGCGCCACGACAGAGCCGCGCCGCCGATCGCGCTTCCTGGCAATCCGCAAAGCTGAAATGAATGATGACCGCAACCACGCTCCAAACCCCTAGCGGCGCCCGCAGCTCGCCGATGGACCGCGCCCGCGCGCTCGCACGGCTGAAATTCTCCGACGACGGTTTCCGTCTGTTGGCGCTCGGCGCGGCAGTCCTGGTTCTTGTGCTCCTGCTCGGAGTGATGATCTCGCTGTTCCTTGGGGCGTTGCCGGCGTTCCGCGAATTCGGCGTCGGCTTTCTGTTCTCTGACGCCTGGAGCCCCCCCAAGGAGCAGTTCGGCGCGGCCACGGCGATTTACGGGACACTCGTTACCTCGCTGATCGCCATGCTGATAGCAGTTCCGGTCGGCCTCGGCATCGCGGTCTTCCTCACCGAGCTCTGCTGGTTGCCGCTGCGCCGGCCGATCGGGGTCGCAATCGAGCTCCTCGCCGGAATTCCCTCGATCATCTACGGCATCTGGGGCGTCTATTATTTCCGGCCTGTGATGCAGGCCTATATCCAGCCGTTCCTCATCAACACCTTCGGCAATGTGCCTATCATCGGCTACCTGTTTCAGGGGCCGCCGCTCGGCTATGGCGTGCTGACCGCGGGGCTCGTTCTCGCGCTGATGGTTCTGCCGTTCATCACGGCGGTGTCGCGGGACGTCTTCGACACGGTCCCGCCGGTGCTGAAGGAAGCCGCCTACGGCGTCGGCGCGACCACCTTCGAGGTGGTCGGCAACATCGTCATTCCCTTTACCCGCGTCGGCGTCATCGGCGGGGTCATGCTCGCGCTCGGCCGCGCGCTCGGCGAGACGATGGCGGTCACCTTCGTGGTCGGCAACGCCACCAAGATTCAGACCTCGATCCTGGCCCAGGGCACGACCATCTCGGCGATGATCGCTAACCAGTTCGCCGACGCCGACCCGGGGCTGTTCACCTCATCCCTGCTCGCGCTCGGCTTCATCCTGTTCGTCATCACTTTCCTGGTTCTCGCAGCCGCACGCTTCATGCTCTCGCGCTTGGAGTTGAAGGCATGACGGCCGTAGCCAACCTCTATCCCCGGCGCCGCGCGCGCAACGCCGTCTGGACCGTCCTCGCCTACGCCGCGACCGCCCTCGGCATGGCCATGCTGACAATCATCTTGGCCACCCTGCTGTGGAACGGTTTTGGCGGATTGTCATTGGATGTCTTCACCAAGAACACCGCCCCGCCAGGAGTTGTCGGAGGTCTGCTTAACTCGATCGTCGGCAGTATCATCATGACGGCGATCGGTCTGGCGATTGGCGCGCCGCTCGGCATCCTGGCGGGCACTTATCTCGCGGAGTACGGCGCGAACTCGCGACTCGCAACGGCCGTACGCTTCATCAACGACATTCTGCTCAGCGCCCCTTCGATCATCGTCGGCTTGTTCATCTATGAATTGCTGGTGGTCACGGTCGGCCATTTCTCCGCCCTAGCGGGCGGCGTCTCGCTCGCCGTGCTCGGCGCGCCGATCATGGTGCGGACAACGGAGGACATGCTCAATCTGGTGCCGAACTCGCTCCGCGAAGCCGCTTCCGCGCTCGGCATGCCGCGGTCGCTGGTGATCCGAAATGTCGCCTACCGGGCAGTCGCCTCGGGCATCATCACCGGTATTCTGCTTGCGATCGCCCGCATGACCGGCGAGACCGCGCCGCTGATCTTCACCGCGCTCGGAAATTCGCTGTTCTCGGTCGACCCGCGCGGGCCGATGTCGGCGCTGCCCCTGATCATCTATGAATTCGCTCGCAGCCCCTACGCCGAGCAGCAGAAGCTCGCCTGGACCGGCGCGCTCATCCTGACTTTCGCGGTCTTGGGGCTGAGCATCTTGGCGCGCGTTCTCTCCGCCTCGATCAAACAGAAGTAGGGTCAAGAAGGGTCGTGCGCATGAGTAACGAAGTCTCTGCCCAGGCGCCGCTCAAGCGCGGCGTCCAGACCGCGGAAAAAGTCGTCATGCGCGGCCTCAATTTCTATTACGGCAAGACGCACGCTCTCAAGGACGTCGATCTCTCGCTCTACGAGGGCCAGGTGACGGCGTTCATCGGACCGTCTGGCTGCGGCAAGTCGACGCTGCTCAGAGTGCTCAACCGGATGTACGACCTCTATCCGGGCCAGCGCGCCGAGGGCGAGGTGATGCTCGACGGCGAGAATATCCTCTCCCCCGCGCTCGACCTCAATCTCCTGCGCTCGCGGGTCGGAATGGTATTCCAGAAGCCGACGCCGTTTCCGATGACGATCTACGAGAACATCGCTTTCGGCGTCCGCCTTTATCAGAAACTGCCGAAGGCGGAGATGGACGCGCGCGTCGAATCGGCGCTGCGCCGCGCCGCGCTCTGGAACGAGGTCAAGGACAAATTGAACGCGAGCGGCCTCAGCCTCTCCGGCGGCCAGCAGCAACGCCTGTGCATCGCCCGGACGGTCGCAATCAGCCCGGAGGTCATCCTGTTCGACGAGCCGGCGTCGGCGCTCGATCCGATCTCGACGGCGAAGATCGAGGAGCTTATCGACGAACTCTCCGGCGACTACACGATTGCGATCGTCACTCACAACATGCAGCAGGCCGCGCGCGTCTCGCATTACACCGCCTTCATGTACCTCGGCCAGATGGTCGAATTCGCCGAGACCAACGCCGTCTTCACCTCGCCGCGCGACAAGCGCACCCAGGACTACGTCACCGGCCGCTTCGGCTGAATGGAGGCGCCGCCGTGGCGGACCAGCATACTGTCAGAGCCTACGACAAGGACCTCGACCTGCTCGAGCGTCGAATCGCCGAGATGGGCGGCATCGCGGAGAAAATGGTGATCGACGCCATGGACGCGCTCGCCGCCGCCGATGTGGCGCTCGCCCATCACGTCGTCTCGACCGACCCGCGGCTCGACGCCTTGCAGCGCGAGGTTGAGGAGCAGGCGATCCTGACCATCGCGCGCCGCCAGCCGGTGGCGATCGACCTGCGCGAGATCATCGGCGCCATTCGCGTCGCCGGCGATCTCGAGCGGGTCGGCGATCTCGCCAAGAACATCGCCAAGCGCTCGGTCAAGATCGGCGTCCAGTCCCGCGTTCCACGAGCGATCATCGGCATCAAGCACATGAACGACTTCGCGCTCGAACTGATGAAGGACGTGCTCGACGCCTACGCCCAGCGCGACGTCGAGCGGGCGCTCGACGTCTGGGAGCGGGACGCCGATCTCGACGCCCTCGAAGATTCGGTCTTCCGCGATCTCCTGACCCATATGATGGAGGATCCGCGCAACATCACCTTCTGCGCCCATCTTCTGTTCTGCTCCAAGAATATCGAGCGGATCGGCGACCACGCCACCAATATTGCCGAGACGGTGTTCTATCTCGTTACCGGTTCGAACCTGCCGACCGAGCGGCCCCGGAACCGCCAGGGGTCCGACATCGCAGCTGACGCCGGAGGGGAGTCATGATGAACCAGGTGCGCAAGGAGATCGTCCGTCCCGGCGCTGCGTCCGCGCCGCGCATTCTCATCGTCGAGGACGAATCCGATCTGGCGTTGCTCTTGGGCTATAACCTCGAGTCCGAAGGCTATCTGGTCGAGAACGTGACGCGCGGCGACGAGGCCGAGCTCAGGCTGGCCGAGAGCACGCCGGACCTTATCATCCTCGACTGGATGCTGCCGGGGGTGTCGGGCCTCGAAATCTGCCGCCGGTTGCGGGCGCGGGAGGCCACCCGCACGCTTCCGGTCATCATGGTCACCGCGCGCGGCGAGGAGGCGGAGCGGGTGCGCGGCCTGTCGGTCGGCGCCGACGACTATGTCGTCAAGCCGTTCTCGGTGCCCGAGCTCATGGCGCGGGTGCGCGCGCTGCTCCGGCGCAGCCGGCCGGAGCGGATCGCCGACCGCCTCTACGCCGGCGACCTCGACCTCGACCGGGAGACACGCCGCGTTCGCCGCGGCGGGCGCGACATTCACCTCGGCCCGACCGAGTTCCGGCTGCTCGAATATCTGCTCGAAAAGCCGGGCCGGGTGTTCTCGCGCGCCCAATTGCTCGACGGCGTATGGGGGCAGGCGTCGGAGATCGACGAGCGCACGGTCGACGTTCACGTCGGGCGGCTGCGCAAGGCGCTCTCGCGAGGCAGGGAACGCGACCCGATCCGCACTGTGCGCGGGACCGGCTACGCCTTCGACGAAACCTTCGGCAAGGTCTGAGGGCGGGCGAAAACGATCCACCCCGTCGCCGCAGTGGCGCCAGGCCGCGAGTGCGGCTAAGAAAGACCCATCGGCGGCGCGCGGGCGGGGGCCAGGGATATGAAGGCGGTGGTTATTTCGGGCGCAATTCTTGTCGGGCTTTTTTTCTTCGGTCTGGCCGCACTTTATTGGCTGACCCCCGCAAACAGCCTCCCCGCCTTTGTGCCGGGCTATGATCCGGGGTCCGACAAGCCCCACTTCACCCACGGTCTTGGCATGCTGGTCATTGGACTGACAGCGTTTCTGCTCGCCTGGTTCCGGAGCTGGGGCGACTAGCAAGCGCGTTGCGCAGGCAAGAAAAGACTTGGTTCATTCTCACACCGCCGTTGGGGCGGAATTGCCCCTGCGGCTGCCCCGATCCTGTCGTGCAACCGAACAATCGGGTCCCAACCGGCGTCTCGTCCGGGTTGCGCCGGAGATCGGCTCAAGCGATATTCGGGGCGCAAGACGTTGCCTCCCAGGCAAGGACTATGATGTGAACGGCCCGTGCCGAATGATCATCGACGTCGACACCGGGATCGACGACGCCATGGCGATTTTTTACGCCGTTCGCCGGCCAGGGATAAAACTCGAGGCGCTCACTACAACCTTCGGCAACACCGATACCGCCATCGCCACGACCAACCCGCTGCGGATGCTGGAGCTGCTGGGACGGCCGGACATTCCGGTCGCGAAAGGCGTCGCGCGCTCGCTCGTCCACCCCTACGTCCGCCGCGCCGATCACGTCCATGGCTCGAATGCAATCGGCGACATCGAGCTGCCGGAGCCGAAGGTCAGGGCGACTGACGAGCACGCTAGCGACCTTATCATCCGGATGGTGAAGGAAAGTCCGGGCGAGCTCACGCTTTGCCCGGTCTGGCCGGTCACCAACCTCGCGCTGGCGCTCGCCAAAGCGCCCGAGATCGCCCGGCTGTTCCTGCCGCAGACCGCCTTCCCTCCGGACGCCGAACGCACAATCGCCTGAGTGATGCGGGCGCCGACGCCTCTATGGTGCCCCTAGCCGGAATCGAACCAGCACTCCTTGCGGAATCCGATTTTGAGTCGGACGCGTCTACCAGTTCCGCCATAGGGGCCCGCGCCGATGCGGACGGCGGGATATAGAACGGGGGCCGGCTGAGGGTCAATGCGCGCCTGAGGGCGAAGGCCGACGGGCCAAACGAAATCGATGCGCCGCATGGACGCCGCGATCGCGGTCGCATATGGTGCGCTGCACAACCAGGGCTCCCCGATGTTCGATTCGCTCTATCCGCGCCTCAAGGCGCTTGCCGAGGGTCCGCGCGCGGAAGCCGCGCTCGCAGCGGTGGCCTTCGCCGAGAGCTCGTTCTTTCCCGTTCCGCCCGACGTGCTGCTCGCCCCAATGGCCCTCGCCAATCCGGGGCGCGCCTGGCGCTATGCGCTCATCGCGACGGTCGCCTCGGTCATCGGCGGGATGCTCGGCTACGCCATCGGCGCCATGCTGTACGACACGCTCGGGCAGTGGCTCGTCAGCCTCTACGGCTACGGCGCGAAGATGGAGGCGCTGAAGCAGACCTATGCCCAATGGGGGTGGCTCGTGATCCTCATCAAGGGCATGACGCCGATCCCCTATAAGCTGGTCACGATCGTGAGCGGCCTGCTCGGCTATAATTTCTGGCTCTTCGTCGGCTTGTCGGTCGTGACGCGCGGGGCCCGGTTCTTCCTGGTCGCGGGTGCGCTCCACTGGTTCGGCGAGCCGCTGCGCGCGGCGATGGAGCGCAATTTCGCCGCGGTTCTCGGCGGATTCGCGGCGCTCGTCGTCGCCGGCTTCGTGATCGCCGTCAAGGTTTTCTGATGAGTGACGCTCCGTCCTTGTCATGCTCGCGAAAGGGGGCATCCAGGGGAAACGCTGCTCCGACCTGCCAGGGTAATGAGAACGCTCTCTCGCTAGCGTTTTTGGATCCCCGCGCTCGCGAGGGTGACCGGCGCCTCTCTCGGGCGCCCGGGCGCTTCCTATGACGCTCGCGAAGGTCGCGCTGCCGTCCTCGCAAGCGGCGAGGGCGCTCTATGTTGCCGCCGCCTCGATCGCCATCCTCGCCGTGGTCTGGATCTTTCAGGGGTTCGGCTATCAGCCCTGCGAACTCTGCCTGACCCAGCGCTACGCCTTCTACGCCGCCGCGCCGCTCGCACTCCTCACCGCCTTCGCCGCCAGCCGCTCGGCCCACGGGCTGGCGCGGGCCGGGTTTGCGTTGCTCGCGGCGGTGTTCGCCGCCAACGCCGTGCTCGCCGGCTACCACGCCGGGGTCGAGTACCACTGGTGGACGGGACCGACCGCCTGCACCGGCGGGCTCACCGGTTCGCTCGACGTCAACGACCTCGCGAAGGCGCTCGATTCGGTCAAGGTCGTGCGCTGCGACGAAGTCCAGTTGCGCATCTTGGGGCTGTCGCTCGCCGGCTGGAACGTCGTGGCCAGCGCCGCGCTCGCCCTCTATGCGGCGCTGGCCGCGCGGCTTTGAGGCCGTGAAGACCGGTTTCTAGGCGATATTGCCCATTGCGGAGGACATTGTTTCAGGGGCTTTAGCGCGGTCATGAAAGTCGGCGAGTGGCTCCGCAGTCTCGGCCTCGGCCAGTACGAGGAAACGTTTCGGGACAACAAGATTGACTTCGACGTGTTCGGCGATCTCACCGATCGCGACCTCGAGAAGCTCGAAGTCCCGCTCGGCGACCGCAGACGACTGCTCAAGGCGATACGCGAGCGGGACGGGAGCAAAGCCCTTCCAGCCTCGGCTCGATCGGCGCCCGCAGCTCCCGCCAAGGCGCCGCAATCCTTTGCGCCGCCGGATTTGGCCGAGCGGCGCCCCATCACGGTGATGTTCTGCGATCTTGTCGGCTCGACCGAACTTGCCGCTGTTCTCGACCCGGAGGACTGGCGCAACCTCGTCAACGCCTATCTCGACGAGGCGTCGAAGGCGGTGGTCGGCCTCGGCGGACATGTGCTGAAAAGGCTTGGCGACGGGCTGATGGCCCTTTTCGGCTATCCGCAGGCGCAGGAGAATGACGCCGAACGCGCCGTCCTGGCTGCGCTCCGTGTCCAGCGGGCGATCGCCGACTTAAACGGGCGAAACGTGGCAAGCGGCGCTCCCGAACTTGCGGTTCGCATCGGCCTTGAAAGCGGTCCTGTCGTCACCGACGCCGCCGGCGAAGTGTTCGGGGAAGCGCCCAACATCGCGGCGCGCGTTCAGGCTGCAGCGGAGCCGGGAACTGTCCTGGTCACCTCGACCGTCCAGCGGCAGGTCGCCGGGCTGTTCCTCGTTGAGGACAAGGGCGTGCAGCGGCTGAAAGGCGTCGCAGCCCCGGTGTCGCTCTATCGCATCGTGCGCGTAAGCGGAGGAGCATCGCCGGAAAGGAGCCCGCGTTCTCACGCCTTTCATCGGCCGTGAGGAGGACCTCGGCGCGCTTGCCCGGGCCTCAGAACGGGCTCTGGCCGGGAATGGGCAGTTCGTTCTTATCGTTGGCGATCCCGGCATCGGCAAGTCCCGGCTCGTTGAGGAGTTTCGCGGACATTTCGGCGAGACGCCGCACTCGTGGATCGAATGGAGTTCATCGCAGCTGTTGCAGAACACGCCGCTCCATCCCGCGCTCGGGTGGGCGCGCGCAAGGTTCGGGGGTCCCGAGGTTCCGCCGGAGCGGCGGCTCGCTGAACTCGAATCGGTTCTCGCCGACGCCAAGCTCGATGCGGTCAAGCATGCCGCGCTGCTGGGGCCGCTCATCGACATTCCGGTCCGGCTTGAGCGCCTGCCCAACCTTTCGTCGGAAGAGATTCCTCGCAAACAGTTGGCGGCGATGGTCGAGTGGGGGCTGGCCAGCGCTCGCGTCCAGCCGATCGTTCTTGTGCTTGAGGATTTGCAGTGGTTCGACCCGACCTCGATCGCTCTCGTGCAGGCGCTCAGCGAACGAGGCGCGCAGGCGCCCCTCCTCATTCTGGCGACCGCGCGGCCTGAATTTCGCCCGCCCTGGAGCTTGCGGCCGCACCACAAGGTCATTTCGCTTGCGCCCCTCGACGAAACGCAGGTTCAGCGCATGATCGCCGAACTTATCTCTCAGCGCACGCTGTCGCGCCGACGTGATCAAGCGCATGAGCGAACGCGCCGGCGGCGTGCCGCTATTCATCGAAGAGGTGACGCGGCTCATTCTCGAACGCGGCGAGGGTGGAGGCGCGAAAGCGATTCCGCCGACCCTGCGGCAGTCGCTGGCGGCGCGCCTCGACCGATTGGGGTCGGCGCGGGAGGTCGCGCAGATCGGCGCGGTGCTGGGACGGAGCTTCTCGTATCGCCTTCTGCGCGACGTCGCCGTTCGCCCGGAGACGGGCGATCTCGGCGGCCCGGCGCGGCCCGAGGGGATACGACGAGGACTCGCTCAAAATCGCCCTGGCGTCTCTGGTGGACGCGGATCTTCTGTTCGCCGATGGCGTCCCGCCGGAGGCGACCTACCGCTTCAAGCATGCGCTGATCAAGGACGCGGCCTACGACAGCCTCTTGAAGAGCCGCCGGCAGACATTGCACAGACGCGCGGCCGCTGCGCTCATCGCGGCGCAATCGGAACCGGAAGCGATCGCTCATCATTTCACCGCGGCCGGCGCCGAAGATCTGGCGATCGAATGGTGGGGCAATGCCGGCGACGACGCTCTGCGCCGTTCGGCCTTCAAGGAGGCGATCGCCCACCTCGGCAGAGCCATCGCGATGGCGGACGAAGCGGAACGGCGAGCTCCAGGCCGTGAGGCGGGAGACCGGATCCTTTCAGAGCGGCGGCTGAGACTGCATACCGACTATGGTCACGCGGCGATGTGGTCGAAAGGTTTTGCCGCCGACGAAATGAGCGCAGCCTACGCGCGCGCCAGCAAATTCGCCGGACCGGCGGAAGAAGCTGCTCCGCGCTTTGTCGCCTACTACGGCGAATGCCTGAGGAGCTTCATGCGCGGCGAACATCGCCAGGCGCGCGCGGAAGCCGAAGCCTTCGTCCGCGAAGCTGAGGCCGAACGGCGTCCGATGGAAGCGGGCGTCGCTCGACGGGTTCTCGGGTTTGTGTCGTTGCTGCTTGGCGACCTGCAGGAGGCGCGAAAGGCTCTCGATCGTGCTTTGGGCGAATATGTCCATGATCGAGACCGAGATGCGCTCTTCCGGTTCGGCAATGACACCAGGGTCAGCGCCTCGAACTTCCTGGCGCTGACGGAATGGCATTTGGGCGAGTTCGAGCGAGCGCGCCGGCTCATTGATGAGTTGGCCCGTTGCGCCAATGAGCTGGGTCATCCCGCATCGGTCGCGAGCGCGCTGTTTTTCAAGACCGTCATCGAGTCCCGTCGCGGCGATGACCGCGCTGCGCAGGTCGCCGTGGAATCGCTGCGCGCCTTGACGCACGAGCATAACCTGAAGACATACGCCGACCTCGGCGAGGTGTACGCCAATTGGTCCCACGGCAAAGACAGCGATCCGGAGGCGGGCGCGATCGGGCTCAAACAGGCCTTGGAAACATATCTGGCGCAGGGCAACAGGAGCGGCGCGCCATCGTTTTACGGCCTGCTCGCCGAGCTTGAGGCGATGCGGCCCGATTTGGATAGCGCGCTCGCGGCGATCGACGACCGGATTTGCCCTCGCGGAGGAGACGGGGGAGCACTACACCGACCCGTATCTCCATCGCTTGCGCGGCGAAATCTTGCTGGCGACCGGGCTTACGTCTCCGGCCGAGGAAGCCTTCCACACCGCTATCGCCATTGCGAGGGGACAGGGCGCGCGGGGCTACGCCCTTCTGGCCTCCCTTGCGCTCGCCAAGCTCTATCGCTCAACCGGTCGCCGAGACGACGCGCATGCCCTCCTCGCGCCTGCGCTCGAAGGCTTTTCGCCCACCCCCGAAATGCCTGAGATCGCGGAGGCCGAGGCGCTGCTATCGCGCTTGTCGGAACCCTTGCGCGAGGGCGAGCAGGCGCGCGCCGGCGCGCCGGATTGAGGCGAGAAAGAGAAAAGGGGAAATCCTTCCGCGGCTGCACCGGCTACATGCGCCACGGGGCCCGCCGTCAGTCCGGCGCCTTGCCGAACGGGATGCCGTTGACCATCATCGACCGGTCGGCGGTCAGCTCGACCAGCCAGCTCAGGCTGCCGTCGCTTTCGCTCTTGCCGAGCCCCTTGGCCAGCGCGAGAGGCGGCATGACCTTGGCGGCGACGTCCGGGCCGAGCGCCTTAACCGCCGCCATCGTCTTGTCGAAACCGCGCATATGGACGGTGATGGCGACGTTGGGCTTGCCGTGCTCCAAGCGGACGACCCCGCTGAAGTCGGCGTCGACCGCGGGCGCAACGAGATGCGAGGGCGCGATTTCGATCCGGATCGGACCGGCGCTCAACAGGGCCGTCTCGACCTTGTCGGCGTCCTGCTCGGTCATCACCTCGCCATCGCCCTTGAGATTGAGGGCGTCGATCCAGGCATTCGCCGCCGCCGCGAGGTCGATGCCCTTGAGCGTCGCCGCGACATCGATCTTGGACGGCGTCAGGTCGCCTGCCTCGGGCGGAAACAGCCCGGCCGGCAAGCTCAGGCCTTCAGCCGAAACGTCAAGACTGATCGCGCTCTGCGGCCCGGCGTTGGCCGCGCCCAGCTGATATTTGGCCCCGCTCAGAGTGACCGCGCCGATCGTTGAGGCGACGAGCATTTTCTGCGCCTCGATCCCTTCGCTGAACTTGAGGCCGGGGGCCGCCAGATCTTTCAGCATTTCCTTCAGCTCCCCCTCGTGGGCGGCGAGATCGGCGCGCCCCGGATGAGAAGCCAACAGACCCCACAGGTCGAACGCCCTGCGGCTCCTGAAACCATCGACGCCGACATCGATCAGCGCCTTGTCGGCCCGTCCGCTGACGCTGACCGGAGCGTCATTCCTCCCGACCCCGTTCGCCTTGAAGACGATGTCGGAAATGTCCTCCTTCACCCGCGTCGAAACCGAGCCGTCGCCGCCGACGGTGGTGGTGACGTTCTCCTGAACGGCGCCGAAATCGATCCACTGCTCCACCTTCGGCGTCTGAATATGGAGAGCGCCCTTGTCGATGTTCGCCGAGCCGCCGAGGAGCCATGCGATTGACGGATCGATCAGCGCCGTCGAACGGAAATTCATCAGTTCCACGCTGCCGTTCGCTCTCTCCGAATGAAAGACGATGCGCGGAAGAGAGTCGAGCGTGAGCCGCCAATGGCCGTCATCCTGTTCGACCGCCTGGTAGACGATGGTCGCCGGCTCGTAGGACGCGCCCGTCTCCTTGAGGAGCGCGTTGAGCGCGCTGAGATCGGCCGAGATGAGATAGTGGGCGCCCTCCGGCGTCACCGTGATGAGGGGCGACTCGCCGGCCTGGGCCGCAGGCAGATATCTGGCGATCAGGCTTCTCAGCGCGTCCGCCCCCTCGGGCGTGGCTGGCCGGTCGGCGGCCAGGACCGGAAACGCCCATAGCGCCGCCGCGGCCAGCGCCGCAAGCGCGAAGGGCCGACGCGAACGGCTCGGGCGGAATGGAATGGAGGGCATCGGGGCGGCCTATTCGGTTCGGCGGGGGCAATCCAGGTTTGCGCGAGCCTACCTCAGGTTCTGCGCCGCCGCGCGAAAAATTCCCCCCAATGCGGCGTTGGGCGGCGGCGCCAGCTCGTCCCTCAGCGAGCCGGCAATGCGGCCGGCGGGGGATTTTTCGGCGCTTGCGCCCTGGCGACGCCGGCCTTCACCGCCGCCTGCACCTTCTCGAACGCGCGCACTTCGATCTGCCGCACGCGCTCGCGCGACACGCCGAATTCAGCCGACAGCTCCTCGAGGGTGATCGGGTCGTCGGCAAGCCGGCGAGCCTCGAATATGCGCCGCTCGCGCGGATTGAGGACCGTTAGGGCGCTGCGCAGCGCGCCCATGCGGGCGTCCGATTCCTCGCGGTCGGCGAGGAGCGATTCCTGGTCGGGGCTATCGTCCACCAGCCAGTCTTGCCACTCGCCTTCGCCGCCATCGCGCAGCGGCGAATTGAGCGACGCGTCGCCGCCGAGGCGCCGGTTCATGTCGATGACGTCCTGCTTGCCGACGCCGAGCCGCTTCGAGATCGATTTCGACCTGGTCGTCGCGCAAATCGCCCTCGTCGAGCGCCGAGATCCGGCTCTTGGCCTTGCGCAGATTGAAGAACAGCTTCTTCTGGCTCGCCGTCGTGCCCATCTTCACCAGCGACCACGAGCGCAGGATGTATTCCTGGATCGAGGCGCGGATCCACCACATGGCGTAGGTCGCGAGCTTGAAGCCCTTGTCCGGCTCGAACCGCTTGACCGCCTGCATGAGGCCGACGTTGCCTTCGGAAATCACTTCCCCGATCGGCAGTCCGTAGCCGCGATAGCCCATGGCGATCTTGGCCACCAGCCGCAGATGCGAGGTGACGAGCTTGTGCGCGGCCTCGCGGTCGCCATGTTCGCGCCAGCGCTTGGCGAGCATGTATTCCTCTTGCGGCTCCAGCATCGGGAACCGCTTGATCTCTTGCAGGTAGCGCGCAAGTCCCGATTCGCCCGCAATGATGGGAAGCGATCCAGCCATGTTTTCCTCGGAGTTTGGAGGCCGGTTTTGACCGTCTCCATCGGCGCTATGGCCGGTTGAACATATTGTGGTCGAGCAAGCGTGGCCGAAAAAGGGCCGTACGTAGACAGCTATTCGCCGCCAGCATGAAATTGTTTCAATGTCTCTTCCGGTCCGACAAGACCGTCAGGGCGCGGGCGCGGCCCTTAATGCTTTGAGCAACCTCGTAAAGTCTTCCGGAGGAGGCCTCTCGAACCGGAGCCTTTCGCCGGTCTGGGGGTGCTCGAAGCCCAAGACCGACGCGTGCAAAGCTTGGCGTCCGAGCGCAGCCAGCGCGGCCTTGGCGGCCTCGCTGAGCCGCGCCGCCTTCGTCTTGAACCCGGCGCCATAGGCCGAATCGCCCAGGAGCGGATGTCCGATCGACGCCATATGGACGCGGATCTGGTGAGTCCGCCCGGTCTCGAGCCGGCAGGCGATGAGGGCCGCGGGTCCCAGGGCCTCCTCGAGCCGCCAGTGGGTCGCGGCGTGACGGCCGCGCTCTTCGGCCGCGACCGCCATTTTTTGCCGATGGCGGGGATCACGGCCGATCGGCGCCGCGACCTTGCCGGCGGCGGCGTCGAAGCCGCCCCAGGCAAGCGCGAGATATTCGCGCTCGAGCGACCCGGTTCGGCCGTGATCGGCGAACAGCTCGGCCAGGCCGCGATGCGCCGCATCCGTCTTGGCGGCGACGAGAAGCCCCGACGTGTCCTTGTCGAGCCGATGCACGATTCCCGGCCGCCTGACGCCGCCGACGCCCGAGAGGCTCGCCCCGCAGTGGCCAATCAGCGCGTTGACGAGCGTGCCCGCCGCATGGCCCGGAGCCGGGTGGACGACGAGCCCGGCCGGCTTGTCGATCACGATCAGGTGCTCGTCCTCGTAGACGACGGCAAGGGGCAGGTCCTCGGCGGCGAGCGGCGAATTCTTTCGCCGGCGGCGCCTCGAAGGCGATGCGCGCGCCCTCTGCAAGCCGCATCGCCGGATCGCGGGCGACGCTCCCGTCGATGCTGACTTCGCCGGCCTCGATCAGCGCTTTCAGCCGCGTCCGCGACAGCGCGATGCTGCGCCCGGCCGCGGCGCCGCCGAGGAAACGGTCGAGCCGCTCGCCCGCGCCCGGCTGTATCGACGTCGAAGACCTGCGGCCCCGATGGGGCGGTCAAGGGCCGGCGGACCGCCTCGGGCGGCGGCAACCGAGCGGGCTCGCCCGCAGCGCTCCGCCTCGCCCTTCTTGCGCTCATGCCCGCTCGCGCCGCCGCGTGCGTCCGGCCTGTTCCGCGGCGGGCGGCGCCACGAGCGCGCCAAGCGCGGCGACGATCGCCTCCAGGCCCGGACGCGGCCCGGCTTTGTGGGCGTCGAGACCGCGCCGCATCGCCGCGACATGGGCCGGCGTATTGCCGCAACAGCCGCCGACGATGCGGGCGCCGCAATCGACGGCGAGCCCGGCGTAGGTCGCCATCAGCTCGGGCGTGCCGGAATAGTGGATCTGCGCCCCATGCCATTGCGGCACCCCGGCGTTGGCCTTGGCGATGAGCGGCGCGCCCGGACTGTCCGGTCCTTTGGCCGCGCTCATCGCGAGGACCGCCGCCAGGAGATCGGAGGCGCCGACGCCGCAATTCGCGCCGTAGGCGACCGGCGCGGGCTCGAAGGCTTCGACCAGGGCGCCGAACGCGGCGGGAGCGACGCCCATCATGGTGCGGCCGGCGGTATCGAAACTCGCGGCGATCGTGTACGGCATGCCGCATTTCGCCGCCGCCAAAGCCGCCGCGCGAATCTCTTCCGCGGCCGACATGGTTTCGATCCAGGCGACGTCCGCGCCGCCTTCGCGCAGGCCCTCGATCTGCTCGATGAAGACCTCGACCGCCTCCTCTTCGCTCAACGGCCCGAGCGGAGCGATGAGGTCGCCCGTCGGTCCGACCGATCCGGCGACGACACCGGCCGTCGCCCGCGCCTCGGCGCCCTTGCGCGCGATTTGGGCCGCGAGGCGGTTCAGTTCGCGCGCGCGGGCCTCGAGCCCGTGCAGCATCAGGCGGCGGCGATTGGCGCCGAAGCTGTTGGTCAGAATGATGTCGGCGCCGGCGTCGACGAAGGCCCGATGCAGGCTCTCGATCCGGTCGGCATGGACCGCGTTCCAGAGCTCCGGGCTGTCGCCGGAGGTCAGGCCCATGGCGAAGAGATTGGTGCCGGTCGCGCCGTCGGCGAGCAGCGGCCGGCCTTCGGCCAGAAGGGTTTGCAACATATTGGATTCTCTCAGGAGACCGCCGCGCTTCTACCACATTTAGCGTTGCGGCGGCCAATCGCAAGATTGGAGAGGGAACCGCCTTTGGCTTGCGGCGTTAGCCCGTCGACTTCCGCGAGGAAAGGGAACGCAAATGCGCATTTTGGTCGCAGGCGCCACCGGCGCCATTGGAAGCCGGCTCGTCCCGATGCTGGTCGCGGCGGGTCATGAGGTCACCGGGCTGACCCGCTCGCCGTCCAAAACCGACGCGTTGGGGCGCGCGGGAGCGATTCCCGCCGTGGTGGATGCGCTGGACCCGTCGGCGGCGCGCGCTGCGGTGCTGGAAGCTCGGCCCGAAGTCGTCATTCACGAGATGACTTCTCTCAACGACGCGAGCGACCTGCGCCACTTCGAGCGCGTCTTCGCACAAACCAACCGGCTTCGCACTGAGGGCCTCGACAACCTCCTTGCTGCGGCGCGTGAAGCGGGAACGAGGAAGGTCGTTGCGCAAAGCTACTGCGGATGGCCCTTCGCCCGCGTCGGCGGGCCGGTCAAGACCGAGGACGACCCTCTCGATGCGGCGCCGCCGCGCGAGTTCGAGACTGCGCTCAAAGCCCTTCGTCATGTCGAGACCGCCGTTGGCGAAGCGCCCGATTTTGAGGGCGTGGTCTTGCGCTACGGCGCTTTCTACGGGCCTCATTCCGGAGTGTTCGATGGACCTGCTCTCGATCAAGTGCGCCGCAGGCTCTTTCCCGTCATTGGGGACGGCGGCGGCTGGTGGTCCTTCGTGCATGTCGACGACGCGGCTCAAGCCACGAGGCGCGCCGTCGAGGGAAGCGCGCGAGGGATCTACAATATCGTTGATGATGACCCCGCCCCGGTGCGCGATTGGCTTCCTGCGCTTGCGGCCATGATCGGCGCCAAGCCGCCTCGCCATGTTCCGCGCTGGCTTGCTCGCCTCATCGCCGGGGAGCCCTTGGTCGTGTTGATGACGCAAAGCCGGGCGGGATCGAACGCGAAGGCCAAGCGAGAGCTTGGATGGCGGCCCCCTCATGCCTCGTGGCGGCAGGGCTTCGTTGAAGTCCTGGCCTCAGCGGCCTAAGTGGCTGCAGGCGCGGCCGAGCAGGCTCAAGCCGCGTCGCGGATCGCGCGGATATTGTCCGCGTACTGCCTCGCGTCGCCCTCGAACACCGCGGAGCCCGCGACAAAGACGTTCGCGCCGGCGCCCGCCAGAAGCGGCGCGGTTTCCGGCGCGACCCCGCCGTCGACTTCGATGTGAATCTTGCGTGTCCCGATCATGCGTTTCACCCGCGCGACCTTGTCGAGCATCGCCGGAATGAATTTCTGCCCGCCGAAGCCGGGATTGACGGTCATCACCAGGATCGTATCGAGCCGGTCGAGCACATATTCGATCGCGCTCTCCGGCGTTGCGGGATTGATCGCCACGCCCGCCTTCTTGCCGAGGGCGCGAATCTCCTGGAGCGAGCGGTCGAGATGCCGGGTCGCCTCCGCATGGACGGTGATATGGTCGGCGCCGGCATTGGCGAAGGCTTCGAGATAGGGGTCGCACGGCTCGATCATCAAATGGCAGTCGAACGGCTTGTCGGTATGGGGCCGCAGCGCCGCGACGACCGGCGGACCGAAGGTGATGTTCGGCACGAAATGCCCGTCCATCACATCAAGATGGATCCAGTCCGCGCCTGCGGCGGCGACCGCCCGCACCTCCTCGGCGAGGCGCGAGAAGTCCGACGACAGAATCGAGGGCGCCATGATCACCGGACGGGGCAAGGGGATGATCTCCGTGTTTCGGGCTACCGATGGGCGGGACGCCGCCGCAAGTCAACGCGCGACGAGCAGTTGGAGCGGCGCAGCATTAAACATTTTGTATAAGTGATACAGATCTAACAACTTGCTCATATAGTTTAAATCCTTGCCTTCGCTCGGGAAGCCGCCTATGTAGCGCGCCTTCTCAAGGGAATTCCCGATGGCGAGCGAATTGCCGGCCCATCTGCGGCGGCTGGAGGCCGAGTTGATTCACATCATGCGGGAGGTTGTCGCCGAAATGCGCAACCCCGTGATGCTCTATTCAATCGGCAAGGATTCGAGCGTCATGCTGCATGTGGCGATGAAGGCGTTCCATCCCGCCAAGCCGCCATTCCCGCTGCTGCACGTCGACACGACCTGGAAGTTCCGCGAGATGATCGCATTCCGCGACGAGACCGCGCGCCGGCTCGGCCTCGATCTCATCGTTCACGTCAATCAGGACGGGGTCAGGCGCGGCATATCGCCGATCGCCTCGGGCTCGCAGCTCCACACCCAGGTGATGAAGACCGAATCGCTGCGGCAGGCGCTCGACGACGGTCGCTTCGACGCCGCTTTCGGCGGGCGCGCGGCGCGACGAGGAGAAGAGCCGCGCCAAAGAGCGCATCTTCTCCCATCGCTCGGCCGCGCATGCCTGGGATCCGCGCAACCAGCGCCCCGAACTCTGGCGGCTGTTCAACACCCGCCTGCGCGATGGCGAATTGATGCGCGTCTTTCCACTCTCCAACTGGACCGAGCTCGACGTGTGGGAATATGTGCTCGCGGAGGCCATTCCGGTCGTGCCGCTCTATTTCTCCAAGCTTCGCCCGGTCGTCGAGCGCTCGGGCGCGCTCATCATGGTCGACGACGAGCGGCTGCCGCTCGAGCCCGGCGAGCAGCCTCAGATGCGGCGGGTGCGCTTCCGCACCCTCGGCTGCTATCCGCTGACCGGCGCAATCGAGTCGGAGGCCGACACGCTGCGCGACATCGTCGCCGAAATGCGCAAGGCCACCACCTCCGAGCGTCAGGGCCGCCTCATCGATTCCGACGAAGCCGCGTCGATGGAAAAGAAAAAGCGCGAGGGGTACTTCTGATGGCGGATCGTGCTTCCAGCCCCCTCGTCCTGAGGAGCGGCGCCGGGGGCGGCGCGTCTCGAAGGACGCTCCAACTCGCACGCTCTGGATCATCCTTCGACACGCGATGCCTTGCATCGCTCCTCGGGATGAGCGAGACGCGGCGATGAATGTCCCGGTTGATCCGGCGGCCCTCCCGACCCTGCGTCTCCTCACCTGCGGATCGGTCGACGACGGCAAGTCCACCCTCATCGGGCGCATGCTTTACGAGAAGAAGCTGATCTTCGACGACCAGCTCACGGCGCTCGAGCGTGATTCGAAAAAATTCGGCACCACCGGGGAGGATATTGATTACGCGCTCCTCGTCGACGGGCTCGAAGCCGAGCGTGAGCAGGGCATCACGATCGACGTCGCCTACCGCTACTTCGCGACGGCGCGGCGCTCATTCATCGTCGCCGACACGCCGGGCCACGAGCAATATACCCGCAACATGGCGACCGGCGCATCCAACGCCGACCTCGCGATCGTGCTCGTCGACGCGCGCAAGGGCCTGCTCCCGCAGACCCATCGCCATTCGATCATCGTGTCGCTGCTTGGCGTGCGCCACGTCGTGCTCGCGGTCAACAAGATCGATCTCATCGACTACGATGAGCGCGCCTTCCGCGACATTGTCATCGCCTTTCGCAAGTTCGCCGAGCCGCTCGGCTTCCGCTCGCTGTTCGCGGTTCCGATCTCCGCCCGCTTCGGCGACAATGTGTCGTCGGTCAGTGCGAAGACGCCGTGGTATCAGGGCGGGCATTTGTTGCAGCGGCTCGAAACCATCGAGGTCGAAGAGGATCGCCGCGGCGCGCCGTTCCGCCTGCCGGTGCAATGGATCAACCGGCCGCATCTCGATTTCCGCGGCTTCGCCGGCACGATCCCGAGCGGGCGGGTCGCGCGCGGCGAGCCGATCGTCATCGCCGGTTCGGGGAAGCAAACGAAAGTCAAGTCGATCCTGGTCGCCGACCAGGAGAAGGAAAGCGCCGAAGCGGGCGACGCGGTGACGCTGACGCTCGAAGACGAGGTCGATATCGCGCGGGGCGACGTGCTCGCCCACCCGACGAGCCGGCCGGAGGTCGCCGACCAGTTCACCGCGCATCTGATCTGGATGAGCGCCGACGCCATGCTGCCCGGCCGCTCCTATCTGATGAAGATCGGCGCGCGCACCGTGCCGGCCCAGGTCACGGAGCTCAAGCACCGCCTCGACGTCAACAATTTCGACAAGCTCGCGGCGAAGCAGCTCGACCTCAACGAGGTCGGCTTCTGCAACATCGCAACGACCACGCCGGTCGCCTTCGACGCCTATGCCGACAACCGCGTGACCGGCGCCTTCATCCTCATCGACCGGGCGACCAACGAGACCGCGGCCGCGGGGATGATCGCCCATGGGCTCAGGCGCGCGACCAACGTGCATCGGCATGGCGCCACGGTCGGCCGCGAAGCGCATGCCGCGCTCAAGCATCAGGAGCCGGCGATCCTGTGGTTCACCGGGCTCTCGGGGGCGGGAAAATCGACGATCGCCAACCTGGTCGAGGCCAGGCTTCATGCGCGCGGCGTTCATACCGCGCTTCTCGACGGCGACAATGTCCGCCACGGCCTCAACAAGGACTTAGGCTTCACCGCCGCCGACCGGGTCGAGAACATCCGCCGCGTCGGCGAGGTGGCGAGGCTGATGACCGACGCCGGGCTCATCGTGCTGTGCTCGTTCATTTCGCCGTTCCGGGCCGAGCGGCGGCTCGTTCGCGACACCGCAGCGGCAGGCGAGTTCCTCGAGGTTTTCGTCGACGCGCCGCTGGAGACGGTCGTCGCCCGCGACCCCAAAGGCCTCTACAAGCGGGCGCTGGCTGGCGAAATCAAAAACTTCACCGGCGTCGACCAGCCGTATGAAGCGCCCGAGGCGCCGGAGCTCGTCTTGAATTCCGCCGCAGAGCCGCCGGAGGCGCTCGCCGACCGCGTCATCGCCGAGCTTGAACGGCGCGGCAAGATCGTGGCCTTATAGAAGCGCGAGCCAACGTCGCTCGCGGCCAAGGCCCGGTTTCCATGCTCACGCTCTACTACGCGACCAACACCTGCGCGCTCGCTTCGCATATCGCGCTCGAGGACTCGGGCGCGGCGTATGACACCCGCCGCGTCGACTTCGCCACGGCCGAGCAGACCAAGCCCGACTATCTCAAGATCAACCCGAAGGGCCGGGTGCCGGCGCTCGTCACCGATCGCGGCGTCCTGACGGAAACGCCGGCCATTCTCGCCTATGTCGCCCAAACTCGTCCTGCCGCCCGGCTCGCGCCGCTCGACGATCCGTTCGCCTTCGCGGAAGTGCAGGCGTTCATGAGCTATCTCTGCGCGACGGTGCATGTCGCGCATGCTCACCGCGCGCGCGGCTATCGATGGACGGACGACCCGGCGGCGATCGAAACGATGAAGAAGAAGGTTCCTGAGACCGTCGGCGCCTGCTTCGACTTGATTGAGCGGAAGATGTTCCGCGGGCCCTGGGCGATGGGCGAGGCTTACACGATCGCCGACCCCTATCTCTTCACCATCGCGCGCTGGCTGGAGGTCGACGGCGTCGACCCCGCCGCCTTCCCACGCGTGCTCGATCACCGCATCCGGATGGCGGACCGGCCCGCGGTCAAGCGCGTGCTTGCGAGTGAGCGCCTGGCGTAAGCATCAGCAATGTCTCCTGGCAGTGGAAACGCCCCGAACGGCGCGGTTACCCCTCCGGCACGCCGGCCTTGCGCATGCCCTCGAGAAGGGGCTGGAGCTGGGCTTGAAACGTCGGGTTGTCGCTCATCGCCGTCCAAGCGGTGTGGGCGCGGGACATGGTGAAGGCCGGGTTGAGCACGAGACCGGCCTTGACCGCGGAATGCGCCTCATCCAGTCGACCAAGCTGCGCGAGGGAAGCGGCTAGTAGGAAATAAGGTGTCGGATAATTTCGGTTGGCCTCGATCGCCCGTCGGAACCACGCGACCGCCTGCTCATAGTCACCGAGAGTAATCTTCGCGGTGCCGGCAAAGATCTTCCAGCGTATGGGCATTAGTATCCCGTGGACTGAGGCGCAGGGCCTCACCAACGTGAGCCTCTGTTTCTTCGGCGCAACCGACATTAATCTTACCCAGTCCGATAAAGGCATGGGCGCTAGCAAGATTTCGATCCAGCTCCAACGCATGTTCACATTCGGCAATGCCCTGCTCAGCGCGCTTGGTCAATATGTCGACGTACCCCAACAACCTATGCCCGCGCGCATGGTCTGGGACCGACGACAAGGCTTGGGTCAATTTCGCTTCGGCGGCCGCGAAAGCCGCCTTGGGATCGGTCACAGAGCAATTTGCGCCCTCGCGCGCATCGAGGCGGGCCGATCCGATCAGAGCCTCGACGTTGTCGGGATCGGCCGACAGAGCGCGATCGAAAAAGCTGCGCGCCTGCGCCAGATTGTCAGGCGTTGTACCCTTGTTGAACCAAGCCAAACCTTGAAAATAGAGGTCCATCGAGTTGGGGGTCGGAGCCTGTTCCGCGCGTCGCGCCTCGGCGGCGATGAGCTGGGCGTTGAGCGCCCCCGCCAGGCGCGCGACGATTTCGTCCTGCATGTCGAAGAGATCGGCGAGCGGCTTGTCGAACCGTTCGGCCCAAAGATGATCGCCGGTTTCGGCGTCGATAAACTGGACGTTGACGCGCATGCGGTTTCCGCGCGCTGAACGCTGCCCTCGAGGACATAGCGGACATTCAACTCGCGTCCGATCTGCTTCAGATCGACCGGCTTGCCCTTGTACGTGAAAGCGGTGTTGCGTCCGATCACGAACGAGCCTCGAATCCGCGAAAGATCGGTCGTCAGGCTCTCCGTGACCCCGTCGACGAAAGGCTCATGCTCCGCGTCGCCACCAATATTGGCGAACGGCAGAACGACAATCGAGAGGCGTGGCGCGCCGGGTTTTTCCGTCGCCGCGGCCCGCGCGGGCTTCGCCGGAGCGGGCGCGCCGACTTCGAGCGAATAAACGCGGATCGGCTCGGCGATGTTTTTGAGCGGCATGGGGCCGAGATCGGCGGCAGCGAGTTCGAGCCGTCCCTTGACCTGGCGATAGGCGTCCTCGGAAAGACAGATCGCGCCGGGCTGTGCGATCCCTTCCAATCGCGCCGCGATATTGACGCCGTCGCCCATCAGATCGCCGTCGCTCTCTTCAACCACGTCTCCCAGGTGGATGCCGACGCGAAACTCGATCCGGCGCTCCGCTGGCAGGCCCGCATTGCGCTCGACCATGCCGTTTTGCACCTCGATGGCGCAGCGCACCGCGTCGACGACGCTACGAAACTCGATGAGAACGCCATCGCCGGTGCGCTTGACGGTGCGTCCGTGATGCGCGGCGACGGCGGGATCGATCAGGTCGCTGCGGAGGCCTCTCAACCGCGCGAGCGTGCGATCCTCGTCCACTCCGGCGAGCCGGCTGTAGCCGACGACATCCGCAACCAGGATCGCCGCAATTTTCCGCGTTTCCGGCACGACGCGTCCTCAAGCCGAGACGCACGATAGCATGGAACAAACGGGGAGGTGCGCGCCGTCGCGCCCGCAGGCCGCTATCGCCCCTCACCCCTGCCCTCTCCCAGAGGGAGAAGGGGTTTCGACGACTGCAGTGCGCATACAACAACTATATCGAGGATTATATCTACCGCGGCGCCGGCGCCCGGGCCAAGACACGAATTAGCGCAAAAACCTTCCCTGTTCCGCGCAAAAAATATCCCTGTTATGCGGAATATTCTCGCTGTTGCGCGAAAAAATCCTCCCTGTTCAACCTCTGGTTCTCTCAGGCGATCTTCACATACTCGAAGTCGCCCGGCTGGTTGTTGACGCCGACGCGCGGGGGCGCGATCCAGCTCGCGTATTGGCCCGGCTCGTGGCAGGGCTTCATCAGCGAGCCGATGAAGGCCATGTCGTCGCCGTTCGGCAGCCAGTCGCCGCTTTTCGCCGCCCATTGGTCTTCGGTCAGGACCTCGCCGGCCGGGCTCACCCGTTTGCCCGCGAACTCGCCGATTCTGCGGTTGAAGCCCTTGTGCGGCTGGGCGAACTTGAAGGCGACGCCCGCTTTCTCGATCGACTTGTTCCAGCGGTCGATCCCGCCCTGGCAGTCGACGATGAAGTCGTCGAGGAGCCGCGCGTTGAGGGCGCGCAGCGCAGGCGCCTGCTCGACGACGAGCGCGCCGTCGACGACGCGGGTGACGGGATAGGTCGCGTCCTGCAACACGTGGTCGTCGCCCTTGAGGTTCGCTTCGTTGAAGCGGCCCTTGACGCCGGAGCCGAACGCCTCGGCGGCGTTGGACGAGATCTCGGCGCCGAACAGGTCGCGTGTGACCGACGCATGGAAATTCATCTTGCGCTGCAGGAGCGGGAGGTCGACGACGCCGAGCTTGCGCACCGCTTCGACGTCATTGGGATCCTTGATTCCCGCCTTCACCATCGCCGCGCAGGTCGCCTCGATCGTCCGCTGCACGCCGGTCTCGCCGACGAACATGTGATGGGCTTCCTCGGTCAGCATGAACCGGCAGGTGCGCGACAGCGGATCGAAGCCGCTTTCGGCGAGCGCGGCGAGCTGCATCTTGCCGTCGCGGTCGGTGAAGAAGGTGAACATGAAGAACGACAGCCAGTCGGGCGTGCGTTCGTTGAACGCGCCGAGGATGCGCGGATTGTCCATCTGCCCGCTCTGGCGCTCGAGCAAAGCCTGCGCCTCCTCGCGCCCGTCCTTGCCGAAGTATTTGACCAGGAGATAGACCATCGCCCAGAGATGCCGGCCCTCCTCGACATTGACCTGGAAGAGGTTGCGCATGTCGTAGAGGCTCGGCGCCGTCTGGCCGAGGAAGCGCTGCTGCTCGACCGAGGCCGGCTCGGTGTCGCCCTGGACCACGATGAGCCGGCGCAGCAGCGCGCGGTGCTCGCCGGGCACTTCCTGCCAGGCGGGCTCCCCTTTATGGCGACCGAAGGGGATCGTGCGCCCCTCGACCTTCGGCGCGAGCAGGATGCCCCAGCGATAGGTCGGCATCTTCACAAAGCCGAACTTGGCCCAGCCCGCGGGGTCGACACCGACGGCGGTGCGCAAATAGACATCCGACTGCTGGAAGCCGACCGGGCCCATGCCGCTCCACCAGTCGAGATATTTCGGCCGCCAGCCTTCGAGCGCGCGCTGGAGCTGCTTGTCCGAACCGAGAGCGACGTTGTTGGGAATGACGTCATCATAGCTGATTTCAACGAAGCGGTCGGCGCTCATCGATCCGGCCGAGTCGCTGAGAATGTCGTCGGCGCTCATGGGGTTCTCCTTATGCTCATGGTCCGGTCAGTAGGTTTCCAGATGCAGCCGGCCGTCGCGTTTGAGGGCCTGCCCATGCGTCTCCCAATCGAGCCCGGACTCGATCGCGATGTCGCGCAGCGCCTTGACCACGCCCTCCTCCATCGCTTTCAAGCCGCAGACGTAGAAGTAGGCGTCCGGGTCGGCGATCAGGGCGGCGAGATCGACGGAACGCTCGCGCATCGCGTCCTGTACGTAGCGCTTGGGCTCGCCCACGGTGCGGCTGAAGGCGAAATTGATGTCGATGAAGTCCTTGGGCAGGTTCAAGAGCGGGCCGAAATACGGCAGTTCCTCTTTCGTGCGAGCGCCGAAAAACAGCATCAACCTGCCGCCGTCGAACTTGCCGGATTTGCGCAAGCGGCGCCGCCACTCGGTCATCGCCCGCATCGGCGCGCTTCCGGTGCCGGTGCAGATCATCACGATCGCGCTCTTCGGGTGGTTGGGCATGAGGAAGCTCACGCCGAACGGTCCGGTCGCCTCGACGGCGTCGCCGACTTTCAAATCGCACAGATAATTGCTTGCGACGCCGCGAACGGGGCGGCCCTGATGATCTTCGAGCACCCGCTTCACGGTGAGCGAGACATTGTTGTAGCCCGGCCGCTCGCCGTTGCGCGGGCTCGCGACCGAATATTGGCGCGGGAAGTGCGGCCGTCCGTCCGCATCCATTCCGGGAGGGATGATGCCGATCGACTGGCCCTCCAGCACAGGGTACGTCACGGAGCCGAAATCGAGCACGATGTGATGGGTGTCGTAGTCCTTGCCGACGTCCGTCACCCTCACGTTGCCGACGACCGTGGCGGGAACCGACCTCGCCGCCGCCTTTGGTCCGTAGAGATTGGCGATCGCCCTCTCGGCCGACCAAGGCGGAGTGACGGCGCCATAGGCGGTGGCGTCGAACACCGCTTCGCCAGCGGCGGCGGCGGAGGCGCTTGAGGGTACGGCGCGGCAGGGCTCGCGTTCTCCGAGGCGCCGGCGAGGGCTAGATCGTCGGCGCTGAGCTCCGGCGGCAGGACGTCCCAGCCGAACTGCTCGTCGACGCCATAGGCGCGGGCGCGCGGCATTGCTCGCCAGTTGTCGATGCTGCCGGTCGGACAGGGCGGAACGCAGGCCATGCAGAGATTGCAGATGTTGGCGTCGACCACATAGTTGCGCGCGTCATGCGAGATCGCGCCGACCGGGCAGGTCGACTCGCAAGTGTTGCAGCGGATGCAGATTTCGGGGTCGATCAGGTGCTGCCTGATGACGGTTGTCTCGGACGCCTCCATCACGCGCAGGTCCTTGCGGCGAACATGAGGGACCGCCCCAGTCGGACGTCATTGCGAGCGCGAGCGAAGCAATCCATGAACGTCGCGCGCCCTGCGCCCTGGATTGCTTCGTGGCTCCGCTCCTCGCAATGACGGCTTTTTCGACGCAACTTGATTTCTCCTACACCCGGTTCCAGTCGAAGGCCGCTTTTTCGCCCTTGCCGTAGACCTTGAGCGCGCCCCTTTCGCCGACCGCGTTGGGGCGCTGGAAGATCCAGTTCTGCCAGGCTGTAAGACGGCCGAAGACGCGGGTGGCCAATGTCTCCGGACCGTCGAAGCGCAGGTTGGCCTCGAGCGCGGTCAGCGCATCGGGGCTCAGTGACGCGCGCTCTTCGACGGCGATGCGGATCTCGTCGGCCCAGTCGATGTCGTCGGGAATGCTGGTGGCGAGCCCAAGCGCGAACGCCGACCGCGCGTCGAGCGGCCGGCCGATACTAGCCTTCAACGCCTCGAGCGCCGGCTTTTCGTCATAGAAGCGGCGCCCGACCCGGCTCTGTCCGCTCGCCATCGGATAATCGCCAAAATTTGCCTGGCTGAGCGCGACGCGGGGCGCGCGGCTTTCGCCGCCGGGCAGCGACAGGTGGTAGATCCGGTCGCAAGCCAGGGCGAGCTCCATGAGCGAGCCGGCGAAGCACGAGCCCTCGTCGATGAGCGCGAACAGGCTGCGCGAGGTGACGTCAAGCCGGCTGAAGGTGCGGCGCAGGTAACCGATCGTTTCGCGCACGAGCCAGTGCGCTTTGAGCCCGCCGAGCGTTTCGTCCATGGCCAGCACGGCCTCGACGTCGCCCTCGGTCTTGATCAGCCACACCCCGATATCGAGCTCGTTGGTGCGCATGGACAAGATCGCATCCTCCAACTCTCGGGCGAGCGCCAGTGGATACCAGGCCGCGCCCTCGGCCTCGATCGCGGCGATGTCCATTGGCTCACCGCCGCTTGGGCCCTGAATCGTGAATGTCGCGACCCGGGCGCCGCGGTCGATCGCGACCGTCACATGCGAATAGCGCGAGACGTCAGCCTCGATCGTTCGCTCGATCGGCGTGAGCGCGACGCCCTTCCCTAAGGACGCGCGGTCGCTGGCCGCCGCCAGCGCCAATGCGCGTTCGCGCACCGCGGCGGCGAACTGCGCCGGCTTGGCGATCGCATCGACGAGGCGCCAGGCCACCGCCTTCTCGCCGCGCACGCCTTCGCTGGTGGTGCAAAAGACATCCGCCAGATCGTGGCGCACGTGGCGCTTGTCGGTGAGCCGGGTCAGGCCGCCGGTGCCGGGCAGCACGCCGAGCAGCGGCACTTCGGGGAGGCTGACCGCGCTCGAGCGATCGTCGATGAGGATGATCTCGTCGCAGGCCAGAGCAAGCTCGTAGCCGCCGCCGGCGCAAGAGCCGTTGACGGCGGCGAGAAACTTGAGCCCGTCATGCCTCGACGAGTTTTCGAGGCCGTTGCGGGTCTCGTTGGTGAATTTGCAGAAGTTGACCTTCCACGCATGGCTCGAGACGCCGAGCATGAAAATGTTGGCGCCCGAGCAGAACACCCGTTCGCGCGCGCTCGCGATCACCACGACGCGGACCTCGGGATGCTCGAAACGGACGCGGTTGACGGCGTCATTGAGCTCGATGTCGACGCCGAGATCGTAGCTGTTGAGCTTGAGCTTGTAGCCGGGACGCAAGCCCCCGTTCTCGTCGAAATCGGCGATGAGTGTCGCCACCGGCCCGTCGAATTTGAGCTTCCAGTGCTTGTAGCGCGCCGGCGCGGTTTGGTAGTCGACCGGCTGGCTCATCGTTGGGCTCCTTGGCCTCCCGGACAGGCAATTTATTGCCTAGCCTCTGTGCAGCATAGTGCAAAACTGAACTACGCTCAAGCATGACGCGCCGTCAGGAAGCGGCATTCGGAGACCCGGCTAAGGTTCGGGCCCGAGCCAGTCGAGCCCACGCCTCAGGAACGTCTGGCCCTCCGACTTCGCCCAGTCTCCATGCGCGATCACGACACGTTCACAGTTCCAGCTGAGAGCTTTGGCCCGTGCGGCGCGGGCGGACTTGCGGCGGAGAAACGTGCTCCGCCAGTCGCTCGGCGTGCCGGGATGAGCGGCGGAAATACCGCCAAGCCTCGCCAAAGGGCGCATCCACCAGGACCAATGGCGCCGAAGAAAAGCTTCGTCAAAGGCCTGGATCAAATCAGCGACGATCGCGGTCCGGGACGGCCGATGAACAAAGACGATCTCGTCCAGCATGTACGAGCCCCGAAACCAGGCCTGGTCGATGTCCGGACCCCACTCCGGAGGCGTTGTGTCCCCGAGCGCTCCAGCGAAAGCAAGACCCGGAAAACGCCTGATGGTCGAGCGCGGACCCCACAGCTTCGCGGACGGATAGGCTGAGCTCCAAGCCGCGAGGCCGAGGTGATGAAGCTTGTTGGGGCTTACAAGATCGGCGACCTGTCCCAGCCGGTCCACGTCACGCCGTAAGTCTTCGGTGAGACGGACCGGCGACCAGACCCAGAGGCGATCGTCCGCAAGCCGAATGATTACGCTGCGAGTCGGATAGGGAAACCCATAGAAGCTGACGACTTCGCCTTCCGCAAGCCACAACGCCTCGTCAACCCTCTCAAGCATGAGTCCGGCTTTCGTTTCATATCGCGGCCACGTTCGGTTGCCGGACGATCAGCGGACGTCACACCGCGAGCCCAAGCGTGGTTCTCACTTCCGCTCGCAAAACCTGTAACGTTTCGAGCAGCGATTGCGCGCTGGTGTCGATCTCCAGGTCGGCCTTTGAATAGAACGCCGCCCGGCCGGCGAGGATGCTTTTCAGGTCTTCCATCGCCTCGCGGCTCGCCGCCATGGGCCGGAGATCGCCCTGCGAGGCGACGCGACTCATATGGTCTTCGGGATCGGCCTTGAGCCAGACGGTCGTGCAGCGGCGCAGCATGAGATTGAAGCTGCCCAGGTCGGACACGAGGCCTCCCGCAGTGGCGATGACCGCCTCGGGATAGGCGTCGATGGCTTCCTCGAGCGCCCGGCGTTCGTAGCGGCGGTAGGCGTTCTGGCCGTAGAGCCCGAGAATCTCGCTGATGCTGCAGCCGGCGAGCTTCTCGATCTCGCGGCTGAGCTCGACGAACGGAAAGTCGAGGTCTTCCGCCAGCATCCGCCCGAGCGTCGATTTGCCGGCGCCCCGCAGGCCGATGAGCGCGACCCGCGACGAGCGGGCGGGCGCTTCGTCGCCGCGCGGCGGCGCCGCGCCGACAAGTTCGGAGGCCGCGACGCGCACCCGGCGCAGCGTCGCCTCGTCCCGGTCCGAGAGCATCTCGCGCAGCATCAGCCATTCGGGCGAGCTTGTGGTGACGTCGCCCAGAACCTCGGCCAGCGAGCATTGCAGCGCCCGGGTCACGTTGAGAAGGATGAGGATCGAGGCGTTGCCGACGCCGTATTCGAGATTGGCAAGATGCCGCTCGGACACTCCGGTCGCGCGCGCCAGCGCCTTGCGGGTGAGGCCGCGACGCGCCCTGAGCGCCCTGATCCGCTCGCCGAGCGCGGCGAGAAACGGCTCTCTCCGCCCGTCTGCGGTCTCGATTGTCGCACGCGGCGCGGCGACTTCGGCTTCGGCCGGCGACGGCGCCAAGTCGTTTGACAAGATTTTTGTGCGCCCCTAAGAGGACTTGAAGCACAATATTGCATCATGCCGGGTCAGGCAAGCCGCGCCGAACTCCTCGGTTGCTGGCCCGCGAGTGCGACTTTGGGGAACGCCGATGAGTATGAGCGCCGTTGAGCCGCCGCCGGAGGCGTTCAACTTCGCGGCTCATCTTTTGGCGGCGAACGCCGGGCGGCCTAGCAAGACGGCGTTCATCGACGACGCCGGGACCTTGACTTACGCGGAGCTCGACGACTGCGCGCGGCGGTTCGCCGGGGCGCTCAAGGAGCGCGGCGTCAAACGCGAGGAGCGGGTGCTGATCCTCATGCAGGACGGCGGGGACTGGCCGGTCGCGTTCCTGGGCGCGATGCTGGCGGGCGTCGTGCCGGTCGCAGTCAACACCCTCCTCACCGCCGACGACCTCGCCTACATGCTTGAGCACTCCCGCGCCCAGGCAGCGTTCGTGAGCGGCGCGGTCAAGCCGGCGCTGAAGGCGGCGCTGACGAAGTCGGATCACGAGATCCATACCGTTGTCGTGTCGCGCCCCGCCCAGCCGCTCGACTTCGGCGAGCTCGCCTTCGAAGAGTTTGTCGCCCACGCCACGCCGCTCGCGAAGCCCTCCCGCACCCACGCCGACGATCCGGCCTTCTGGCTCTATTCGTCCGGCTCGACCGGGCGGCCGAAGGGGACGGTGCATTCGCACGCCAACCCCTATTGGACGACCGAGCTCTACGGCAAGGCGGTCCTTGGGTTGAAGGAGAGCGACGTCTGCTTCTCGGCCGCGAAGCTCTTCTTTGCTTATGGGCTCGGCAATGCGCTGACTTTTCCGCTTGCGGTTGGAGCGACGGCGCTGCTCATGGCGGAGCGGCCGACGCCGGACGCCGTATTCAAGCGCTGGCTGGGCGGCGTGGGCGGCGTCAAGCCCACGGTCTTCTACGGCGCGCCGACCGGCTACGCCGGCATGCTCGCGTCGAACATTCTGCCTGCGCGGGAGGATGTGGCGCTGCGACTCGCTTCGTCCGCCGGCGAGGCGCTGCCGGCCGAGATCGGCGAGCGCTTCAAGCGCCATTTCGGCGTCGACATCGTCGACGGCATCGGCTCCACCGAGATGCTGCACATCTTCATCTCCAACCGTCCGGACAAAGTCCGCTACGGCTCGACCGGCTGGCCGGTGCCCGGCTACGAGATCGAATTGCGCAATGAGAATGGAGGCGAAGCGCCAGATGGAGAGCCGGGCGATCTTTACATCCAGGGGCCGTCGGCGGCCCTCATGTACTGGGGCAATCGCGCCAAGACGCGGGAGACCTTCGAGGGGCGGTGGACCAGGAGCGGCGACAAATACATCCGCAACGCCGACGGCTCGTTCACCTACGCCGGCCGTTCGGACGACATGCTGAAGGTCGGCGGCATCTGGGTGAGCCCGTTCGAGGTTGAGGCGACGCTGGTGCAGCACCCTGCGGTGCTCGAAGCTGCGGTGATCGGCGCGCCCGACGCCGACGGCCTTGTGAAGACCAAGGCGTTCGTTGTGCTGAAGGAGGGCGCCTCGGCCGACGAGGGCGAGCTCCAGCGCTTCGTCAAGGACCGCCTCGCCCCTTACAAATACCCGCGCGCCATCGAGTTCATCGCCGAACTGCCCAAGACCGCGACCGGCAAGATCCAGCGCTTCAGGCTTAGGGAGCAGGAGGCGGCCCGGGCGTGACGCGTTGCCGCACCCGGCTTGGCGCTGGCGGCGAAGCGGCCCACAGTCTCCGGGCGAGATACCGTCGCTCATGGGTTGCCGCGGATGAAGACTGCCGATTTCGTCGTCGCCAAGCGCCCGGATCTCGGCGCGATCCGCCGCTTCCCTGCGGTGGACTTCGCTGACTACGAACGGCGTCTCGCCGACTTGCAGGAAACGCTGCAACGCATCCAGCAGGCCTATCTCGGCACGCCGCAGCGCGCCGTCATCGTGCTTGAAGGCTGGGACACGGCGGGCAAGGGCGGCGTGGTCAGGCGGCTCGGGTGGGCGCTCGACCCGCGAAGCTTCAAGGTCCATACCATCGCCGCCCCCGAAGAGCGGGAGAAATCGCTGCATTATCTGCAACGCTTCTGGGAGCGGCTGCCGCGGCACGGCCAGATCGTCGCCTTTGACCGGTCGTGGTACGGGCGGGTGCTGGTCGAGCGGGTCGAGGGCTTCGCCGCCGCGGCCGAATGGCGCCGCGCGTATGAAGAAATCAACGAGTTCGAGCGCATGCTCGTCGCCGACGGCGTCAGGCTGGTAAAGCTCTTCCTGCACATCACGCCCGACGAGCAGATGCGCCGGTTCCGCAACCGGCTCACCAACCCGCTCAAGCGCTGGAAGCTCTCGTACGAGGACTTCCGCAATCGCGGCCGCTGGAAGGAATACGAGACGGCGATCGAGGACATGATGGAAGAGACCTCCGTGCGCCGCGCGCCCTGGCATCTCATCCCCGCCAACGACAAACCCTATTGCCGCCTCGCGGCGCTCAGGATCATCGCCGACCGCCTCTCCAAGGGCGTGTCGCTCGAGCCCCGCCCCCTCGATCCCAAGATCATCGACGCCGCCGAAGGTCTGCTCGGCCTCCGCGTGCCGCCGAATGGCAGTCGATTGGCGTGATCGCAGACAGCGGCGTGAAGGGCCAGATTGACCCCGTCCAGCGGCCATGCCTCAATCGCCGCATGTCGCCCGCGCTCATCGCCATCGACTGGGGATCGTCGAGCTTTCGCGCCTATCTGATGTCGCCGGTCGGCGAGATTCTCCATGAGATTGCCTCGGACGACGGGATCGGAAGCGTCGCGGCGGGAGAATTTCCGGTGACGCTCAGGCGCCTCGTCGGGCGCTGGCTCGACGCGAACCCCTCTCTGCCGGTGATCGCCTCGGGCATGGTGGGAAGCCGACACGGCTGGCGCGAGGCGCCTTACGTGCCCTGCCCTGCCGGCCCACGCGATATTGCCGAACGTTTGACCTCCGTCGATGCCGGGGGACGACGCGTGGTCCTCGCGCCCGGCCTCTCCTATGCGGACGAAGTGGGCGTGGATGTCATACGGGGCGAGGAGACCGAAATCTTCGGCGTCGCCGATTCCGGCGCGCGCATCATCGTGCTGCCGGGCTCGCATTCGAAATGGGCCCGCATCGAGGGCGAGCGCGTTGTCGGGTTCAAGACCTTCATCACCGGCGAACTGTTCGCGGCGCTGCGCGACCACACGGTCGCGGGCGCCTTCGCCAGGGCCGCGCCGGCGAAGGAGCCCGGAGCGGCGTTCGCGACCGGGGTGAAACGCGGCGCCGCGGCGGCCGGCGGCGGGTCGAAGTCCGGGCTCCTCGGCCTGTTGTTCGGCGCGCGCGCGCTGCCGCTCATGGGCAAGCTCGATGCGGACGATGCCGGCGAGTATCTTTCCGGCCTGCTGATCGGCGCGGAGATCGGCGAGGCGCGGCGGCTTTATCCGGACGAGGAGCCGCATGTCGCGGGGGCCGAAGCGCTGGTGAAGCGCTACCTGACGGCGTTCGAGGCCTTGGGGGCCAACGCCCGCGCCGCGCCGCCGCGCGCCGCGGCGCGCGGCCTCTTTCGCATCGCCCGCTACGGAGGGCTCCTGTGACGCTCAAGCTCGCGCCGACGCCCCTTGTCGCGATCCTTAGGGGCGTGACGCCGGATGAGGCGGATTCGATTGCCGCGGCGATTGTCGAGGCTGGCTTCGGGGCGATTGAGGTTCCGCTCAATTCGCCCGATCCGCTGGTGAGCATCGAGATCATCGCGCGCCTGTTCGGCGACAAGGTCCTGGTGGGCGCAGGCACTGTGCTCGAGGCTCGCGACATCGACGACGTCGCCGAGGCAGGCGCCAAGCTCGTGGTCGCGCCCAACGCCGATCCCGATGTCATTCGACACGCGGCAAGACTTCGGGCTCATCGTCCTGCCGGGCGTCGCCACCATGACCGAAGCGTTCGCGGCCCTGAAGGCCGGCGCGTCGGGGCTCAAGCTCTTTCCCGGAGAGGCGCTTGGCCCCGAAGTCGTGCGCGCGTGGCGCTCCGTGTTGCCGAAGGCGACGCTGCTCTTCCCGGTCGGCGGCGTCACGCCCGAGCGCATCGGCCCTTATCGGCTGGCCGGCGCCGACGGCTTCGGAATTGGCTCGGCGCTCTATAAGCCCGGCGCGAGCGTCGAACATGTCGCCCGCGCCGCGCAGAGATTCGTGAAGGCTTGGAACGAGGCGGGCTGAGCAACGCAGCCCTCACGCCAGGTTCGTGCGCCCTGCGGGCATCGTCTCCGAGGCCGCCGAGAGGGAAAGGCTCGGACGACGCTATTGCGGAAAATCAGAATTCAGGTTAAGCTGCCGCCCATGAACAATCCTGCCTTTCCTCGTCGTGGCGTGACCGCGGGCTGCCGTTCCGGCGCCCTCCCACGACGAAAAAGAGCGAGAATAATTGTCCCGACCTCAACTCCACGTAACCAATTGAAAAGTCTCGATTCTGACGAGAGAATCCAAGGAAATCCAAGACCGTCCCCAACGCTCGTGGGCGGGGTTTCAGGCCCAAAAGGCCGCGAGCCAAGAAAACCCAAGCGGACTCACCGGACCAACGCCGCGGCCCGCGCGCTAGCCTTACGGCCTGCCGCGCGCCAGCGCGTGGCGGATCAGGCGGTCGACCAGCTCGGGATAGCTGATCCCCATCGCCTCAAACACCTTCGGATACATGCTGATGTTCGTGAAGCCGGGCAGCGTGTTGACCTCATTGACGATGAGCCGGCCGTCCTCGCGCAGAAAGAAGTCGACCCGCGCGAGGCCCTCGCAGCCGAGGGCGCGGAAGGCTTCGATCGAAAGCTTGCGCACCTTGTCGCTGAGGTCGCGCGGAAGGTCGGCCGGGACCTTGACCGCGGCCCCCTGCTCGTCGAGGTACTTGGCTTCGTAGGTGTAGAAGCCATGGCGGTTGCTCGGCACGATCTCGCCGGGAAGCGACGCGGTCAGCGATCCATCTTCGCCCTCGAGCACGCCGCACTCGATCTCGCGGCCGCGGACAAATTCCTCGACCAGGATCTTGCTATCGTGCCGGAAGGCCTCGGCGACCGCTCTGTCGAACTCCTCGCGCGTTCCGGCTTTGCTGATGCCGACCGAGGAACCGAGCCGCGCCGGCTTGACGAACACCGGGCGGCCGAGTTCCGATACGACCGCCTCAAACGAGGGCGCGGCGCCGCGCCCGAAGCTCTGGAAGCGCGCGATCGGAAGGCCACCGTCGCGCATCAGGCGCTTGGCGGCGTCCTTGTCCATGGCCGCCGCCGAGCCCAGGACGCCCGAGCCGACATAGGCCACTCCGGCGATCTCGGCTAAGCCCTGGACGGTCCCGTCCTCGCCGAAGGGGCCATGCAAAACCGGAAACAGGACATCGACCGCCCGCGTGAGATCGGTCGCTGCGCCATCCATCTCCGGCAGGATCGCGAGCCGCCCCGAGCCGCCCGGAATGAGCGCGACGCGCGGTCCGCTCTCGGGAACCGCGGTCGGAAACTTGCCGTCCTCAACCGGGCACAGGAGCCAGGTGCCGGACCGGGTGATGCCGATCGCGACGGTCTCATAGCGCGCCGGATCGAGCGCGCGGAATACGTTTCCGGCGGACAACACGGAGACATCGTGCTCGGCCGAGCGGCCGCCGAACAGCAACGCGACCCGCAGCCTCTCGACCATGACGTGGTCTCCCGAATCGATCCGCTTTGGAGAGACTTCGCCGAAACGGCTGCGATCGGTCAACCGGCGACGCGCGGCTCAGCAATTTCGGTGAGATCGCGAGAGCAGCGTCAATCCGGCGCCCGCTGAAACCAGGACGCCCTGGCGAAGAACTGGAAAACCCGCGTACGGTCCCCGGCGGCTGATCCGCCGCACACGGAGGGGCCGAAGCCCCTCCGTCACGGCCGGGAGATGGCCAACTTTCCACCCCGGGCTCGCGGATAGCCGGGGGATCCTTGCAGCAGCACAAATCGTAGCGCAGGGGCGTCATTTTGTCATCGACATACTTGTCGAGGTCCCCCTGCGTCATGACAGGTTGCGGCAGCTTCCAATATGGCCATCACAGGCTCGCTCTTAACGATCTTGACGGCCTCGATCGCCGCCTATTCGGCCGCCAGGCGCCCCGGCGCCGCGCGGCGCGCCCGCGGATCACGGTGAAGCTTGCCGTCCTTCATGATCATCGCCAGTCGATCGGGCCCGACCAGCACCGACTGATCGACAAGGGGGTTGCCGTCGACGAGCAGGATGTCCGCCAGCGCTCCTTCCTTGATCACGCCGAGTTCGCCCTTGTGACCCATCAGTTCGCCCCCGACCGAGGTTGCGCAACGCAGCGCCTCCGCCGGCGAATAGCCGAAGAACTTGACGAAATGGCCGATGTCGCGCGCGTTCTGGCCCATCGGTGTGATCTTGAATCCGTAGTCGCCGCCGACGACCACCTTCATGCCGCGCTTGCGCATCTGCTCATAGGTGCGGCAGGTGAGCTCGAGCTTGCGCGCCAGGCCCATGCGCTCGACGAACTCGCGCGGCACGCCGGCCGCGTCGCCCTCGAAAACCGCATTGTGAATAAGCCCGAAAGCGGGGCCGATGATGACGCGATGCTTCGCCGCTTCGAGCATGTCGAGAGCTTCCTCGTCGGCGAAGTCGCAATGGTAGATGCAATCGACATCGTTGCGCACAGCCCGCTTGACCGAGGCCGCGGCGCGCGAGTGGCAGGCGACGCGTTTGTTCCACTCGTGCGCGACTTCTACCGCGGTCGCGACCTCGATCTCGCTCATCGAGGTTATTTCCGCCCCGGCATTGGTGACGAAGTCGTCGCCCGAGATGTTGAGCTTGATGTTGTCCACGCCTTCCCGGCAGCAGAGCCTGACTGCGCGCCGGACCTCGTCGGGCCCGTCGGCAATCATGCCGAAGCTTTCGGCATGCATGTGCTGCTTGCGCTCGTCGCCGAGGCCGCCAGTCGAGGTGATCTCGGGACCGGCCGCCTTGTAGCGGGGACCGGCAAGATACCCGTCCTCGATTTCCTGCCGCACAACGACGTCGAGCCGCATCTTGGCGGACGCCGCCGAATAGCAGGACGTGAAACCATGGTTGAGGATCAGCGTCGCGTTGCGGCAGGTTCGCAGAAGATGCTCTTCCGGCGGAATCTCGCCGAGATCCTGATTGCGCGCCGGGCCTACGAAGGAAAGATGGCAATGGCCCTCGACCATGCCCGGCATCAGGGTCATGCCGCCGCCGTCGATGATTTCGGCGCCGTCGCGGCGAAGCTGGCCTTTGTCGCGCGCGACCGCGGTGATGCGGTTATGCTCGACCAGCACCTCGGCCGGATAGCGCTCGTCGTTGTCGCCATCCCAGACCTGCGCGTTCTGAATCAGAAAGGCCATGAGTGCTCATCCTCCCTTTTGCAACGGCGCGGAAACGCTCTTTGCCGTCATGATAGGGGCATGGCGGGCGTCAAGTCCAACGCTTTCCGGGGATTGTTCTTGTTCCGAAAGCATTGAACAAAACCTCGCGAGCGCGCCCGGCTTCGCTGGCGCGCCAAGTTACATCGTCGACGGGGACGTCGTCCTCGGGGCTGTGGACCTCGCTGGGCTGAAAGAACGCATCGAAGGGGCGCGCGACGCCACGAGGGGCGAAGGCCGGCGTCGGGCGTTAGATCCTGGAAGATTGTGGTGCCGCAAGAGAGATTCGAACTCCCGACCCCATCATTACGAATGACGTGCTCTACCAGCTGAGCTATTGCGGCCCGGTCGAAAACTGATGGCGCCCGGGGGCGCGTCTCGAACGGCGCTGCTCTCTATGCCGGTTTGCCCTGTCTTGGCAATATCCGCGCCGCGCGGCGAAATCGTCGCCCGCGGCTAGGAAGACGGGGCGATCTCGCCTAGAAGCTCGCCGGGCGCCGCCGAGAGGGCGGCCGGATCAGGCGGGGGAGGAGCGCGCGCATGGCGGGACGATTGGCGGGAAAGACGGCGGTGCTGACGGCGGCGGCGGCGGGCATCGGTCGCGCGACGGCGCAAGCGTTCGCGCGAGAGGGCGCCCGGGTGATCGCGACCGACATCGACGTCGGCGGCCTCGCTGGCCTCGACGCCGATAAGCGCAAGCTCGACGTGCGTTCGAGCGAGGCGGTCGAAGCGCTGGCCCGCGAGATCGGCACAATCGACGTCCTCTTCAACTGCGCCGGCTTCGTCCATCACGGAACCGTGCTCGACTGCTCGGACGCCGACTGGGACTTCTCGTTCGACGTCAACGTCAAATCGATGCACCGCACGATCCGCGCCTTTTTGCCGGGGATGCTCGAGAAGGGCAAAGGCTCGATCGTCAACATCGCATCCGGCGCATCCTCGGTGCGCGGAATCCCCAACCGCCACGTATATGGCGCGTCGAAAGCGGCGGTGATCGGCCTCACCAAGGCGGTTGCGGCCGACTTCATCCGCAGGGGCGTGCGCTGCAACGCCATCTGCCCCGGCACGATCGAAAGCCCGTCGCTCGACGGGCGCATCGAGGCGCAGAGCCGTTCGCGGGGCGAGCCGCTCGAGAAGATCCGCCAGGAATTCGTCGACCGTCAGCCGATGGGGCGGCTCGGCAAGCCGGAGGAGATCGCCGCGATCGCCGTCTACCTCGCCTCCGACGAGAGCGCCTTCGCGACCGGCCAGGCCTTCATCGTCGATGGCGGATTTGCGATGTAGCCCCGGCCGGGCGCCCTCGCCTCACATCGCCTTCCGCGCCAGCTCCGCCCCGGCCGCCAGCGCCGCGAGCTTGGCGTAGGCGATTCCCGCGGCCATGGGAGCCATGCCGCAATTGGTGCAGGGGTAGAGCCGTTCGGCCGGGACGTAGGGAAGCGCGGCGCGGATCGTCGCGGCCACGTCCTCCGGCGTCTCGACGACATCCGACGCTACGTCGATGCAGCCGACCAGCACGTCCTTGCCCTTGAGCAGGCCGATCAGCTCGATCGGCACCTTCGAGTTGCGGCATTCGAGCGAGACCTGGCCGATCCGGCTCCTGGCGATCGCGGGAAAGGTTTCCTCGTACTGGCGCCAGCGCTCGCCAAGCGTCGCCTTCCAGTCCGTGTTGGCCTTGATCCCGTAGCCGTAGCAGATATGGACGGCGGTCGTGCATTCGAGGCCTTGGGCGGCGCGCTCGAGCGCCGCGACGCCCCAGTCCCTGACCTCGCGCATGTAGACGTTGAAGGCCGGCTCGTCGAACTGGACCACGTCGACGCCGAGCGCCGCGAGTTCGCGCGCCTCCTCGTTCAGCGCCGCCGCGAAGGCGTGGGCGAGCGTGGGGCGGTCGCGGTAATGCTCGTCGGCGATGGTGTCGACGATGGTCATCGGACCCGGCAGGGTGAATTTGAGCTTGCGTTTGGTGTGGGCGCGGGCCGCGCTCGCTTCGGCCCGATGCACCGGGCCCTTGCGGCGGATCGGGCCGGTCACGGTCGGCACCTCGGCCTTGTAGCGGTCGGCGCGAATGCCGATCGTCTGCCTTCGAGCAAAATCGATGCCGTCGAGATTGGCGAGAAATCCATGCACGAAGTGGATGCGCGCCTGCTCGCCGTCGCTGACGATGTCGATGCCGGCGTCTTCCTGCAGCTTGACCGCCAGGATGGTCGCGTCGGTCTTGCCTCCGGCAAGTGCGGCGCCCTCGAGCCGCCAGGCGGGCCAGAGCTTCTCCGGCTCGGCGAGCCAGAGGGGCTTGGGCAAGCTGCCGGCGACGGTGGTTTCGAGCATGACGATCCCAGCGAGCCGCCCGAACTCACTCGGGTGGAGACAGCGGACTTCGTGCGCCCAAGGGAGCAAAAAGGTCAAGGGAGCAAAGCGAAATCCCCTGCACTAAAACACGAGTTAGAATGGCTCATTTATTTCCTCGCTCCCACGGAACATTGGGCCGTCTCACGGCGTTCGGGTTTTTGGCTCGGACCCGGGGTCGGGGCGTCCCGCGCCAGATTATTCTCCCAGGGGGCCAGATGATCCGTGACCTGGCGGAGGACTCCGAGCCAGCCGCGAATTGTAGCGTGTGCGTCATTGGCGGCGGCATAGCGGGTTTGATTGCGGCCTACCGGCTCAGCGCCTCGCAACGCCACGTTGTCGTCCTCGAGAGCGGCGGCCGAAGACCCAATCGCGTATTCGACCCATTCAACGTCATCGAGCAAGCGACGGAAACGTACCAAACCGCCGTCGCCGGCCGGGTGCGCGCTTTAGGCGGCACGTCGAACGCCTGGGGCGGCCGAATGATGCCGCTTGCCCCCCACGACATTGAGCCGAGGGATTACCTCGGCCTGTGCGGTTGGCCGATCGGCATGGCCGAGCTCGACCGTTCGGCTCCCGAAATCGAACGCCTGTTTCGGCTGGATCAAAGCCCTTACGAGAGCATGCCCGCGTCGCCTCTGGTCCCCGACGACCCTCTGCGCGGCGGTCACGAGGACATGGCAGCGAGGTGGTCGAAATGGCCGACATTTCGACGGCGCAATATCGCACACGTCCTTCGTGAGATGATCGCGAACAGGGCGAATCCAACGGTCTGGCTCAACGCGACCGTGTGCGGCTTCATTGTCGATGACGCGACGGGCCGTCTTAAGAGCGTCAAGGCCAGAAGCATCAATGGCAGGTGTCTGACCGTCACGGCTGGCTGCTTCATCCTCGCGGCTGGAACTCTGGAAACAACCCGGCTTTTGCTTCTGCTTGACGAACTGACGAACCATCGCGCGTTCTTTGGATGCCAAGCGCTGGGTCGATACTTTATCGACCATCTCAAAATCGAGGCCGGGCGCCTGCTGCCTCGGGACGGCAAGCAAACCAATCACATCTTCGGCTATCATGTCGGCGGAACGACTCGGCGCTCTCTCCACCTTGAGACCACGGCCAAGGCCCAGCGCGAAGACGAGGCCGCTAGCGGGTATGTCACGATCCGCCCCGAGTTCCGGCCGGGCTCGATCCATCACTATGTCCGCAACCTGGGAAAATCGGCGCAGGCTCGCCGATTGCTCGAGCTTCTGCCGAACGCCGAGATTGCGAAGGACCTCCGGAGCTTCGCCCCCTCCCTCTATTGGAGGCTGCGGCACAACCAGATGTACCTCGGTCCATCCGTCGATCTCTTCATCGACGCGCGGATCGAGCAAGTCCCGAGCTCGCTTTCGCGCCTCACGCTCGCCGATCGGCGAGACCCGTTTGGCGTGCCGATGCTGCTGATGGATTGGCGGAGGACCGCCGCCGACCGACGAACTCTTCGCTCGGTCTTGCGGCGGGCGCGCCGCTTTTGGCGATCGACCTCTCTTCACGCGACGAGTCCTGTCGCCTGGTCCGTCGAACCAGACGAGGAGGATCTGATCGAGCGGGCGGTGGACACTCGCCATCCCGCCGGAACGGCGCGCATGGGCCTGGATCCTCGCACGTCGGTCGTCAATCCGCGCCTGGCGTGCCATGCAGTCCCGAATGTCTTCGTCGCCAGCGCCGCAGCGTTTCCCTCGTCAGGCAGCGCCAACCCGACACTCACGATCATGCAGATCGCTTGCCGCGCCGCCGAAAGCGTGATGGCTCTCGGGTAAGAGGCCGGTCGGCGGGCCGGGGGCGCCCGCTGGCGAACGACGTCCCGCCGCACGCGCACGCGACACGGCCGAGGATCGCGCTTGTCCGATCCGGAGAAATCGCGCAGGTTGCCCTCGGCGCTTATCCGGGAATGTCCGACGATGCTCAGGGCGATTTTGTGCCTCTGCCTGCTCCTGCTGTTGTCGGCCGGGCGCGCCGAGGCTGGTCCGACCGTCACTTGCCCGACCACGCTGAAACTGAGCCCGAACCTGGCGCCAAGCTCGGCGTTGGGTTCATCGTTCGCGACCGGCATGGTGGGCAGCGATCTGGTTTGCCAGTTTGCGCCGATCAGCTTTGATTCCTTTCGCTCGGTCCATCCGCCGGGTTGCCCGCCGAGATCGGCCAATGTGATGACGAGCGGGGGCAGCGGGGTATGGAATTTCGGACCCCCGGGCAGTTCAAACGTCGTGAAGTTTTCTGGGCACGCCACTCTGATCTGGAGGCGGTCGATTCGTGGGAGGGTGCTTCCGACTCCGGGCTGCGCCTATGCAGAGCTTACGCCGACGGTCGTCGCGGTCTGGCAGGCCGCTCCGAAGAATACGACCTGCAACGTGAACGGCCTGAACCGAGGCCAATTCGATTGCGTGCTCCCGCCATGTCTTGCGACTTTGAAGGGAAGCAGCTTCCCGGCCTCGCCATTCAGCCCGCCCGGGCCGGGCTACACCAGCGATTCCGCGATCGTCAACGTCGCAAATGGACAGCCCGTCGTCGGTCCTGCCTCGATCAATCAGATGAAGAGCGAGATGGGAACGGCCGCTTTCGATTCCGCGACATTTACTTTGGTCGGAGGGCCGGGCAGCGACAGCACGCTCCCGGCCGGCGTGATCACCTGCTCTTACGACGGGCCGCGTTTCCAAAGCGGCGGCAAGACCCTCGAGGCAACGATCACAGTCGCCTGCACCGGGTCGTGCGGCTCGCTCTGATCGGCGGCAGGCCCATGGCGCGATAGGGAGCTCAACCGAGCTTGTAGTCGCGCGTCGCCTCGGGGTCGTCGGTTGCGTAAGGCAATGCCATCAGCTCTTCCCACGCGGCTTCCGGAATCGGGAAGTTCGCCCAATCGAGCGTCTGCTGAACGCGTTCGGGCTTGGTCACGCCGCAGATCGTCGAGGCGATGCGCGGGTCGCGCAGCGAGAACTGGAGCGCCGCCGCTCCGGGCGGGACGCCATGGCGCGCGCAGACCTCTTCGATTCTACGGATCGGATCGAGCATCGTCTCGGAGGCTTCCTGATAGGCATAGCGGGGATAGGCGCTCGATCCCTTGGCGAGGACGCCGCTGCCGTAAGGCGCCGCGTTGAGAACCGCGATCCCTCGCGCCCGCGCGAGATTGAGCATCGCGTCGGCGTTGCGGTTGGCGAGGGTGAATCGGTTGTGGGTGATCAGCACGTCGAAGTCCCAGTCGCTGAGCAGCGGCATCATCTGGGTCACGACGCCGGCGGCGAGGCCGACCGCCTTCGCCAGCCCCTCCTCCTTGATCCGGAACAGTTCGCCGAGCGCGCCGTCGCGGGCGGTCGCCTCCTTGAATGACCGGGCGTGCTCAGGATCGTGGAGATGCAGAAGGTCGACGCGCTCGAGCCCGAGCGCCTCGAGGCTCTGCTCGAAGGAGCGGCGCGCCCGGGCGGCGTCGAAAGCGCTCGTCGTGAAATCGCGGTCGAGCTTGGTCGAGACGACAAAGCCCGGCGGCAGGCCGCCACGCTCGCGAATGGCGGCGCCGACCCGCTCCTCGCTGCGGCCGAGCCCATAGTTGCGCGCGCTGTCGATGAAATTGACAGGCCCGTCGAAAATGGCGTTCAACGTCGCCCGCGCGCGCTTCTCGTCGACGCCATAGCCGTAGGTGTCTGGCATGTCGCCGATCCCGGATGTGCCCCAGCAAATTGGCGTGACCATGAGGCCGGTGCGGCCCAGCCGGACCTTGTTCATGACGCCTTCGCTCACCGCGACCCTCCCCGCTTCGTTGCCGGCGCATGCCTAGGGCGCCGGCAGGGCGTCGGCAAGGCCTTGCGCCTCGCCCCCTCCCACTTCACCCGCTTGCGGCGGGGCAGCGCTCCGGGTTCGGGAGGTCGGCGTCGCCGGGATAGAGGGCCATGAGCTTGCGCATCACGCCATTGGTCCAGCCGAAGCCGTCCTGGGTCGGATATTCGCCGCCCCCGCCGGGCCGGTCGCTCGCGATCACGTCGTATTTCTCGACCAGCTTGCCGCTCTCACGATAGACGCGCTCCACATTGAGCATGAAGCGGCAGGCGATCGTCTCGGCGAGCCGGTCAAGACCGAAGTTCCTGAGCCCTTGAACGGCGATCCATTGCAGCGGCGCCCAGCCGTTGGGCGCGTCCCATTGCTGGCCGGTCTCGACCGGCGTCGTCACGATCCCGCCGGGCTCAAGCAGCTCGCGCCGGACTGCCGCAGCGACGGCGGCCGCCTGAGCCGGGCTCGCTACCTTGGTAAACAGCGGATAGAGGGTCGCGGCGCTGACGCGCTCGATCGGCTCTTTCAGCGTCCAGCGATAATCGAGATAGACCCCGCGCGACTCATCCCACAGCGTGCGGTCGATCGCGGCGCGCCGGGCCTCGGCGCGGCGGGCGAAATCGGCGGCGCAATCGCGGTCGCCTGACCGCTCGCACCCGGCGCGGATCGCGTTCTCGAGCCCGAACAGGAGCGCATTGAGGTCGACCGGAACGATCTCGGTCGTGTCGATCGAGCCGAGGGTCCGGCCGTCGGCGAACCAGCGCGAGCTGAAGTCCCATCCGCTCTCGGCGGCGGCGCGAAGCTCGCGATAGGTCGTTTGCGGCGGCCGCGGGACCGAGTGCGCCAGAGCGACGTCCTCGGCATAGGATTCATCGCGCGGCGCGTCGCTGTCGTCCCAATAGCGGTTGAGGATCGAGCCGTCGTCGAGCTTGACGGCGCGGCGATGCGCTGCTCCTGCCGCCAAACCCTCCGCGCCCTCCATCCAGAACGCATATTCCGTCTGGAGTTGCGGCAGATAGCGAGCGAAGGCCGCCGCCGGATTGTCCGGAGCAAGAAGCCCGACCATGGCGAAGAAGAACGGCGGCTGCGAGCGGGTAAGGTAGTAGGACCGGGTTCCGTTCGGAATGTGGCCGTAAGCGTCGATGAGCGCGGCGAAATTCTGGACCATGTCCGCGAGCAGGTCCGCCCGGCCGCTTTCGGCGAGCCCCAGCATTGTGAAATACGAGTCCCAGTAATAAAGCTCGCGGAACCGGCCGCCCGGAACGACATAGGGCCGCGGCAGAGGCAAAAGCGACGAATAGGGCCGGGCCGTGGGCGTGTCCCGCGTCAGGACCGACCATAGCGCGTCGATGTGTTGACGGAGCGGCGCAGGCGCGGAGGCGGCGCTCGGAAGCGCGACTGCGGCCGGCAAGTCGAAATGCTCGCTGACGAAGCGCCCGAGCGCTTCCGTCGTCAGCGGCTTCTCGGCGCGGTAGAGCGCCAGAATGTCATCCGGCGGCGATTTCGGCGTCGCATCCGCGAATTCCTTGCTGTCGGGAAAGATGCGGTTCAGCTCGACGTTGGCGTAAAGGTCGCCGAACAGGATTTGCGGCGGGGCGGGCCGCTCGAACGCAAGCGCCGGATGGAGGAGGAACAGGAACGCGGCGAGCGAGAGGCTGATTCGCGGTTTCATGCACCGGCGCTGATCAGATAGGTCGCGAGATGGGCATCGAGCGCGGCCATGGTCGCAGCGTCAGCGGGGGCGGCGCGGAAGCCGATGAACCCGTCCGGCCGAACGAGGATGGCGCCGCCGCCGGGCGCGCCCGCCCTCGACGCGTCGAAACCTTCCGCCGAGCCGTCTATGATCACGACGAGCCCATTCCAGCGAGCGCTGATCTTGTTCAAACCCGGGGCCTCGCCGAACACGATGAGGTGATGGCGCTCGCCCTTGAGCCGCTGGACATCGGGAAAGCGGGCGCCTGGCTCGGGCGCGGCGACGGTCGCTCCAGCCTGCCCGACAAGGGGACTCCCGGCATAGGAAACGTCGAGCATCGATCGCCGGCGCGCCGCCGAAACGATTTCATCCGCGGTCGATTTCGGGAGCTTGGGCCCCGCGCCGCCGTCGCGAAAGGCGGCGACCAGCGCCGTGATATGACCGTGAATATCATTGGACACTTCGAGCGCGTGGCGGTCCGCCATGCCGCGCTCGATCGCGTAGCTTTCGAGCAGCGACGGCTTTGCCGCGCCGCGCGCGACCAGTGCGAGCTTCCAGGCGATGTCGGCTGCGTCCATGAATGCGGCGTTGATCCCCTCGCCGCCAAGCGGGCTCGACATGTGCCCGGAGTCGCCGAGCAAGAACCGCCGGCCGTCGCCGAGACTCTCGGCTTCGCGCCGATGCATCTTGAAATAGGAAACCCAGCTGCAGGCCGCTCAAGCCGACGTCGGCGCCGACCAGCGCGTTGACCATCGCGCCGAGCTCGGCCGCCGTCGGCGGGTCGTCGCGCAAATCGCTCTGATCGCGGCTGACAAAAATGAGCCAGCGGCTGTCCGGCAGCGGCGCGAACAGCACAAAGCCCCTCGGACCGACCACGACGCGGGCGGTCTCGGGCGGGATGGCGAGGCCAATCTTGGCGTCGGCGACGACGTATCTTCCTCCGTACGTCTCCCCGACCAGGTGTTCGTTCATGGAATGGCGCGTGATGTCGTGCGCGCCGCCGGCGCCGAGAAGATAGCGAGGCTCAACCACTTCCGTTCGGCCGCCGGCGGCGAGCGTGACCCGAAGCGTCTCCGGGCCGAGTTCGATCGCAGTGACCTCGACGCCATATTCGACCTTGACGCCGCACGCCGCCAGCTGATCGCGCAGGATTTGCTCGGTTCGCCATTGCGGCTGGCTGCACTGGAATTCATGGCGGCAGCCGACCCCGCCGAAGTCGGCGGTTGTAATCCGCCGCATGCCCGGACCCATGAGCTCACTGTGCTTGATATGCACGCCGGCGCTGAGGAACGGCTCGATCATGCCCGCCCGTTCGACGATGTCGAGCACGGCCGGCTGGAGCGCCGTCCCGCGTGTCTCATGATGCGGCGCGAGCCTTTGTTCGACGATCCGCGGTTTGACGCCATGGCGCGCCAGTTCGCAAGCGGCGAACAACCCGGCCGGGCCGGCGCCGACAATCAGGACGGGCTGGGCGGAAGAGGACTGAGCCATTGTGCGCCCTTTTGGCTTTAGTCCACGCGGCCTTGTTCGGCGACGGTTCTCGACATTTCCTGGAGCGTCTCGACAAGAAACAGCTCCGCCGCCAGGCGAGAGGGGAAAAACCGTTCCTGAGCGATTTTCCCTTCGGTCGAAATGCACACTTTGAACGGTAATTCCTGGGTTGGCGTTTCGACGACCTCGCCGATCGCGCCGCCGGCCGGCGCAGGCTCGCCAGCGCCATCGGTTTTGGCCATTTCCTTCAGCGTCTCGACGATGAAGGCCTCCGCGGCAGGACGAGAGGCAAAGTACCGCTCTCGGAGGATCTTGCCCTCGGTCGCGATGACCGCCTTGAACGGCAAATCCTGGGTCGGAGTTTCGACCACCTCGCCTGTCGCGTTCGCCATTTCGTCGCGGCTCCTTCTGCTGCGGGCGGACCATACCGGAGGCGGACCGTCGAGGCGAGCGCCGTTCGAGCGCGCAATAGTCACTTGCATAATGAAAGTTACTCGTGTACAAGGGCGCCATGCAACGAACCCGCTTCGACGCCATGGACTGCCCGATCGCCCGGAGCCTCGATCGGGTCGGGGAGTGGTGGAGCATCCTGATCCTGCGCGACGCGCTCGGGGGCATGACCCGATTCGAGGAATTCCAGAGGAGCCTCGCGATCGCCCCCAACATGCTGACCCGGAGGCTGAACGCGCTGGTCGAGGCGGGATTTCTGACCCGGCGGCGCTATAGCGAGCGCCCGCCTCGGCACGAATACCTCCTCACCGAGCGCGGACGCGATTTCCGCCCGGTCCTCATCGCGCTTCTCGCCTTCGGCAATCGCCACTTCGCTCCGGAAGGGGAGAGCGTGACGATCGTCGACTCCGGCTCCGGCGCGCCGGCCGACCCCGTCCTGATCGATCGCCTGACCGGCCGGCCGCTCGTCTCTCCCGAGTTCGATCTCGTCGCCGGTCCGGCGGCGAACGACGCCACCAAGGCGCGAATGGCGGCGCGCGCCGCCCGGCTCGCCCGAGGCGCGGTCTGAACTGATTTCCACAGAAAGGCAGCGCTCATGAACGCGTCCGTCCTGAATGTCGCTCGCCTGCAGGCCGAGACCCCTGCGCCCGCGCCAATGAACGCGCGCACGCTAATGCTGCTGACCGGCCCGATCGCGCCGACCCTACTCATGCTCGCCTGGCCGAACGTGCTGGTGATGCTGGCGCAAGCGTCGACAGGCCTGATCGAGACCTGGTGGGTCTCGCATCTCGGAACCGACGCGCTGACCGGAATGGCGCTCGTCTTTCCCGGCTTCATGATGATGGCGATGCTGTCGGCGGGCGCGGTTGGCGGCGGCATTTCTTCGGCGGTCGCTCGCGCGCTCGGGGCCGGGCGGCGGGCGGACGCCGACGCGCTCGTCGCCCACGCGCTCATCATCAACCTCGGGCTCGGGCTCCTGACCTCGGCGCTGTTCCTCGCCTTCGGACGCGAGCTTTACGCCGCGATGGGCGGGCGCGGCGGTTCGCTCGAGGCGGCGATGGCCTATTCGAACGTCGTGTTCGCCGGCAACATCCTGGTCTGGCTGATGAACGGGCTCGCCAGCGTCGTCCGCGGGACGGGCAACATGCTGTTCCCCTCGATGGTGATCTGCGTCGGCGTCGGCTTGCTGATCCCGCTCTCGCCGTTGTTCATTTTCGGTTTCGGCCCGATCCCGGCGATGGGCATCGCCGGCGGGGGCGTCGCGGTCGTCATGACGACGGCCCTGATGGCGGCGATTCTCGCCTGGTATATCCTGAGCGGCAGCGCGATCGTGCGCTTCAGCGCCGCCCGTCTCAGGCCCGCGTTCTTCGCCGACATTCTTCGCGTCGGCGGCGTCGGCACGCTCAGCACGCTGCAGACGACGCTCACCGTGGCGCTGACCACCGGCCTCGTCGGCACAGCGGCCGGCCCACAGGCGGTCGCCGGCTACGGCACCGGATCGCGGCTCGAATATCTGCTGATCCCGCTGGTGTTCGGAATCGGCGCGCCCCTCGTCGCAATGGTCGGCGCCAATATCGGCGCCGGGCAGAACCGGCGAGCGCTCCGCATCGCCATGGTAGGCGGGGCGCTCGCATTCGCCGCGACCGAGGCGATCGGGCTTGCCGCGGCGATCTGGCCGTCCGCATGGCTCAATCTCTTCGGCGACGATCCGACAATGGTGGCGACAGGCAAGGACTATCTGCGCTTCGTCGGCCCGATGTATGGGTTCTTCGGCCTTGGGCTCGCGCTCTATTTCGCCTCGCAGGGCGCGGGCAAGCTCCTGTGGCCGCTGTTTGCAGGCTTCGTGCGGTTGGTCGTCGCGGTCGGGGGCGGCTGGCTCGCGCTGAAAACGACCGGGTCGTTGAGCCTGGTCTTCGTCATGCTGGGCGCGGCGCTCGCGATATACGGCGCGATCGTCGGAATCGCGATCTGGTCGGGGGTGTGGTTCAGGAAAGGCGCGGCGACAGCAAAATAAGCCGCCTTGGGCGCTCAAGCCCCTACAGTCGCGATCCTGAGATTGTTGGTCGCGCCCGGGGTGCCGAACGGCACGCCGGCGACGACGATGATGCGCTCGCCCTCGCCCGCGAAGCCCTCGATATAGGCGTGGCGGCAGGCGCGTTCGGCCATGTCGCGCTCGTCGCGCGCGTCATCGGTGACGATCGGATGCACCCCCCAGACGACCGCCAGACGCCGCGCCACCCCCTCGATCGGGGTGAGCGCGAGGATGGCCGAGCGCGGCCGCTGGCGGGCGATCCGCATGCCGGTCGAGCCTGAACTGGTCCAGGCGCAGATCACCCGCAGACCGAGCGTTTCGGCGACGTCGCGCGTCGCCTCGGCGATCGCGTCGGCGCCCGTTGCCTCGGGCGGCGCCCGCTGCGCCTCGATGATCGACGGATAGATCCCCTCCAATTCGACCGCCTCCGCAATCCGGTTCATGGTCGCCACCGCCTCGCGCGGGTACTGGCCCGAGGCGCTCTCGGCCGAGAGCATGACGGCGTCGGCGCCCTCGAACACCGCGGTCGCGACGTCCGAGACCTCGGCGCGGGTGGGCACCGGGGCGGTGATCATCGATTCGAGCATCTGCGTCGCCACCACCACCGGCTTGCCGGCGCGCCGCGCGAGCCGGGTCAGCGTCTTCTGGATGCCCGGCACGCGCTCGAGCGGCATTTCGACCCCGAGGTCGCCGCGCGCGACCATCACCGCGTCGGCGACCGCCATGATCTCGTCGATGCGCTGGACCGCCTGCGGCTTCTCGATCTTGGCCATCACCAGCGCCCGGCCCTTGGCGATTGCCTTGACCTCGACGATGTCCTCCGGCCGCTGCACGAACGACAGCGCGATCCAGTCGATGTCCTCCTCGAGCGCTGCGGCGAGGTCGGCGCGATCCTTGTCGGTCATGGCCGAGGTCGGGATCGTGGTGTCGGGAAGGCTCACGCCCTTCTTGTCCGAGACCCGCCCCGCCACTTCGACAACCGTCGACGCGTGTCCAGGCGCGGCGTCGACGACGCGCAGCAGAACCTTGCCGTCGTCGATGAGAATGCGATGGCCGGGCGCGAGCGAGCTCAGGATCTCGGGATGGGGCAGATAGACGCGCGAGGGTCCCCCCGGCGCCGCGTCGCCGTCGAGGACAAAGCGATCGCCCTTGCCGAGGTCCGCGCGGCCGCCGGCGAAGGCGCCGAGCCGGAGCTTCGGGCCTTGCAAGTCGACGAGGATGCCGATCGGGCGGTTCATCTCTTCCTCGAGCGAGCGGATCGTCGCCACCCGCTCGCGCATCGCGTCGTGGGAGGCGTGACTCATGTTGATGCGGAAAACATCGGCGCCCGCGGCGAACAGGGCGGCGATGGTCTCGCGATCGGTCGAGGCTGGACCGAGGGTGGCGATGATCTTGACGCGGCGACGGCGGCGGGCCTGCAATGGCGTTCCTCCCACGGACTTGCGGCGTTCGGCGCCGCCTCATCGATCGCGACGCTGACCTAAAGACGCGGCGCCAACGCGCTCCTGTGAGCATGACCGCACGGCTGACGCAAGTCACCGGTCCGCGATTCGTCGCTCGAAAGGACTTAAGGGTTCGCCTGGTCGGTCAATTGCACCGTCCAGCTCTTGGCGTCCTTGCCGGTGTCGACTTCGAAGAAGCCGGTGCGGTCGAAGCCGCGGACGAAGCAATCCTGCCGGCCCTCGATCTTGAACTCGCGGTCGGACGTGCACATGAAGGCCTTGCCCTTCCATTCGCCGCCCCGCTCGTCCATCGCGTAGAGGTAGTAATATTGAGCCGCGAGCGCCCCGCGCAATAGCGTCGCGCAATCGAGCGACTTGAGGTTCCACCAGCCTTCGCTGACCCAGCCCTGGCCGTCGGTATAGGCGAGCGCGACGCTGACCCGGCTGCCGGTGTTGTTGCACATGCGCAAATCCGCGCTCGCGGGCTCAGCCGCGACGAGCGCTGCTCCGAATGCGGCAAGCGCCAAGCAAATGAGGTGCGATTCTGTTCATGGTCCATGCGGTCGAAGCCCCCGCCGCGCGCCATATTCGATGCGGACGTCGCGCTGTCAACTCGCGCCTCAGGCCTTGCGCTCGAACCGCCAGTCGGGCCGCGCGGCGCGGATCATCATGACCTCGCCCAGCGCCTGACGGGTCAGGAGGCCGACGATCCTGCCGTCGGCGTCAGTGACGTAGAGCGCCGCCGCGCCCGGGCCCTGGAGGCGCTCGAATACGCTTTCGACCGGCGTCGCCGGGCGGACGCTGTCGACGCCGGAGCGCATGAACGCGCTCGCCGGCTCGTCGCCGCCGTGCTCACGCACCGCGCCAAGGATGTCCTCCCGGGTCAGAAGACCGGCCGGCTTGCCGAATGCGTCGATGACCGGAAATTCGTGCTGCGCCGTCGCCAGAAGCGCGTCGACCGCCTGGCTCAGACTGGCGTCGATGGAAACCGGGGTAAAGCGGGTCTCCATCGCCTCGCCGACGCTCACTCCTCTCAGCGCCTCATGCGCAGCGCTCATCTGCGCTTCGGCGGCGGCGGCGATGTAGATGAAGATGGCGATGAACACGAGCAGCGGATTGCCGAACAGGCCGAGAAACCCGAGGCCGAAAGCGAGCGCCTGGCCGATCCTGGCCGCGATCTCGGTCGCCCGCGGGCCGCCGACCCGCATCGCCACGAGCGCATGCAGGACACGCCCGCCATCCATCGGGAACGCGGGGATCAGATTGAAGACCGCGAGGAAGATGTTGGCGATCGCGAGGCGCCCGATGAGCGACAGATTCGGATTGTCGATCTGCGCCAGTTGATCCGGGCGGACCGAGCCGACGACCGCGATCAGCACGAGGCCGATCACGAGATTGACGGCAGGCCCGGCGAGCGCGACGACCAGCTCCTGCTTCGGGTCGCTCGGCAGCCGCTGGAGGCTGGCGACGCCGCCAATCGGCAACAGCGTCACGGTCGGCGTTGCGATGCCGTAGCGGCGAGCGGCGGCAATGTGGCCGAATTCGTGCAGCACGACGCAGGCGAACAGGAGCACGATGAACAATGTGCTGTCGAGCGCGGCCGCCGGGCCTCCCCTCGACCAGGCGCTGAAAGCGATCCAGGCGAGGAACAGGATGAAGGTGATATAAATCTTGACCGCGGTTCCGGCGAAGCTGCCTATGCCGATCGACCAACGCATCGTCACGCCTCCTGCGACGCGCCATTGTAACCCCAATCGCGCCGTCTCGACGGCAAAAGGCGAATCGAGGATGATCGGAGCATGAGACGCCTCGTCCTTTCCTGCCTCGCAGCTTCCGCCGCCACGGTCGCGGCCGCGCCGGCAAGGGCCGACTTTTCCGAATGCGTCGCGTCCTTGAGGGCCGAAGCCGCGCGCGGAGGGATTTCCGCGAGGACGCTCGATGCGGTCTTCAACGGGCTTCAGCCGGATATGAAGGTGCTCGATTTCCAGAATAGGCAGCCGGAGTTCAAGACGCCGATCTGGGACTATGTCGACGGTCTCGTCGACGACGAACGGGTCGCCACCGGCAAGGCGGCGATGGCGAGGGAAGGTCGCGCACTCGCCCGCGCCGAGGAGACCTATGGCGTCAGCCGTTATATGCTGGCGGCGATCTGGGGCGTCGAGTCGAATTTTGGCACGGAGATGGGCAAGCGCCCGCTCGTGCAGTCGCTGACGACGCTTGCCTGCTACGGCGCGCGGGCGAACTATTTCCGCTCCGAACTCGCGGCGACGTTGAAGATCATCGACCGCGGGGACGTGCCGGCGGAGAAGCTCAACGGATCATGGGCCGGCGCGTTCGGGCAGACCCAGTTCATGCCCTCGACCTTTCTCCGGCTCGCGGTCGATTTCGAGGGCGACGGGCGGCGCGACATCGTCGATTCGGCGCCCGACGCGCTCGCTTCCACCGCCAATTACCTTCACAAGTCGGGCTGGCGAACTGGCCTCCCCTGGGGCTTCGAAGTGAAGCTGCCGCCGGGCTATTCCGGCCCGTCGGGACGCAAGGCCAGGCAATCCATGTCCTTCTGGGCGGCGAAAGGCTTGACCCGGATCGACGGACGCCCGCCGGGCGCAGGCGACGCCGCGCTCATCCTGCCGGCGGGGACGGAGGGCCCGGCCTTTCTGGTCACGCGCAACTTCGACGCCGTCTATTCGTACAACCCTTCGGAAGCCTACGCCCTCGCCGCCTGCGTGATGGCCGACCGCCTGGCCGGCGGCCCGGGCGTCGTCGCCCCCTGGCCGACCGACGACCCGCTGCTCCCGCGCGAAGGGCGGAAGGAAGTGCAGGTGCTGCTCGCGCAGCGGGGCTATGACGTCGGCGGCCCGCCGGACGGCGACATCGGAACCAAGAGCCGCGCGGCGATCGCCGATTTCCAGCAGAAGAACGGGCTCGAGGTCAACGGCCGGGCTTCGGTCAAGGTGCTCGCGGCGCTGAAGAGGTAGGGGTCGGCGGTCGCGGTCTTCGAGATATAGTCGCGGGCAGCAGCCTCTCGGCTGTTACGCCTGTTCAAGCGCGACGAGGAGCCAATCATGGCCTTCGACCCAACAAACCCATTCGGATTTAATGATTGGTTGCACTTGCACGGATTCGGCGGAACGGACACGGGCGATGACGTGGAACTGGGACAAGAAAATCTGGCCGATCCGAACGACACTACTGCGATCAGCGTCGTCGCTGCGGACAACGCGGCGCTCGTCGGACGCAACAGGGAGCCCAATCACGGCGCGGTCGGCGTTTTCTGCATCAGCGACAGTTGTCAATCCTATGGTATCGGCGCGGTCGGCTTTTGCCCCGTCGGAGTGGGCGTGTACGGCATCTCTCAGACAGGCCTTGGGGTTGTCGGGCGGGTCGTGGAGAACGACGAGTTGGAGGGCGACCCGCTGGAAGTGCTGGCGCCGCGAGTCGGCGTGTTCGGCCAGGCGGTTGGCGGCGTTGGCGTCCGAGGGCACGGAGGCCCGGGCCTCGGCAGGCCATCGCCCGCGGACGAAAGGCGTCCGCGCACAATCGGCGGCGTTTTCAGCGCCGGGGAACTGCAAGACGCGCACATCCCGGGCGCGACCGGCGTTCACGAGGTGAGCGTCACTCCATTCGCGCAAATGCAGCTCATACCAAGTCAGTCGGATACGCTACCCGCGGACGGACGCCTGGGCGATCTGTTCCTCGCCCTGCGCGGCGACCTTCCCGCAAGGCTGTTTATCTGCACCAAGCTTTCAGGCGGCGCGCCAATGTGGCAGGAGGTCCAAATGCAGTCGAGCTTCCTTCCAAGCGGCTCGCCTATTTGAGATCTCGGTTCCGCCGGCGGGCGGGACCCGTCCAGAGGGCGGATCCATGGACGCGGCCTACATATCGGCGATTTCGGCGCTGGCCGGTTCGGTGATCGGCGGCCTTACCACCGCCCTCACGACCTGGCTCAGCCAACGTTCCCAAGCCCGGGCGGGCATGGTCGCGCACGACCTCGCCCGTCGCGAGGATCTGGTGAGGGATTTCGTCATCGCCGCGTCAAAGACCTATGGCGACGCGATAATCAACAGCGAGCCGAAGATGCCGGAGATCGTCGATCTCTACGCCATGGTCAGCCGGATGCGCGTGCTCAACATGCCCCAATCGGTCGTGTGCGCGGACAACGTCATGCGCTCGATCATCGAGACCTATTTCGCGCCCAATCGGACATTGGCCGACATTCGAGACATTCTGAAGACCGGCGGCGGCGTCGATCCGCTCAGGGACTTCAGCGAGGCGGCGCGCGAGGAGCTTCGCAAGTTCGCAATGCTTTAGACGAAGTCAGCCTTCGTCTTGACGCCCAGCTCTTGTCCTTACGTCACCACACTCGGCGCCTTCCGCCCCGTCCGCTTCTCGATCTCCGCCAGGCTGCGCGAAAGCGCGATGAGATCGGCGAGCGCGGCCTGGGTCTCCTCACCAAGCTTACCCGACGGCGGCTCGTAGCGCTCGATATAGACGCGCAGGGTCGCCCCGACAGTGCCGGTGCCCGACAGGCGGTAGACGATGCGCGAGCCGCCCTCGAACATGATCCGCACCCCCTGGTGGTCCGCCTCGGAATGGTCGACCGGGTCGTGATAGGCGAAGTCGTCGGCGGCCTCCACTCTATGCGCCCCGAAGCTCTTGCCGGGCAGGTTCTTGGTCGCCGCGCGCAACGCGTCCATGAGCCCGTTCGCCGCACCGAGGTCGATCTCCTCGTAATCGTGGCGGGTGTAATAGTTCCGCCCGTACGTCCGCCAGTGCTCGTTCACGAGGTCAGCGACTGAGATCCGGCGCTTGGCGAGGATGTTGAGCCAGAACAGAACCGCCCAGACCCCGTCCTTCTCGCGGATATGGTTGGAGCCGGTGCCGAAACTTTCCTCGCCGCAGAGCGTCGCCAGGCCAGCGTCGAGCAGGTTGCCGAAGAACTTCCACCCCGTAGGCGTCTCGTAGGAGCGGACGCCGATCTTCGCCGCGACCCGATCGGACGCGGCGCTGGTCGGCATCGAGCGCGCGACGCCGGCGAGCCCCTTGGCATAGCCCGGCGCAAGCGTCGCGTTGGCGGCGAGGATCGCGAGCGAATCGGACGGCGTGACATACATGTTGCGTCCGACGATCATGTTGCGGTCGCCGTCGCCGTCGGAGGCGGCGCCGAGGTCGGGCGCGCCCGGCGACATCATGAAGTCGTAGAGGTCCTTGGCGTAGACCGGATTGGGATCGGGATGATGGCCGCCGAAATCGGGCAGCGGCGTGCCGTTGACGACGGTGCCCGCGCCCGACTTGAGGTCGCCCTCGAAGATCGCGTGAGCATAGGGCCCGGTCACTGCGTGCAAGCCGTCGAAGCGCATCCGGAACCCGGAGGCGAACAGGGCGCGGATCGCATCGAAATCGAACAGGGTCTTCATCAGCTCGAGATATTGCGTCACCGGGTTGACGACCTCGATCTCCATGCCCTCGACCTTGACCGTGCCCAAGCGGTCGATGTCGATGTCCGGCGCGTCGGAAATCTTGTAGGCCGAGATCGCCTTGCTCTTGGCGAAGATGGCCTCGGTCACGTTCTCCGGCGCCGGCCCGCCGGCCCCGATATTGTACTTCACCCCGAAGTCGCCTTGCGGGCCGCCGGGATTGTGGCTCGCCGACAGGATGATGCCGCCGAAGGTGTGACGCGCCCGGATCAGCGCCGAGACAGCCGGCGTCGAGAGAATCCCGCCTTGGCCGACGACGATGCGCCCCAAGGCATTGGCGGCGGCGATCTTGACCACGATCTGGATCGCCTCGCGGTTGTAGAAGCGTCCGTCGCCGCCGAGCACCAGCGTCTGGCCTTGAAAGCCCTCGAGGGAATCGAAAATGGACTGGATGAAGTTTTCCAGATAGCCCGGCTGCTGAAACACCGGAACCTGCTTGCGCAATCCTGATGTTCCAGGCCTCTGGTCGGGGAACGGCTTGGTCGCGACGGTTCGGATCATGTGCGGCGTCCTCCTGCGCGCGGGTTCTCAGCGACGTCCGGCCACTCTAGGGGCCTGCCCTGCCCCCGGCAACGCCGACCCGGATCGTTAACGGGTAGAAACGATTTGTGAAACTTTCTTGACCAAAGATGAGGTATGAAGCCGATCCCTGTAAGCTGCCGTTCGATTCGTCCCACGGGATCTACACGCATGGCGCGCAAATATTTCGGCACCGACGGCATCCGGGGCCGCGCTAACAGCAAGATCACCGCCGACGTGGCGTTGAAGGTCGGCCAGGCCGCCGGCGTTGCTTTTCGCCGCGGCGAACATCGCCATCGTGTGGTCATCGGCAAGGACACCCGGCTTTCGAGCTACATGATCGAATACGCGCTGGTCGCCGGCTTCACGTCGGTCGGCGTCGATGTTCTGCTGTTGGGCCCGGTTCCGACGCCCGCGGTGGCGATGCTGACCCGCTCGATGCGCTGCGATCTCGGGGTGATGATCTCGGCCTCGCACAACCCTTACGAGGACAACGGCATCAAGCTGTTCGGCCCCGACGGCTACAAGCTCTCCGACGATGTCGAGGCCCGGATCGAGGCCTTGATGGACGGCGACGTCGCGCCGATGCTCGCCCGCTCCCCGGACCTCGGCCGCGCCAAGCGCATCGACGACGTCCAGGCCCGCTACATTGAATACGCCAAGCGGACGCTCTCCCGCGAAGTCTCGCTCGAGGGCCTGCGGGTCGTGATCGACTGCGCCAATGGCGCGGCCTACAAGGTCGCGCCCGAAGCCTTGTGGGAACTTGGGGCCGAGGTGATCAAGATCGGCGTCGACCCGAACGGGCTCAACATCAATTTCGAAGTCGGCTCGACGGCGCCCGAGGCGCTGGCGCGCAAGGTGCGCGAAATGCGGGCCGACGTCGGCATCGCCCTCGACGGCGACGCCGACCGGATGATCATCGTCGACGAGAAAGGCCATCTGATCGACGGCGACCAGGTAATGGCCGTGGTCGCCGAGAGCTGGCGCGACGAGGGCCGTCTCGCCAAGCCGGGGATTGTCGCGACGGTGATGTCGAACCTCGGCCTCGAGCGCCATCTGGCGGCCCTCGGCCTCGCCCTCGAGCGCACCGCGGTCGGCGACCGCTATGTGATCGAGCGGATGCGCGAGAAAGGCTTCAACGTCGGCGGCGAGCAGTCGGGCCACATCATCCTGTCGGACTACGCGACCACCGGCGACGGCCTGGTGGCGGCGCTTCAGGTGCTCGCGGTCGTCCATAAAGCCGGCAAGCCGGCGAGCGAAGTCTGCCGGCGGTTCGAGCCGGTGCCGCAGGTCTTGCGCAACGTCCGCTTCAACGGCGGAAAGCCGCTCGAGCATCCGGCTGTCACCAAGGCGATCGCCGAGGCGACCGCGCGACTTGGCGACCGCGGCCGGCTCGTGATCCGGCCTTCCGGCACCGAGCCGGTGATCCGGGTCATGGGCGAAGCGGACGACAAGGCCCTGGTCAATTCGGCAGTCAGCGACGTCTGCGACGCGGTCGCGGGCGCGGCTTGATTCTTTTCGGCCGACGAACGACGACTGAGACCCTCTCCCAGCCTACGGATACGGCAGGGGCAGCGGCCGCTTCAAGCCTTTCGCCGGAACCAGCGCCAGCTCGACCGCTGGGGAGCCGTTTCGAAAGAGCGTAACCGGCACAGCTTCGCCAAGAACGACGAAAAGAGGCGCGAGGGCAGCCCGCACCGCCGGAAGTTCACTCGGACGGGCGACTAGCACGCCATCGCGGCCTACCATCTCCTCGCCGCCTTTCACGAACGCCCAGCCCCTCGGGTCATTCGAAACGACGAAGACCGGAATCCGCGGCCCAAGCGCCAGCGCGATCTTGCCAGCTTCCCGCCAGCCCGTGGAGATGACGAAAGGCGGGGAGGGCTTGAGAAGCGGAGCTTTGGCAAGGCCGCTCCAGTCGAAGGCTTCCAGCGTCGGATCGGTCGTCCCGGCGGGCAAGAGGCGCCACAGCCAGCCGGTTCGCGCCTCGACGACCGTGCCTGCGGTTAGCATCGCGAGCAGGGCGACGGAAAGAATGGCGTAGCGGCGGAGGCTACGGACCGGGACCGAGATATCCTGGGCCCAGGCGCCCATCAGCGGGAAAGCGAAGAACCACCCCGTCATGGCCCAGTGCGGTTGGCCTCTTTCGATCCACAGCGGCGCCGCCGTGAAAAGTGCAATCGGCGGAAGCGAGAGGCACAAGAGAAAAAGCCGCCGGCCATCCCGCCAGCGGCGCAGGCCCGAAATGATGCCGGCAACAAGCGGAACGAACAGCCAGGGCGACAGAAAAGCGATCTGCCCAAGCGCGACCCGCAGAACCGCCCACGGCTTCAGACCCCCAGACGCGACGCCACGCGAGCCCTGGAAAACGAAGGAGACCCAGTCGTGCTGGGCATTCCACACGAAGACCGGAAGGACGATCAGCCCGGCAAGCATCGCTGCGAAATAAGGGGCCGGGTGGCGAAACCAGCGGCGCTCCGAGGGCGAGAGCGCGAGAAACGCGAGAAGCCCGAGCGGCGCGAGCGCGCCGATATATTTCGACAGGCCGGCGAGCCCGAAGCCAACGCCGACGAGGAGCCAGAGTCGCCAGACGCGGCGCTCGTCCGCTCCGGGATCGAAGAAGAGCCGCGCGAGGGCAAACGCCGCGAGCGCGAGGCCGAACAGAAGTGGCCCGTCCGGCACGATCCAGGTCCCGGCGGAAGCGAAGAAGAAGGGCGTGGCGTTGAGAGCGAACAACGCGATGAGCCCTGCCCGGGGCCCGAACAGCTCCGACGTCAGCCGGTAGAGGAGCCAGCCGGTCGCCGCGAACAGCGCTACGAAAGGAAGTCGCGAGCCGAGCGCTTCGCCGGTCATAAGCCCCGCAAAATGCGCGATCCACTGATGGAGCGGCGGATGATCGAAATAAGACCACCTGAGCTCGCGCGAGATGGGGAGCGTATAGGCTTCGTCGACGCCGAAGCCGAGCGCGAAAGCGAAGGCGAGCCGCGCGGCGAGAAAAGCGAGGATGATTGCCGCCGCGCGCCGGTTTGCGACGCGGAGCGCCGCCGCTTCGTCCTGCGCCGATCGCAGGGAGCGCAGGCCAATGCCGCCGCCCGCCGTCTGTCGGGTGGTCTTGCGGCCAGGATCAGGCTCGGCGGGATTGGCGCTGGGGGCAGGCCCATGAAGGCTCTCCGACCCCCCGCTGGCCGCTCCCCCCAGCGAGGGCGCAATCAATCGCAAGAAACCTAACCCTACCACCAAACCAATCCGCGAGCCCGGTCGATCTTGGCTGGTAAATCCGACAAAGCTATAGGTAGAACCACCTAGGCCCTTTCGCTGTATAAAACTGGTCCCCGAGCGGAAAAAGGGATGATTTATGAAAAAGCTGGCGACGTGCGGCCACGACCCAACGAGATCGTGGCGGAGATCGGCGCCATGGGCCTTGTCGAGCGTTGTGAACGAAAACCGGTCCAGGGTCGGCGCGCGCTTTCCGCGCCATTCGCTAACAAATCCTTAGCTTCGTTGCAAAAAATCACGCTTCCAAATTTCGCGAATCACACTAACATGTTTGGCGTCGTCAACCAGCCGAAAGGAGGTGATCCAGTGTCTCATTGTCTTACGTTCCGCGTGATCGACGAGGCCTGGGTTATTGTCCCTGCGAAGGAATTTCGCGCATAGCGCTCGCTAGGCAAGAACTCTAGGGCGCCGGCGAGCTTGCGTGGGCGCGACAATGGAAGGGCCGTTCCGACAAGGAGCGGCCCTTCTCATTTTCGGGCGGATGGCTACGAAGATGACGGGAATGAACGCTTCTCCACGGCGAGGGCGGTTGAAGGCCTTCCGCCAGCGGCGCCCTGTTGCATTGGCTTCTGCTCGGCAGCGCACGGGGCCGTAGTCGGGAGCAGACCGACGCAATCGCCCCTGTGTATTGCTCGACGCTGGCAAGGCCGCGGGTCAGTACAAACGCCCCAATCCCAACCATGTTTTCGATATTGTGCGCTCCGAGCTGGGTGGTCTTTACGCGGGCGATCTCACGGCGTCGCTCAGTCAATGTGAATTGGGAGACTGCGCCATACTCAATATTTTCCGGGACGAGACCGAAGCGATCGAGATTGCCACGCCGAAAGTCGGACGAGGGAGGTCAGGCGGCACGCCTATCAAACTCATTTGGCGCTGACCGCGCCGGCCATCTTCTCCAAGGAGAAAAGGCAACGCCGCCGCACTACTTTCCCTTCGTCGTCCAGTTCACATCATAGGTGAGCGTGAATAGAAAGAGCTGCGCCGTATTGCCCGGCGCGTCCGTGACGCTCCAATTGCCGGAGCCTGTTATGTCCTTGTACTTACCGCTTCCGCCGATGAGCGCGATCGTCCCGCTTTCCGGGCCCTCGTAGGTCATGAAGATCTTGTCGCCGTCGGCGTCGGTATGGATGCATGTGCCGGTGAACGCGTAGCCTTCGGGTCGCGCTTTGGCATCCTCCTGGCAGCGGATCGAGAGGTTGTCCAAGAGCTTCGTCCCGTCCCGGGTCTTCACGATCCCGATGCATTCCGCCGACGAATTTGAGCCAACCGGGCCCATGTCGACGATCACCGCCGAGCGGCAGACCGAATAGGCCGCGAGCTTCGCCGACCCTGTCGGCGGAAACGGGTCGGCGGCGAAAGCGGGAACGTTGAAAGCGACGACGGCCGCCAGAATCAAGAGTGCGCCCAAGCTTCGCAAGACTGCCTCCGGTGCCAACAGTGCCACTCTAGCATATCACAATGAAACCGGCGGAGAGCGGCCGCCTGTCGACGACCCCTCGACGTTACAGGCGGAGCGCCGCTTGCCCCATTTCTTCCGGGTCTTACGCCCTTGCAGTTTGCCGGGGCAAAAAATGGCGATACGGTCCCATGACCGGAGACCTATCGCCACATGATCGAGAACCTGGAAAAGCGGTCGGCCGCCGCGATCGGACGGCTGATCGCCAAGGGCGACCTCGACCCGGTCGAAGTGGCCGAATTCTTCCTTGAGCGCATCGAGCGCGATCGCGGCAATCCGTCCTTCGTTGTCATCGCCCGCGAGCGGGCGCGGAAGGAAGCGGAGGCAAGCCGCCGGCGGCGCAGGGACGGGCGCCTGGCAGGCCCGCTCGATGGCGCGCCGATCGCCTGGAAGGACCTCGTCGACATGGCGGGCGAGCGCACCGCCGCCGGGTCGGCGCTCTTCGCCGAACTCGCCGCCGAAAGAGAGGGACGCGCCGATCGTGGCGAACCTGTCGGCGGCCGGCATGGTGGCCCTGGGAAAGACCAATCTCTCCGAGTTCGCCTTCTCCGCCCTTGGCCTCAATCCGCATTTCGGCACGCCGAGAAACCCGCGTGACGCCGTTACCCCCCGGATCGCCGGCGGGTCGTCTTCGGGCGGGGCGGTCGCGGTTGCGGCCGGCCTTGCGCCTTGCGCGATCGGCAGCGACACCGGCGGCTCGATCCGGGCGCCGGCCTCGTTCTGCGGCATCGTCGGATTCAAGACGAGCGAGGGGCGGATCGACAAGCAGGGCGTGTTCCCGCTTTCGCGCACGCTCGACACCATCGGCCCGCTCGCGCATACGGTCGAGGATTGCGCGCTGATCGACATGGCGCTGCGCGGGCGGCCGGCCGCTCCTTTGCGCCCCCTCGATCTCGGCGGCGTCGACTTCATCGTGCCCGACAAGTCAGGAATCGACGACGCGGAGACTGCGGTCGCCGCCAATCTCGAAGCGACCGTGAAACGGCTTGCGGCGGCCGGCGCCAGAGTTACGTCGAGGCCCGTTCCGTCGATCGGCGCGATGCGCGCCCTCGTTGCGCGATACGGCTCGCTGGTCGCGATTGAAGCCTATGCCGAACATCGCGCAATCTTCGATTCCGCTGACGCCGAGCGGATGGATCGTCGCGTGGTCAAGCGAGCCCTGCTCGCGCGTGAAATCAGCGGAGAGGACGCGATCAGCCTGCGGCGCGAGCGTGAGAGTCTCATTGCCGCATTGGCCGACGATCTCGAGGGAGCGTTGCTGGTGTTGCCGAGCACGCCCATGACCGCGCCGCCCATTGACGCGCTCGAACGCGACGACGAACTCTTCCGCCTCACCAATCTTCGCGCCATCCACTATACGTTTCTCGGCAATCTGTTTCGGATGTGCGGCCTTGCTTTGCCTTCGGGCACGGACGCTGAGAATCTGCCCACGGGCGTCCAGTTCCTTGCGCCCGGCGGGCACGACGATCGGCTGCTCTCGATCGGGCTCGGCGTGGAGGCCGCGCTCGCGAACTGACCGACGCGTCACTTCCCCTTATACGACACCCGCCAGATCGAACCGCTGCCGTCGTCGCTGACGAGCAGCGAACCGTCACGCGCTGCCGCGACCCCGACCGGGCGGCCCCAGACGCTCCTGTCGTCGCCAACGAAGCCGACAAGGAAATCCTCGTATGCGCCGGTCGGCTTGCCGTCCTTCATCAGGAGGCGCACGACCTTGTAGCCGGTGCGCTTCGAGCGGTTCCACGAGCCGTGCAGCGTCACGAACGCGTCGCCTTTGTATTCGGACGGGAAACTGATCCGCCGCGTAGAAGGCGATGCCGAGCGGCGCCGAATGCGCCTGAATGAGAACATCGGGCGTCGTGACGCGATTCGCGAGATCGGCGCGCTCGCCCTTGTGGCGCGGATCCTGATGGTCGCCGAGATAGTACCAGGGCCAGCCATAGAAGGCGCCGGCCGCGACATGCGTCGCATAGTCGGGCGGCAAGTCGTCGCCGAGTCCGTCGCGCTCGTTCACGGCGCACCAGAGCGCGCCCGTCCCGGGCTCGACCGCCAGGCCCGAACAATTGCGAATGCCGGTCGCGTAGACGCGCTCGTTTTTGCCCTCAGGATCAAAGGCGAGCACGTCGGCGCGGCGCTGTTCGTCGCCGAACGAGGCGCCGAGCGGCGCCTTCGCGATGCTGGCCTGGTCTGCGCGCGGCGCGCCTTCCGCGACATTGCTGCCGGAGCCGACCGAGACGAACAGCGTCCTGTCGTCGGGCGAGAAAGCGAGATCACGGGTCCAGTGGTTCCCGCCGCCCGGCAGGCTCGCGATTTTCTCGGGCGGGCCGGAGGCTTTCGTGTCGCCGCTGCGATAGGGAAAGCGCATGACCGAGTCCGGCGTCGCGACATAGACGAAGCGCGGATCCTGCCCCGAAGGGTAGAACGCAATCCCATACGGCTGCTGCAAGCCCTCGGCGAAAATCTCGCCTTGAGCCGGACCGGCTTGAGATTCTCCCGGGACGAAAGACGCGCACCCGTCCTGCTCCGGTTTCCGCGACGAAGATGTCGCCGTTTGGCGCGATCCGAATGACGCGAGGCGTGTCGAGCCCAGTGGCGAACAAAGTCACCGCGAAGCCCGGCGGCGCTTTTGGAATGTCGGCCTCGGTCCGAGTGGTGTGCTGCGACATATTCGCCGTCGAGCGCGTCGCAAAGGGCGCCGGCAGGTCCGCAGGCGTGATCAGGCGGCGCACCCCCGGCGCATCCGTGCGCCAGTCGCCGAACGCCGCCGCGCCGGTGCGGACCGCCTCATCGGCAAAGGCGGTTCCCGCGCCGGCAAGTCCAACAACAATGAGAAGCACGATTCGCATCTATGCCGCCTTCGGTCGCAACACGTCCGCTTAGAGAACACGCCCGGTCCGTTTCCGGTTCCTGCCTCAGCTTCAACTCTCCCGCCCCATCATATAGAATTCATCGTTGGGTCGGATCGAGAATGCGTTGGCGAGCCGGTTGGACATCGCGAACATGGCGGCGATCGCGGCGATGTCCCAGGCGTCGTCATCCGAGAAGCCGTGGCTCTTGAGCTCCGCATAGTCCTTGTCGTCGATGGCGTGCGAGCGCTCGGCGACCTTAATGGCGAAGTCGAGCATCGCCTTCTGCCGCGGCTCGAGGTCGGCCTTGCGATGGTTGATCGCGACCTGATCGGCGATGAGCGGATTCTTCGCCCGGATGCGCAGGATCGCGCCGTGAGCGACGACGCAATACTGGCATTGGTTGACGCCCGAGGTCGCGACCACGATCATCTCGCGCTCGGCCTTGCTCAAAGACCCCGGTTTCTCCATCAGCGCGTCATGATAGGCGAAGAAGGCGCGGAACTCATCCGGCCGGCGCGCCAGCGCGAGAAAGACGTTGGGAACGAAGCCCGACTTTTCCTGCACCGCGGCGATCCGCTCGCGGATGTCCGCGGGAGGGCAGCAAGATCGGGCGGCGGAAATCGGCTGATCGGTTCGCTCACGGGCGTCCCTCGCGTTTTCCCATCATGCTAGCATCGCATGTCCGGCGATGGGAATCGCGCGCTCATGAGGCCCCCTATGCAATTCGGCGCTTACACTTTCGTCGAGACCCGCCGCGATCCCGTGACGGGCGAGCCGGTCGATGTCGACAGGAGCTTCGCCGACGTTTTGGAGCAGATCGAGCTCGCCGACCGCGTCGGCCTCGACGTGTTCGGCCTCGGCGAGCATCATCGGCCGGACTACGCCGTCTCCGCGCCGGCCGTCGCGCTCGCTGCGGCCGCGGCGCGCACCAAACGCATCCGGCTGACCAGCGCGGTCACGGTGCTGTCGTCGGACGATCCGGTTCGCGTCTATCAGCAATTCGCCACCCTCGATCTCATATCCGGCGGCAGGGCGGAGATCATGGCCGGACGCGGGTCCTTCATCGAATCCTTCCCGCTGTTCGGCTACGACCTTCAGGATTACGACGAGCTGTTCGCCGAGAAGCTCGATCTTCTGCTCGCGATCCGCGCCAAGCCCAAGGTGGTCTGGAAAGGCCGCCATCGGGCGCCGCTCAACGGCCAGGGCGTCTACCCGCGCGCCCTGCAACAGCCGCTGCCGGTCTGGATCGCGTCCGGCGGCACGCCGCAATCGGTCGCGCGCGCCGGCATGCTCGGTCTGCCGCTGGCGATCGCGATCATCGGCGGCGAGCCCGCGCGTTTCGCTCCGCTGGCCGACCTCTATCGGGATGCCGGCCGCCAGGCCGGAGTCGCGCCTGGCGGGCTCGCGGTCGGCATCAACGGCCACGGCTTTCTCGCCGACACGCGGGAAGCCGCGATCGACGCATTCTTTCCACCCTACGCCGAGGTGATGAGCCGCATCGGCCGCGAGCGCGGCTGGCCGCCGCTCACCCGCGCCCAGTTCGACCAAGGATGCGGCCCGCGCGGCCATCTGATGGTCGGGACGCCCGACGAGGCGATCGCCAAGATCCTCGCCCAGCACGCGGTGTTCGGCCATGACCGATACCTCATGCAGATGCAGGTCGGCGCCCAGCCGCAGACCGCGATCCTGCGCTCGATCGAGCTGCTCGGCACGGTCGTCGCGCCGGCGGTGCGGGAGGCGCTGGCGAAGCGGAAGGCGCCGGCTTGAGGCGGAGGGCGGGTCCGAGCAGGGGGGCTCGCAGAAGGTCCGCGGATTATCCTTGCGAAAATCAGAATCTATGCTATACCTCTTTCGTACTCCCGGAATCGAGTTCCGCTCGTTCCGGGATGGCGGCCGACAAGCGGAAAAAGAAAGGACTATTTTCCTCTAAACCATTGAAAGCCAATGCTTCCGACAACCGAATGGAAGAGATTGGAAATTTTGTTTTTGTTGCGTCGGGCTTGGAAATTGTTGCGTCCGGGCTTTGATTTCGTTGCGCCCGGCTTTGATTTTGTTGCGGCTGATTTGGTTTTTGTTGCCGGCGTTTACGGCCTTTCCCACGATCCGCTCTTCGTCGAGCGGAACAGCGCGTCGATGACCCGCATGTTCAAGATCGCGTCCTCGATCGGGAACTCGAGCGGCGTCCCATCGATGATTGCGCGCGAGAAGGCGTCGCCCTGCAGCGTGTACTGATCGCAGACGAGGAATTGCTCGACTCGCCGCCCGCCGCCGAAAAGATCGGCGCCGGTGTCGATGGCGATTTCCGTCGGCCGGTCGGTCGGGGCGTTGAACGGGATCATGATCTCGATCCGCCCCGCTTCACCGACGATCGTGACCCGCTGGTGCGCCGACATCTGGGTGCCGACGGTGAAGGTCGAATGGCGGCCGCCGGGGAATTCCAGGATCGCGCCGGCCAGACGGTCGGTTGCGAAATTCGGGTCGCGGTCGATCGTCGCCGCCACGCGGGTCGGCTCGGCGCCGAAAATGTAGCGCGCCGACAGGATGGCGTAGCAGCCGATGTCATAGAGGCCGCCGCCGCCAGGCGGCCGATTGCGCACATTCTCGGGGTCCAGCAAACGATAGGAGAAGAAGGTTTGGATCGCGCGCGGTTCGCCTATGGCTCCGGTTCCGACGAGTTCCTTCGCGCGGCGCCATTGCGGATGATAACGCACCATGAAGGCTTCGGCGACAAGCCTGCCGGTGCGCTGCCGCGTCGCGATCAACGCGCGCGCCTCCGCGGCGTCGAGCGCGATCGGCTTCTCGCACAGCACGTGCTTGCCCGCTTCCAACGCCCGGATCGTCCACGGCACGTGGAGCTCATTGGGCAGCGGATTGTAGACGGCCTCGATCTCGCCGTCCGCGAGCAGCTCTTCGTAGGAGCCGAACGCGCGCTCGATGCCGAGCTTTTCCGCGGCCTCTCGCGCCTTGCCGAGATCGCGCGAGGCGATCGCGGCAATGTGCGAAGCCTCGCCGCGCTGCATCGCCGGGATCACCTTCTCAACCGCGATCTTGGCGACGCCGAGCACCCCCCATTTAACCTTGCGCATCGCATCTCTCCCCCAATCAATACGCTTCGCCGGCCGCGGACGCCTTGAGCTTACGTCTTCGTCGCCGGAACGCGTCCCTCGGCCGTTCGCGCCAGCATCCAGCCCGGATATTCGGGCTTGAGGGCGCTCGCCTTGTTGAGCGCCGCCATCTCCTCCGAGCTCAGCGTCAGTTCGGCGGCGGCGAGATTGTCGTCGAGCTGCTCGACGGTCTTCGCGCCGATGATGACGCTCATCACGCCCTTGCGGTGCAGGAGCCAGGCGAGCGCCACACGCGCAACCGAGACGCCATGCGCCTTGGCGATCGGCGCCATCGCGTCGATGACGTCGTAGGCGCGCTCCTTGTCGACCGGCGGGAAGTCGAACGCCGTGCGCCGCGAATTGTTGTCGCCGCGAGCTTCGCGGGTGAACTTGCCCGAAAGGAATCCGCCGGCAAGCGGGCTCCACACCATCACGCCGAGGCCCTGGTCCTCGACCAGCGGAACGATCTCGCGCTCGAGCTCGCGTCCCGCGATCGAATAGTAGGCCTGCACGGTTTCAAACCGCGCATAGCCACGCTTGTCGGAGATGCCGAGCGCCTTCATGATTTGCCAGGCGGCGAAGTTGGAGCAGCCGATCGTTCGCACGAAGCCGCGGCTCACGCAGTCGTCGAGCGCCCGCAGCGTCTCTTCGAGCGGCGTGACGGGGTCGAAGCTGTGGACCTGGTAGAGGTCGATGTGATCGAGGGCGAGCCGTTTCAGGCTGGCGGCGACCTGATCCATGATGTGCCCGCGCGAGAGGCCAACCGCGTTCGGCCCCTCTCCCATCCGAGCGCGGACTTTGGTAGCGATGATCACGTCCTCGCGCTTGACCCCGAGGTCACGCAACGCCTGACCGACCTGAACTTCGGATTGGCCCTCCGAATAGACGTTGGCTGTGTCGATGAAATTGACGCCCGCTTCGAGCGCGCGGGCGACGAGCCTGGTGGAGGCCGCCTGATCAAGCGTGCCGATGGCTCGCCAGAACCCGCCGCCCCCATGAAACGTCATCGCGCCGAGGCAGATCTCGGAGACATATTGGCCGGTGCGGCCGAGCGGACGATAGCGCACGATGCAATCCCCTTAATGGAAGTCGCCGCAGGACAAGCCGCGCGAATGCGGCATTTGCGAACAGTCAAGTCAAGCGCGCGGGAAAGACCCGCGCAACTCGCGTTTTCGTGAAGCACGGCGGGCGAACCGCTGCGTCAACGTTTCGACGCCCGGACGCAGGCCTCAGGCCTCAGGCCTCAAGCGACCTCCGCTTCGACCGGGGGCGCCAAGGCGCCGGTCATCATCGCCACGGCGTCCGACATGGTGATCTTTTTGGGGTCGACCACGGTGAGCCGTCGCCCCAGACGATGAATGTGAATACGATCCGCGACTTCGAACACATGGGGCATGTTGTGGGAGATGAGGATGATCGGCAGCCCGCGCTTTTTGACGTCGAGGATGAGTTCAAGCACGCGGCGCGATTCCTTTACGCCTAGCGCCGCCGTCGGCTCGTCCATGATGACCACCCGCTTGGCGAAGGCCGCGGCGCGGGCGACCGCGACGCCTTGACGCTGCCCGCCCGACAGGGTCTCGACTGGCTGATTGATATTTTGGATCGTCATCAAGCCGAGTTCGTTGAGCTTCTCGCGCGCGAATTTCTGCATTGCCGTGCGATTGAGGGTGCGAAAATACTGACCCAAGGGTCCGCCGAGCCGGATTTCCCTGCCGAGAAACATATTGTCGGCGATCGACAGCGCCGGCGAAAGCGCGAGGTTCTGGTAAACGGTCTCGATGCCTGCCTCGCGCGCATCGATCGGCGACCGGAAGTTCACAATCTCGCCCGCAAGGCGGATTTCGCCGGAATCAGGGATCACCGCCCCGCAGAGCGCCTTGATAAGGCTGGATTTGCCCGCGCCATTGTCGCCGATCACGGCCAGGATCTCGTTCGGATAGAGATCGAAGTCGGCGTGATCGAGCGCGGTCACGCGGCCATACCGCTTGATGAGTTGTCGCCCGACGAGAATGGGTTCGACGCTCACTTGGAGACCCTCCGGATCCATTGGTCGAGCGCCACTGCGACGATAATCAATACGCCGATGGCGAACTCCTGCCAAAGCACGTCGAGGCCGGCAAGCGACACGGCCGAGCGAAACACGCCAACGATCAGCGCCCCGATCAGCGTGCCGATAATCGAGCCACGGCCGCCGAATAGGCTGGTGCCGCCGATCACCACCGCGGTGATGCTGTCGAGGTTGCCGTTGGCGCCGGCGGTCGGGCTGATCGCGCCGATGCGCCCGATCAGCGCCCACCCCGCGACCGCCGCGATGAGCCCCGCCAGGGTATAAACGCTGAGCAAGATCCGATCCGTGTCGATACCGGCCAATCGCGCCGCTTCGGGGTCGTCGCCGGTGGCGTAGATGTGGCGGCCATAGGCCGTGCGGTTGAGCACGTACCAAAAGACAATGGCCAAGACGATCAAGAGAAAGCTCGCCAGAATGATCCTAGCGCTTCCAATGTTAAATGGGGTGCCCATCAGCTGCAGGAACGGCGCCTTTTCCTCGATGTCCTGAGTGCGGATTGTCTCGCTGCGCGAGTAGAAAGTGTTGAGCGCCCCGATGATGCTCAGCGTGCCCAGCGTGACAATGAACGGCGGCATCTGCATCCGCGTTACGAGCGCGCCATTGAGCCAGCCGCACATGAGCCCGCAGATTAGCCCGAGCGGAAATGCGATCAGAACCGGCACGCCGTCGACAACCGCCAGCCGTCCCATCACGACCGACGAAATGACCATGATCACGCCGACCGAAAGATCGATGCCCGCCGTCAAGATGACAAGCGTCTGTGCAATTCCCAGGATGCCGATGATCGTCACCTGGGTCAGAACAGTGGACAGATTGCTGCCGGTGACGAAATGCGAGTAGTTGACCGTGCAGCCGAGCAAGAGGCCGAGTACTAGCACAACGAACGGCACCGTCGTCGGATAGAGATGGAGGAAACGCTGAATGCGTCTGGTGAGAGGAAGGTTCTCCTCCTCAAACGAGGCTTGGGCCGTCGAAGCTGCGGTCAGGACCTTTTCGAACTCTTGTGGAGTTGGCCGCGACGCTTCGCTCATGGCATCCCCCTTCGTTTCCCGCTTGACGACTTGTTGCAAAATCGGCGCTCGTGGATGAACCGACGAGCGCCGACTCCCTATCCCTCAGTCAATTAAGGACCGAAGTTCCGCTGAAATCAACCCCAGCAGAGCTTCATGCCCTCATCGCTGTTGATCGAGGGTACACCGGGCACCGGATGGTCCGTCACAAGTTTCTCGCCGGTATCGATGCTCACTGGCTTCTTGCCGGTTTTCACGAAATCGACGATTGCCTGCACGCCGTCCGCGGCCATCAGCAGGGGATACTGCTGCGACGTCGCACCGATCACGCCGGCCTTGACGCTCTTGATCCCGTTGCAGCCGCCGTCAACCGCTACGACCAGCACGCCCTTCTCCTTGCCGGCAGCCTTGAGCGCCGCATAGCCGCCATCGGCCGCGGGTTCGTTGATCGCGTAGACCAGATCGATCTGGTCGGCCTTCTGGAGAATCTTCTCCATCGCCGTGCGACCGCCTTCGTCCGATCCAGAGGACAGGTCGGAGCCTACGATTTGCGGGCTGTCGCTCGTCGCATAGTGCTTGGGATCCTTGACCGGAATGCCAAACCCGGTGAGGAAGCCGTTGTGACGGAGGTAGTCGACGGTCGGCTGGTTGGCGGTAAGATCGAGAGTCGCGATCTTGGCTGACTTGGCCTTGTCGCCGAGAGTTCCCTTCGCCCATTGGCCGATCAGCTCGCCCGCCTTGAAGTTGTCGGTGGCGAAATTGGCGTCGGCGGCGTCGATGGGATCGAGCGGCGTGTCCAGAGTGATGACGAGAATGCCGGCCTTACGGGCTTTCGCAATCGTCGGAACGATCGCGGTCGAATTGCTCGGCACGATGAGGATGCCCTTGGCGCCCGCGGCGATCAGCTGCTCGATGGCCGCAACCTGTCCGTCATTGTCGCCATCGAACTTGCCGGCGAGGGCTTGCGTTGTGACGCCGAGTTCTTTGGCCTTTGCCTCAAACCCTTCTCTCATCTTTACGAAGAACGGGTTCGTGTTGGTCTTGGTGATGAGCCCGACCAGAATCTGATCGGCATGGGCGGGCGCTCCCATCAATGCGATGGAGAGAGCAGCGACGGCGGCGGACGTGAAAATACCAGAAATCTTGTACACAGGTTTCCTCCCTCGGATATAAGAGCGGCGGCGTCGATCGCAGCCGAAGTCGCACGAACGCTTCGCGCCCTTGCGCACAGCGACCTTATCGCGCCGTCGTACCTTCCATAGGGCAAACTTTTAGCCAAGAGTTCAAGGATAACTACATCCGATGGAATAATCCTTGACATGCCGCCCCGTCCCGCAGAAACATGCGTCGGGCGATGCCAATAACAACGCAGAGGCGGAGGATGAAGGAGGCGTATGGTGACCCACGCGCGTATGCGAGCCGTGGGCCCAAGGGCGCCGGCCTCGCGCTCGCTTCGCCACTGGTCGGGGCGGCCGCCACGAATATCGGGGGCGCGAACCAGGCAGGCGTAAGGCTGTACAACGAGCGGCTGTTGCTGTCGCTCGTGCGCCGTTTCGGTCCGCTGTCGAAAATCGAAGTCGCGAGGCTGACTGGACTTTCAGTGCAATCGACCTCAGCGATCATGAACCGGCTTCAGGCTGATGGGCTGTTGAAGCGGGAGCCGCCCCTGCGTGGTCGCGTCGGACAGCCGACGATCCCGATGTCGCTCGATCCCGAAGGCGCCTATTCGTTCGGACTTAAAATTGGGCGGCGCAGTTGCGATCTGGTGCTGATCGACTTCGGCGGCGCGATTCGCCAGCGCGCTCACTGCGCCTACGCGTTTCCTACGCCAACCACGATCCTCGATTTTGTCCGGGACTCAGCGCCAGCGCTCTCCAGTTCGCTCAGCGCGGCGCAGAAGCGGAGAATTGCCGGCCTTGGCGTTGCGGCGCCGTTCCAGTTGTGGAACTGGGAAGCCGAGATCGGTGCGCCGCCAGGCGCAATGAATGCTTGGCGAGACTTCGACGGGGAAAGCGAAATCGCCGCAGTCTGCCCCTATCCGACGACGCTGTGCAATGACGCCACCGCCGCTTGCGCGGCCGAGTTCTTCTTCGGCCGTTGCTGGCGCTATCGCGACTTCCTCTATTTTTTCATCGGCGAGTTTCTCGGCGGCGGATTGGTGCTCGACGGCGCCTTGCGCCCGGGGCGCACGGGCAACGCCGCCGCGCTCGGATCAATGCCGATCATGACGAAGAGCGTCGGCGGCGTCGCCCCCCAGTTGATTGCATGCGCTTCCGTCTATCAATTGGAACGCCGGCTCGACGCGGCCGGAATTCGACGCCTCGTCGATTTGGGCGACTCCCGATTCATGGGGCGAATTCGGGTCGCAACTCGACGAGTGGATCGAAGAATTGGCGTCGGCGCTGGCCTATGCGTCGGTCGCGGCGCTTTCCGTCATCGATTTCGAGGCGATCGTGATTGACGGTGAGGTGCCGGCGACGGTTCGCGAGCGCTTGGTCGCGCGCATCGCGCAAGTCTTCGCCGGCCTCGATCGGCGGGGCTTGAGCGAGGCGGAGATTGTCGCGGGCGGAATCGGGGCCGATGCCCGCGCAATCGGAGGCGCGGCTTTGCCGCTCATCAAGAATTTTGCCCGCGATCGGGAGGTTCTGTTCAAGGACGCTATGAATCAAGTGAGCTGAGACTTGATGTGACCGACCGCTCCCAACCTTGGCTCGAGCGATGGGGATCGCTAAGCTTTGACCGCACGAACCGGGATGGACCACCCGAGCAACCATCCACTTCTTTCAACCACTGAAAGAGAGGCGTCATGGCCGTACGCAATGTCAAGGTCGAGCCATTCGATCTCGTCGTCTTTGGCGGCACCGGCGATCTGGCCTTTCGTAAGCTCTATCCTGCGCTCTTCCATCGCGAGCGCAGCGACCAGTTTTCCGATCCGACCCGGATCATCGCGGCGTCACGGCGTCACCTTGACCGCGACGCGTTCCGCGCCTCGGTCCTGGACGCGTTGACAAAATTCAACGCCGTCAACGACGAAGCGGGCGCGGCGACCGAGAGATTTCTCTCCCGTCTCCACTTTGTCGCCGTCAACGCCACGGGCGACGAGGGATGGGCAGATTTGAAGGCGTTACTCGGTCCCGACGAACGCATCCGCGCGTATTACCTCGCGACCGGTCCGGACCTGTTCGGCCCGCTGGCCAAGCGCCTCGGCGCCGAGGGACTCGTGACTCCGCGCTCGCGCATCATCGTCGAGAAACCGATAGGCAGGGACGGCGGGAGCGCGGCGGCGATCAACGACGTGATCGGATCAGTGTTTCTCGAGCGCAATATCTTCCGCATCGATCACTATCTCGGCAAGGAATTGGTGCAGAATCTCATGGCGCTGCGCTTCGCCAACATTCTCTTGGAGCCGTTGTGGAACAGCGCGCACATCGATCACGTGCAGATCACCGTCGCCGAGACGCTCGGCGTCGAAGGCCGTGGCGGCTACTATGAAGAAGCGGGCGCGATGCGAGACATGGTCCAGAACCATATGATGCAGCTCGTCTGTCTCGTCGCCATGGAGCCGCCGAATTCGCTGGAGGCGGACTCGTTGCGCGATGAGAAGCTCAAGGTGCTGAAAGCGCTCCAGCGGATCGACGAAACCAACATCTCGAATCTCGCTGTGCGCGGCCAGTATCGCGCCGGTTTCGCCGACGGCGGGCCGGTTCCTGGCTACTTGCAGGACATCGGAAAGGACCACAGCGACACGGAGACCTTCGTGGCGCTCAAGCTCAGCGTCGCCAATTGGCGATGGGCTGGCGTCCCTTTCTATCTCCGCACTGGCAAACGGCTGCCGCAGCGCTTCTCGGAAATCGTCGTCGGATTCCGTCAAGTGCCGCACGTCATATTCCCGATGCATCCGGACGGCATACCGCCCAACCGGCTCGTGGTGCGGGTGCAGCCGGACGAGGGAATCAAGCTATGGATGATGGTCAAAGAGCCTGGCCCCGGCGACATGCGGTTGCAACATGTGCCGCTCGACATGAGCTTCGCCAAGGCCTTCGGCGTGGCCCCGGCGGACGCCTATGAGCGACTCCTGATGGATGCGCTGCGCGGCAACGCCGCACTGTTCATGCGGCGGGACGAAGTCGAGGCCGCGTGGAAGTTTGTGGATCCGATTCGCGAGGCCTGGGCCCAGTCGGGCGAGTCGCCGCGGCCGTATGCCGCCGGTACATGGGGCCCCAATGCGTCCGTAGCGTTGATCGAACGCGATGGGCGGACCTGGAACGAGGAATACGAATGAATAAGACCGATTTCCATCGCCGCGAATTCGCCAACGGCGAGGAGTTGGCGCTGGGCTTGGCGGAATGGACAGCGGAGCGCCTTCGTTCGGCGATCACAGCGCGGGGGGTGGCGCTGCTCATTGTGTCGGGCGGCAAATCTCCGGCTCGGTTCTTTGAACTGCTGTCGGATAGAGCGCTCGACTGGACCCGAGTTCATGTGACGCTCGCCGATGAGCGGCGCGTCGCAGATGACAGTCCGCGGTCGAACGCTCGTTTGGTGCGGGAGAAATTGCTGCGCAATCGAGCGGCGGCGGCGCGCTTTACGCCGCTTGCCGATGTCCGCCTGCCCGAGGACCAGGAGCTCGCAGCGGCGAGCGTGCGGGTCGCCAACTTGCCCCTGCCAGCCGACGTTGTCGTGCTCGGAATGGGCGACGACGGACACACGGCCTCGTGGTTTCCCGGCGCGGAAGGGCTCACCGAAGTGATGGATCCGGGGGCCCGGCAGCTCGTCGCTCCGATCGTGGCTGCAGATGCGCCCGAACCGCGCCTTACGCTCACGGGGCGCATCATTCTTCGCGCGAGCGCGATCGCGCTCGAGATCGAGGGCGAGGCAAAACTGGCGACGTTCGCTAAAGCGCTCGAAAACGGACCCGAGGAAGCAATGCCCATTCGCGCAGTGCTGCGCGGCGCGGGCGATAGGCTGACCGTGTTCAGCGCCAGGCAAGCCTGACTGGACGAATTTCGGTCACAGAAAACCCGTCCCGCCGTTGCGAGGCCTGCACTTCATGCCTTGACGAACGGACACCCGCCCTTGTCCAGGGGGCGAAAAGCGTCTTCGGGTTTGATCGTGGCGACGAGTTGGAAATAGTCCCAATCGTATTTCGATTCGGCCGGCGTCTTGGCCCTGTAGAGATACATCGGATGGAGCTTGCGTCCGTCGACCCGGATGATTCCCTTTCCGAATAGCGGATCGTCGGTCGGGATCGCCTTCATCGTGTCCACGACCTTGACGCCGTCGTCGCCGCTCTTGAGCTGCGCCACCGCCTTCATCAGATGCTCGGTCGCCGCATACATGCCCGCATGCATGTCGTTCGGCATCATCTTCTTGGGATGGGCCGCCTGGAACCGTTTGGCGAACGCGCGCGTTCCCTCGTTCGCATCCCAATAGAAGCCCGTGCAGATCGTCGCCCCGTCGACGATATCGAGACCGAGCGAGGGAATATTGGTGATATTCAGGATCAGGCCGGCGAGACGTTGCTTCCCCCCAAGGCCGAATTCATGCGCCTGTTTGATGCAATTGTTGAGGTCGCCCCCGGCATTGGCGAGCCCGACCGTGTCGGCGCCGGAGTTCTGCGCCTGCAGGACAAACGACGAAAAGTCGGCGGTGTTGAGCGGATGACGCACCGACCCCACGACCTTGCCGCCCGCGGCCTGAACCGCAGCGGCGCAATTTGATTCGAGATCCTTGCCGAACGCATAGTCCGCGGTGATGAAGAACCAGCTCTTGCCGCCCGCCTCTGTCAGCGCTTTGCCAAGCCCCGTGCCCAAGGCGTAGGTATCGTACGTCCAGTGGACAAAATTGCGCGAGCATTTCGGGCCGGTCATGACCGACGACCCCGCGCCTGAGCCGATCGCCGTCTTGTTCTTCTCCTGCGCGACCGCGATCACCGCGAGCGCGACCGCCGAATTCGGCAAATCCATGACGACATCGACATTCTCGGAGTCGAACCATTGGCGCGCGATCGCTGACCCGACGTCCGGCTTGTTCTGATGGTCGGCAGAGACGATTTCGACTGGCACGCCCAAAGTCTTCGAGAAGTCGTCGACGGCGAGTTGCGCAGCGACGACCGACCCGACGCCCTGATAGTCGGCGTAGACGCTCGACATGTCGTTGAGGATGCCGATCTTGAGCGGCCGCGCCGCCTGTGCTCGAACCACACTCGGCGCTAGCGCCAACGCCGCGCCCCCGACCAAGACTTGTCTTCGATTTGGCCTCTTCGACACGCGCATTCCATGCTCCTTGTGGTGCGTTTCCCAACGGGCCTTCTGCTGGTCCCGTGTTGGATCGACTGTCGCGCGTCACGCCTGGTGAGGCAAGTCAGCGATTGAGGGACGAAGCATTCCTACGCGCCCGCCTAGGCGCTCCGCCCGAGCGCCGGTCTTGGCTCCCCTTGGTTCCCCTTCGGCCTAGTAACCCTCTGGACTTTTGGTCATAAGGGATTCTCCTGGCGCGACTTATGTTCCGCGCCGCGCATGTCTTGAGGGACATTTCGTGCTCACCAACAAGGGAAAATACGGTCTCAAGGCCATGGTGCACCTGGCCGGACTTGCCCCCGACGCGCTGGCTCAGGCCGCGGATATCGCCGAAACCAATTCGATTTCAAAGAAATTCCTCGATCACATCCTGACCGAGTTGCGCCACGCCGGTCTCATTTATTCAAAGAAAGGCAAGGGCGGCGGCTACGCGCTCGCCCGTCCCCCGCACGAGATCAAAATCGGCGCGATCGTGCGCGCCCTCGATGGCCCGCTGGCCCCGATCGCCTGCGCGTCGGTGACCGCCTATCGGCCATGCGACGACTGCGGCGACCTGAAGACCTGCCCGGTTCGGCTCGTCATGGTCGCAGCGCGCGACGCCATCGCGAACGTGCTTGATCGGCGCACGCTCGCCGAAATGCGCGCACTCTCTCCCGGCGGCGAATTGGCGCTGATGTATGACATTTAGGCTGTAAAGGGGGGGCAGATCGGGCGATTGGCCCTGTTCGCCGATCAGCGGCGCGAGTCCGGAAACCTGCCGTGGCGAACGGCTCCGCGAGGAAAGGTTTAAAGATGGTTGCGGGGGCAGGATTTGAACCTGCGGCCTTCAGGTTATGAGCCTGACGAGCTACCGGGCTGCTCCACCCCGCGTCAGAGGGTTTCGGCGTGTGGCGATATGCGCCAAACGCCTTCGCTGAAGAGGAAGTTTATCCGTTCTTTGCAGGCCTGGCGACGACCTACTCTCCCATGTCTTGAGACAGAGTACCATCGGCGCTAAGGCGTTTGACGGCCGAGTTCGGGATGGGATCGGGTCTTATCACCTTGCAAGGGCCACCAGGCCGGCAAAGAACGGATGAAGCAAAACTGGCTTTTCGGTTTCATCAAGCGGCTTGCGCTGACGCATCCTGGAGGGATGCGCAAGGGCGACCGCCCGCCCGCGCTTGCGCGCGGTCTTGTTCAAAGCGCTTCTGGCGCTTTTAAACCGATGAATCTCGCGCCTTGGCGACGAGAGCAATCAAGTCGAACGAGCGATTAGTACCGGTCAGCTTCACGCGTTGCCGCGCTTCTACATCCGGCCTATCAACGTGGTGGTCTTCCACGGCTCTTCAGGGAGAACTTGTTTTGAGGCTGGTTTCCCGCTTAGATGCCTTCAGCGGTTATCCATTCCGTATATAGCTACCCTGCACTGCGGCTGGCGCCACAACAGGTCCACCAGAGATACGTTCACCCCGGTCCTCTCGTACTAGGGGCAAATCCTCTCAATTCTCCGACACCCACGGCAGATAGGGACCAAACTGTCTCACGACGTTTTGAACCCAGCTCACGTACCACTTTAATCGGCGAACAGCCGAACCCTTGGGACCTTCTCCAGCCCCAGGATGTGATGAGCCGACATCGAGGTGCCAAACACTCCCGTCGATATGGACTCTTGGGGAGTATCAGCCTGTTATCCCCGGCGTACCTTTTATCCGTTGAGCGATGGCCCACCCACGCGGGACCACCGGATCACTATGACCGACTTTCGTCTCTGCTCGACTTGTTTGTCTCGCAGTCAGGCTGGCTTATGCCATTGCACTCTAACGACCGATTTCCGACCGGTCTGAGCCAACCATTGCGCGCCTCCGTTACTCTTTGGGAGGCGACCGCCCCAGTCAAACTACCCACCATGCGTTGTCCCGGCCCCGGATGACGGGGCGCGGTTAGACATCCATGAAGTCAAGGGTGGTATTTCAAGGGTGGCTCCACACGAGCTGGCGCCCATGCTTCCAAGCCTACCACCTATCCTACACATGACTACACGAATGCCAACGCAAAGTTATAGTAAAGGTGCACGGGGTCTTTCCGTCTGACCGCAGGAACCCCGCATCTTCACGGGGACTTCAATTTCACTGAGCTGACGTTGGAGACAGCGGGGAAGTCATTACGCCATTCGTGCAGGTCGGAACTTACCCGACAAGGAATTTCGCTACCTTAGGACCGTTATAGTTACGGCCGCCGTTTACCGGGGCTTCAATTCAAGGCTTGCACCTCTCCTTTTAACCTTCCGGCACCGGGCAGGCGTCAGACCCTATACGTCATCTTGCGATTTCGCAGAGCCCTGTGTTTTTGTTAAACAGTTGCCACCCCCTGGTCTGTGCCCCCCCGAAGAGCTTGCGCTCACCGAGGGCCTCCTTATTCCGAAGTTACGGAGGTAAATTGCCGAGTTCCTTCAACGTCATTCTCTCAAGCGCCTTGGTATACTCTACCTGTCCACCTGTGTCGGTTTCGGGTACGGTCTAATGCAGGGGCTATTTCCTGGAACCTCGTCGCCGCCCGGTCAATCCAGTAAGACCGAACGACATAAGAGATCCGTCACCACCTGCAGGCTCACGAATATTAACGTGATTCCCATCGACTACGCCTTTCGGCCTCGCCTTAGGGACCGGCTAACCCTGCGAAGATTAACTTTACGCAGGAACCCTTGGACTTTCGGCGACACTGTCTTTCACAGTGTTTGTCGTTACTCATGTCAGCATTCGCACTTCCGATGCCTCCAGGAGGCCTCACGGCTCTCCCTTCATCAGCGAACGGAACGCTCCGCTACCGCGTCTTGCGACGCCCAAAGCTTCGGCTCATGGCTTGAGCCCCGTTACATCTTCGGCGCAGAAACCCTTAGATTTAGACCAGTGAGCTGTTACGCTTTCTTTAAAGGATGGCTGCTTCTAAGCCAACCTCCTGGTTGTTTTGGGATTTCCACATCCTTTCCCACTTAGCCGTGAATTGGGGGCCTTAGCTGTTGGTCTGGGTTGTTTCCCTCTCCACAATGGACGTTAGCACCCACTGTGTGGCTCCCGAGAATGACTTCCAGGTATTCGGAGTTTGGTTAGGTTTGGTAGGGTTTTGGCCCCCCTAGCCCATCCAGTGCTCTACCCCCTGGAGCCTCATCTCGAGGCTATACCTAAATATATTTCGCGGAGAACCAGCTATTTCCGAGTTTGGTTGGCCTTTCACCCCTAATCACAAGTCATCCGAGTCTTTTTCAACAGACACCGGTTCGGTCCTCCAGCAGGTGTTACCCTGCCTTCAACCTGCTCATGACTAGATCACTCGGTTTCGGGTCTAAAGCATCGAACTGAACGCCCTGTTCAAACTCGCTTTCGCTACGCCTCCGCCTATCGGCTTAAGCTTGCTCGATACTTTAAGTCGCTGACCCATAATACAAAAGGTACGCCGTCACCCTTGCGGGCTCCGACTGTTTGTAGGTATCCGGTTTCAGGAACTGTTTCACTCCCCTCGTCGGGGTGCTTTTCACCTTTCCCTCACGGTACTTGTTCGCTATCGGTCGCTGAGGAGTACTTAGGCTTGGAGGGTGGTCCCCCCGTGTTCAGGCAGGATTGCACGTGTCCCGCCCTACTCGAATCTCCTTCTCGAACCCTATTCATACGGGGCTGTCACCCGCTCCGGCCCGGCTTTCCAACCGGTTCTGATAGATCCAAAAAGAAGCATTGGCCTGGTCCGCGTTCGCTCGCCACTACTAACGGAGTCTCGTTGATGTCCTTTCCTCCGGGTACTGAGATGTTTCAGTTCCCCGGGTTCGCTCTTATTCTCCTATGAATTCAGAGAATAAGTACCTTCTGTTGATCTCTGTTGGTCCAAAGATCGCTGCATCTCCGCCCGAAGGCAGAATGCAGCCGACCCGCCTCGACCCGAAGCGCGCCCCTGTGCGGGATCGCTTCGCGTCGTCGACGCGCCTCTTCGGAGCAACAGAGATCGAAGGTGGGTTTCCCCATTCGGAAATTCACGGATCAAAGCCTGTTCGCGGCTCCCCATGACTTATCGCAGCGTACCACGTCCTTCATCGCCTCTCAGCGCCAAGGCATCCACCAGATACCCTTAAGACACTTGATTGCTCTCATCGCCAAAGCGCGCGTCTTTTGTTCGCTCGATCGATTCGGCTCGATCAGGCAAACGCGCTCCCTGGCTTGAAAAGACCAGTTTTGCTTCAAGCGCATCCGGGGACATGAGCGGTCAGGCTCCAAATCCACGACTGGTTGCTCGAGAGACAAGATGATGACGCGGCGTTTTTTCGCCGTCGGATCCTCACGGACCGTCGGCTTACGCCTCGCCCCACCCGGTCTTCGACCGAATGCGCTTCCTCTTCACAATGTCAGAGATCGAGGGCCGGAAGGAACGGCGGAGAATGAACTCCTGTCGCCGGCCCTCTGGCCTTCGTCACGCCAAGCGCTTGCGCGCTCGACGAAACTGATAAATCACATCGGAAAGGATAGGAGCGCTTCAATCCGCTCGACACGTCGTCAAGACCTTGCGGCCCAGACTTTGGTGGAGCCAGACGGGATCGAACCGACGACCTCATGCTTGCAAAGCACGCGCTCTCCCAACTGAGCTATGGCCCCGTTTCAAGACCCGCCGGCGCCCAAAGGCTGTGGTGGGCCTGGGAGGACTTGAACCTCCGACCTCACGCTTATCAAGCGCGCGCTCTAACCAACTGAGCTACAAGCCCGGTCGAAAGAAGAAGTCCCACGCCCGTCCAAGGCTTTCACAGCCGATCGGGTCGCAAGTCTTCCATATCCTTATCAGAAAGAGAGACGAAGGCGGCGCGGTCCCGCAAAATGCGGCCTGACTGGCCGCTTGATTCTGAGCCGGATGACAAACCGTCGGACAAGGGCAAGCCCAAGTCTTTGGTTGATGTCTCCGAATCCAGAAAGGAGGTGATCCAGCCGCAGGTTCCCCTACGGCTACCTTGTTACGACTTCACCCCAGTCGCTGACCCTACCGTGGCCGGCTGCCTCCTTGCGGTTAGCACGCCGTCTTCGGGTAAAACCAACTCCCATGGTGTGACGGGCGGTGTGTACAAGGCCCGGGAACGTATTCACCGCGGCGTGCTGATCCGCGATTACTAGCGATTCCAACTTCATGCACTCGAGTTGCAGAGTGCAATCCGAACTGAGACGGCTTTTCGAGATTTGCTAAGGGTCGCCCCTTCGCCTCCCGCTGTCACCGCCATTGTAGCACGTGTGTAGCCCAGCCTGTAAGGGCCATGAGGACTTGACGTCATCCCCACCTTCCTCCGGCTTATCACCGGCAGTCCCCCTGGAGTGCCCAACTGAATGATGGCAACTAAGGGCGAGGGTTGCGCTCGTTGCGGGACTTAACCCAACATCTCACGACACGAGCTGACGACAGCCATGCAGCACCTGTGTTCCCGGCCCCGAAGGGAAGATCGCATCTCTGCAATCCGTCCAGGACATGTCAAAAGCTGGTAAGGTTCTGCGCGTTGCTTCGAATTAAACCACATGCTCCACCGCTTGTGCGGGCCCCCGTCAATTCCTTTGAGTTTTAATCTTGCGACCGTACTCCCCAGGCGGGATGCTTAAAGCGTTAGCTGCGCCACTGAAGAGCAAGCTCCCCAACGGCTAGCATCCATCGTTTACAGCGTGGACTACCAGGGTATCTAATCCTGTTTGCTCCCCACGCTTTCGCGTCTCAGCGTCAGTTCCGGGCCAGTGAGCCGCCTTCGCCACTGGTGTTCTTGCGAATATCTACGAATTTCACCTCTACACTCGCAATTCCACTCACCTCTCCCGGACTCAAGATCTCCAGTATCAAAGGCAGTTCCAAGGTTGAGCCTTGGCATTTCACCCCTGACTTAAAGACCCGCCTACACGCGCTTTACGCCCAGTAATTCCGAACAACGCTAGCCCCCTTCGTATTACCGCGGCTGCTGGCACGAAGTTAGCCGGGGCTTCTTATCTCGGTACCGTCATTATCGTCCCGAGCGAAAGAGCTTTACAACCCTAAGGCCGTCATCACTCACGCGGCATGGCTGGATCAGGCTTGCGCCCATTGTCCAATATTCCCCACTGCTGCCTCCCGTAGGAGTTTGGGCCGTGTCTCAGTCCCAATGTGGCTGATCATCCTCTCAGACCAGCTATCGATCGTCGCCTTGGTGAGCCGTTACCTCACCAACAAGCTAATCGAACGCGGGCCAATCCTCCGGCGATAAATCTTTCGCCTCTCAGCCGTATCCGGTATTAGCTCAAGTTTCCCTGAGTTATTCCGAACCGGAGGGTATGTTCCCACGCGTTACTCACCCGTCTGCCACTCCCGTATTGCTACGAGCGTTCGACTTGCATGTGTTAAGCCTGCCGCCAGCGTTCGTTCTGAGCCAGGATCAAACTCTCAAGTTGAATTGAGATCTTTGTCCTGACTGGTCACTTCAGCGCCCCGAAGGTAGGGGCGCTGTATTCTTGACGAGTTCCAAACACATCCGCTTCAAAAGAGGTTTGCGGCCTGCCCGCCTCACGACGGTCTGACCACGCTCCTTCAAAGCGCGATGAATTTTTGAAACGTGACCGTCAGTTGTCTCTTCGGACTCAAACCGCCAGATCCGGCTTCTTAGCTCACGCCAAGAACCCGACCCAACGATCGAAGTCCCGCAAGGACCCCGCCGCCCACGTCTCTCTTCCTTCCGATGCAATTGTCAAACAGCGAGGAGCCAGAAGCTCCCTGAGCAAAAACCAAACTCGACGGCGCCGCCGCCAAAGCTCAGTTCGAGCTCAAAACTCATATTGCCGCACTGACGCGCGGCAGGAACGACCGAAAATCCTCCGCCCCCGCCTCACAGCAGGGAGGAGTGCGCTCGGAAAATTCCGTGACCCGCCGCTCGGCCGCTCTGAAAGGGCGCCAAGCCGTTGGGAGAGGCGCATATAGGCCGCGGTGAAGTTTCTGTCAACGGACTTTCACAAAGAAATTCCCGGCTGTGGATTTCTTCGTCCCTTCGCGCCGTTTCACGTGCATTTTCATGCCCCCGCGCGGCCGCAGCGTAATACGCTGCTGAGGCATCACGGCCTGCCCCGCGACCAGATCGAAGCGGAAGGCGCGCAGGAGATTGGCGAGGATAATGATCCCCTCCTGCATTGCGAACGCCATGCCGATGCACACCCGCGGTCCGGCGCCGAACGGGATATAGGCGAAGCGGTCGATCCGGTCTCGATTTTCGCCCAGGAATCGCGACGGATCAAAGGCGTCCGGACTGTCCCACAAACCGCGCCGCCGGTGCAGGACATAGGGCGAGACCGAGATCACCGCGCCGGCGGGAATATGGACGCCCGCGAGCTCGTCGTCGGCGATCGCCTGGCGACTGAGCATCGCCGCCGGCGGATAGAGGCGCATCGCTTCCTCGAAAATGGCCCGCAACGTCTCGCATTCCTCGGCTGCAGCCGGCCGCTCCGGATCGAACGACTGTTCGGCCTCCGCCTCCGCCCGTTCGCGCCACTCGGGCGATTGGGACAGGAGGTAGAGGGTCCACGTCAATGCGTTCGCGGTCGTTTCATGCCCGGCAAGGATGAAAGTCAGGATGTTGGCGCGCATGTCCTCGTCGGACATGCCGCGGCCGCTTTCGGGATCCTGCGCCGACAGAAGAAGGGTCAGCAAGTCTCTTGGAGCCTCCGCGCCGCCGTCAATCAACGCCCGGCGATGGTCGATGATGTCATCGACCGCCTGAGCGAAAAACATCAGCGCCGGCCGGCCGCGACGGCGCCCAAACCGCGGCAGAAAACTGGGCGCGCCCACGAGATCGAGCGGGTCGAGCCTGCCGATGGTGTCGAAGTAGTTTGTCACCGAGCGCTGGAATGCGCTCGGCTCGCGCCCGAGGCCTTGCGAAAACAGCGTCTGCTCCAGCACTTCGAGGGTTATCCGCGACATCAACGCGCCGACCTCGGTCACGGCGCCGTCGCGCCTCGGACCCAGGCGCTCGACGGCGGCTTGCGCAACTCGCTGCATGGCGGGGGCAAACTCGGCGACCTGCCGCGGCGAAAAGAGAGGGGCGAGCGCGCGCCGCTGCGTCCGCCAATGCTCGCCCTCGCTGGTCAGGAGCCCGCTGCCGAGGCCCGGCCGCAAGACCCGAAGTTGAAGGTCGTCCTTGCGGTAGTTGGCGGCGTTGTCGAGAAAGATGCGCCGGACCGCGACGCGGATCATGCGCTGCGCCCCGCAGGCCCAGAACGGTGCGGCCGAGCGACACGGGCCGTTCGAAATCCGCCTCGGACCAGATCTCGATCGGATTTCGCCGAAGGGTCAGAATGAGCGAGAGGGCGCTGCGAGGCTTGTCGGGCCGTCGCGGAAACGGCGGGACAAAGGGCCTAGAAGCTTGGGAAGCAACCGGCATGGCGAACGCCCTGGAACGAAGATACGCCAAACTTAGGACAGGCTGAGCCCCTGCGACAGGGGCGACGGCGAAAATCTGCGTCGCTGGAGGTCGATGAAGCCTCAAAAGGCCGTGCGCTGGCGCATCGCCGCCGCGAGCGTGCCGTCATCGAGGTAGTCGAGCTCGCCGCCGACAGGCACGCCGTGGGCGAGTCGCGTCACCTTGACGGGGTAATCGGCAAGCAGATCGATGATGTAATGCGCCGTTGTCTGACCCTCGACAGTCGCGTTTACGGCAAGAATCAATTCGCCGACCTCGCCCTTGGCGATGCGCGCCGACCAGCCCGGTCAAGTTCAGATCGGCGGGCCCGACGCCGTCGAGGGGCGACAGGGCCCCGCCGAGCACGTGATAGCGCGCGCGTGTGGCGCCGGCCCGCTCCAGCGCCCAAAGATCGCCGACCAACTCGACCACCACCAGCATCGTCGCATCCCGCCGCTCATCGGCGCAGATCGTGCAGGGATCCCGCGTGTCGACATTGCCGCAGATCGAACAGGTCACGATCCGCTCCTGCGCGACGCGCATCGCCTCGGCGAGCGGCGCGAGCAACGTCTCGCGCTTGCGGATGAGATGGAGCGCGGCGCGGCGCGCAGAACGCGGACCCAGTCCCGGCAAGCGCGCGAGAAGCTGGACGAGACGTTCGATTTCGGGTCCGGCGACGGTGGACGGCATCCGGCCTCTAGAACGGCAGCTTCATGCCGGGGGGCAAGGGCAGGCCGGCGGTCAACGACTGCATCTTCTCGGCCGCCGCCCGATCGGCCTTGGACTTTCCGTCGGTGAACGCGGCGACGATCAGATCCTCGAGCATCTCCTTGTCGGCGGGCGTCAAAAGCGAGGCGTCGATGCGCACGCCCTTGAGTTCGCCCTTGGCGTTGAGCGTGAGGCTGACCATGCCGCCGCCGGCCTGGCCTTCGACCTCCAGGCGTCCCAGTTCCTCCTGCGCCTCCTGAAGCTTGGCCTGAACGGCCTGCGCCTTTTTCATCATGCCCATGATATCCATGGCGTCGATCTCCTTCTCAGCCGTCGTCAGCGGCGTTGACGCCGGAATCGGCGTAGCCGACCTCCTCGTCGGCCTGACGCGCCGGCGGAGTCGGCGCGGCCTCGGGACGCCGACGTCGACGATGCGGGCGCCCTTGAATCGGTCAAGCACCTTGCGCACCAGCGGATGCGCCGCCGCACCGCTCGCTCGCTCGGCCTCGCGCGCCTCCGCGGCCTCGCGCAGCGTCGGCGCGGTCGATCCCGCGACCAGGGCCACCATCCAGCGCTCGCCAGTCCATTCCTGAAGTCGTCGCGCCAGCGTCTGCGCCAGTCCGGACGCGGCGCCTTCGACCGGGGTGAAGGCGATGCTGCCCTGTTCGAACCGCGCGAGCCGCACCTCCCGTTCGAGCGAATCGACGAGCTGAATGTCGCGCCTGGCGCGCGCGAGCGCGACGGCGTCCTCGAAAGACGCGAGCCGAGGGCCTCCCGGCAGGCGGCGAAGGTGGACGCGCGGGCTCCGGCCGGGCGGCTTCCGCCGCGGCAAGCCGCATCGATGCGCGCGAGCCTCCGCCGACCGGCGGAAGCGGCGGCGCATGCCGGGGGCCGTCGGTCGCCTGGCTCAGCTTGCGAAGCGCCTCTTCGGGCGCAGGCAAGTCGGAAGCATAGGCGAGACGGATCAGCGCCATCTCGGCCGAGGCGAGCGGGCGAGGCGAATCCCGCACATCTTCAACGCCCTTGAGCAGAATTTGCCAGGCGCGCGTCAGCACGCCGAGCGTCAGCTTGTCGGCGAATTCGCGGCCGCGCTCGCGCTCGATCTCGCTCATCGCCGAATCGTCGGTCGCGGCGGGCGCGATCTTGGCGCGGGTGACGAAATGACAGAACTCGGCGAGCTCGATGAGAATGTCGGCGGCGTCGGCGCCGGCCTGATGGAGCGCGCGCGACAAGCGTCGAGCGCCTCGGCGATCTCTCCCTTCATCACCCGCTCGAATAGCGCGATGACCTCGCCCCTGTCGGAGAGGCCGAGCATGTCGCGAACGGCTTGAGCGGCGACGCCCGCTTGTCCGCCATGAGCGATGCGCCTGGTCGAGCAGCGACAGCGCGTCGCGCACCGAGCCTTCGGCGACGCGGGCGATCAGCGCCAGCGCCTCCGGCTCGGCGATGACCCCTTCGGCGGCGCAGATCCTGCTCAAATGTCCGACCATCGGGCCCGCCTCGATGCGCCTGAGATCGAAGCGAATGCAGCGCGACCGCACGGTGATCGGCACCTTGTCGATCTCGGTGGTCGCGAACAGAAACTTGACGTGCTCAGGCGGCTCTTCGAGCGTCTTCAGAAGGCCGTTGAAGGCCTGCTTCGAGAGCATGTGCACTTCGTCGATGATGTAGACCTTGGTCCGCGCCGAAACCGGGCGATAGCGCGCATTCTCGATGATCTCGCGCACGTCGTCGATGCCGGTGTGGGAGGCGGCGTCCATCTCGATGACGTCGACATGGCGCGACTCCATGATCGCCTGGCAGTGGACGCCGAGTTCGGGCATGTCGATGCTTGGCTCATCGATCTTGCCGGGAACCGAATAGTTGAACGCGCGGGCGAGAATGCGGGCCGTCGTCGTCTTGCCGACGCCGCGCACGCCGGTCAGGATATAGGCCTGGTGGATGCGGCCGGCGGCGAACGAATTGGCGAGCGTGCGCACCATCGGCTCCTGGCCGATGAGATCCTCAAAGCGAATTGGCCGGTATTTTCGCGCCAGAACCCGATACGGAGCAGCCGGGGGCGCAGCGGCGTCGGGGGGGAAGAGCGAATCGCTCAACGGACGCCTCTCTCGCCGGTAAAGAGTTGATGTCGGAACATCTCAAGTTTCGCTCGAAGGTCGCCTTGCGCGCGAAAGCGAACCCGGCTTAATCAGACGCCCTGGCTCGCGCTTGGCGGCAAGCGCGCATGAGTGGGAGGTTGGACAAAGACCCGCCCTGTCTCGTTAGGGCTGCTTCCTTCCGGACCTGACCCGGTTGGCGAGCGGTACGTCCTTCGCCAACCTCCCACGGCCTATGTGGACCATGGCCGACCCCGGCGCAAGAGGCGAGCGGCGAGCCGGGCGTAAGCGCGCGCGGCGATCGCGCTGATATCGCTTGGAGATGTTCCGTTTTCGTGCCTCGTGAGTAGACTCATCGGGTGAAGAACTCCCTCAGCGAAGCGCGCGATTCTCCTCGACCATGGCGTGCGCGATCTCCGCGGTCTTCTCGTCCGCCGGGAACAGCATCTCGAGCGCCAGCTCGGAGAGCGTCACATCGTTGGGCGTGCCGAAGACGGTGACCGTGCCAAGGAACGACATGACGCCAAATCGGGTGGCGATCCGGAGCGGCGTGGCCAGGCGCTCGGCGGCCCCGAAGCTTTCCGCCGATTCGGAATTGGCCGGCGTCGGATAGGCCGAGACTTCGGCGAACAGACCCTGAATAATCGGATCGGCGCGGGCGTCGATCTGCTGGCGCAGCACAGTCAAGAGGTGCGCGCGCCAGGCGGCGTAGTTCACAATGCGCTGCCCCAAGCCCGCCGGATGCAAAGTCAAGCGCACGGCATTGACCGGCGCGCGCATAAGGTCCGCCGAACACCCCTCGTAAAGCTGCGGCAGAGCCGAGTTCGACGCAACGATGTTCCAGTGCCGGTCGACCGCGAAAGCGGGATAAGGCTTGTGCGCCTGCAAGATCGCTTCGATTGCGGCTTTCGCCGCATCCAGCGCCGCCAGCGACCGCTCCTGAAAAGCCGGGGCAAAGCCCGCAGCGAGAAGAAGAGCGTTCTGGTCCCGAAGCGGAATCTCGAGATACTCGGCGAGACGCGCGATCATTTCGCGGCTTGGAAGCGCCTTGCCGGTCTCGAGGCACGACAGGTGCCGGGTCGAGCTATCCGCGGCATCGGCGAGATCGGCCTGCGTCATCCGGCGGCGCTCGCGCCAGCGCCTAAGCAGCACGCCGAAAGGAAGCTGATGAGCGGTCATGCGCTCAAACATAACGCCGCAAGTTTCGTGAAGCCATGACTTCCGAGGTCAAGTACGGAACCCTTGCACCGTCGCTTTTTGACCCCGCGGGTCATGGATTTCCCCCGTGCGCGGCGCAAACTCTCGGTTAGCCGGAGCGCCTTGCTGGCCTTCCGCAACCTTCGAAACCGGATTGGAGAGAGACGATGCTCGACGCCCAGACCCTCGCCGATCGCTATGTCGCCGCGTGGAACGAACCGGACGCGACATCACGCTTGCGCGCCATCGCCGCTTTGTGGGCGCCCGGCGCCCTACCTTGGGCAGGAGCGCGCGAGCCGCGCGGATTCGGCGGGCTTGGCAAACTTGTCCTCGGATCGTCAAGGCAGAACGGCGGCGGGGAGGGCGTTCGTTTCCGCGCCGCCCGGACCGCCCGCCAGCGCGACGACGTCGTGACATTCCGCTGGGAGATGCTGCTGGCCGGAAGCGAGGCCGTTCTGGCGAGCGGGCTCGAATTTCTGATCGTCGATGACGAGGGCCGGATCCTCGTCGACCATCCGTTCGCTCCGGCGTAACGCCGCGTTTGTTCGATTCGGCCCGTCCGCGTTATGTTTCCGCCGATCTTCGCGAATACCCGGGCGAATTCAAATGAACGACGAGGTCAAGCGTTGCACCGGCGGCTGCCTGTGCGGCGCGCTGCGCTATGAGGCGGTCGGCGAACCGCTCGGCTCAGGCCATTGCTATTGCGCCGATTGCCGCAAGGCGTCCGGCTCGGGCTTTGTCCCTTTCATGGGCTTCAAGGCGGACGCCGTTCGCTTCAGCGGCGAGGCGCGCCAGTTCCGGTCGCCGGCGGCGAGCGGCGGCGACGCGGTGCGCAACTCCTGCCCGATCTGCATGAGCCTCGTGTTCGGCGGCGAAATCGGCAAGACCGACTGGCACACGTTGTACGCTGGCTCGCTGGACGATCCGTCCCGCTTTCATCCGACAATCGCCATCTTCACCGCCGGGCGGCCGGAATGGGCGATGATTCCGCCGGACCTCAAAGTCTTCGATCGAATGCCGCCTTAGCGCCCGCGGCTTGGTCTGGGGGCGGTCGATTTTATTCCTGGCAGGCTGATTGTTTGAATAGATCGCGCCTTTGAAGCGTTCTTGCGACCTAACTGATCGGAGAAACCAAATTGCGCGCCGTTCTTTGCAATGCGTTCGATGGAGTAAAGGCGCTAACTTTCGGCGAAGCGCCCGAACCCAGTCCACGACCCAACGAAGTGCTGGTCGAAGTCCACGCCGCTTCCGTCAGCTACATGGACTATCTGATGGCTTCCGGCGGCTATCAAATGCGCCCGCAGCTCCCTTACGTCCCCGGCACGGACGCCGCCGGGATCGTTGTGGCGGTCGGCGACGACGTCGAGCGCTTCCGGCCTGGCGACCGGGTAGCCTGCGAAGGCTGGCACGGCGCCTTCGCCGAGCGAATGGCCGCGAAGGCAAGCACGACGGCGCTCCTGCCCGACAGCGTAGACTTCATCTCGGGATCGACCCTCCTGCACATGTATCTCACCGCCTATTACGCGCTCATCATTCGCGCGCAGGTAAAGCCCGGCGAAACAGTCTTGGTTACCGGCGCGGCCGGCGGCGTGGGGATGGCTTGCGTGGAGATGGCGCGCCTCCTCAACGCACGCGTCATTGCGGTGGTGGGAAGCCCTGCCAAGGCGGATGTCGTTCGAGACCGGGGCGCCGACGTGATCGACTACTCGAGCGAGGACGTGCGCGATCGCGTGAAGGCCCTGACCGGCGGCGAGGGAGTCGATGTCTGCGTCGACAATGTCGGCGGAAAGCTGTTCGCGACCCTGGCCCGCCTGATGCGCTGGAACGGAAGGCTGCTGCCGGTCGGCTTCACGAGCGGCGAAGTGCCCTCGATCCCGATGAATCTGCCGCTTCTGAAAAACTATTCTATCGTCGGCATGTTCAGCGGGGCCTGGACGGAGCGTTGCCCGGATGAGGCGGCGCGCGCCGCGGAGGTCGTCATGCAATGGGCTGGCGAAGGCAAGCTCAAGCCGCACGTCGACCGCGTGCTGCCGCTCGAGCGGGTGGCCGAGGCGATGGGCGCAATCGCGGACCGATCGGTGATCGGCCGCACCGTTCTGTCAGTGAGGTGATTCATGGCGGAGGGGTCGGTGGTCAAGCCGGTCGAGGACGTACAAGATATTTCCGCCATCACGTATGGTTTCATGGCCTCCAAGGCGTTGTTTGCGGCGCTCGATTTCGATTTGTTCACGCATCTCGAACGCGGCGCCGACACGCTGACCCGGCTCGCCAAGGCGACCGGCGTTCCCGAGAACCGGCTGCTCGGGCTGATCACCGCTCTGAAGTCGGTGGGGCTGATCGTCGAGCGCGAAGACCGGTTCGCCAACGCTCCGGCGACGGCGAAATTTCTGGTGGCGGGCGCGCCGGGCGACTTCCGCGACTATGTGCGCCTCGTGAACGGCGCTTTCAGCTACGAAGCGCTTCGGCATCTCACACCGGCGCTGCGCGGCGAGCGCATCTTTCCCGACATGGGCTACTACGAGGGCATGATCTATTCCGCCGGGATCGGCGGCGAGGCCTTCAGCTCCGCCCAGCACGCAGGCTCGCTCGGGCCAGCGCGGATGATGGCGAAGCGCGTGGGGCTCGACGGGCGCAAGCGCCTCCTCGACATCGGCGGCGGAAGCGGCGCGTACGCGTTCGCATTCTGCGCGGCGAACCCCGAGGTCAACGCGACCATCCTCGATTTCCCACAAACAGTGGAGACCGCCAGAAGGTATGCGCGAGAGGCCGGGTTGGCCGACCGCGTCGCCCATCTCGCCGGCGACGCGGTGAAGACCGAGTGGCCGGGGGGACATGACGTGGTGCTCATGTCCTATGTCTGGAGCGCCGTCGGAAGCGCGGACATCGCCGTCCTCGCCCGGCGCGCCTTCGAGGCGCTCCCCCCTGGTGGGCTCGTCCTCGTCCACGACTTCATGGTGGACAACGCGCATGGAGCAGCCGCCGTTCGCCGCCTGGTATCTGATGCTCAGCGTCCTCGATAATCCGGACGCGGTCTGCCTGACGCCGGCCTTTGTCGAGACCGCTCTCCGCCAGGCGGGCTTCGAGGTCAACGCAACCGAGGTCATGTTGCCGGGAATCACCATGCTGACCAGGGCGCGCAAGCCCGGATGACCGCGCGGCTGTGTCCGGCCAAGCTGCCAGAAGGGGCAGGCGCCGCCTCGCCTCCGCCCGCCGTTTCTGTATAGTGCGGCGATCATCCGGAGTCGTTCGTGGCCACGCTATTCCCGTATCATTTCGCCAGGCGCGGGCGCCTGCTCGCGTTCGCGGCCCTCTTCGCGCTTCCCGTGGCGGCCTGCGGCAGATATGGCCCGCTCGAGCCCCCGCCCGACCCGAATGCGCCGCCGAAGCCCGCGAATTCGAACGGTCTGGGGTCGATCGCCAAACCGTCGATCCCGCCCATCAAGGCGCCGAATCAGCCGTTCTTCCTCGACTTCATGCTGAAATAGCCCAAGAACCTCATGTTCCCGTTCACCTATCGCAACGGCGTCCTTCACGCCGAGGGCGTCGCGCTGGCGACGATCGCCGGAGCCGTCGGAACGCCGTTCTACTGCTATTCGAGCACGGCGATCGAGCAGCGTCTCGAGGCGTTCCGGACCGCGTTTGGCGGCCAGAACGCGCGCGTCTTCTACGCGATGAAAGCCAATTCGAATCAGGCGGTGCTGACGACGCTGGCGAGGCTCGGCGCCGGAATGGACGTCGTCAGCGAGGGAGAATTGAGGCGGGCGCGGGCGGCCGGCGTTCCGGGCGGGCGCATCATCTTTTCCGGCGTGGGCAAGACGCTGAGCGAGATGAACCTTGGGCTCGAGGAAAAGATCTACTGCTTCAATGTCGAATCGGAGCCGGAACTGGAGGCGCTGTCGCGGGCGGCGACAAGCCGCGGCGCGGTTGCGCCGATCGCCATCCGCGTCAATCCGGACATCGACGCGCGCACCCACGCCAAGATCGCGACCGGCAAATCGGAGAACAAATTCGGCGTGCCGATCTCGCGCGCCCGCGACGTCTACGCCCACGCACGCACCCTGCCCGGCCTCAGCGTGCGAGGCGTCGACATGCACATCGGTTCGCAGATCACCGACCTCAGGCCGTTCGACGACGCGTTTGCGCTCATCGCCGATTTCGTCCGCGCGCTGAGGGCCGACGGACACGGAATCGAGCATATCGATCTCGGCGGAGGCTTGGGCATTCCTTACCGGACCGACAACGATCCGCCGCCCTTCCCGGAGGAATACGCGAGGATCGTCGCGCGCCACACCGCGGGGCTCGACTGCGAGGTGATCCTGGAGCCGGGCCGGGCCATCGTCGGCAACGCCGGAGTTCTCGTCGCATCCGTGATCTATCTCAAGAAGGGCGAGAACAGGCGCTTTGTCATTGTCGATGCGGCGATGAACGATCTTGTGCGGCCCACTCTCTATGACGCGCATCACGACATCCTGCCGGTGAATGCGCCGGCGCCGCGAGCGACTCAATTCACGCGCAGCGACGTTGTCGGTCCGGTCTGCGAAAGCGGCGACTATCTGGCGCTCGACCGCGACCTGCCGGAAGTCGCGGCCGGCGACCTGATTGCGATCATGAGCGCCGGCGCTTACGGAGCGGTGCAGGCTGGGACCTATAATTCCCGCCTCCTGATCCCTGAGGTGCTGGTCAAGGGCGAGCAATATGCGGTCGTGCGGCCGCGTCCGAGCTACGAGGAGTTGATTGCCCTCGACACACTTCCGCCGTGGTTGAAGTGACGGTTGCGCGAGCGCGGGGACCGGCGGTCGGCCGCGCGGGGGGCGAGCGGGAACAAATGCGCTGGCCCCGAAATTGCTTTAGAATCGAGTCGATAACAGAGATATCGATTCGGCAACAGCGGATCACGGCGTCGTAGTGAAGGACACGGACCGACAACCCCTCAGCCCCGCAAACGGGGGGCGGCTTGGCGCGCTCGCGACATTGGCGCGGCGCGTGCTCATCGTCGAGCGCGCGTGGCCGCCGCTCGTGTTTGCGCTCGCGGTCGTCATTCTGTTTCTCGCCGCATCCTGGCTCGGAGCCTGGCAGTTCACGCCGCGGTCGCTCCGGATCGCAGGCGTCGTATTGTTTGCGGTCGCCTGCGGAATTGCGCTCGCGCCGCTCGCGCGCGTGCGCCGGCCGGCGCCGCGCGACATCCTCGCCCGGCTCGACCGCGATGCAGGAGCAAGCCATCGTCCCGCCTCCTCGCTCGCCGACAGTCTCGCCAACGACCACGGCGACCCAGGCACCCAGGCGATGTGGACGGCGCACCAGGCGCGCCTTGAGCGCGCGGTTGACGCGATCCGCGTCGCGCCCCCCTCCCCGCGCATGGCCGAGCGTGACCCTTATGCGATCCGCTTCGGCGTGGCGCTCCTCGCCTTCGCGGCGGCAATCGCAGCCGGGCCCGAAACCTACGGCCGGCTCGCGGCGGCCTTCGACTGGCGCAGCGACGCAGCGATCGCCGCCGCGACGAGCCGCATCGACGCCTGGATCGACCCGCCGCCCTACGCCGGCCGGCCGCCGGTGGTGATCGACTTCAAGACCGCGGCTCCGCAGACGCTCACAATTCCTGAAGATTCGATCCTGGTGGTGCGAGGCGACCCAAGCCTGGTCGAAACGCGGATCGAGGGAGCGTTGACTCCCTCAGATCAAAAGGACGGCGCGCCCGAAAAGACCCGGACCGAAAAGCGATGGACCATCCATGGCGGCGGCAAGGCGACAATCCTGCGCGGCGGCGCCCCGGCGGCTGTCGCCGTCCTTGCGGCCACACTGGCTGGCGCGCCGACGATCGCATCGACCGAAGAGCCGCGCGCCAACGTCAGCGGCTCGCTCACGCTCGCCTACCATGTCGACGATCGGTTCGGGCTCGCCGGCGCGCGGGCGGACTTCGTCCGTCAGCAGGAAGGGACCGGCGCGGCGCCGCGGACGCTCGCGCCTCCGCCTCAGGCCGCACTGCAGCTGCCGCCGACCGCCAATGGCGTCGGCGACGCGAAGACGACCATTGACCTGTCCGAGCATCCGTGGGCCGGCGCGAAGGTGACGATGCGGCTGAGCGCGGTCAGCATTTCGGGCAAGACCGGCCAGAGCGGGCCGATCGAGATCACGCTGCCGCAGCGGATCTTCCACAATCCGCTGGCCCGGGCGCTGGTCGAGCAGCGACGCGACCTCATTCTCGATCCCGACAATGCGCCGAAGCGCGTCGAGACGGCGCTGACCGGTCTTGCGATCGCGCCGGAATTGTTCGACACGCCGGCCAAGATCTATCTCGGCCTGAAGCAGGCCAACGTCTCGCTGCACGACGCCAAGAGCAACTCGGATCTCCTCGACGTCGCCGCGATGCTGTGGGCTATGGCCCAGCAGATCGAGGACGGCGACGCGTCCAAGGCCGAACGCGATCTGAGAGCCGCGGAGCAGGCGCTGCGCGAAGCGCTCCAGCGCGGCGCGAGCGATGAGGAAATCCGCAAGCTCATGGACCAGTTGCGCGAGGCCGCCAAGCGCTTCATGAGCGAGATGGCGCGCAATTCGCAGCCCGACAGCAACGCCCAGGACCAGAATCTTCAGGCGCAGGATCTCGACAAGCTGCTCAACCAGATGGAGGACACCGCCCGCAACGGCTCGCGCGAGGACGCCCAGGCGATGCTCGACCAGATGCAGGAGATGTTCGAGAACATGCGCAGCGCCCGCGATGGCGAGGAAAGCCCTGGCGAGCGCGAGATGCGCAAGCAGATCGGCGAGCTCGAGAAGCTCCTCCACGATCAGCAAGCGCTGCGCGACGATACCTTCCGCAGCGATCAGCGCGACCGCGCACGCAAGCGGGCGCATAACCGGGCGGCCCCACAGGGCGACGACGGCCAGCAGGCGCAACCGAACCAGGACGGCTCGAATTCGCCCGACGAAGGCGACAACGACGCCAACTCTTCCGCCAAGCCCGACCAGGATCAGGCGGACCAGGACGGATTGCCGCTGGATGAGCGCCAAGGGGCGCTACGCGATCGGCTGGCCGAATTGCAACGCAAGCTCAAAAGCCTCGGCATGAAAGGCGAGAAGGGTTTCGACGACGCCCAGGGCGAGATGAAGGAGGCCGAAGGCGACCTTTCCGGCGGTCAGGGCAAGTCCGGCAAGGACGGGCAGAGCGGCAATGGCAAGGGCGGGAAGACCGGCAAGGGCGCGGCGGTCGATGCGCAGGGCCGCGCGATCGAGGCGCTGCGCGAAGGCGCGCAGGGGCTTGGTAAGCAGATGCAGGCGCAAGGCCAGGGCCAGGGGCGCAACGGCCGGGGCAACTATGTCGCGCGCCGCGGCCGGCCGGGCGAACGTTCCGGCGACGATCCGCTCGGGCGCGGCGCCGAGGGCGACAAGGGCCGCGAGGACGGTCCGCTCAAGGAGACGGCGGGCGCGGCCGAGCGCGCGCGCCGGGTGATGGAGGAACTGCGCCGCCGGCTCGCCGACCCCGCTCGCCCGGTCGATGAACGCGACTACCTCGAGCGGCTGATGAAGCGGGATTGATCCGGCGCACGCCGCTCGCTCGGCAAAAAGTCCACGTCGCGCAACATTCTGCCAAACCGACGCCCTGCGTCCCGCGGCGGGCGGCGGATTGCCTCCCCGCAGAAGACGCGCATAATGGCTTGAGGCGAAAGGATTGTTTGCGCGATCCCGGGCGAAGGCGAAAGCGCGCCCCCGACGCGGCAGCGTCGTCCGCCCGGGGGAAACGCGATGATCGAGCTCGACGGCTTGGCCAGCATCGCCGATGTGTCGCGAACCCAGGCGCGCCGGCGCGGGAGCGCGCCGTCGCTCACGTTCGACGGACGGCAGACGACCTTCGCCGGCCTCGACGCGATGGCGTCGCGTTTCGCCAATGCGCTGATCGGCTCGGGCGCAAAGACGCAGGAGCGGGTCGCCTATCTCTCCAAGAACACCGATCATTTCCTCCCCTGCCTGCTCGGCGCCTGCAAGGCGCGTTTGACGCTCGCGCCATTCAACTTCCGCCTCGCCGCGCCCGAGATCGCCCGACTGATCGGGGACAGCGGCGCGCGGATTCTCTTCGTCGGCCCGGACGTCGCCGAACTCGCCGAGCAAGCGATCGCCTCGCTCGACAGGAAGCCTCGGCTGATCGCGCTCGGCTTCGACCGCCAAGGCTACGAACGTCACGACGCGTGGACCGAAGCCGCGGCGCCGGGCGACCCGCGCCTCGAAGCCGACCCCGACGACGACGTGGTCCAGCTCTATACCTCCGGCACCACCGGCCTGCCCAAGGGAGTGAGGCTCACCAACCGCAACTACCTCGCGGTGTTCAAGCTCTCGACCGCTTCCGGCGGCCTCGACTATCAGCCGGGCGAAACGGTGCTGGCGGCGATGCCGTTCTTTCACGTCGCCGGCGTCAACGTTGCGCTGATCGCAGCGGCGAGCGGCGCCCGGTCGGCGATTGTCCGCGACGCCGCGCCGCAGCTCATTCTCGACCTCATCGGCAGGGAGCGAGTCAATCACGCGTTCCTCGCCCCAGCGCTCATCCAGATGCTGATGCAGGCGCCGGCGATCGCGGACGCCGACCTGTCGAGCATGAAGGCGCTTTCCTACGGCGCCTCGCCCATCTCCGAGGATCTGCTCGAGCGGGCGAGCGCCCGGTTCAAGTGCGAGTTCATTCAGTTCTATGGCATGACCGAGACCACGGGCGCCGGTGCATATCTCTCCAACGCCGGCCACGACCCAGCGATGGGCAAGCTGCGCTCCTGCGGCGTCGCCTGGCCGGAGGTCGAGGTCAAGATCGTCGCCGCCGACGGCGCGGAGGCCGCGCGGGGCGCGGTCGGCGAAGTGCTGATCCGGTCTCCGGTGGTGATGAAGGGCTATTGGAACCAGCCGGAAGCGACCGCCGCCGCGATCCGCGACGGCTGGATGCGTACCGGCGACGCCGCCTATATGGACCAGGACGGCTATGTCTTCATCTACGACCGGGTGAAGGACATGATCGTGACCGGCGGCGAAAACGTCTATCCGGCCGAGGTCGAGAATGCGCTCTTCGGCCATCCGGCGATCGCCGACGCGGCAGTGATCGGGGTTCCTGACGACACATGGGGCGAGGCGGTGAAGGCCGTCGTCGTCCTGAAGCCCGGAGCGCCGCGCGATCCAGACGACATCATCGCCTGGGCGCGGGCGCGGATCGCAAATTTCAAGGCTCCGAAATCGGTGGACTTCGTCGACGCCATCCCGCGCAACATCACGGGCAAAATCCTCAGGCGCGAATTGCGCCAGCCCTACTGGAAGGGGCGCGACCGGATGGTCAATTGAAGCCGCAGCGGCGGTCACAGCGGCGGCGGTTCGTTCCTCGAGCATCGCCCTGGACAGCGCTGGCCGATTCGCCGCCGCGCGGCTACGGCTGCAATGAGCGTGGTACGGGTTTGAGCCAATTACGCTTGAGCGGCTGGCCTCAAACAAAATTGTTTCGAAAATCAGAAGTTTGTGTTATGACTGTCCCGCCGGGCGAATCCGCGCCGCAACCAGCGACGCGGGCGGCGGCGAATGAGGAGTTCGCCTGGGAATCGGCGTAAGTCTTTGGAAAGGCGAAAGCCCCGGAAAGGCGAAAATTTGGATTTTCCTTCCCGCGGCTTGCATTTTCCTTCCGCTGGGTTTTGAAAACGCTTCCATCGGCTTGGGTTTACTTCACCGGATTCGGGATGAATATGCGCGCTTTCCGAAAGCCCGGCGCGAACCGTTTGTCGCCGAAAGCGCTTCGCCCTATTCAGGCTAGGCTGAACGCATCGGCGGAAACCATGGTCAAGCTCAACGTCATCTACACCAAGACCGGCGACAAGGGCGAGACCGGACTCGGCGACGGGTCGCGCCGACCGAAGAGCGACGCGCGGGTCGCCGCGATGGGCGATGTCGACGAGACCAATTGCGCGATCGGGCTTGCGCTGATTGCAGTCGGCGACCGGAGCGAAGCGGCCGATGTCGCGATCGAGCCGATGCTCACGCGGATCCAGAACGATCTCTTCGATCTCGGCGCCGATCTCTGTCTGCCGCGCCAGGCAGACGAAAAACCGGGCGCCGTGCTGCGGGTCGCGCCATCGCAGGTCGAGGCGCTCGAACGAGCCATCGACGCGCTCAACGCGCGACTCCATCCGCTGCGCTCGTTCGTGCTGCCGGGCGGAACGGCCGGCGCCGCTGCGCTGCATCAGGCGCGCGCGGTCTGCCGGCGGGCCGAGCGAACCATGGTGGCGCTGGCGGCAATCGAGGGCGAGGAGGTCGGCGAGGCCGCGCTCGCCTATGTCAACCGCCTCAGCGATTACCTGTTCGTCGCCGCGCGCGCGGCCAATGACTTCGGCATGGCGGACGTGCTGTGGGCGCCGGGCGCGAATCAGGGCGAAAACGAGTGAGCAAGCGGGGCGAGGGGGTTCTTAATGCGATTGGCGTCATCAGTGGCACGTCGATGGACGGAATCGACGTCGCGCTGATCGAAAGCGACGGCGAGGCGCAACTCGAAGCCGGGCCTGCCGCGACTATCCCCTACCCCAAGTCCGTGGCCCAGCGCCTGCGCGCGGTGGTCGCCGATCTCAGCGAAGCCCAGGCGCCCCAGCTCGAGCTCGAGCGCGACGTGACCGACGCCCATGTGGCGGCGGTCGAGGCGTTCCTCGAGCGGTTCTCGGTCGCGCGCGAGAGCGTCGCGCTGGTCGGCCTGCATGGCCAGACCATCCTCCACCGGCCGCGCGTCGGCCTGACGCGCCAGCTCTGCGACGGCGCGCGCGCGGCGTCCGCGCTCGGAATTGACGTCGTCTCGGACTTCCGTTCGGCCGACGTCAAGGCGGGGGGCGAGGGCGCGCCGCTCGCGCCCGTCTATCACGCGGCGATGGCCGCCGGCCTCGAGCGCCCGCTCATGATCCTCAACTGGGGCGGGGTCGGCAACGTGACCTATCTCGGCCCGAAGGGCGAGATCATCGCCTTCGACACCGGACCGGCCAATGCGCTGATCGACGACTTTCTCACGTCAAGGCGCGGACTGGCCTTCGACGAGAACGGCGCGCTCGGGCGAAGCGGCCGCGTCGATTCCGCGGCGCTCGCGATCCTGATGAGCGACTCCTATTTCGAGCGGCCGGCGCCGAAATCGCTCGACCGCAATCATTTCAGCGACCTCGCCGCCTGCGTCCGGAGCTTGAGCGATGAGGATGGCGCGGCGACCTTGAGCGCGTTCACGGTCGAATCGACCGCAGCGGCGCTCCGTCTCGTCCCGCAAGCGCCGGCGCGCTGGCTGGTCGGGGGCGGCGGACGGCGGAATCCGAACCTCATGCGCCGGCTCAGCGAGCGGCTTCAGGTCAGCGTCGAGCCGGTCGAGGCGATCGGCTTCGACGGCGACAGCGTCGAAGCGCAATGTTTCGCCTATCTGGCCTTGCGCTCGCGGCGCGGGCTGCCGCTCTCGCTTCCGACCACGACTGGCGTTCCGAAGGCGATGAGCGGCGGCGTCTTCTGGCCGGCGCCAATCATGAAAAGGGCCCCGCTTGCGCGAGGCCCTGGCTGAAAGCACGGGGTAGCGAAACCCTCAGCAGAGGTTCACCCAGCGCTGGCCGAGGAAATTGCCGTAGCCGTCATAGGTGGGGCGAAACTGCCAGCAGCCGTCGCCGCCGCCGTATCCCCAGCCGGAATTGCTGGCGATGACCGCGCCAGTCAGCAAGCCCGCGGCGACCGCCGGGCCCCACCAGCCGTTGTACCAGATGCCGTTGTTCCAGTAGCCGCCGTGCCAGACCCGGCCGCCGGCCCAGCCGCCGCGCCAACCGCCGCCATTCCAGCCGACGCCGCGCCAACCGCCGCCATTCCACCCGCCGCCGCGCCAGCCGCCGCCATTCCAGCCGCCCCCATGCCAGCCGCCGCCCCAGCCGCCGCCATGCCAGCCCCCGCCGCCACCGTGAAAGCCGCCGCCGAATCCGCCGCCGCCCATCCTGAAGCCGCCGCCGGCCGAGGCCGAGGTAGACGGCAGGACAACCGCCGCCGCCATCGCCAGCGCGGCGAGCCCGGCGACAATTGTCTTCGAAATTGACTTGCCCATGTCTCCACCTCCGAAGTCCGGCCTTTGTCTCACTCGGAGGCCGGACCAACACCGCGTCGCCAATCGGAACTCCGGCCGGCGCTCGCTTTCTGCATTGTACATTCCGTCCGCACTTCGGTCACAGTTTGATAAAATAGCGGCAGCGCGGCGCCAAGCGGGAGTTTTTCCTTCACTTTTGTGTAAGGATTCGCGCAAATCCATGAATAGACGTTCATTTTTCTAAGTAGAATCGCCTATGCCGCGCAAGAAATTGATCACGCCGGAGAAGTCATCGCCGCCGTGGCCGGCCGCCACAAAGAGGGCGTAAAGCTGCGCGGCTTCGGCGCCGAGCGGGGTTGCCGCGCCAGCGCCCGCCGCCGCCTCCTGGGCGAGCTTCAGATCCTTGAGCATGAGGCTTGCGGCGAAGCCGGGCTTGTAGTCGCGGTTGGCGGGCGACGTCGGCACCGGGCCGGGGACCGGACAATAGTTCGTCAGCGACCACGACTGGCCCGAGGAGGTCGAGGCGACGTCGAACAGGGCCTGCGCCGACAGGCCGAGCTTCTCGGCGAGCGCGAAGGCTTCGCAAGTCACGATCATGGTCGCGCCGAGGATCATGTTGTTGCAGATCTTGGCCGCCTGCCCCGCCCCGGCGCCGCCGCAATGGACGATGCGCTTGCCCATAGTTTCGAGGATCGGCTTCGCTCGCGCGAACGCTTCGTCCGCGCCGCCGCACATGAAGGTGAGGGTGCCGGCGGTCGCGCCGCCGACCCCGCCGCTCACCGGGGCGTCGAGGGTCAGCGCGCCGGCGGCTGCGCCCGCCTCATGGGCCTTCTTCGCGCTCTCGACGTCGATCGTGGAGCAGTCGATGACGAGCGCGCCCTTGCGCGCGGCGGGCAGGAAGTCCGACCAGCTCGCGAGAACGTGCTTGCCGGCCGGGAGCATGGTGACGATCACGTTGGCGTCGCGAACCGCCTCGCGGGCAGAGGGCGCATTGGACACGCCTGACGCAGCGGCGGCCGCCTTCGCCGCGTCGACGAGATCGAAGCCTGCGACCGTATGGCCCGACTTGACGAGATTGGCGGCCATCGGCGCGCCCATGTTGCCGAGGCCGAGAAAGGCAATTTTCGTCATGGGGATGTCCTCTGAAGGTGCCGGACAAAGGCGGCGAGGGGCAAAGCTCTCATCCCCAATCCGGCGCGGAAGGGATGCGCATCGCCTCGATCTCGGGACAGTCGAAGCCGCAATGATCCTGTACGAGGCGGCGAAGGGCGGCGCGGTCCTTGAGCTCGAACCGTTCCGTCACGCCATTGGCGCGAAGGGTCGCGTCCCGGTTCATGACCGTCAGCCGCCCGCCCGGGATCATCGCCCGCAGCATCACGCGATTGACCATGGGCGAGGCCGGATGGGTCGAGAACCAATGGTTTCCGACCTCGAAGTCGATCCAGTTGTCCTCATCGAGCCCCGCGATCCATGCGTCGACGCGGCGCTCCGGACATTCGACTTCAAGCACCCGCCTGCGGTCCTCTATCCTGATCGACCAGAGCTCGTCGCCTTCCCGCGCCGGCGTTCCGTCCAGCGCGATCGGCGTCCGGCAGCCCATTCCGCCGAGGCCAGGGTCGGCGGCGAACTCGCCCTCGGGCAGCCGCACCACGATATACATATGGCCCCGCGGTGAGGCGTCGGCTTTCTGGATAAGGATGACCCTTGCGGTTCGGGGCGTCGCCTCGAATCCGAGCGCGCGTAGCGCGGCGAGGAAGAGCGTTGCCTGCTCAAAGCAATAGCCGCCGCGCCGATCGGTCACGATCTTTTTTTGCAGCGCCTCGAGATCGAGCCGGATCGGGCGGCCGAGCAGGACGTCGATATTCTCGAACGGAATGGCGTTCATATGGGCCGCAAGGAGGCCGCTGAGGGTCGCGAGATCAGGCTTTGTGGGGCCGAAGTAGCCGATCCGGGTGAGGTAAGCGGGGAGATCGAACGGCTGCATGGGGAAGCGTCAATTCTCGATCAGCCCGCGCGCCACGATCACCCGCATGATCTCGTTCGTGCCTTCGAGGATCTGATGGACGCGGAGGTCGCGGACCAGCTTCTCGACGCCGTAGTCGGCGAGATAACCATAGCCGCCGAACAATTGCAGCGCGTCGTTGGCGGCGTTGAAGCCGGCGTCGGTGGCGACCTGCTTCGCCTGCGCGCAGAGCCGGGTCGCATCGGGCGACTTTTCGTCGAGCGCGCTCGCCGCCCGCCACAGCATCGAGCGCGCCGTCTCGAGCGAAGTCGCGATGTCGGCTGCGCGGAATTGCAGCGCCTGGAAGTCGGCGATCCGGCGGCCGAACGCCTTGCGCTCGCGCATGTGGGCAATCGCCTTGTCGAGCGCCGATTGCCCGCCGCCGATCGAACAGGCGCCGATGTTGAGCCGCCCGCCGTCGAGCCCGGCCATCGCGATCTTGAAGCCGCCGCCTTCGGCGCCGACCAGGTTGGCGCCCGGCACGCGCACGCCCTCGAGGATCACCTGGCGGGTCGGCTGCGCCCGCCATCCCATCTTTTTCTCTTTCGCGCCGAAGCTGAGTCCGTGGCGCGCCCTTCTCGACCATGAAGGCGGAGACGCCGGCCGCGCCGCCTTCGCCGGTGCGCGCCATCACCAGATAGAGGTCGCTTGCACCCGCGCCGGAAATGAACTGCTTGACGCCATCGAGCACGTAATCCGACCCGTCGCGCACGGGCGCGCGTGGTCAGCGCCGCGGCGTCGGAGCCGGCGCCGGGCTCGGTCAGGCAATAGCTGGCGATAAGCTCCATGCTGGCGAGCCGCGGCAGATAGCGGCCTTTGAGCTCCGGCGAGCCGAAGCGGTCGACGACCCAGGCGACCATGTTGTGGATGGAGAGGAACGAGGCGACGGACGGGCAGCCGGTCGACAGCGCCTCGAAGATCAGCGCCGCATCGAGGCGGGTCATGCCGCTGCCGCCATGCTGCTCGCTGACGTAGATCGCCGCCATGCCGAGCGCCGCAGCCTCGCGCAGGACGTCGAGAGGAAAATGCTCGGTTGCGTCCCATTCGAGCGCGCCCGGGGCGATGCGCTCGTCGGCGAAGGATTGCGCCATGTCGCGGACGGCGAGATGGTCTGCGGTCAGCGCGAACACGACACCTGCCCTTCCCGGTTCCTTCCCTCACGACGCCGGGCCACACTGCCCGACCTTTGCGCCAGCGGCAATCCGCGCGAGATCTCCCGCAGGCGCCGTTTGGCGGCCGGCATTGATTTTCCGGGACAGGCGAGGCAAACACGGCGCCGATCGTTCAGGGCGGCCCCGAACCATCGACGCGACCTCGCTCATTTGCATTCAGCGCGCCGCCCCTTGTCATCGAGCTGACTGCGTCGCGCGAAAGGAAGGGATCATGGTTCGTTTCGTCCGGCTCCTTGCCGCTGTCGCGCTTGCGGGCGGGCTCGCGTCGGCCGCCGCAGCGCAGGGCGTTCCGCTGGAGGAGGGGCCGCTGGAGACGGGACCTCTGCAGACCGGGCCGTCGCAGGCGACGCCCGCCAAGGCCAAGTCGCGCCAGACGGCGCTCAAGAAGCGGGCGAAACATGCGGCGGCGGCTCCGGCCGGCCGCGACATCACGGTGCACGCACGCCCGTCCTACCTCACCGCCGGGACGCAGGTCCCGGTGGGATCGGTCGGCAACGGCTACGTCTACGACACTTTCAACCAGCCGACCCCGACCGAGGGGACCTTTACCGGCATGCGCGGCCGCGAGCGTCTCACTGACCAGTTCGGCGGCGGCGCGCCGGCCTGGACGCTGTTCAAGTTCTAGCGACGTCGGGGGCGTCGATCAGCGCCGGGAACAAGGCCTCGACCGCAACCTCGAATCCCGGCGGATCGAGCCGGGCGACGCCGCCCGTCAGCACTCGCGTCTCGATCGCATCGCTTTGCCCGCGCTTGTGGTGAATGACCACCCGCCGGTCAGGATCGAGAATGAGATAATGCTCGACGCTCGGCAGCGAGAAATAGCCGCTGAGCTTCCGGCCGTGATCGACGCGACGCCGTGCTGGGCGACAGGACTTCGACCACGATAGATGGGATCGGCGACAACGATGGTTTCGTCCGGGCCGCCGCGGCCCGCAAACTACCGATGCGTCTGGCTCGAAGATCGTGCCGCGAGTCGATCTGGATCGCGACGCCATCCGCAAACGCCTCGCATGGCAGACCGGCCGCGCCGAGGGCGCCCTCCAGCGCCGCCATTGCTCGCGCTTTTGTCCGGATATGAGCCGAGCCGCTCCGGCGACTCATTACCGGAACGCCGTCATGCAGCTCCCACCGCCCTTCCTTTCCCTCGGCCCAAGGAAGGAACTCGTCGACGGTCATCCGCTTTAGCGCGGTGGACATGGCGAACTCGTCTCATTCCAGAGCGCCGGGAACGTGACAGAGGCGAATATACGCCTCTCCGCGCCCCTTTGTCGTCGCTCAGTTCATCGTCGGGATCGAGAACTGCGCCCCGTCCTTGATGCCTGAGGGCCAGCGGGCGGTCACGGTCTTGGTGCGGGTGTAGAAGCGGATCGAATCCGGCCCGTGCTGGTTGAGATCGCCGAAGCCGGAGCGCTTCCAGCCGCCGAACGTATAATAGGCGACCGGCACCGGGATCGGCACGTTGACGCCGATCATGCCGACCTTGACCTTGGCTGCGAAGTCGCGCGCGGCGTCGCCGTCGCGGGTGAAGATCGCGACCCCGTTGCCGTATTCGTGGTCGTTGCAGAGGCCGAGCGCCTCGCCGTAGTCGTGCGCGCGCACGACCGACAGCACCGGGCCGAAAATCTCCTCCTTGTAAATGCGCATGTCCTTCGTCACGTTGTCGAATAGACAGCCGCCCATGTAGAAGCCGTTCTCGTAGCCCTGCATCTTGAAGTTGCGCCCGTCGACGACGAGCTTCGCGCCCTCCTTGACGCCGACGTCGACATAGCCGCGCACCTTGTCGAGCGCCGCCTTGGTGACGAGCGGTCCGAAATCCGCCTGCGTGTCGGTCGAAGGTCCGATTTTGAGCGACTCGACGCGCGGAATGAGGCGCTTGACGAGCTCGTCCGCCGTTCCCTTGCCGACCGGCACCGCAACCGAAACCGCCATGCAGCGCTCGCCCGCCGAGCCGTAGCCGGCGCCGATCAGGGCGTCGACCGTCTGGTCCATGTCGGCGTCGGGCATCACGACCATGTGGTTCTTGGCCCCGCCGAAGCACTGGACGCGCTTGCCGGTCGCGGTTCCGCGCGAATAGATGTACTCGGCGATCGGGGTCGAGCCGACGAAGCCGATCGCCTGGATGTCTGGATCGTCGAGAATGGCGTCGACAGCTTCCTTGTCGCCATTGACGACATTGAGGACGCCAGGAGGCCCTCCGGCCTCGACAAAAAGCTCGCCAAGCCGCATCGGCACTCCGGGATCGCGCTCCGAGGGCTTGAGGATGAAGGCGTTGCCGCAGGCGATCGCCGGCGCAAGCTTCCACAAAGGGATCATCGCCGGAAAATTGAACGGCGTGATGCCGGCGACGACGCCGAGCGGCTGGCGCATCGAATAAAGGTCGATGCCGGGGCCGGCGCCGTCGGTATATTCGCCCTTCATGAGATGCGGCACGCCGAGCGCGAACTCGACCACCTCGACGCCGCGCTGGATGTCGCCCTTGGCGTCGGCGATCGTCTTGCCATGCTCACGCGCCAGCGTCTCGGCAAGCTCGTCGTTGTGCTTGCCGATGAGGTCGAGGAATTTCATCAGCACGCGGGCGCGGCGCTGCGGGTTGACCGCGGCCCAGCCGCCCTGAGCCGCCCTGGCGTTCTCGACCGCGGCGCGAACCTCGGCCTTCGAGGCGAGCGCGACATGCGCGCGAACCGTCCCGTCCATCGGCTGGAAAACGTCAGCGGTCCGTCCCGACTTGCCAGCGACGTGCTTGCCGCCGACGAAGTGCCCGTATTCGATCATGTTCCGCTCCCTTGATGACGGTGTGATGCCTGGTTTATGCGCCACGATTTTGCGCACAGCAATTCGAGAGATCGCGCATCGGCTGTGGGGAATTTCACGACCGCGCCTGCTGCTTAGCGATATCCGCGGCTTGCCGCTCCGTCCTCACCGTCTTAGCGTCACACGCCATTGCTCGGATGTCGGCTGGCGTAACGCCGGCGGGCGAGACTTCTACCCGCCGGCGATGAACAAGATGAGCGCGTGAGCTGAACATGGAAACCTACATAAGAAGATGCCGATGGGGACAATTCATCCTGGTTCGCGGTGATATGATAAGCCGCTATGTTGAAATTTACGGCGAATGGGGTGAAACGGAAGTCGATCTGTTTCGGGCGCTCTTACCCAATGACGGCGTCAGCGTCGAAGTCGGATCGAACATTGGAATGCACGCCATCGCGATATCGAAAATATGTAGCGCGGGAAAAGTATACTGCTACGAGGCGCAGCGACATCTCTATTACATTCTTTGCGGAAACATCGCGATGAACAACCGCCTTAACGTCATTGCCCGCAACCTGGCGGTCAGCGACCGGCGCGGGCATATCGATATTCAGGCTTCAGATTACGACAGACCGTGGAACTACGGGGCGTTTTCTATCGACGCAGGCTTCAGCGAGGAGGGCAAATTTGGCGGGGCGATCAGGACCGAGAAAATCGAGGTCGTCCCGCTCGACAAAGATCCGCTGCTGTCGAAAATCGAAAAAATCCATCTGATAAAGGCAGATGTGGAGGGCGGTGAAGCCAAGGTTGTCCTTGGCGGCAAAAACCTTATCGAACGCCATCGGCCGTATTTGTTTCTCGAAGCTGGCGACGAGCAGTCCGTAGGCAAGCTTGTTGAGATCCTGTCCTCGATCGATTACGTCGGCCATTGGTTCATTTCGCTCCGATTTCGGCATGATAACTATAATTCAGCGCCGTTCAATCTGCGTCTCTCCCAGAAATACGACACCAACATTCTCTTTTGCCCTCGCGAAAAGCCCTTGCGGAACTCCGACCTCCCTCCCGTGGGCAATGTTTATCGAATTCCCAAAGGCATGCCCATTTTGATGGCGTTCCCGCACCCTTCCGGTCGGCGGGTCGAATACACCACTTGACGCAACTCTGCGCCGGACGCGATCGGCGGAGAGGTCATGAACGTTCCATGGTATGCCCATAGGCCGATGGACCGGGACAGCGTCAGGGAAGAAGAGCGGAATCGCGCCGGGAACTCACTGCGCCGTTAGTCCCCCGTCGACCATGAACTCGCCGCCGGTGGTGAACGAGGATTCGTCGCTGGCGAGGAAGAGGATCGTCAACGCGACCTCCTCGGCCTTGCCCATCCGCCCCATCGGCGCGGCGCGCGCGAGACCGGCGCGCACCCGCTCGGGGTCCTTCGCCCGCGCGATGCCCTCGAGCACCATCGGCGTCTCGGCGAACGAGGGATGGACCGAATTGACGCGAATCTTGTAGCCGGCGCGGGCGCAATGGAGCGCGGCGGACTTGGTCAACATGCGCACCGCGCCCTTGCTCGCGCAATAAGCGGCGGAGGACGCATCGCCGATGATCCCGGCGACTGAGGAGAGATTGACGATCGAGCCGCCGCCGCTCTCCTTCATCGCCCGCACCGCCTCGCGGCAGCCGAGAAACGTGCCCTCGACATTCACCGCGTTGACCTTGCGCCAGTCAGCAAGCGTCGTCTGCTCGATATTGCCGAGAACGCCGATGCCGGCGCTGTTGACGAGAATGTCGAGGCGGCCGAACGCGGCCACCACCGCGTCGACCACTTCGCGCCAGCGCGCTTCGTCGGTGACGTCCTGGGCAAGAATGAGACCTGCGTCCGGCCCGAGCGCGGCGAGGCCGGCTTCGTTGCGGTCGGTCGCCGCGACCTTCGCGCCTTCGGCATGGAATAGCGCCGCCGTCGCCCGGCCGATGCCGGAGGCCGCGCCGGTGATGAGCGCGACCTTGCCGTGAAGTCGCCCAGCCATGGTCCCCTCCTGCCGTCGCCTTCAGCGCGGCGCCATCCGCAGCGCGCCGTCGATGCGGATCGTCTCGCCGTTGATATAGCCGTTCTCGACGATGTGGACGGCGAGCGCGGCGTATTCCGCCGGCTGGCCGAGGCGGGCGGGAAACGGCACCGACGCGCCGAGCGAATCCTGCGCCGCCTGCGGCAGCCCGAACAGCATCGGGGTCATGAAGATGCCCGGCGCGATCGCGTTGACCCTGACGCCGATCTGGGCAAGCTCGCGCGCGATCGGCAGCGTCATCGCGACCACGCCCCCTTTCGAGGCCGAATATGCCGCCTGGCCGATCTGGCCGTCATAGGCGGCGACCGAGGCGGTCGAGATGATGACCCCCCGCTCGCCATCAATCGGCTCGAGCTTGCCCATCGCCGCGGCCGCGAGGCGGATCATGTTGAAGCTGCCGATCAGGTTGACGCGAATCACCCGCTCGAAGTCTTGAAGCGGATGAGGCCCGTCGCGGCCCACGACCCGCTTGGCCGTGCCGATGCCGGCGCAATTGACCAGCACCCGCGCCGGCCCATGCGCCGCTGCGGCTTTGCCGATCGCCGCGCCGGCGGAGGCTTCGTCCGCCACATCGCCGACGAGCGCGACGCCGCCGACCGCCTTCGCCGCCTCCTCCGCGGCGGCCGGGTTGAGATCGAACACCGCAACCCGCGCGCCCTTGGCGGCGAGCGCCTCCGCCGTCGCCCGGCCGAGCCCGGAGCCTCCGCCGGTGACAATCGCCGCAACTTCGGAAAGCTTCATCGTTTCTCCTCCCCTGTCCGACTGAGCCGAGCAGCGGAATTGGCCGCGTCAGCCGAGCTTGACGAACAGCCTGCCGCCCTCGAGCTTGACCGGGTAGGTCGCGAGATTGACGCAGGCAGGCGCGCCCTTCGCCTCGCCGGTGGTGAAGTCGAACCGGCCGTTGTGCATCGGGCATTCGATGATCGTGCCCTGGACGAATCCGTCGGCAAGCTCGACCTGCTCGTGCGTGCACAATCCGTCGGTGGCGAAATAGCGGTCGTCCGCGGTCCGGTAGAGCGCGAACTGGCGTCCCTCATGCTCGAACGGCGCGACGTCTTCGGGCGATATGCGGTCGGCGGCGCCGGCGTCGATCCAGGCCTCGCTCATCCCTGATCCTCCAGTCACGCTTTCGCTGCCGCCGAGGCTGCGACGCGCGGGGCCCGGTCGGGCAGAGGCGTCGCCCCTGCCGGAAGCTCACGCTTTGCGAAATAGGTCGGCTCCCGAAGCTGCCGGATCACCGTCGGGATGATCTCGCGATACGCAGCGAGCGTGTTCGGATAGGGCGTCGGGCACTGCGACTTGATCTTCGCGTGCAGGGCGGGGAGCGCGTGATACGGGATCAGCGGAAATATGTGATGCTCGACGTGGTAGTTCATGTTCCAGTAGAGGAACCGGAAGATCGGGTTCATGTAGACGGTGCGCGAATTGAGCCGGTGGTCGAGCACGTCCTCGGCGAGGCCGAGATGCTGGGTCGCGCCGAAAAACAGCACAAGCCACGCGCCGTAGAAGGACGGCAGGCCGATCAGCATCGCGGGCAGGATCGAGCGCGACCAAAGGCAAGCGACAACGACGGCCGCGTAGATCGCCAGATAAATGCGCGCCTTCGAATAGACCTTATGTCGTTCGCTCTCGGGAACGTAGGTTTGTTCCTCGGAGTCGAGGCGGCCGCCCGCATGCAGGAAGAGCTTGCGGAAGAAGGCCGGGCCGCCCTTCAGCGCAAAGATGTTCAAAAGCAGCGAGACGACGTCGGGCGGGCGCGGCGTGATGATCTCGGGATCGCGGCCGACAATGATCGTGTCGGTATGGTGGCGGGTGTGGCTCCATCGCCAGATTTCCGGCTCGCGCATCACCATGAAGCAGGCAATCTCGTAAACCGCATCGTTCATCCATTTGGTCTTGAAGGCGGTCCGGTGGCCGCATTCGTGCCAGCGGCTGTCCGACGACCCGCCATAGATCGCGCCATAGATGATGAAGAACGGAACGGCGGCCCAGCTTCCCCAAAAATAAACGCCGAGGCCTCCGGTGACGATGAGCCCCGCGAACCAGATCAAGGTGTCGCGGATAGCCGGGCCGTCCTTGCGCTGCATCAGCGCCTTGAGTTCGGCGCGCGGGATTTGCGGCGCGTACCATTTGGCCGAGGCAAGACCGGCGGCGACCGCCTTCTCGGCCTCCGGCCCCACCAGGCTATAGTCGCGGCTGACAAAAGCGGCGGACATCGTTTTCCTCCTCGCCAGGCGTCCAAGCTTTTCGGCCGCCGACCTGCCCAACGGCTAATCGTAAGCCGGCCGCGACTTAATGTCCTGCTTTCATTTTCTATCAAAGCCTATCATTGTTCCGACAGCGTCCTATTGCATTCCTCTCATGCTGCCTGGAGCCCGAAGTCTGAGCCGTCCGACCATTGCCGATCTCGCCCGCGCAGCCGGGGTCAGCGTCGCCACCGTCGACCGCGTGCTCAACGCGCGCCATCGGGTTCGCGAGCCGACGGCCGAACGCGTGCTCAGCGCCGCCGAGGCGATCGGCTATCACGGAACGCCCCTCCTGAAGAGCCGCCTGCGCCCGCAGGTTCCGGAGCGCACGTTCGCTTTTCTGCTTCAGCGTGAGGACGCTTTCTACGCCCAGTTGGGCGCCGATCTCGCGGTCGCGACGCTGGCGCTGACCCAGTTTCGCGCCAGGCCTGCGGTCGATTTCGCGCCCGACCTTTCGCCGGGCGTCGTCGCCGAGCGGCTTCTGCGGCTCGGCGACCGCGCGCATGCGGTGGCGGTCGTTTCGGTCGATCATCCGCGGGTCAGCGACGCGATCGCGACGCTGAGGGCGCGCGGCGTGCCGACTTTCGCAATTCTCACCGAGCTGGGGGCCGAGGCCGAGGCCCCTTATGTCGGGCGCGACAACCGCAAGGAAGGACGCACCGCCGCATGGCTCATCGCCAAGGCGGCGAGGCGGCCCGGCAAGGTCGGCATCATCGTCGGCAGCCACAGGTTTCTGTGTCAGGAGACGGCGGAAATCTCCTTTCGCGCCTATTTGCGCGAGAACGCGCCGGAATTCACGCCGCTCGAGCCACTCGTCAACCTGGAGGAGCCGCGCATCGCCTATGCGGCGACGCAGGACATGATCGCCACTCACCCCGATCTCGTCGGCCTCTATATCTGCGGCGGCGGCAAGGAGGGGGTGATCGCCGGCGCGCGCGACGAGCCGCGCTCCCGCGGCCTCGCGATCGTCTGCAATGAACTGACCCCCGCCGCGCGGGCAGGCCTGATCGACGGCGTGCTGACAGCCGTCATCTCGACTCCGACGGCGCTGCTCGCGGAACGCACGCTGGCGGCGATGGCGGCCGCGATCGACACCCCGCAGGAGACGGTCCCAAGCCCGGTCTTCGTTCCCTTCGAACTCTACCTGCCGACTAACGTTTGAGGAAAGGGGCGACCGAGATCGGGGCTGGACGATGGGCATATAAAACACGTTCCACAGGTGGATCAGCCCATAAATTTTTTGGAATGTTTATTCCGATCTTGATTCTGTTTAGAACGTTTGTTACACGCATGGACGCCCGCCCGCGCCGGAAAGCCGCCGCCCGCGGTGGGCCCACGTGAAATCCATTGGCGCCCTGCTGGCGCCGCCGAGGGAGGATCTGACATGAAACGCATTCTTATTGCGCTCGCCGCCGCCACCGTGCTCTCGAGCCCCGCCTTCGCCGCCAAGATCGGCGTATCGATGGACAAGTTCGACGACAACTTTCTCACCGTTCTGCGCAACGGCATGAGCGACTACGCCAAGACCGTTCCAGGCGTCACGCTGCAGATCGAGGACGCGAAGGACGACGTGTCGAAGCAGCTGAGCCAGGTTCAGAACTTCATCGCCAACGGCGTCGACGCGATCATCGTGAACCCGGTCGACACGAGCGCGACCGCCGCCATCACCAAGGCCGCCGCCGACGCAGGGGTGCCGCTCGTCTATGTCAACCGGGAGCCCGCCGACGTCGACAAGCTCGGCCCCAAGGCCGCCTTCGTCGCCTCGAACGAGGCCGAATCCGGCACTCTCGAAACCAAAGCCATCTGCAAGCTGCTCGGCGGCAAGGGCAACATCCTGGTGATCGAGGGCCAGCTTTCGAACCAGGCCGCGGTGCAGCGCACCAAGGACATCCACGAGGTGATCGCGACCCCGGAGTGCAGCGGGATCAAGATCGTCGCCGAGCAGACCGCGACCTGGGACCGCACCCAGGCGCAGAACCTGATGACCAACTGGCTGTCAAAGGGCCTCAAGTTCGACGCGGTGGTTTCGAACAACGATGAAATGGCGGTCGGCGCCCTTCAGGCGATGAAAGCCGCCGGCATCGACACCAAGACGGCGATCGTCGGCGGGGTCGACGCGACCCAGGACGCGCTCGCTTCCATGAAGGCGGGCGATCTCAAGGTGACCGTATTCCAGGACGCCGCCGGCCAGGGCAAGGGCGCCGTCGACGCCGCTTTGGCGCTCGCGGCGGGCAAGCCGGTCGACAAGAAGGTCTATATTCCCTTCCAGCTCGTGACGCCGGCCAACATGGACCAGTTCATGAAGAAGAACTGATCGGAGACTCGAATGGCCTGAGGGCCCAAGCGAACGAGGGGCCGGAGGCGGCGCTAAAGAGCGGTCTCCGGCGCTCACGTCGAACGGCTAGCGTAGCGTGACTGAACGAATGGGCGACTCCGGCTGGAAAAGAGTCGCTCCGAGTTGGAGCGGGACCAAGCGCCATGGCGACCATCAGTCCGTCGACCGCTGAAATTGTCCGGCAAAGCGGCGCCGTGCCGGGCGCTGAATACCTGCTCGAGGTCGCCAGCGTCCGCAAGGCTTTTCCCGGCGTGCTGGCGCTCGACGACGTATCGTTTCGCCTCAAGCGCGGGCACGTCCACGCGCTGATGGGCGAGAACGGCGCCGGCAAGTCGACGCTGATGAAGATCATCGCCGGCATCTACACGCCCGATTCCGGCTCCCTCAAGCTGAAGGGCCAGGAGATCAAGCTGACTTCGCCGCTCGACGCGCTGCGCTACGGCATCGCCATGATCCATCAGGAGCTCAACCTGATGAATTTCATGACCGTTGCCGAGAACATATGGATTCGCCGCGAACCCCTGAACAGCCTCGGGTTCGTGCGCCATGACGAGATGCGCCGGCGGACGAAGGAGCTTTTCGACCGGCTCGACATCGGCATCGATCCGCAAACCGAGGTGCGCGACCTTTCCGTCGCCAGCCGCCAGATGGTCGAGATCGCCAAGGCGGTCAGCTACGATTCCGACATTCTCATCATGGACGAACCGACCTCGGCGTTGACCGATCGCGAGGTCGAGCACCTGTTCAAGATCATCAGGACGCTCAAGGCCCAGGGCACGGGCATCGTCTACATAACCCATAAGATGAACGAGCTGTTCGAGATCGCCGACGAAGTGTCGGTGTTCCGCGATGGCCGCTTCGTCGGCGAGCACGCGGCCGCCGACGTGACGCGCGACGACATCATCCGCCTGATGGTCGGCCGCGAGATCACCCAGATGTTTCCCAAGGAAACCGTGCCGATCGGCGACGTCGCGCTTTCGGTGCGCAATCTCGCCCTCGAAGGCCGGTTTCGCGACATATCCTTTGATCTGCGCAAGGGCGAGATTCTCGGGTTCGCCGGCCTCGTCGGCTCGGGCCGAAGCAATGTCGCCGAGACGTTGTTCGGCGTGACTCCCGCGACCTCGGGGACGATCGCTATCGACGGCGCGGAGATCGCGATCAAAAACCCGGGCGTCGCGATGGACGCCGGCATGGCGTTCCTGACCGAGGACCGAAAGGAAAGCGGCTGCTTCCTCCTCCTCGATATCATGGCCAACATGCAGATCGCGCTGTTACGCCGCGGCCACGCGCGCGCGGGCTTCGTCAAGGAGCGCGAGATCGAGGCGCTCTGCCAGCAGCAGAAGGCGCGCCTTAGGGTCCGCACGCCCGATCTCGAGGAGCCGGTGCTCAACCTTTCGGGCGGCAATCAGCAGAAGGTCCTGATCGCCCGCTGGCTGATGACAAAGCCGCGGATCCTCATTCTCGACGAGCCGACGCGCGGCATCGACGTCGGCGCCAAAGCCGAAATCCATAAGCTCATCACCGAACTCGCCGGTCAGGGCGTCGCGGTGATGATGATCTCGTCGGAAATGCCCGAAGTGCTCGGCATGAGCGACCGGGTTCTCGTCATGCACGAGGGGCGCATGACCGGGATCGTCGATCGCAAGGACGCAACCCAGGTCAAGATCATGGAGCTCGCGTCGCAGTAGCGGCGCCAGCTCAGGCGACAGGAGCCAAACACCGTGGCCACCGACATCTCCACCGCCGCAGCCCCGACCGAAACTCATTCCGCTGGGCGCCGCCGCCTGCCGCCGGAACTCAGCATCCTGGGCGTGATGATCGGCATGATGCTTCTGTTCGAAGCGCTAGGCTGGATCTTCGTCGGCCAGAGCTTCATCGCCAATCCGCTGCGCCTCAAGATCATGATCCTGCAGGAGGCGGAAATCGGCATCATCGCCGTCGGCGTGACGCAAGTGATCATCATGGGCGGGATCGACCTGTCGTCGGGTTCGGTCGTCGGCATGACGGCGATGGTCGCCGCGAGCCTTGCTCAAACAGAGGGCTTCACACATGCGATCTACCCGAGTCTGACCGGCCTCAATCCGATCTTCCCGGTCGCCGCGGGTCTCCTCTGCGGCCTGATCGCCGGCCTCATCAACGGTTCGCTGATCGCCTACACGAAGATTCCGGCGTTCATCGCCACGCTTGGCATGATGGTGTCGGCGCGCGGCGTCGCCGACTGGTATACCAACGGCCAGCCGATCGGCAATCTCGAGGACTCGTTTGCCGCCATCGGCGCCGGCTGGTGGCCGGTCATCATCTTCCTCGGGGTCGCCTTTGTTTTCCACATTGCGCTGCGCTACACGCGCTACGGCAAGTTCACATATGCGATCGGCGCGAACCAGCTCGCCGCGCGCGTCTCGGGCATCAACGTCGAGCGTCATATCGTGCTCGTCTATATGGTCGCGGGACTGCTCTCCGGACTCTCGGGCATCGTTCACACCGCGCGCGCGATCAGCGGCCAGGCGGGCGTCGGCGTCGGCTTCGAACTCGACGCGATCGCCGCCGCCGTCATCGGCGGCACTTCGCTGTCCGGCGGCGTCGGGCGCATGACCGGAACCGTGATCGGCGCGGTGATCCTCGGGATCCTCACCTCCGGCTTTACCTTCCTCAACGTCGACGCCCACTATCAGGAAATCATCAAGGGCGGCGTCATCGTCGCCGCGGTCGTCGCCGACCAGTATCGCCAGCGGAGGCGGCGCGCGGTTTAGGTCAGCCCATTCCTCATGAAGCCTAGACCCGGGCGCGCCGGCTCAAATGTCGCCGCCGCCCTTCGGCCGAGTGAGCGCGAAGACCTTCTCGACCGCCGCGTAATCCTGGTAGCCGCAGCGGGCGAGCGGATGGGCGCGAGCGGTGTCAAACCGGCCGTCGATAAGGAAATCGTCGTCGATGTGAAAGGCGACCACCTCGCCGAGCGTCAAGACGGCGCCGCTCCACCCGCCGCTCGCCGACCGGATCTCGACCACGTCGACCACTTTGCATTCCAATGCCGCAGGGCTCTCGGCGACTCGCGGCGCGCCGACCAGGCGGCATTCGGCCATGGTCAGGCCGGCGCGGGCGAATTCGTTGTCGCCGCGGTCGAACGGGGCCGAGGTTTCGTTCATCGGGCCGCGGAGTTCGAACGTCGCGAGGTTGGCGACGAACTCGCCGCTTTCCTTGGCGAAAGTCGCCGAATCCTTCCAGCCTTCGCTGGAGAAGCCGACGATCGGCGGCACAGTCGAGAAGCCGTTGAAGAAGCTGTAGGGGGCGAGATTGACGCGCCCATCGAGCGCGCGAGTCGAGATCCAGCCGATCGGACGCGGGGCGACGATCGCCTTGAAGGGGTCGCGCGGCAGCTTTGTCCGGTCGCGGTCCGCGCTCGCATAGAACATCGGCGTTACGCCCTCACTCGGGAAAGGTTGTCATGATCTCCGTCAACGGCGGCCGCGCGCGATCCTCGATCGCCACCGTCGCCCTGCCGATATGAATGAAACCGGCGATGCGCTCGTGGTCGGCGAGGCCGATCGCGGTGCGAAACCGATGGTCGTAGGCCGTCCACCCGGTGAGCCAGGTCGCCGAGAGCCCGAGCGCGCGGGCGGCCACGATCATGTTCATGCACACCGCGCCCGCGGACAGGACCTGTTCCCACTCCGGAATCTTGGGGTGGGGCGCGGCGCGCGAGACAACGGCGACGACGAGCGGCGCGCCCACGAAGCGCTGCTCTTCCTTGGCGCGGGCGGCCTCGTCCAGGTCGGGCCTGTCCTCAAGGGCGATCGCGAGGGCGAGGGCCCCTGCCCGCTCGCGCGCCCTTCCCTGGAAGACCACGAACCGCCAGGGCGCGAGCTTGCCGTGATCGGGGACGCGCGAGGCGACGCTGAGGATTGTCGTAAGTTCGTCAGCGCTCGGGCCCGGGCCGGTCATCATCGGCGGGGGAACGGATCGGCGGTGTTTCAGCAGCGAGATCGTATCGTTCATCAGTTTCTTCCCGCGGAAAGGCTGGCTCTTGGCCCAATTCCCGACAGCTGTAAACCGCCCTCGATCCGCCTCAATGTGGCTTCACGAGCCGCCCGGAACCCTCGAGCGCCAATTACCGGCGGCGCCCGTTTTCGGCAATGCGAGGCGGATTGAGACCGACGTGGCGAATTCTGGCGGCTTTGGCCGCGTTCCTGGCGGCGGTCGCGCCCGCCGCCGCGCAGACGCCGGCGACCGATTCCCCGCAGGCGCCGGCGAGCCAGCCCGCCCCGCTCCCGACAGGCGAATCCGCCCCCGCGGCGGCGAGCCAACCGGCCCCGACGCCGGCGAGCCAGCCCCAACCCGCCCAGGCGACGCTGAGCCTCTCCGCCGTCCTCAATGGCGCCGCTGCGCCGCTCACCGGAGGCATGCGATGGCGGATCTTCGCCGCTGAGCCCGATCCGGACGGCTCGCATCCCCTGATCGTCGAATCGAGGCTCGCCCAGCCGACGCTGACCCTTCCTGCCGGCGACTACGTGGTCCATGTCGCCTTCGGCCTCGCAAGCGCCGCCAAGCGCGTCAAACTCGGCGCGGAGGTGCGGTCCGAGCGGCTCGCGCTCTCGGCGGGAGCGCTCAGGATCGAAGGCACGCTCGCCGACGCTCCGATCGACCCGTCCAAGCTCTCCTTCGCGATCTACGTGCCGCAGCACCGCAATCCCCTCGGCAAGCTCGTCTACGCCAACGGCAAGGCGGGCGATATCATCGGACTGCCGGAAGGCTCCTATCATATCGTCTCGACCTATCTCGACACAGTCGGCGGTCATTCGGTGGTGAACGCGGCGTCCAATTCGGGCAAATCGGCGGTGGCGCCGCCGCCTGCCGCGATCCCCTCCAATTCCATCGTCAACGCCGACATCAAGGTCACCTCCGGCAAGCGGATCGACGTCACGATCAAGCATCGCTGCGCGACCCTCACCTTGAAGCTCGTCAACAAAGCCGGAGCCGAGGCGCTCGCCAACACCACCTTCACCGTGCTCACGCCGGGGGGCGACGTGATCCGTGAGCTGGTCGGCGCCTTTCCCGCGCTGGTGCTCGCCGAGGGCGAGTACGTGGTCATCGCGCGGCACGATTCCAAGGTCTATCAGTCGACTTTCCAGGTTCAGACGGGGATGGACCGCGACGTCGAAGTTGTTGCAGAAGGGAACGGCAAACAGGGGCCGTGACCGGATGCAGACCTTCTTCGTCCAAATCAAATGCGCGCTCGGGCGGACCTACGAGGTCGCAAGCGCCCTGGCGGAGGCGGAAATCGCCTCCGAAATCTATTCGATCGCCGGCGATTACGACATTCTGGCCAAGTTCTATGTCGAGTCGAACGTCGACATCGGCCATTTCGTCGGCCACAAGGTGCAGGTGATTCCGGGAATCGTCGACACGCGCACCATCATTACGTTCAAGGCGTTCTAGGCCCTTGCGGCGTTCGATTCCGCGCCGGCGCGGCTCACCCCGAAGGTCTCAATCGTCACCCAACAGCAGGCGGCCGTTCTCAAGATGCGCTCAAGACTCTCTTCTGTTCTCGCCCTCGCCCTCGCGATTCTCGCCGGAGCCGCGCAGGCGGCGGAGTCCGAATTCCTGTTCGACGCCCTGCACGGCAGGACGCCCTATCGGGCGTCGTGGGACAAGCTGATGAAGCTCGTGCAGCCGACGCCCGACTGGCTCGTCGCGTTCAACCGCAACTTCGACGGCGTCGCCAGCCAGATCACGAACCTCACCATCGACGGCAAGGCTTATGAGATATCCTTCGTCTGCAAGCCGACGGATTGCGCCGGTCATAAGTTCGTCGTCCTTTTCGACGCCACCGGAGCGCACGCCTTTGGCGCGCTGGGCGGCAAGGACAATGATCCGGCCTTCTTCGGCGACCCCTCGCAGTCCGAGCAGGATGCGATGACGAAGGCGGTGAAGGGATAGGCCAAGCCGCGACGCGGGCGCCCCCGCCCGCCCAGGACCCTCCAGAGCCCCGGCGATTCGCTTGAATCGCCGTTCCGCCCTTCTTAACTTGCGCTCGCCTTCGCCGCGCGCTCCGGGAGACATCGATCCGTGGAAACGACCCATGCGTTTCAGATGCTGATCGTGCTCCTGATCGTGATTGCCGCCGTCGCGGTCCTCGCCCGGCGGCTTCAGATCCCGCCCTCCATCCTGCTTGTGATCACCGGCGCCGGGCTCGCCCTCATCCCCGGCCTGCCGGCGGTCGAACTCGCGCCCAACCTCGTCCTCGTGCTGGTCCTGCCGCCGCTCATCTACTCGTCGGCGGTGGCGATGAGCTGGAAGGAGTTCCGCTTCAACCTCAGGCCGATCGCCCTCCTCGCCATCGGCTGTGTCCTCTTCACCGCGGCCGCCGTCGCCGCGGCGACCCATTGGCTGCTCGGATTTCCCTGGGCGGTCGGGTTCGTGCTCGGCGCCATCGTTTCTCCTCCCGACGCGGTAGCGCCGCTCGCCGTCGCGCGCCGGATGCAGATGCCGAGGCGGCTCATGGTCGTTCTCGAGGGCGAGGGTCTGGCGAACGACGCCACGGCCCTCGTCCTCTACCGCTTCGCGGTCGCGGCGGTGAGCCTCGGGACCTTCTCGCTCAGCCAGGCCGCCGGCAGCCTGGTCGCGATCCTCGCCGGCGAAGTGATCTGGGGAATCGGCGTCGGCTGGCTGATGCTCCGCCTCCGGCGGTGGGTCCGCGATCCGAAAGTCGAGATCATGCTTTCGCTGCTCACGCCCTATGCGGCCTATTGGCCGCCCGAGCAGCTCGGCGGCTCCGGCGTGCTCGCGACCGTCGCGGCCGGCCTCTATATCAGCTGGAACGGCCTCAGGCTCATCAGCGCCGCGACGCGGCTCCAGGGCATCTTCTTCTGGGGCTTCCTCATCTACCTGATCGAAGGTCTCGTGTTCCTCGTTACCGGGCTTCAGGCGCGCGCGGTCATTTCGGCCACCGGCTCGCTGGCGATTTCCGGCCTCGCCATCGCCGCCGCCGTCGTCAGCGCGGTTGTCATCGCGGCCCGGTTCATCTGGGTCTATCCGGCCGCCTATATTCCGCGCCTGATCGTTCCGGGCCTGCGCGGCAGGGATCCCATGCCGTCCTGGCAATGGCTGTTCACGCTCGGATTCACCGGCATCCGGGGCGTCGTTTCGCTCGCCGCCGCGCTCGCGATTCCGTTCACGACCGCCGACGGAAGCCCGTTTCCGGACCGCGACCTCATCCTGTTCCTGACCTTCTGCGTGATCTTCGTGACCCTCGTCGGGGAAGGGCTGACGCTGCCCCTGGTCGTTCGCGCCTTCGGTCTCGCCTTTACCGGACGCCGCGAGCGGGCGGAGGAGCGCGATGAGGAGTTCAAGGCGCGCAGGCAGGCGCTCGAGGCGGCGATGGGGGAGCTTGACCGGCTCGCGGCCGAGCGCCGGGCGCCGGAGCCGGTGGTGCGGCCGATCCGCGCGGCGCATGTCTCGCGGCTCAAGCTGGTCGAGGCGCGCAACGACGCCGATGCGCGCCACAGGCGGCTGGTCGATCTCGGCGACGAGATCGAACTCGCGCTGATCGAGGCCGAGCGCGACCGGGTCAACGATCTCTATCGCGACGGGGAACTGAAGGACGACTCCCGGCGGCGAATCGAGCGCGAGCTCGACCTGCGTGACGCCCATCTCGCGAATGTGCGGGCGACCGAATAGGCTCCTTCAGCGGCCGTCACGCCAATTCTACCGTGAACGGCGTCCCTTCGTAGCACGCCTCGCCGCGGCCGATGGCCGCGATCGCGTCAGTCATCCTGCCCTGCCGCCGAAGCGCATGGTCGGCGAGCGCGATGAGGCGCGGGTTGGGCGAGGCGGTCGGAGAGGCGGCGCGCATCGCCCTCGCGATGGCGTACTCGTCGCCGCCGGGGTTCAGCGCGCAGGCTGCGATATAGGCGGCCGCGGTCGAGCGGCTGACGCCTGCGAAGCAATGGATCACCATCGGCTCGGCGCGGTCCCAGGCGCGGACGAAGCCGAGCAGGTCTTCGAGATGGGTCGCGTGCGGCAAGACCTGGCCGGGCATTGGCTCGACGATGTCGGAGAGGGCGAGATAAAGATGGCGCTCGGGCCTTATCCCGTTCGGGCGCTCGACCTCAGTGCCGGGACTGAGCAGGGTGACGAGCGAGCGGGCGCCGGTTTTCGCCACGGTTTCGCCGATCAGCGCAAGCGGACAGACGTGAAGGCGCGGCATGCGACGGTTCCTGAAGCGGGAGTTTTATAGTGTCCCGGCGGCCCCGGCGTCGAGTTCGGCGAACCGGGCGAGAAAGCGGGCTTCGACCGCGGCCGGGCGCATCGCCTCGAGGTGCGCGGCGAAACCGCTGAGCGGCAGGTCGGGCGCGCCGAAGAGCTTGCGCGCCTCCGCGATCGAGAAGCCGGCGAGCGCGGTCGCCTCGAGATAGGCGGACGCGCGGTCGGCGATCTTGATCAAGCGGTTTAGATCGTCGGAAGGCTCGGCGGCGAGGCCGAAGCGGATGTGGATCGCCCGTTTGAGGCGTTCCTCGATCAGCCTGTAGTCGCCGCCAATCGCCGCCTTGAAGGGCGAGATCATGTCGCCGATCACATACTCCGGCGCATCGTGCAGCAACGCCGTGAGCCGCTCCTTGCCGGAAGGAGCGGGGACGCCGGCCGTGAACAGCGCCTCCACCAACAACGAATGCTGGGCGACGGAAAAGATCTCCGGCCCCTTGGTCTGGCCGTTCCAGCGAGCCACGCGCGCAAGCCCGTGGGCGATGTCGCCGATCTCCACGTCGAGCGGGGATGGGTCGATGAGGTCGAGCCGCCGCCCTGACAGCATTCTCTGCCAGGCGCGGCGCGTCGCGCCCTCGCTCATGGCATGAACTCGCGCGCCAGCGCGCGGCAGGCCTCGTGACGGCGGCAATCGACGAGATGGTCGTTGACCATGCCGGTCGCCTGCATGAAGGCGTAGATGATCGTCGGCCCGACGAAATTGCCTCCGCGTCCGCGCAAGTCCTTGGCGATGGCGCGCGAAACGTCGCTCTCGGCCTGCATTTCCGCCATGCTGCGGCGCTTGTTCTGGATCGGGCGCCCGTCGACGAAGCTCCAGAGATGACGGGCGAGCCCGCCGTTCTCCTCAAGGTCGAGGGTGATGCGCGCGAGTGCGACCGTCGCCTCGATCTTGGCCCGGTTGCGCACGATGCCGGCGTCCTGCATCAACGCATCCTTCTTCTTTTCGCTCCAGCGCACGATCCTCTTCGGATCGAAGCCATCGAACGCCTTGCGGAAGGCCGGGCGCTTGCGCAGGATGGTGATCCAGGACAGCCCCGCCTGGAAGCCGTCGAGCACCAGCTTCTCGAACATCGCCCGGTCGTCGTATTCCGGCACGCCCCATTCCTCATCGTGATAGGCGAGATAGAGCGGATCGGCGCCTGGCCACGGACAACGCATGAATCCGTCGGCGCCCTTGACCGCCGTGACGACGCGCGGCGGCTTTTCCCTTTCGATGAGCAGCGGCTTTTCTTTTCCGGGCATTTGCGGCCTTCCCTCTCAACCATCCTTGGGCTTCGCCATTTGACCCGCCCGGAATCCCGCTCATAGACTTCGCCTCTTCACTCGCCAACTCAAGGGCAAAGGCCATGACGTTTCGCGCCGTTCGAGCCGACAAGACCGACGCCGGCCAGATGGTCCGGTTCGTCGACATGGACGACGCGGACTTGATGGACGGCGACGTGACGGTCCGCGTCACCCACTCGACCGTCAACTACAAGGACGGGCTCGCGCTCAGCGGCAAGTCGCCGATCATCCGCCGCTTTCCTATGGTGCTCGGCGTCGATCTCGCGGGCGCCGTCGAGACGTCGGACCGCCCGGACTTCGCCGTCGGGGACGAGGTGGTCCTGACCGGATACGGCCTCAGCGAGACCCACTTCGGCGGCTACGCCGAAAGGGCGCGGGTCAACGGCGACTGGCTGGTCAAGCTGCCGGCGGGGCTGACGCGCGCCGAGGCGATGGCGATCGGCACCGCGGGCTTCACCGCCATGCTGTCGCTGATGGCGATCGAGCGGGCGGGCCTCACGCCGTCATCCGGGCCGGCGCTGGTGACCGGCGCGGCCGGCGGCGTCGGCTCGATGGCGATCTCGCTGCTCGCGGACAAGGGCTGGACGGTCATCGCCTCGACCGGGCGGCCAGGCGAAGCCGGCTATCTCAAGTCGCTTGGCGCAACGGAAATCATCGACCGGGCGACGCTCGGCGCGCCAGGCAAGCCGCTCGGCAAGGAGCGCTGGGCAGCGGCCGTCGACAGCGTCGGCTCGGCGACGCTCGCCAACGTGCTGGCGCAGACGCACTACGGCGGCGCGGTCGCGGCTTGCGGGCTGGCGGGAGGAATGGACCTGCCTGCGACCGTCGCGCCCTTCATCCTGCGCGGCGTGTCGCTCCTCGGGATCGAGAGCGCTCATTGCCCGACGCCGCGCCGGCTCGAGGCGTGGCGACGGCTCGCCGGCGACCTCGACCGCGCCAAGCTCGCGGCGATGACCGAGACCATCCCCTTCGATCAGGTGTTCGACGCCGGGGCGCGGATCGTGAAGGGGGAAACCCGGGGGCGGCTGGTGGTGACGATCCCTTGAGGGATCGACGGCGGGGGGAAGGCGGCGGCCGCGATCGAGGTGCGGGCCCCCGGACCTCTCCGCCGCGAGGGTTCGACCGAACGCGGCATCCCATTTCGTCCAAAGACGGCCCTGCTCGCGCAAAAAAGCACCCTGTTAAGCGCAAAAACCTCCCTGTTATCCGCCCGACGGAGGGGCAGGGTCGATCCCGGCGGCGCACGGGAGCGCCCTACAGAGTCCCGATCCGCTGCTCCAGCGCCTCGTAGAGCGCGTTGCGGGCGCTGAAGGCTTGTTCGAGCGCGGCGACGCTGACCCGCTCGGCGCCTTTTTCCAGAAGCCAGCCGGCGAGATCGGCGACTTTGCCGCGGGCGCAGTGAAGCGCGACGAAGCCGTGCGGATCGACGTCCTCGCCGGTCGCGGAGACGGCGCCGAAGCGGTCGAGGGCCGTCTCGACAATGAGATGAGCAGGGCTCGGCAGCCGGGCGCGGACCTCGCGCGACCTCGAGGCCTCGTCGCTCGCGGCGATCCGGGCGAGGATGTCGCGCGCCGCTTGCCTCGCCCTGGCGCCCCAGGGCGCGGTCAGCGAGGCGATAAGCGTCGCCTGCGAGCGCAGGATCACGCCGTCGTCGAGGGGTTTGAGCGCGTTGGCGGCGAGCGTCGCTCCGGTCGTGGTGATGTCGACGATGAGCTCGGCCGAGCCCGAGGCCGGCGCGCCCTCGGTTGCGCCGAGGCTCTCGACGATGCGGTAATCGGCGACGCCATGCTCGGCGAAGAAGCGTCTGGTCAGGTTGACGTATTTGGTCGCCACCCGCATCCGCTCGCCGCGCCTGGCGCGATAGGCCGAGGCGACGTCGTCGAGATCGGCCATCGTGCGCACGTCGATCCAGGCCCTGGGCGCGGCGACAACGACATTGGCGTGGCCGAACCCGAGCGGGGTCAGGAGCGCGAGCCGGGTGTCGACGTCGGGGACCTTCTCGCGCACCAGGTCCTCGCCGGCGACGCCGAAATGAGCTGCGCCTGCCGCAAGCTGGCCGACGATCTCGGCCGACGACACATAGGCGACCTCGACCCCTGGCAAACCGGCGATCGCGCCGCGATAGTCGCGGACGCCGCGCCCCTGGACGAGCTCGAGGCCGGCGCGGGCGAAGAACGCCGCCGCAGCCTCCTGCAGCCGCCCCTTGGAGGGGATGGCGAGGACGAACGGGGCCTCGACGCCGTTCCCGGGAAGGGCGCCCATCAGCGCTCTCCGCCGCTGGCGAGCCGGTCGAGGGTGATCGCCGCGCCGACGGCGGGAATGTCCGCGCCCGCGCCGAGACGCCTGGCGAGCCCGTCGTAGCGTCCGCCGGCAAGCGCGGTCCTGGCGCCCGGGATAGCGGAATCGTGGGCCTCGAACACGAAGCCGGTGTAATAGTCGAAGTCGCGCACGAAGGCGGCGCTGAAGCGGATAGCCTCGAGTTCTTGCCCCGCGGGCGGCGATGAACCCGTTGCGCAACTCGAACGAATCCATCGCCGCTTCGAGGTCGAGGCTCGCGGAATCGGCAAGGCGGCGAAGCTCGATCGCGGCCTCGTCGGGATCACCCGAAATGGCCAGGAAGGCTTCCAGCACCGCTCGTTTCTCGGCTTCGATCGGGCCGCCCGACCGGAGCGACGCCTGCTCGAGGAACCGGTCGGCGATCTCGCCGGCGCTGCGCCCTCCGACCGTTTCGATGCCAGCAATCGCCAGGAGGTCCTCGACCAGCGCCTTCGCGCCGGCGTGATCGGCGCTTTCCAGCGCCGCCAGCACGCCGGCTTGCGCGAGCGCGCCCTGGCTCGGCCGATTGAAGATGGCGTCAAGGCCGCGCCCGCGCGCGACGCCGCGGCGAAGGCGGCGGCGCCAGACGTCGGGGATATCGAGCGAAGCGAGGACGCCTTCGAACAGGCCAGCGTCGCCGAGCCTGGCGGCGAGCGCGCCGCCCCCCGCCGCAGTCGCCGCCTCGAGACTGAGCGCGAACACTTCCGCGTCGGCCGCCTCGGCGTCGCTGCGGCCGAAGCTCTCGAGCCCGGTCTGGGTCTCTTCGCCGCCCTGCCCCGCCCGCGCCCGGAACACCGGGCCGAGATAGGAATATTCGGCGACGCCGCCGGCCCTGTGCGAAGCCAGATACGCGCGGCAGACGGGAATCGTATATTCCGGCCTCAGGCAAAGCTCCTCGCCCGCGGCGCCCGCGGTGAGGAAGAGGCGCCGGCGGACCTCCTCGCCCGACATGTCGAGGAAGATCGCCGCCGGATGCAGGACCGGCGGCTCGGTCCGCTCGAACCCGGCGGCGAGGAAATGATCGAGCGCGCGCTCGCCGGCGCTGCGCGGCGCCTGGCTGACGGGGTCGGCAAAAATCGGCGCTTCAACGGTCGGGGTCACCGGACGGTCCTCGGGAGTCTCGAGCGCCCCCTTTAACAAAGGCGCTTCGGGCGCGCAGCCCTTTTCCCTAGGCAGAGTGAACGCAGTCTTGGCTTCGGGGCGCCGGTTGCCGCGGCGGCCCGGCCATGGTCGGATGGATGAGGGAGCGCGCCGCCGAATCAGCCTCGGGGCCATTTTGCCTGCGATGAAGTCTGCGTCCGCCTTGCGCCAGTTGCATTGGGCCGTTCTCGGGGCCGTTCTCGCCTTCGTCCTCATGGGCCTCGGGCGCGCCTGGGCGCAGGACGCCCATCCGCTCGACCTCGACCAGACGCGCGCGGCCCTCACCGCGACCGAGGCGGCGCTGAGGGACAAGAACCTCACCGATGCCGATCTGCAGACCCTGAAGGTCCAGAACGACGCGCTCGGCGTCGCTCTTCAGGGGGCGGTCGCAGAACTCACGCCGCGGCTCGCCGCGTCCGCCAAGCGGCTGGCGGAGCTGACGCCCAAATCGGGCGAGACCGCGCCCACCACCGACGTGGCGGCCAAGGAGCTCGAGAGCGAGAAGAAGAAGCACGACACGCTCGACGCCAACCTGCGCGCCGCCCGCGCCATGCTGCTGCAATCCGACGACCTCTCGACCCGCATCAGCGCGGCGCGCCGTCAATTGTTCGCCCGCCAGACATTCGCCCGGTCGTCGAGCGTCCTCGATCCGCAGCTCTGGGTCGCCGTCTGGCGGGAGGTTCCGGTCGACGCCCAAGTGATGCGCAGCCTGATGGGCAACTGGTTCGACGCGGTCGGCGAACGGCTGACGACGGCGCTGAAGATCGGCGTTGCGGCGGTCGCGCTCGCACTGCTGCTGGCCGTCGCGCCCCTTGGGTGGCTCACGCGCCGGGTCATCCGTCGCGATCCCGGCGCAACCGCGCCGAGTTGGCTCCGCCGCGCGCTCGCCGCCGCATGGATCTTCTTCATCCTCGCGGCGCTGCCGCTCGCCGGCCTCGGCCTCCTGGCGAGCGCGCTCGACGCGTTTGACCTTTCCGATCCGAGCGTCCAGGGCATCATCGACGCGGCGCTCGAAGCGGCGCGGGTCTTGATCGCCGTCAACGCGCTTGCGCGCGGGATGCTGGCGCCCGGTCTCGCGGCCTGGCGGCTCGTACCGATGAGCGACCGCGCGGCTTCGATCGTCTATCATGCGGCCATCGCGATCGCGGCGATCTGGGCCGGCGAGCGGCTGATCGAGCCGGCGGCCGACGCCGTCGCGTCGCTCAACATCGCGGTCGCCGGGCGGGGCCTGGGGGCGATCCTCGTTTCCCTTGTGATCGCTTACGCGCTTCGACAGCTCAAGGCTCAGCAGGGGGGCGCCGCCGGACTGCCGCAAACCGACCGCTGGGCGCCGCTGAGAACGCTCGTCTGGGCGCTGGCGTTGGTCATTTTCGCCGCCGCGCTCACAGGCTACATCGCCTTCGCCACTTTCCTCGTCAATCAGGCGATCTACCTCACCGCCCTCGGCAGTCTGCTCCACCTCATCGACTGCATCGTTCAGGACGGGACCGAGGCGCTGCTCGCGCCGGAGGCGCCGGTCGGGGCGGGACTTTTGGCAATGGTCGGCCTGCGCCGCAACCTGCTTGCCCAGATCGTCGTCATCCTGCAAGGCGCCGCCCGGCTCGCGGCGCTGGTGATCGCGATCGCTGCGGTGCTCCAGCCGTGGGGCGTGCAGTCACAGGATATGTTCGGCGCCCTGAGGTCGGCCTATTTCGGCTTCTCGGTCGGCGGCGTCACGCTCTCGCTGTCGTCGATGATCGGGGCGGTGGCAGTGTTCGCCGTCGTTCTGTTCGTCACCCGGATGATCCAGGATTGGCTTGGCTCCCGCTTTCTGCCCAAGACCCGCCTCGACGCCGGAGTCAGGAACTCGGTCGGGACGATTTTCGGCTACGTCGGCGCGATCGTCGCCGTGCTGCTGGCGGGCGGCCAAATCGGCCTCGACGTCCAGAAGCTCGCGCTCATCGCCGGCGGCTTGTCGGTCGGCATCGGCTTCGGCCTCCAGACGATCGCCAACAATTTCGTCTCAGGGCTCATCCTCCTGTGGGAGCGCTCGATCCGGGTGGGCGACTGGGTGGTGGTCGGGAACGAGCAGGGATTCGTGCGCGCAATCAACGCGCGCGCGACCGAGATCGAGACCTTTGACCGAGGCAGCCTGATCGTCCCGAACTCGAATCTGGTCAGCGGCGTGGTCAAGAACTGGGTCCGCAACGACCGGGTGGGTCGGATCGTCGTAGCGGTCAACATCGCCTATGAGAGCGACGTCGAGCAGGTGCGCGACATGCTCATCGCAGCCGCCAAAGCGCAGGATCAGGTGCTCAAGATTCCCGCGCCGACCGTGCTGTTCGCCGAATTCGCCGACTGGGCGCTCAAGTTCAATCTCATCTGCTTCGTCGACGACATCGAGCTCGGCGAACGGACCCGCAGCGACATCAATTTCGACGTCCTGCGCCGGATGCGCGAAGCCGGCCTGCGCATCCCTTACCCGGCGCCCCCGCCGCCGAGCGCGGAGGCCAAGTGATTTCCCCGCCGTCTCAGGCCGCCGTCGTCCGACCCGCCTCCCAGCCGATGATCGCCTGCTTGCGCGCGAGGCCCCAATGGTAGCCGGTGAGCGCGCCCGAGCGCCCAAGCACGCGATGGCAGGGCACGACGAACGAGATCGGATTGCGGCCGACCGCCGCGCCGACCGCGCGCGCCGCCTTCGGCCGGCCGATCTTGCGGGCGATGTCGGAATAGGTGGTGGCTCTCCCCATCGGTACGCTGAGCAACGTCTCCCACACCCGAAGCTCGAAATCCGTGCCGATCATCACTACCCTTAGCGGCGCCTCCGGGCGCCATAAGGCCGGATCGAAAGCGCGGCGCGCATAGGGGCCGGTTGCGCCCGCATCCTCGAGGAGCCGAGCGCGCGGCCAGCGTCGCGCCATGTCGGCGAGCGCGGCCGCCCGGTCGCCGCCGTCGACGAAGCCGAGGCCGGCCATGCCGCGCGGCGCCGCCACGACGATCGCCTCGCCAAAGGGCGAGTCATGAAATCCATAGGCGAGGACGAGATCGTCGCGCCGGTAGTCGCCGGGCGTCAGCGCCTCGTATGCGACGAAGAGATCATGCAGCCGGCTCGGGCTGGAAAGTCCGACGTCATAGGCCGCGTCGAGCACGCTCGCCGAATCGCGCAGAAGTTCGCGCGCCCGCTCGATCGTGATCGCCTGCAGAAACGCCTTCGGCGTCAACCCCGCCCAGCGCTTGAAGACATGCTGGAAGTGGGAGGCCGAGAGGCCGACGTGGCCCGCGACCGCCTCGATCGACGGCTGGTCGCGATAGCGGATGGAGATGAACTCGATCGCGCGCCGGACGGTGGCGTAATCGGCGCCGTCAGACGGGAGGTTTGGCGTATCGAGCATGGGTCTCGTCCTATGTCGCCGGCGATTCCTGCACGGGAACGAACCTTACCCGCGCTCCGGGGCCGGGCGCCACCCGAAAACGACGGTCAGCGCGGTGGGTCGCTCAAACTTCGTCGAGCAGTCCGGTCGGCAGACCGTCGATGCTGACGAGATTGTTCTCCCGCCGGTAGGCCTCGAGGCCGTCTTCGCCCTTCGAGCGCGCCCAATTGTCGAGCGAGGGGCGCTCGCCGCGATAGTCGAACAGTGGCGTTCCATAGCCGCAGGACGTCTGCACCAGCTCGACATCGAGGCGGACGATTTGACGCGCGCCGCTCGACTCGACGCCGCCGAAAGCGCTCTCGAGCAATTCGGCGTAAGCGCGAGAGCCTCGGCGCAAGACTTCGCCGCGGCCGTAGAGCCGCATGATGTTGGGAGGCCCATCGAAGGCGCAGAACATGATGGTGAGCCGGCCGTCGGCCTTCAGATGCGCAGCGGTCTCATTGCCGCTGCCGGTGCGGTCGAGATAGACGACCGTGCGCTCGTCGATGACAGCGAACGCGTCCGTCCCGCGCGGCGACACGTTGACCCGCGCGTCGGGGGCGGCTGAAGCGGCGAAGAAGATGCGCTGCCGGCTTATGAATTCACGATGGTTGGCGTCGAGGCCCGGAAACTGCTTGCCCATGATGCCTTGATGATAGTCCATGCGCCGGGCGCAGGAAAAGATGGTTTTCGGCCGGCAAAAATCATCCTCGCCGCCCGGTCATGCCCAAATCGAGATTGGCTGCTATGATTATTTAGCCCACGGGACTTAAGGGGTTTGAGTTCCCGGCAGGAGGATCGCGCCATGTCGAACCATTTCACTGGACTCAGTCTCGGGCCGCCGCTCGGCGATCAACGGCTCGATCTTTGCGATCTCTACGCATTCCAGTCGCCCGGCGACAGAAACAGGACGGCCATCATCCTCAACGCGAACCCGAACGCCGACGCGCTCCATCCGGACGCGATCTACCGCGTCAACATCGACACCGACGGCGACTACCTCACCGACATCGCCTTCTCGTATACGTTCTCGAAGCCCGAGAACGGCCGGCAGACGTTCAGCGTGCATATGGCGAAAGGCGCCGAGTTCGCGTTCTCCCGAAGCGGTCGGGACCAAGATCGTCTCCGACGCCGAGTGTTCCTTCGGCCCGACGCCGAACATTGTCCGCTCCGGTCCCTTCACGTTTTTCGCCGGCAGCCGCAGCGACGCTTTCTTCTTCGACTTCGACGGAATCAAGAATCTGTTCGACATCAGGGGCAAACGCAATTTCACCGAGCCGCATCTCAGCGGCAAATCACCGTGGACGGGCGTCGACTCGAACACGACGGCGAACGTGTTTTCGACCGCGGTCGAGCTGCCGACGAGCGAACTCAATCTCAAGTCCGAGGTCCATGTCTGGGGGCGCTGCAGCCTGAGACGCGACGGCAAGCTCATTCACGTCGACCGCGCAGGCCACCCGAGCGTCAGCAGCTTCTTCAACACCGACGACACCAAGCTCGAATATAACGCGAGCGAGCCCGTCAACGACCTCAACCGATGGCTCGAGCAATTCATCCATCTGATGGGGCACACCGGCAATTACACGCGCGAGGAAGCCATCGCCGAGATCAACCGGGAACGGACGCTGCCGGACGTTCTGAGCTTCGACCCGTCGAAGCCGGCGGCCTATCCGAACGGCCGGGTCTTCACCGACGACGTGATCAACTACCGCATTGCCTTCCTGACCAAGAATGAATGTCCCCCCACCGGCCTCAAGCCGCACTCCGACACGCTTCGGGAGTTCCCCTACCTCGGCACGCCGCACGCGAAGAGCGGCTGAGCTTGAACCGGCCCCAGGTGAGCAGCGGCGACGCGTCGCGGGCGAAGGCTCAGAAGTCCTCGCCCAGGTGCGGCGAATCCCGCCGCTTGCGACGGCCTCGAAGCCGAGGAGGCGCTACCAGAGACGCGGGATAAGGCGATAGCGCACGTTCCCCATGTATTCTTCATATCCGTAGAGATGCGCCCGCAGGAACTGCTCCTCGTTCGAGAGCCGCCATGCAAACCAGCCGAAGAACAGCGGCGTGAGGAGGAGTCCCCACCATGAGCCAAGCGCGGGCGGCATTCCGAGGAACACCAGAAGCGCACCCGAGTACATGGGGTGGCGGACGACGGCGTAGGGACCTGTCGAGACGACCCTCTGATCCTTGACGACCTTTATCGTCGAAGCGGCGTAACGGTTCTCTTTGACAACAAGGAAGTAAATGTAGATCCCAAGCACGGCGAGCCCGTCCCCAAGGATCGAGAAATATGCCGGAACGCGGGCCGACCAGCCCAATCGATGATCGAGGACCGTGAAGACAAGCGCCGCAACGAACACGGTGAAGCCGGCGCCCGTGATGACCTTCTGTGCAGACGTTTTTTCCGCGGTCGGCCCCATGCGCAGCCGGCTCTCGAGGAGCTCCCTATCATGAAGGGCCATATAGATCGTGACCAGTAGAGACGAGACCAGGAGCGTGCCGGCATAGGCCCATCCTTGCCAATAATCGATCGTCCCTGCGGGGATGAAGAGGACGGCCAAGAAGGCGACGGTTCCAACAACAGTCGATTGGACGATCCGAGAGAAAAGATGGTCCATGAACCTTCAAATCCACTTATGGGCGCCGCACTCTGGATTTCGGCCCGCGGGATGCGACCGGACGATGGATCCATGAGATTTGACAGCGTGGAGCGGCATTCCCTGATCTCGACCGAACTCGACGCTCTTGGCGCCGTGAGTTGAATTGCGTTCCGCCCGGCGTTGCGCTTCTTCATTTCTCCAGCGCGTCCCAGCCCCATTTGAGCAGCGGCAGCGCGTCGCGGGCGAAGGCGCAGAAGTCCTCGGCCAACGAAGGCGAGGCGATCGCGCGCGCTGCGACGGGCCTGAGGCAGATCAGGCCCTTGAGCCGGACCGCGGCGGCGATCTCCGGATCGTCGACGGCCTCGAAGCCGCGCGGGGCGCGTTTGAGCGAATTCTCATCCGACAAGGCGAGACCGGCCTTCGCGAGCTTCTTTGTCATCGCCTTGTAGGCCTTGGGCGCACGAGCCGCGGCCGCTCGCAGTCGGCCAAGCTGAGCAGGGTCGGGCATGTGGAAGCCGGCGGCGAAAAAGCATTCCTCCGGGGACAGGTGGAAGTAGAGGACCCCGGGATCGTTCTTCGCGCCCGACCGGGTCAGCGCGACGCCAGCGTTGGTCTTGTAAGGGTCCTTGTTGTTGGAAAAGCGCACGTCGCGATGGATGCGGAAGGCCGACGACTTGCGGTCGCCCTTGATCGGGATTTTCGCCTGGCTGAGCCGCTCCGCGACATCCTCGACGAGGTCGCCCAGCGGTCCCTTGATGGCAGTCTCGTAGGTTGCGCGGTTGGCCTCGAACCACTCCCGGCTCTGATGAAAGGCGAGCGCCTTGAAGAATGGCAGCGCGTCCGGACCGAAGCCTTGGAAACTCATCGTCTTGCTAAACAATATGGTCGTTCGTGATGACGTATGGTCGACCTCACCGAGTTTAGCTTCATTACCCGTGCGATCTTATAGCTTTTGTCGTGCGGGGGCCTTTGGCGCACTGCGATCAGTCTGAGCATTCTCCAAAGTACCGCTGTTGGCGAGATAGGCGTATCGGCGACGAAAGCGTCCATATCGTATGCGTGAGGCCCAGGGTAGTGGGACATTTGCCGCCACCGTTTCGGGAGACGGGGATTACCGCGATGGCAAGCCCTATCCTGATGGCGGAAACCTGATCACGATGTGTTCGTGAACTAGCGTGAGAAGCGGCGAATTGCCCGTTCCCACGGGCAACACTGACTAAACAAGCCGCAACTCATGATCCGGCGAATAATCCCGGTTGGTCCATAGTCGGGCGCGGAATTGCTGCTTTCGCCCAAACTCCTGTCTTTCCCGAGTTGCCGCGTCCAGGCGCGCTTCCCGCCCAAGGTGCGCCTCCGCGCGCTCCGAACTGAGTTCTGGCCCAGGGCGTCGCTCGCGTTGCATTGACAACCCGCTCGCGCCATGATTTGCGAAACTCCGATGGGCGCGGGTTTCGCGCCTCGTCCGGATAAGGCTCCCAATGCCTCGCCGCGGGTTGAAACCGACGACCAAAGCGCGTCCCGCCCCGAAAGGCGGGACGAACGGCTGACTCGCGCCCTCCGCTTCTCCCCGGCGGAGCGCCGGGGTTCTGAGGTCCTGAAATCGGATCGCAAGCGGGGAGGCAGGGCAAAAAGGATTCTTCACCCATGTCAGGCTTCAAGGTCGCGGTCGCCGGCGCAACCGGCAATGTCGGCCGCGAGATGCTCGCGATCCTCGCCGAGCGCCGCTTTCCCGTCTCCGAAGTGGTCGCGCTCGCCTCCCCCGCCTCGATCGGCCGCGAGGTCTCGTTCGGCGAGAAGACGCTGAAGTGCAAGGCGCTCGAGCACTATGACTTTTCCGACACCGACATCTGCCTCATGTCGGCCGGGGGCGCCGTGTCGAAGGAATGGTCGCCGAGGATCGGCGCCCGCGGCTGCATCGTGATCGACAATTCGTCGGCCTGGCGGCTCGACCCGGACGTGCCGCTGATCGTGCCCGAGGTCAACGCGGCGGCGGCCAAGGGCTTCGGCAAGAAGAACATCATCGCCAACCCGAACTGCTCGACCGCGCAACTCGTCGTGGCGCTGAAGCCGCTGCACGACCGCGCGACCATCAGGCGGGTGGTGGTGGCGACCTATCAATCGGTGTCGGGCGCGGGCAAGGAGGCGATGGACGAACTCTTTTCGCAGACGCGCGCCGTGTTCGTGTCTGATCCGGTCGAGCCGAAGAAGTTCCCGAAGCGCATCGCCTTCAACGTCATTCCCGAGATCGACGTCTTCATGGAAGACGGCTCGACCAAGGAAGAGTGGAAGATGGTCGCCGAGACCAAGAAGATCCTCGACCCCAAGATCAAGCTGACCGCGACCTGCGTCAGGGTGCCGGTGTTCATCGGCCATTCGGAAGCGGTCAACGTCGAGTTCGTCGACCCGATCAGCGCCGACGAAGCGCGCGAGATCCTGCGCAAGGCGCCCGGCTGCCTGGTCGTCGACCGGCGCGAGCCCGGCGGCTACGTCACCCCGCACGAGGCGGCGGGCGAGGACGCGACCTATATCTCCCGCATCCGCGAGGATCCCACCATCGACAACGGCCTCAACCTTTGGGTCGTCTCCGACAACCTGCGCAAGGGCGCGGCGCTGAACGCGGTGCAGATCGCCGAAGTCCTCGTCAATCGCGGCTGGCTCAAGCCAAAGCTGAAGGTTGCATGAGCGTTCGATCGAGCGCGCGAGACGAGGCGACGGGGACGGGTTAACCATCTGTCGCCTTATTGCCGGCTAATCTATTATGGTGATGTTGCGCGACGTCGCGCGTTATTCTTAAGGTTTGATTCAGCAATCCATGGCGCAAGAAACGGACATCCGCCTGCTCACCTCGCCGCGTATTTTCCTGGTCGGGATGGCGGCGTTTCTGGCGCTGGTCGGTTTTGTCGTTCTCATCCTCTATCAGCAGATCGCGCTCGCCTTCAGCGCCAATCCGGGCCTGAACGGCCTCATTCTCGGCGTTCTCGCGATCGGGGCCTTGTTCACCTTCCGGCAGGTGATCCGGCTTTTCCGCGAGATCCGCTGGGTCAATTCGCTGACCGGCGCCCAGACCGGCGCCGCCGCGACGCCCCGGCTGCTTGCGCCGATGGCGGCAATGCTCAACGCCGGGGCGGGCGCGCGGGGCCTGTCGACGATCACGACCCGCGCCATCCTCGATTCGATCGCCACCCGGCTCGACGAGGGACGCGAGCTCAGCCGCTACCTCGTCGGACTACTGGTGTTTCTCGGGCTGCTCGGCACCTTCTGGGGCCTCCTTGCGACCGTCCATTCGATCGCCGGCGTCATCGACAGCATGAAGACCGGGGTCGACACGACGAGCATGTTCGACGCTCTCAAGACCGGCCTCTCCGCCCCGATCGCCGGGATGAGCGTCTCGTTCACCTCTTCGCTGTTCGGGCTTGCGAGCTCGCTCGTCCTCGGCTTTCTCGACCTCCAGGCGGGGCAAGCGCAGAATCGGTTCTATTCCGAATTCGAGGAGTTTCTCGCCAGCCACGTGCAGACGGCGCCGCACGTCGACGCGCTGCCGGAGGGACCGATCATCCCCCAGGGCGGGCAGCCGGCGATCGAGAACCAGCGCGACGCCAAGGCGATCGCGACGCTTGCCGAAGGCATTCAGGCCCTGGTCGGCCATATGCGCACCGAGCAGCAGCAAATTCGCGACTGGGTCGACGCGCAGGCGGTGCAGCAGGAGGACATCGGCAAGCTCCTCCGCCGCCTCTTGGACGAACTGGGAACACGATAGTTCGCTTCCCTCTCCCCGGCCCCTTGGGAGAGGAAATGGGGGTGAGGGTTCGCGGCGGAAGACCCTCATCCGGCGCTTCGCGCCGCCTTCTCCCTGAAGGAGAAGGGGGTCGGCGCCTTCGAAACGGAGGAACGAAATGGCGCTCTCGCGCTCGCGCCGCTACGAGGCGGTGAATTACTGGCCAGGTTTCGTCGACGCCTTGTCGACGATGCTGCTGGTCATCATTTTTCTCCTGTCGGTGTTCATGCTGGCGCAGTTCTTCCTGTCGCGGGAGGTCACCGGCAAGGACGAGGCGCTGGTCAAGCTCAACCGGCAGATCGAGGAGCTCACCAACCTGCTCGCGCTGGAGCGAACTCAGAAGGGCGCGGACGAAACCAAGATTTCGACCCTGGCGGCGACGCTCGACGCGGCCGAGCAGGAGCAGAAGCGGCTCAAGGACGCCGCGTCCGCGGGCGCAGAAAACGCCGACGCCGCGAGCGGCAAGGCTTCGGCGGCCGCCCAGGCGCTCGATCGGGAGAAGCAGATTTCGGCTCAGGCGCTCGCCCAGGTCGACGTGCTCAACCAGCAGATCTCGGCGCTCCGCCGGCAATTGGCCGCGATCGAGGATGCGCTTTCCGCCTCGGAGGCGGCGAACAAGGAATCGCAATCGAAGATCTCCGACCTCGGCCAGCGGCTCAATATCGCGCTCGCGCAGAAGGTTCAGGAGCTGAACCGCTATCGCTCCGACTTCTTCGGGCGCCTCAGGCAAATCCTCGGCTCGCGGCCCGACATCCGGGTTGTCGGCGACCGGTTCGTGTTCGAATCCTCGGTGCTGTTCGACGTCGGCAAGGCCGACATCAGCCCGGCCGGCAAGCAGTCGCTCGAGAGCCTCGCTTCCGCCGTCCTCGATCTCGAGCGCGAGATTCCGCCCGACCTTCCCTGGATCCTCCGCGTCGACGGCCATACCGACAACAGACCGATCAGCGGCGGCCAGTACAAGTCGAACTGGGAGCTGTCGGCCGCGCGCGCCGTCTCGGTGGTGCAATACCTGATCAGCAAGGGGGTCGAGCCCGACCGCCTGGCGGCCGCCGGCTTCGGCGAATTCCAGCCGCTCGACCAGGGAACGGACGAAGAGTTGCTCGCCCGCAACCGCCGCATCGAGCTCAAGCTGACGGAAAGGTGAGCGCTCCGAACCGCGCGCTACGCGACTTCGCCGAAGGCGACCTGCCGGCGCTGGTCGACCTCTGGGTCGCTGCCTGGACGGCGACCGGCGTCCCGATCGATTTCGACGCGCGGCGGGGCTGGATCGAGGATTGCCTCGCTGCGCTCCGCGCCGGCGGCGCCGAGATCGTGGTCGCGTTCGATTCCCGCGGCCAGCCCACCGGGTTCGTGACGATCGATCCGCGTTCCGGCGCCCTCGACCAGCTTTGCGTCGCGCCTGACGAGCGTGGCTCCGGCCTCGCGATTGCGCTGATGGAGGAAGCAAAGCGACGCTCTCCGCATGCGATCGAGCTTAAGGTCAATGAAGCGAACCCGCGCGCGAAGCGCTTCTACGAGCGCGAGGGGTTCGAGGCCGTGGGGCGCGGCGTGAGCTCGCTTTCGGGCTGGCCGACGCTCAAGATGCGATGGCGGGCGAACGGATAGGCCGGGCCGCGTTCCGCCCGGGCCGGTTGCCATCGCCGGCATTCCCGGCTATCGCCGTTAACGTCGACGGGCCTGAAAGAAGCCGTCCCGGGAGGAAGCGTTCGAACATGCGCGCAACATTGATCCTTTCGCTGACCGGGCTCGGCCTCATGGCGCTGCCGTCCCCAGTTCTGGCCGATGACATCACGATCGCCGTCGCCGGGCCGATGACCGGGCCGGTCGCGAGCATCGGCGAGCAGATGAAGCGCGGCGCCGAGGCCGCGGCCGCTGCGATCAACACCGCCGGCGGGGTCAACGGGCGCAAGATCAAGATTGTCATCGAGGACGACGCCTGTGACCCGAAGCAGGCGGTGACCGTCGCCAATCTCGTCGTCGGGCAACAGATCAAATATGTCGACGGCCACGCGTGCTCCGGCTCCTCGATTCCCGCTTCCGACGTCTACGCCGAGAACAATGTCCTGATGATGAGCCCGGCGTCGTCGAACCCGGCGCTGACCGAAAAGGGCCATGCAACGATCATGCGGCTTTACCCCAGGGACGACCGGCAGGGCGAGTTCATCGCGCCCTGGATCGCCGAGAAATACAAGGGCAAGAAGATCGCCATCCTGCACGACAAGTCGGCTTACGGGAAAGGCCTCGCTTCGGTGGTGAAGGACAAGCTCAACGCCGCGGGCGTGACCGAGGTCATGTTCGAGGGCATCAATCCGGGCGAGAAGGACTATACCGCGATCGTCACCAAGCTGAAGGGCGCGGGCGCGGACTTCGTCTATTTCGGCGGCTACCACGCCGAGGCCGGCCTCATCCTGCGCCAGGCGGCCGACCAGGGGGCGAAGTTCCAGCTTATGACCGGCGACAGCATCGCGACGTCCGAGTTCTGGGCCATGTCCGGGAACGCGGGCGAGGGCACGCTGTTCACCTTCCCGACTGATCCCCGCCGCTCGCCGAGCGCGGCCAAGGCGCTCGAGCAGTTCAAGGCCGAGGGCTACGACCCCGAAGGCTTCACCCTGTTCAGCTACGGCGTCATTCAGGCGATCGCCGACGGAATCAAGCGCTCAGGATCGGACGATCCGGCCAAGATCGCCGCGGCGCTCGAGGACGGCAAACCCGTCGATACCGTGATGGGTCCAGTCAAATTCGACGGCAAGGGCGACATCCTCGACCCGCGCTATGACATCAACATGTGGAGCGCCGGCAAATACGCGCCAATCGCGAACTGAGCTGACCAGCGCAGTCGCACTTCAAAGCGACGCGGTCACGCGGCCGCGAGCGCCCGCCGCAGACCCTCGGGATCGGCCTTGATGGCGCGCAGTAACGCGCGGGCCGGACCACTTGGGCGCTTCGCCCCGCGCTCCCACTGTTGCACGGTCCGGACGCTGAACTGATAGGCGGCCGCGAACTCAGCCTGAGTCATCCCGACCGCGCGGCGAATGGCGCGAACGTCGATCTCAGGCGCCATATCGGGCGCCGCGTCCCGGTTGGCGGCGATCTGGCGCGCGATGTCCGCGTCGGACATTGCGTCGATCTTATTCCAATCTGTCGCAGCCAAAGCCTTAGCCGCGACCCTGCTCAGCTTTTTTCCCATATCGCTTAACCTCGCGGGAATTGGCCCTGCGCAGCGATATGATTCGCCGCGCGGAGGCGCGATCAACGAAGACGCACACGAACAGCCGCTCGCGGATGTGGCCAAAAGCGATCCGCCTCACCTCTCCGTAGTCAAATCGATCGTCTTCGAGCGCCAAGTGCGGACCAGCGAATAGAATTTCGGCCAGCGCCAGCGAAACGCCGTGCTTCGCGCGATTGGCCTCGTCCTTTGACGGATCGAATTCGAGATCCACGAATGACAGACTACTCCTAAGGCGTAGTTCCGGCAAGAATATGGTGAGGCAGCCTCACGCCGTCTCGGCAATGAACGCATCGATGAGGGCGTCGAAGGCTTCCGGCGTTTCCCATTGCGGCGTGTGACCTGCGCGGGGAATGGTCTGTACCGCGCCGCGCCATAGCGTCGGCATGGCGAGCGAAGCAAAATAGCGGCCGTTGACCAGGCGCTCGTCGCCGCCGTGCACCACTGCGAGCGGGACCGTGAGATTGCGCACGACGCCGACCTCGTCGCGGAAGTCCCCATTCTGGGCGCTGGCGGCAAGACCCGAGCGCGCCCGCCCGTCCGTGCGCAGGATGTCTTCGAGAAAGAACCGCGGAACGTCAGCAAATCCCGGCCGGAAGAACGCGGCGAGATAAGCCAGCGCGTCGTCGCGGTCGATGATCTCCTGGAAGGCGAATTTCATCGCCGGATTGGGCAGAAACGCTTCCTGCATATGTTCGCGGGATCCAATCGGCGGCGTGCCAAAAATCAGAAATCCGCGCGCCTTCGGCAGATCGGGGGCCATTTCGAGCGCGATATGGCCGCCGAGGCTCCAGCCGACGAAGCGCGCCTTGCCGAGTCCGAGCGCGTCGACCGTCGCGCGGACGGCTCGGGCATGGCCGGGCAGCGAATAGGCGCTCGGGTCTTTCGCGTCATCAGATGCGCCGTGACCCGGGAGATCGACCGCGACCAGCCGGAGGCGCTTCCCGACTGGTCCGTCGAGCTGGCGCGAAAATGCCCGCGACGACGAGGAATTGCCGTGGATGAGCACGACCGCGGGCCCCGGCCCCTCGGACTCGCAGACCGCTATCGCCCCGTTGGGCGCGTCGATCTTATGCGTTTTCATCCGCACTCCAATAAACGCTCCAAGCCCGGGCCGTAGACGGCCGCGAGCGGCCCAAGTAGCGACCGCAGGCGCTCAGTTCTTATGACCAATGCGTGACCGGGGCGGCGAATTGCAATAAGCAAAAATGACGTGCAGTGGACCGGGCGACATTATGTCGAACCAAATGTTTCTCAAGCTTGGCGGCGAGTTGCCCTACGCCATCACTGGACCTTTCGTCGCCGCCGCCGCTCCCCTCGAGAACGGAAGGCGGGCGAATTGCTTCGGCGACAGTGACGACCCACAGAACCCTCCATCGACGTTCGCAATGAGGATTTCGGCCGCACTATAATTTACGTTGCGCAGCTGAAAAGAAGACAGGGAATAATACTGGAAACTTGTAGCGAAAGTGGCACTTCTATACTAAATGTTACACTTGATAACCGCACGCTTTTCAGCAGCACTCGTGCCTCGCCAAAGCTCAGTCACAATCTATCGGTGTGGATATTCGCTTGAAGACTTCCACTTTACAGCACTGTCGCATCCCACTGGCAGCACGCCGTCAGTGCCGGACAGAATGGCGCTGAAGGACATAGCTATGTTGTAATATGTCCAATTCCGGTTGCAGAAAAGGGCGCTTAACCCCTTGAAAATCTTCGGTGGCGCGGAATGCTGAAGCGTTCTCTAGCGACTGTTCTTTAGCGGAGATCGCGGCCCGCGCCGCGCTTCCCTCCCATCGCCTTTTGGTGTATTGCGCCGCGCAATCGGACGGGGAAAACGCGACGATCATCGCGCCCGTTGCGTTTCCGTCATCTTCGCGGCCAAAGGATAGCGCGGCGCGTCCCGCGCCGTCTGGCCGTCGCCGTCAGAAAAAGCCTCTTTTCCCATGAAGCTCCGCAACATCGCCATCATCGCCCACGTCGACCACGGCAAGACGACGCTCGTCGACCGGCTCCTGCAGCAGTCGGGCGCGTTCCGCGACAACCAGCGGGTCGCCGAGCGGGTGATGGATTCGAACGACCTCGAGCGCGAGCGCGGAATCACGATCCTCGCCAAGGCGACGTCGGTGGTGTGGAAGGACGTGCGGGTCAATATCGTCGACACGCCCGGCCATGCCGATTTCGGCGGCGAGGTCGAACGCATCCTGTCGATGGTCGACGGCGCGATCGTGCTCGTCGACGCCGCCGAAGGGCCGATGCCGCAGACCAAGTTCGTGGTCGGCAAAGCGCTCAAGATCGGGCTGAAACCCATCGTCTGCGTCAACAAGGTCGACAAACACGACGCGCGGCCTAGCGAGGTCGTCAACGAGGTGTTCGACCTGTTCGCCGCGCTGGACGCCACCGATGAGCAGCTCGATTTTCCGATCCTCTACGGCTCGGCCAAGCAGGGCTGGATGGCGCTCTCCCCCGACGGTCCCAAGGAGAATATGGGGCCGCTCTTCGACCTCGTGCTCAAGCACGTCGAGCCGCCGAAGGTCGGCGCCGGCGGCTTCCGCATGCTCGGCACGTTGCTCGAGGCCAATCCCTATCTCGGGCGCATCATTACGGGCCGCGTGTTCTCCGGCTCGATCCGGACCAACGCGCCAGTAAAGGTCATCGACCGCCAGGGCGACACCCTCGAGCAGGGCCGGGTGTCGCGAATCCTCGCCTTCCGCGGCATCGAGCGGGCGCCGATCGAGGAGGCGGTCGCAGGCGACATCGTCGCCATCGCCGGGTTGGAGAAATTCAACGTCGCCGACACCCTGTGCAGTCCGGAAGAGGTCGAACCGCTAACTGCGCAACCGATCGACCCGCCGACGCTGTCGATGACCTTTTCCGTCAACGACAGCCCGCTCGCCGGAACCGAGGGCGACAAGGTGACAAGCCGCGTCATCCGCGACCGGCTCATGAGGGAGGCCGAGGGCAATGTGGCCCTGCGTGTCGAGCAGGCGCCCAATTCCGACGCCTACGTCGTCTCGGGCCGCGGCGAATTGCAACTCGCGATCCTGATCGAGACCATGCGCCGCGAGGGCTTCGAGCTCGGCGTCTCGCGGCCGAAGGTGCTTTTCCGTCGAAGCGCCGAGGGCGAGGCTCTCGAGCCGATCGAGGAGGTCGTGATCGATGTCGACGAGGAGCACGCCGGCGTCGTGGTGCAGAAGATGAGCGAGCGCAAGGGCGAGATGATCGAAATGCGCCCCTCGGGGGGCGGCCGGCTGCGCCTCGTCTTTCTTGCGCCGACGCGCGGCCTCATCGGCTACCTCGGCGAACTGATGACCGACACCCGCGGCACGGCGGTGATGAACCGCCTGTTCCACAATTGGGGCCACTGGAAAGGCGAAATCGCTGGCCGGCGCAACGGCGTGCTGATCTCGAACGAATCCGGCGAAGCGGTCGCCTACGCGATGTGGAACCTCGAGGATCGGGGCCCGATGATGATCGAGCCGGGCGCCAAGGTCTACCAGGGCATGATCGTCGGCCAGCACACGCGCGACAACGACCTCGAAGTCAATGTGCTCAAGGGCAAGAAGCTCACCAACATCCGCACACACTCCAAGGACGAGGCGGTGCGCCTGACCCCGCCGATGCAGATGACGCTCGAAAAGGCGCTCGCCTATATCGAGGACGATGAGCTGGTCGAGGTGACGCCGAAGTCGATCCGGCTGCGCAAGAACCTGCTCGACCCCAACGACCGCAAGCGCGCCGAGCGGGCGAGGGCCGCGGAAGGGGCGGCGTAAGCAGGCTGGATGGCTCGCTCATTCCTCTGGGTTGCCCGAAGCGTGACCGCCGTCACACCGATTGCGATGGAGCCGTGCTAGCGGACATGGTGCGTCCGAGGATGCCCGCTGTGGCATATTGAGGCCGAAGACGCGGCGCGGGTGACGGCGAGGAGAACGGCGGACCGCCATGCCAGCCACGAAAATCATGCTCATCCGCCATGCCGAGAAGCCGAATGGCGAGGACGGAGTCATGCCGGACGGGACGGAGAATCCCGAGGCGCTGACCGCGACTGGCTGGAAACGGGCCAACGCGCTCGTCGGTCTGTTCGATCCCGCGAACGGAGCCGCCTCGCGGCCGCTCCTCGCGAAACCCGCGAGCCTCTTCGCATCGGGATCCGAAAGTCTGCGGCCGAAGCAGACGATCACGCCGCTCGCGGCGGCGCTCAGACTCCCCATCGCGACTTTTCTTAAAGGTCAGGAGGCCGACCTCGTCGCGGCGGTCAAGGGCGCTCAGGGCCCGGTGCTCGTCTCCTGGCAGCATGAGGCGATCCCCGAGATCGCAACGCTGATCCGGGGGCGCGCGAACGGCGTTCCGCCCGTATGGCCCGGCCATCGCTTCGACCTCGTCTGGGTGTTCGACCTCGCATCCGATGGGACGTGGGCCTTCGCGCAGGCGCCTGAGCTCCTGCTGCCGGATGACTCATCAAAGCCAATCCGATGAGGTAGCGAGGCCGCGATGCCCGTCGCGCGCCACATGCCGCTGGGCCGCCGGCGATTACGCGTTAGTGCGCAAGGTCAGCTCGGGCGCCGTGCGCCTGTCCTCGGGGCCCAGAGCGTCTTCGCTTATTGTTTTACATAAGCCTGTGCGAATTTCTATGATTCATTTACCATAACTAGTTGTCAAAAGCTGATTACGTGTTGATTATTCGTTGTATTTGAATTGGCTCCTTGCGTTTAAGACGCGTTTAAGGGAAGATGAGCAACACGGGATTTCCCTGTCTGGCCGCCGATAAGTCCGCGATGAACCACGAGTTGCGTTAATGAAGCATACCTTCACTGTACAATATCCCTCCTGCCTTAGATGGACGCCGCCCCCCGGTTTATGACAGGCTGAGATAATCCAGCCGGCGGAGGATCAGGCGCTTGCGAATTCATCATCTCAACTGTGGATCATTCTGTCCGCCGGGCGGGAGGTTGTTGGGCGGGGAAGGCGGGCTGCTGTCCCCGGCGCCGATGTGCTGCCACTGTCTCCTGATCGAGGGCGATGACCGACTGATCCTTGTCGACACCGGCCTTGGCGTCGAGGACGTCAACGAGCCGCGGCGTCTTGGACACCTGTTCAATGTCTTGATGCGGCCACGGCTCGAGGTCGCCGAGACGGCGCTGAGGCAGGTCGTGGATCTGGGCTACCGCCCGAGCGACGTGCGCCACATCGTGCCGACCCATCTCGACCTCGACCATGCCGGAGGCATCAGCGATTTCCCGGGCGCGGCGGTCCACGTCTACGACGAAGAGCTGCGCGCCGCCTCGAGCCGCTCGAACCTGCGCGAGCGCGGCCGCTATCGCTCCGTGCAACTCTCCGCGGTCAAGAAGTGGGCGGTGGTCAAGGAGGAGGGGGAGGACTGGTTCGGGTTTTCGGCGGTGCGCGCGATTCCAGGAACAAGGGACGAGGTTCTCCTGGTCCCGCTGCCGGGCCACACCCGCGGCCATTGCGGCGTCGCGGTGCGGAGGTCGGAGGATTGGCTCCTCCATTGCGGCGACGCCTATTTCCACCGTTCGGAGGTCGAGCCCGCCGGCGGCGCGGCTCCCGCATGCTTGCGGGCGTTCGAGAGTTTCATCAGCGCCGACGACGGGGCGCGGCGTGCGAACCTGGCCCGGCTGCGCGAACTCGCGCGACTGACGATCGGCTACGTCAAGCTGTTCTGCTCACACGATCCGGTCGAGTTTGCGGCGCTCAAGGGTGAAGAACCTCAAGCCGAGACCATCTCGCCGCCGGTCAGGGAGCCGCGCCGACAACGGCAAGCCGAGCCCATCGCGTTGGGGCTATAGGGCGAGCTGGCACGGCGATCGCCGGGACAAAACGGCGAGCGAAGGTCGCGCCAAACGCGGCGAACGCCTCGAGAGTCGCCGCCGGGCGTCTAGAGCAGTCTGATTTTGGCTTGAATCGGGTGGGGGATTCCCGAATCGCCTTGGTTGTGATTCAAACTCCTGGCTGGGTGGAGGTCAGCAGGAGATGCCGAAGCCTTTTTCTCAAGATTTGCGCAACCGCGTGATCGATGCGGTTAGGAAGGGCGGGATGAGCTGCCGCGCCGCGGCGCGCCGTTACGAGGTGAGCAAGTCGACGGCGATCAAGTGGCTTGAGCGCTACCGACGCGACGGCTTGCGCGGACCGGTGGGACACGGCGGCCATCGTCCTTCGGCCTTGATGCCGCACCGGGAGTTCCTCGAGGCCGCGCGCGCCGAGAAGTCGGACCTCACGCTTCAAAAGCTGTGCGACCGGCTTCGCTCCGAGAAGGGCGTCAAGGCCGACACCTCGATGATGAGCCGGTTCTTCCGCCGGATCGGCGTCACCAATGAGGAACGGGTCGACCTTCCAGTGGAGTGCGCCCGGCACGGGCGGAGCGCCGCAGTATCGGACGAAGCCGACCACTGGCTCTCCAAATCCTGAGGCTCCCCCGAACGAAGTAAAAAACTTCGCCCGGCTGCAGAAGTTCCGCGAGAAGGAAAATAATTTTGCTGCGACCCATCGCTTGGAGCGATGGGTCTCGCCTGGATCGTTTGGAACCAAGACTTATTGCGATCGTTGACAATTTGCTCCGGCGCGCTGAAACGGCTGCGACAAGGACGCATCCCGATGAACGCACGAAGGACCTCCAGCAGCGATCCTGCCGGCGTTTTTGCCTCGCCGCTTGACATTTCCCCGATGGAAGCGAAGTCGGCCGAAGCTCTCCCCGACGAGCCCGGCCGATGGCAATTCGAGCCGAAATGGGACGGCTTTCGCTGCCTCGCGTTCAAGCAGGCCGAGTCGGTTCGGCTGATGGGGAAGTCCGGAAAACCTCTTGATCGCTATTTCCCCGAGGTTGTCGAAACGCTGTTGCGCGCTCCGTTCGGCCGATTTGTCGTTGACGGCGAGTTGGTGATCGAACTCAACGGGCGGCTTGCCTTCGACGCGCTGCAAGCGCGGCTGCATCCGGCGGCGAGCCGGATTCGCCGTCTGTCGATCGAAACGCCCGCCCGGCTCATCCTGTTCGATATGCTGATCGGTCCGGACGGATCGAATGTTGGGTCTTTCTCCCTCGAGAAGCGGCGAAGTGCACTCGAGGAATTCGGGCAGCAGACCTCAATCGCCGGAAAACTGATCGTCACCCCATGTACGCGAGATCTCGCCGTCGCGACCAGCTGGCTGAAGGATTTCGTTCACGACGGGCGGGACGGCGTCATCGCCAAGAAATTGGATGCGCCGTATCTGAGCGGCGAGCGCGCGATGCTGAAGATCAAGCGGCTCCGGACGGCCGATTGCGTGGTCGGCGGCTTTCGCTATCAGAGCCGGGCCGGCGAAGTCGGCTCGCTGCTGCTCGGTCTCTATAATCCGGAGGGCCTACTCGACCACGTCGGCTTCACCTCCACAATCGCCAATGACGAGCGTTCGGCGCTGACCCACAAGCTTCGCGCGCTCCGGGCGCCGCCTGGATTCACCGGCGCCGCTCCCGGCGGGCCCAGCCGATGGAGCACGGAGCGCAGCGGCGAATGGGAGCCGCTGCGTCCCGAACTAGTCGTCGAAGTTCGATATGATCACGTGACGGGCGGTCGCTTCCGCCACGGGACCAAGCTGCTTCGCTGGAGGCCCGACAAGCCGGCCCGACAGTGCACGATGGAACAGATCGCGGCGCCGCCCCGTGTTACCTAGGCCAGAGCATCCGACGGTCAGATTGATTGATTCGTTGGGGATTCCGGCGGGGATGAGGTGTAATTCACTTCCGATTGCAGGCGATTCGCGATGCCGGAGCCCTATTCGCTTGCTCTTCGCGAGCGTGTGGTGAGTTACGTTGAGGCTGGGCATTCGCGGCGGGCGGCGGCGGCCCATTTCAGGATGTCGCCCTCGTATGTGATCAATTTTATGACGGTTTTTCGTGAGCGCGGCGCGATTGCGCCCAAGACGCTCGGCGGCTGGCGAGACAGCGAACTCGATCCGCACCGCGTCTTCTTCTTACGCCGCGTGGCGGAGAGGGGCGGCATCAGCATGCCGGAGTTGGCCGGCGAACTCAAAGCCGCCAGGGGAGTGAAAGCCGCCCCCGCTTGGCTGTCGCGCGGGCGGATCCGCAACGCCCTGAGCTTTAAAAAGGCCTTCAGGCCGGCGAATGCGATTGGCCCGACCTCAGGCGCGCGAGGCGTGAAAGGCTGAACGGCGCGGGCGATGGAAGAACAATCCAGCTGAGAATTCACATCCGCCGACCGGGCGGCGGGAGCGCAAGATGCAGCGGTTCAAGAGCCCGGGTTCGGCCCAGAAATTTCTTTCCGCATACGCCGCCGTCTGCAACGCCTTCAACGTCCAGCGTCTGTTGGTACAAAAGTTGGTATTTGCAAGTATCCCTACACAGAAAATAGCCTATAATCAATTTGTTATGTTTCGTTTTTGATTCCCTCAACCCCACCATCTCCGTATACAGTCGTCCGTAAAACCCCAAAATAGTGGCCGTCATCTGGTGGTTAATTGGGACGATCCCGCCTCCCTGACTTGGATGCTCATTGGAGGTTACTGCTTTGGCGATCGATCAGAACGGCGGCTGTGCGAAGGTCGACCTCAAACTGGCCTCGATGGTTCTGTCGCCTCTAGAGGTCTCGACGACGATGTCCCGATCATTCGGCGTTTTCCAAGAACCGGCGCGGCCGCTTCCGCGCGAGTGATCTTCCGCACCACACGTTCGAGACCGGGCGCGCTTCCGATCGCACGGACGCTACTCAGAGACTTCATTGTCCGCGCAAAGTTCGGCCATAGTGTCGCGAATGCGCGGATAGAGGCTGCGGAACGCGACGTAGAGCCGCTGATAGAGCGCTGCATGGTTGCGGTCGGGCTGAATCGTGAAAACGGTCGGGTTCCATGTTTTGATCGACGACCTCGAGACACCGCCGATTGCAAGCCTCGCCAGAAAGGCGTCGCCATAGGACGCGCCGATGGTAACCCTGCATACGGACTGGCTAAGGCCGGAAATGTCCGAAGTCGCTTGAAGCCAGGTCCGATTTTTAAGGCCTCCTCCTACCGACACGAGCGCCTCGATGGGCGCGCCTGCTTCGGCGTAGGTTTCAAAGATGTGTTTCGTTGCACAGGCGATCCCTTCTAGCAGGGCGCGATAGAGGTCGGCGCGCGTGTGCGCGAGAGTCAGTCCGACAATCGCGCCTCTCGCGCGCGGGTCGTGAATCGGTGTGCGCTCACCGGAAAAATACGGAAGGAAGACGAGTCCCCTCGCGCCCGCCCGTGACGCTTCGCTTTCCTTCGCGAGCGCGGACATCGCCTCCTCAGGACCGAGGTCGCGAGCTAGCTGATCAGCAAACCAATGTGTGAGAGCGCCGCTGGTCGCGAGGCCCGCCATGCAGGCGTGCTGATTCGGAAAAAGCCAAGGCGCATGCCAGAGACGCCGATCCGCCACTCGCTCGGTGGAGACCCGGATCGTGAATATCGTAGAGCCGTACATCAGCATCGCTTCAGCGTCGTCCAGGACACCGACGCTGACTGCTTCGGCGGCGGCATCGATCGTTCCCACGATGACGGGCGTCCCGGGCGCAAGACCGGTCTCCTCAGCGGCCCGGCGGGTAACGGCGCCTGCGATCTCGGTTGTCCACGCGATGTCAGGCAGCCGCTCTAGGTCCGTGATGCCTGGAGCGATAATATCGCTCCAGGCACGCCGATCGTAGTCGTAGAGCGGGGCCACGTTCGAGGCGCAGTAATGGTCGGTGACGAACCTTCCTGTGAGCCGGTGAACAAGGAAAGAGGTAGCGTTGAGAAATTTCCGCGACCTCGCATAAACGTCGGGGCGGTTGCGCTTGAGCCACAAAATCTTGGGCCCGACCGCTTGGGAAGTCAGCGCGTTTCCACACCGTGCGAAGATCGTGTCGGGGCTAATGAGGGTCGTTAGATCCTCGATCTCGCGCGCTGCGCGCGTGTCAACGCCGTAGAGCACCGCGTTCATCAGCGGCGAGCCGTCAGCATCGACCGGTAGCATGCAGGGCCCGATCGCGCTCAAGCCGACGGCTTTGATTTCGGAGGGGGCGAGGTTGCTGTCGGCCAGCAGCTCGCGGCTCAGCAGGACGACGTCTGCCCACCAGTCTTGCTCAGGACGATGCTCGGCCCAACCTGCTCGCGGCACGATCAATTGATGTCGGCGCGCGGCGCTTGCCAGGATTCGTCCCTCGTCATCGACCAGCGCGCCCTTCAACTCATAGGTTCCAACGTCGATCCCGAGCGTCGCGCTCATGATGGGTAGTCGTCGCGATCGAGACTGAACCCAGGCTCGATGCGCAATATTCCACCAACCACCAACGCGCACAGACCTTCGAGATCTGCGAGATCGCAGACCTCGCGAGCCGAGTGCGTATAACGGCAGGGAAAACCGAGGTCGATCGCGGCGACGCCGTCGTGAACGAGCTGTACGTACGAGGAGTCGGTGAGAACGCCAACCTGAGCGCTCCGCTGGAGCTGGATGCGCTCCTCGCGCGCCGCTCTCTCGAAAAGCGAGACGAGCGCAGGGTGCGGCAAGGTTCCATTCAGCGTGCCGCGTCCATGGAAACTGTATAGGCTCATCCCAGGCCCTGCGCCGAGTGCGAGATCCCCCCGGGCTTGCATGTCAGGCGTGTCGGCGGCGAGCATGAGGTCGAGCTGAATCGCGATTTCGGGCTTGAGCCGCTGCGCCGCGACGAGCGCGCCGCGAAGATTAAATTCCTCCTGGGACGAGAAGACGAAATGAACCGTTGCGCGCTGCGCTTGCGGCGCAATGAGTCGCGCCGCCTCCACAACGACGGCGCAACCTGCGCGATCGTCGATCGAAGTCCCCGAGAGTCTCTCGCCCGCCAGACGGATTGCCAAGGGCGCGTAGACGACCGGCGAGCCGATGTCGATTCCCGCCGCGCGCGCCTCGCCAGCGCTGGCGAATCCTGCGTCCACCACGATCTCCTGGTACGGGACAACGCGATACTTTTCCTCCGTCGTCGTCGCGTGGTGACTTTTGTTCGCGACAACGGCCGGGACGTCACGTCCCTCGCCGACGCATATAAGGAGCTGTTGCGCGGCGAGCGCTCGTTCCGGCACTCCACCGAGGCGTTCAAGTCTGATGAGTCCGCCCGGCTCGATCCTGCGGACGACGAAGCCAAGCTGGTCCATATGGGCGAACAGCATGACGCTCGGTCGGCCTGGGTCGCCTTCGGCTGTGGCGATCAGATTGCCCAGTCGATCCGTCGTGGTCGCAAGGCCAAATCCACGCATCTCCGCGCTGAGGCGCCGGCGGACACGACCCTCATATCCGCTGAGGCCCGGGATCAGCATGAGTTCCATGACGAGCGCCCGCAGGCGCTCGCGCGACGATTCCCCTGCCGCTCCCACCGCTTACCCCTCCCGCACGGTGCGAACGAGACCCATGCCTGCCTACTTTCCAGCCCCGGAGGTCAGCCCCATGACAATATAGCGTTCAAGGAAAATGCCGATGAGGAGCAAAGGGGCGATCGCCGCGGTGGCGAGCGCGGCGATAGTCCACCAGTTGATGCCTTGGGAGCCGGTCTGGCTCGCGACCATTACTGGCAGCGTCTGCGCGTCGAAGCCAGTGAGCAGCGACGCGAAGAAATACTCGTTCCAGCACAAGACGAGGGAGAGAATGAAGGCCGCCACTATGCCCGGCAACGCCATCGGCAAAACGATGCGAAAAAAAGCGCCCCAGATCGTGCAACCGTCGACGAGGGCCGCGTGCTCCATTTCCTGCGGAATCGTATCGAACTGGTCACGCATCACCCAGATGACAATCGGCAGAACCATGAGGCTATAGATGAGGATGAGCCCTATTCGGGTGTCGAGTAGCGCTAGTTCCTTGTAGAGAACCAGGAACGGCAGCGCGAGAACGACCGGGGGAAGGATAAGCTGCGAGATGAAGAAGAACGAGATGTCCTTGTTGCGCCATGGGCCGAGCTTGTAGTCGAATCGACTCAAACCATAAGCGGCGAGAGAGCCGATGACGATTGCAAAGGACGAAGCGCCGACTGAGCAGATAACGCTGTTGACGAACTTCTTGAGGAACTCCTCGCGGACGTTGGAGGTGGCAAAAATGGTGTCAGGGGAAAGCCCGAGCGACTGCCATCCTTTCCAGGCCGGTGCGAAATCGACCCAGGGTATGAGGTGGCCCTGCGTCACGTCGCGCCCTAGTTTTAGAGACGTCGAGAGCGTCCAGTAGATCGGGAAAAGCGCGACGAGCGTCCAGAGAATGAGTAGCGTATAGACGACCGCTTTCCCCCCGAAGCGAGCAGCCGATGACGCCAGCGATCCGGCTTGGATCTCTTGCTCTTCGGTCGCCGCTTCCGGGCCGATTGAGCTGGTCACCAATTTCTCTCCATGGCTGGTACGCTGGCCATCGCATCCTCAGGTCATTTTCTGCATATAGCGGCTGGTCGCCCGCAAGAGCAGGGTGATGAACACGATGATGATAATGAGATAGACCTCGGCCACCATCGTCGCGTAACCGACGTTCGAGCGGTCTCGATATTCACGGTAGACGAAGCTCGAAATAGTGTCGGTTGCGCCTCCCGGACCGCCGGCGGTCACATTGATCACGATGTCCGCGAGCTTCAGCTCAAAAATCGTTCGCAGGATGATCGCCGTCAGGCTGACCGGGAGCATCAATGGAAAAGTGATTTCCCAGAATGTCTGCCAGGGGCTTGCGCCGTCGACCTTGGCGGCCTCTTTGATGTCCACCGGCAGGGCTTGAAGACCGGCGAGGAGGAGGATGACCATGAACGGAATCCAGACCCATGCGTCCATGGCGATGATGGTCGTGCGAGCGATCCAGGGATCGGTGAAAAAGGCAGGATTCTCCCACCCGAGCCAACGAGCAAAATTCGCCAGGGGCCCGAAGCGTGTCTCCATCAGCGACTTGCCGATCATCCAACTCACCGCGACCGGGCTCAGCATGAACGGAAGGAGAAAGGCGACCCGGAAAAATTTACGAGCCCGGATGTCGGCGTTGAGGAGGAGCGCGAGACCAAAAGCGATCGCGTACTGGACGATCACAGTGGCGACGTAGAAGACCATGTTGCCCAGAGCGTTCCAGAAGTAGGCGTCGCCCCATAGCGTGCGCAGGTTATCGAGGCCGTTGAAATGATGGCCTGATTGCGCGTTAAGGTTCCAGTCAGTGAAGGCGATGTAGAGACCGAACAAGGTCGGGAAAATGACCATAGCCGCGGTGAAGAGCATAGCCGGAAGCACGAATAGCCTTTGCTTGCCCGTTTCCCCATGCCGGAGCACTTCGCTAACGGCCAGTGCAACGCTCCAAAGAAGAAACGCATAGAGCGCCGGTCGCCAGTTGGCGAAACCGACCGAGCTGTAACCGAATACTGAGAGAGCCTGCAGCGCGACGACCACAATCACAGAGGCGGAAGCCAGCCTGATGATCCACTTCCCCAAAAGCGGACGCCCGGGAGGTATTTCCTCGTTGGCGGCTTCAAATTCTCCGCTGGTCACGACTCGTGGTCCGTTCCGCCAGTCCACAATTGGTTGCGGCGTCGCCGCGGAGGGGTCCACGGCGCCTTTCAGCGCCGCGGACACATCCGCCCGAAGAAACGGCGACGCCCCTCAGGCGATGCCCATCGCGATGCGGTAGTACTTGACCTGGTTCTCGCGACCGAGTTTATCGGTAAGCTTCTCCCAGGCCGCCGCGACATTGTCCGCGCCCTGCTGTGCGCTCTGCTTGCCGGCGAAGGTCTTCTGCAACTCGTCCTCGGCGATGCTGTAGTACTGGAAGATGCCGGGGATGCGTGGCTCGATCGCCGAATTAGGATGGTTGTACGACTTGGACTGCGAGTCCATGTAGGAGCCGATGTACTTCTTGTCGTAGCCGGCGAGCGCCCACAGATCGAGGTTTGTATGGCTCTTCCGATAGGGCTGGAAGCCTGACGGATAGGCGGCGGTCCACATGGACAAGTCCTTGCCGCCGAGATGGGCCGCCGCGCTCCAGGCTGCCTTGTGACGCTTTTGGTCGCTGTCGACGGTCTTCATCACGTAGATGCCCCAGCCGAGATAGGCCATGTTCGGCGCGCGGTTCGGTCCGGTCTGCAGCTTCTCCCACTGGCCTTTCCGGAAGTTGTAGACATCGTCCGACCCGGGGAGGATGTCGAAGTCGAGCGAGTCGCCGATCGTCGCCGTGTCGCTCGTCTTGGCAACGGTCCCAATGTCGCCCCACCATTCGAGGAGCGAGCCGGTTCCGGTCAAGAACTGCTGGAAGCCCGTCGTGTTCGGGTCGGCATTGATCTGGTCCGCGGGCTCGGAGGGAAGCGCATCGATCACATCTTGAATCGCCCTTACCCAGGCCGGGTTATTGACGAGCGGCTTCATGTTCTCATCGAACAGCCAGTTCTTCTCGCCGGGGTACTTGGCGTAAGCCGTCGCGCGGCTGCCGGTGAAATAGAACTGGAACCCGCCCCACGGCTTCGGCTGGTCGAGGAAGCCGTAGACCTCCTTGCCCTTGACCTTCTTGCCCTTGAGGAACTTGGTGACCTGCTGGACCTGCTGCCAAGTCTGTGGCGCGCCCCAGGTCTCCAGTCCCGCCTTGTCCTTCCAATCCGCCCACTGCTTGGCAAGATCGGAATCGGAGAACACGTCGGTCCGCCGGTTCATCGTATGACAATCGCTGTCAATGGTGACGCGATGGATCTTGCCGTTCCATGCGCCGACCGGGGGCTTGAGATAGTTAACGTAGTCGTCGAAATCGATCTGCTTCATCACCCAGTCGGGCATTTCTGACAGCAGATCCTTGACGCCCATGTCGCCTTCGAACGGTGCGCCCATCTCGATGATGTCGAAGTCGGCGGTCCCGGTCGCGATCGATTGTTGCAGACGGGCGTTGTAGTCGGCTTGAGCGAGATCGATCCATTTGATGGAGGCGCCAGTATATGCCTCCCAAGGCTTGAGGAAGCCGCGGAACAGGAAGTTGTGCAGGTTCTGATTGTTTAGACCCATGAAAGAAAAATTGACGCCCTTGAACTCTCCCGGTTGTACGTATTCTTTGGTTGGGCCGAGACAAAGCTCGCCGACTTTCTGCCAGTCGGCGTCGGTCGGGGACCCGTTACCTGCGCCGGGAATTTTCATGATTTGGGCGACGACGCTGTCGGCGGCGAAGGATGGGCTCGACGACAGAAAGGGCGAAGCTGCTGCGATCGCGGCAGCGGCGCCTGCCGCCCCTTTTAGGACTTCGCGGCGGCTCCTTTGCATTGCCACAAGCTGCTCATAGACATGCACACGCATGGATCGCTTCTCCCTGTTGCGCCGACATTGCGAGACGCTTTCGTCCTGATCGGTTGGGACGCTTGACAACGCTCCGCTTGCGCTAGGTCGCGCGCTCGCCTAAACGCAGACTGCAGACTAAGCGTGCGCTTTGCGACAAGTCAATTGCGCACTATTTGGGCTTTTGCGCGATTTCCGCCGAGCGCAAGGCGTAAGCTGTCGAGGATCAGATCACGTCCAGTCTGGCCCGCCTCCGCGCTCGCCTGCTTCGCCGATCGCGTGTACCAACGATCTTCCGACAGGCGAGAAAGATCGACACAGGCAGGCGAAAGCGCCATCAGCAGAGAGGTCTCCCCCTCACCGGCGTGATCGAACGGATACTTCTCCGCGACCTCCGGCGACATCAACGGATGCGTCTTGATCCAGTTGAAAGGATCGTCGCCCGCGGCCGGCCGGGCATAGTAGTCGGCCATTTTCTCATTCCCCCACCACCCCTCGCCGCGCTCCATCTCGAGAAATGCGAAGATTGCCTGACGGGCTGCAAATTTGAACGCCAGGTCCGTTGGCATCCCTACGCTGAAGTTTTCGGTCTGGTGATGAATGATAGCATGGATGTTACGAAAGCCGATTCGCAGCAATCCATGGAGCAGCGCCTTGGCGAAAGGCAAGAGCGCTTCCGCATCAACATGTAGCGTGCCGTTGCCCTCCGGAGGCTCGACGGCGTAGCTGGCCGCGCCGTAATAGAAAGGCGGGAGGATCACCAGATCCATTTCCCTTTCCAGAATCTCCAGAATTCCTGTCACCACCAGCGTATCCATTCCGACAGCCATATGCTCGCCGTGGTATTCGAGCACCCCAAGCGGAAGGACGACCGGCCAGCGCTTTTCAATCGCGGCGCGGATCTGGTGTGGCAACATCAATTCATATCGCATCCGATCCTTCCTTCGGGGCGGTCCTACCCCAGCCGCTTTCCGCTCTCGGCATCGAAGAGGTGCACCGCATCCAGGTTCGGCGACAGAGGCAGATTGTCGCCCGGCAGCGCAGAGATTCGGTCGCGGAAGACGCCAACGATCGGCTGGTCGCCGAGCTTTGCAAAGACCTGCGTTTCGGAGCCGGTCGGCTCCACCACTGATATCTTTGCTCTGAATCCGTCCCCGATAGCCAGATGCTCGGGCCGGATGCCATAGATGCATGCGCGCCCGTCGATACCTTCCGGCGCAGATCTCAGCGGCAGTTCGACGCCGGTCTCGGTCAGGAACAGTGGCTTGCCGTTCACTCTGACTGAGCCCTTCAAAAGATTCATTGACGGAGATCCGATGAATCCCGCCACGAAAAGGGTCGCCGGGCGATCGTAAAGCTCGAGAGGGGGGCCGACCTGCTCGACCACGCCGTCGCGCATGACCACGATTCGGTCCGCCATCGTCATCGCCTCGACCTGATCGTGGGTCACGTAGATCGTCGTCGTTTTCAGGCGCTGATGCAGCTCCTTGATCTCCGCCCGCATTTGCACCCGCAGCTGGGCGTCCAAGTTGGACAGCGGTTCGTCGAAGAGAAAGGCTCGAGGATCTCGCACGATGGCGCGCCCCATCGCGACGCGCTGACGCTGGCCGCCCGACAATTGCCGCGGATAGCGGGAGAGGTAAGGAGTGACATGAAGAATTTCCGCCGCCCGCCGCACGCGCGCCTGAATCTCGGCCTTGGGCGTATTCCGCAGCTTCAGGCCGAAACTCATGTTCTCTTCCACCGTTTTGTGCGGATAGAGGGCGTAATTTTGGAAGACCATTGCGATGTCGCGATCTCTCGGGGCGACATTGTTGACGACGCGCGCACCGATCTTGATCTTGCCCTCGGAGATCGATTCGAGTCCGGCGATCATCCTGAGAAGCGTCGACTTTCCGCATCCGGACGGCCCAACAAGAGTGACAAATTCGCCGTCGGCAATCGAAATCGACACGCCGTGAATGACTTCGACGCCGCCGTAGGCCTTGCGTACATTGACAACGTCGACTGACGCCATTCTTCTCCTCCCAGCGGATGCGCTTTCGCCCCACCATTGGGACGGCAGCGTAATGCATCGCAAAACTGTCGTCGAGGCGGACAAGGCGCAATAGGCCGCCTCAAGGGAGAAACGTCGTGATTGACGCCAGCGGGACCGTAAGGATTGCTCTTCGGCGAGAGCACTTTGGCGAAAAGGATCGAGAAGTCGTGCGCTTCGACGATCTCGGCGCTAGCACGTTCCGTTATAAGACCGGCGTGGAGGCGATCCGCCTGTCGAACGGCCGCGGGCACATCGTCGTATTGCCCTATATGGGGCAGATGATTTGGTCCGCGGCCTTCGACGGCGTCGATCTCGCAATGATGAGCATGTTCCCGCAGCCGCGCCCAGCCAAAATGATCGTCGAGACCTATGGTTGTCTCGCCTATCATTCTGGATTGTTGCGAAACGGCGTCCCGTCGGCGGAAGATAATCACCCTCCGCACGGCGAGGCGCCCTGCGCCGAAATGGATGAAGCGGGCCTCCTTTGCGGCGCCGACTCAGATGGGCGGTGGATCGCCCTGACAGGCGTCCGGGAGTACGCGATGGGTTTCGGCGCCCACTATCGGGCGACCCCGAGAGTTGTGCTCAGGCGCGAAGAGACGGGTTTCCTGATCGCCATGGAGGTCCAGAACCTTGCCGCCACGCCAATGGAGCTCATGTATATGTGCCACGTCAATTTCGCTTTCGCGGAGGGGGCGCGGATCGTGCAATCCGTCCCTTTCACGCCCGAGCACGTCGTGGCGCGAACCTCGATACCCGGACACGTCGTCCCGACCTCGCAATATCGGGCGTTGATCGACGCGTTCGCCGCCAACCCTGGCCGACTCAGCGTGCTGAACGAAAGCTCGCTGTATGACCCGGAGCAGGTCTTCTACATCAAGGGTCTCAAGCGCGGGCCAGACGACCTCGTCCATTTCATGCTTATACGGCGGGAGGGCGATGCCTTCGCGATCTCCTGGGATCCGGAGTCGATGCCTCACTGCATCCGCTGGATCCTCGACAACCAGGACCAGAGAGTGGCCGCGTTCGCGATGCCTGCGACATGCGAGCCGGAAGGCTATTCGGCCGAGAAGCGCAAGGGAAACGTTCGTCTCCTCGAGAATGGCGGCCGGGCCGTGTTCACGACACGCATCGACTTGGTGAGTAGAGACCAGGCAGGCGCCGCCGCTGCCTCGATTGAGGGAAGCGCTAGATGAGCAAGCCATCAATGCCGCGCATCGGGGTTGTCGGCAGCAACATGGTCGATCTCGTCACCTATGTGAGCCGGATGCCCGTAAAGGGGGAGACGGTTGAAGCGCCGAGCTTCGAAATGGGACACGGAGGGAAAGGCGCCAACCAGGCCGTAGCTGCAGCAATGCTCGGGGCGTCCGTCGTCATGGTCACCGCGGTGGGCGACGACATGTTCGCGGACGCGACGATCAGGAATTTCGATCGTTTCGGGATCGATACGCGCCATGTCAAGCGGGTCAAAGGCAAATCAAGCGGCGTCGCCCCGATCATGGTTGAACCGAACGGAGAGAATTCGATCCTCATCGTCAAGGGCGCCAATGCTGACCTGTCGCCGGCGGATATCGAGAGCGCCGCCGATGTTCTCAGAACTTGCGACCTCATCCTGTTGCAGCTCGAGATTCCTCTCGAGACGGTTTACGCCGCCATCGAATTCGGCAAGCGGCACGGCGTCAGGACTGTTCTCAACCCAGCGCCCGCGACGCCGGACCTCAAAGTGCAAAGAATTCGTGAGGTTTCGTTCTTCATCCCGAACGAGACCGAACTCGCCATTCTGACTGGGCTGCCCGTCGATACGGAAGCCAACGTTGTTCAAGCGGCGCGGACTCTGCTCGCAAAGGGAATCGAAACCGTCATCGTCACGCTCGGTTCTCGCGGCGCGCTTCTCATAACGTCGTCCGGGACGAAGCGAATCGAGCCAGTGAACGTGAATCCCGTCGATACGACGGGGGCGGGAGACGCCTTTGTGGGCAGCTTCGCGCGCTTCTTTGCTGGTGGCCTCACGCCGGAAGACGCGCTGACCCAGGCCGCGCGCTACGCTGCGGACTCCGTAACCCGACGAGGCACCCAGAAATCCTATGCTTCGACGGATGAGTTCAAGGCGTTCTCCGCCACGTTGAGGCGGGCGAAGGCCTCCTCGAGCGCTGCACATTGAGCTGACGTCTTGCAACTCCGGGACCTCGAGATGTTCTTGAAGGCGACCTCGGTCTCGGCGTGATCGACGAGCCAGCGACGAAAGCGAGATTCCGATCGAGCCGGCGCTGAAGCATCTCCCGCGGAAGCGCTCCGTCCGATCCCTGATTGCAACGGCGCAAGCAAACTTCTAACTCTGCTCGGCAACGAGGGAACTAAGCTGCCGTCGGGGGGACACCGGGTGTTGCTGCAGGTTGCGATCGATAAGGCGGAAAGCATCGGCGTTATTGCCCAGGTGCGAGGCGTGGCTGACATTATCGAGATCGGGACGCCGCTCCTCAAGCGCTTTGGAATCGGGACGATTGCAACCGCGCGAGAACTTTGTCCGGACACGCCGATTCTCGCCGACACCAAGACCGTCGATGGCGGCGACCTCGAAGCCGAGATGGTGCTCGGCGCGGGCGCGCGGCTCATGACGGTCCTTTCTTCGACCTCCCGCGCAACGCACGCGGCAGTCGGACGCGTTGCGGCGCGCTTCGGCGCCTTTGTCATTGTCGACACCATTACAGAGTTCGGGAAACCTGAGCTCTTGCCTGCGGACGCGAATTTTCCCGAGAGCTTCGCCTACGTCGGCGTTCATTCCGCGACTGATGCGCGAGTCGCCGGCGACCGTTCATCCGCGCATATTGAGGCCGTTTCGGAGATACGCCGCCGAGGGTTTCGTGTCGCTCTCGCCGGAGGACTAGGGCCGGACAGTCTGGACGACGTCCTTAGGGTTGAGCCTGAGATCGTCATCGTCGGCAGCGCCATCACCGGCGCGGAGGACCCCAGAGGGATTGCTAAATGGATCAAGGACCGATTGCGCAATCCGGGCCGTGGCTGGCCATCGGACGCGAAATAGCAGAAACACTGGCGCGCGTGAATGCGAGTGCGTTCCAGTCCTTTGTGGATGTTTTCCGAGATAGGGGACGCCGTTGGTTCTTCTCAGGACAGGGCCGGTCGGGACTCGTCGCGGAGATGGCCGCGATGCGCTTCATGCACATCGGCCGCGCCGCACATTTTGTCGGTGAAGCAACCGCCCCGTCTATTCGTGCGGAGGATGGGCTGTGCGTCATCTCGGGATCGGGCAAGACCTCGGTGAGCCTCCACTTTGGTCGTATTGCGAAGGAAGAAGGCGCCAGGATCGCCCTGATCACCCGAGAGCCGGGTAGCGAGCTTGCGAAACTTGCCGACTGCGCCTTTCACACGCCGATTGAAACAACGCAGCAGTTCGGGGGCAGCCTTTTTGAACAGACAAGCCTGATTATCCTCGATGCGATTGTCCTGGAACTGATGGAGGCCATCCCCGATGCGCATCGGCTCATGCTCAATCGCCACACAAACCTGCAGTAGAGTGATGTGGCGTGACGGCGAGGCCAAAAGACCTGCTGCTTGCAATCGACGTCGGGACGGGCAGCGTGCGCGCAGCGCTCTTTCACCGGTCGGGACAGCTGCTCTCGTTAAGCGCGCGGCAGCACGATCAAATCGTACCGGGCTTCGGCCTGGCGGAGCAGCGTCCGGCCGACTGGTGGGATGGGGCAGTTGAGAGCATTCGCCGTGTTCTCGAGACGGTCGAAAATGCGCCCTCTCGGGTCAGCGCGGTCGCCGCCTGCGGACAGATGCATGGGACCGTTTTGGTCGATTGCGAGGGCCAACTCGCGCTTGATTCCGTTCAGCTTTGGAATGACAAACGGCCAAGCGAGGAAGTCGCGGCTTTCATCGCCACCCACGACGTTGAGGCGCTTTGGCCACTTGCGGCCAATCCGCCGTCCGTCGCCTGGCCCGGTTTCAAACTGCAATGGATCGCGGAACACCAGCCTGAGGCGCTGGCGCGCGCGGCCTGCCTTCTCATGCCCAAGGACTACGTCAACTTCCAGCTCACGGGGACGCTCGGCATGGACGAGTCCGACGCCTCCTGCACGTATCTCTGGGACGCGCGATCGAGCGATTGGAGCCGCGAGCTCACGAGTCTACTTGGCATTGATCAGCGGCTGCTGCCCCAGGTCCGCGCGGCGCACGACCTAATGGGCGCCGTGTCGCCGAAAGCCGCCGCGGAGACGGGTCTTCTGTCCGGTACTCCGGTATCAGCTGGCACGAGCGATTTCGCCGCCACGCTTTTGGGATCCGGAGTGTCGCCCGAGCATCGCGGCTCTGACATCACCGGCACATCAACGCTAACCACGGCCTACGGTCTGCAGCCGTTGCAAGATCCGGTCGTAACGAACATGCGGACAGCCGACGGCGCGTGGGGCGCATTCACAATCCTCGACGCGGGCGGCGATTCGATGCGTTGGGCTCGCCGCGCCTTCCACAACAACGAGGTCGATTACGAAGCGATCGTCGCACTGGCCGAGACGGCGCCGCCAGGATGCGATCGCCTCCTGTTCCTGCCCTACCTCAACGGCGAGCGCTTCACTGGCGTTGCAAAGGCCCGTGGGGAGTTCTTCGGGCTCGCGAGCGGTCACCATTCAGGTCATCTTCATCGCGCAGTGATGGAGGGCGTCGCCTTCGCGGCTAGGCGCAATCTGCTCCTTCTGGAGCGGAAGAGCGGCCCAATTGAGTCCGTCGTCGCGGCCGCCGGTGGAGCGCGAGGCCTGTGGCTCGAGATCAAGGCTAGCGTCTATGACCGCCCGATCATCGTTCCCGCCCAGGCGGAGGCAGGCGTTGCAGGCTGCGCGATGATAGCGGCCGTCGCCGCCGGAGAGGCGGCGGGCTGGAAGGATGCGCGCAGACGATTTGTCTCGTTCGGCGACGAAATCCTTCCCAATCCTGCCTGGCGCGACCGCTATTTGCGTTACGCGGAGGTCTTCGATGCACTCTACGACGCGAACCAGCCCCTCTGGCTCAAACTCGATGCGCTAGACTGAGTGAGCCGCGAGCAGGAGAGCGTCTCGCTGGCTGGAGGTCGGCAGGGCGTCCATCGCGCCTGCGACCGTCGCGGCAAACGCACCTGAGGCCACTGCTCGCCGGCCAATCCGCGCAAGCCCTTCCTCCGAAGCAAGGTCCGAACCCGACGCCGCAATGTCAAAAAGCAAGCTTGCCATGAAAGCGTCGCCGCAGCCCACCGTGTCGGCGACCTTAACAGCGAGTCCGGGGATGCGGACCCGACAGTCATGCGAGAAAAGCAAAGCTCCGCCGGGGCCGAACGTCACCGCGAGAAGAGGCCGACGCGAGGAAAGGAGCCGCGCGGCGCCCTCCTCGAGATCTGACGTATCCGCCATCAGCGCGAGTTCTTCCGCGCTGACCTTCAGAATATCGGCCTCCGACGCTGCTTCGAGCGCCGCCGCGCGCATCTCCTCGACGCTTCGCCAAAGCGCCGACCGCAGGTTGACGTCAACAGAAACGAGCGCCCCCGCTGTCCGGGCGATCTGCACCGCATGGCGTTGTGCGGCGCCGCAGACAGGCTCGCTGAGCCACAGGCTGCCGACGTGGAGGATACGCGCGGACCGAATAACGTCGCCGGCTACGTCTCCAGGGGCATAGCTCGAGTCAGCTGACCCTTTGCGATAGAGGAGAAACTCGCGGTCGCCGTCCGGAGCGACCGTCACCGCGGCCATCGAGGTATTGCCCTCCCGGGTCGCCAGCACTGATTCCGTCGCGACACCGTTCGCTATCAGCGTCTCGACCAGAAGGCGTCCAAAGGCGTCGTCGCCAACCTTACTCAGCATCGCCGCGGCGCCGCCGAGACGAGCAACCCCCACCGCCACATTGCCCGGCGCGCCCCCGGGTTTGGGCGCAAGGCAGGCGCTTCCGTCCGCTGCGCAAGTCGGAATGAGATCGATGACGAGCTCGCCGAGGGCGGCGACGTCAAACCGGTGGGGCTGAGGCATGGCTCCGAACCTCCCAATGGTGCGACGGGGCGTCCGGTCTACCCCGCATGACGACGCTGTCCTGAATACCCAGGACCGCATCCTCGCCGCCGTCTTGCAGCGCGTTGACGCGCCGCGCAAACCGCCAGTATAGTTTTTTGTCAATCGGTCTATCGATTGATTGGAATTCCAGCGGACGCGGGACGGCGGTAGGGTCGCCAAGTCGCAAACAGACGCCGAACCGCGGCAACGACAATATTGGGAGGAAGCTGAACATGGCGATGAGATTGACCATTTCGACCGCGATCGCAGGCGCGATGTTCGCGCTCGCTTCGTCACTTGGCGCCCAAGCGGGCGAATTCGACGGCGTCACGGTGAACATCATGACGCAAACCGGGGCGATCCAGGAGCCGCTGCAGCGCCGCGCCCCCGAATTCGAGAAACTGACCGGCGCGAAGATCAACGTGATCGCTGTTCCCTTCTCCGATCTGTACCAGAAAGTGCTGACCGACTGGGCGAGCGGCACCAACTCGGTTGACGCTGCGGTGTTCGCGCCGCAGTGGATGGTCGACTATGTATCTGGCGGCTATCTCGAGGAACTGGGGCCGCGCATTGCTAAGGATAAGAACATCGAGTGGGATCAGATTGGCCCGTTCTTCCGCAATTTTTCGGCGACCTACGACGGCAAAATCTATCTCGTGCCGCTCGATGGCGACTTTCACATGCTCTACTATCGGACGGACATACTGGACAAGGCGGGCTTGAAGCCTCCGAAAACCTGGGACGAATACCTCGAGGTCGCCAAAGCTCTGAATGGCAAAGAGGTCGACGGAACCAAGGTCTATGGCTCCTGCATCGCCAAGAAGCGCAACGCCCAGAGTTATTGGTTCATTACCGACGTCACCGGCTCGATGGTTCAGTCGAAGGGAACAAGCCAGGGCACGTTCTTCGACACCAAGGACATGAAGCCGCTCATCGACAACGAGGCGTTCCGCAAGGCGCTTGAGTTCCTGAAAGAGTTGGGCAAGTACGGCCCACCGAACGAGCTCAACATGGACGTCGCCGATACGCGTCCGCTGTTCGTCTCCGGCAAGTGCGCGCTCAACCTCGACTGGGGCGACGTCGGAGTGCTGGCGATCGACCCCAAGTCTTCGAAGGTCATCGACAAGACCGGCTCCGTCATCACGCCCGGCTCGAAGGAAGTGCTGAACTGGTCGACCGGCAAGCTTGAGGCTTGCACCAAGGACACCTGTCCCTACGCCATCGACGGCGTCAACCATGCGCCCTACGCGGCGTTCGGCGGCTGGAGCGGCGGCATCAACGTCAAGGCCAAGGACAAGGTCAAGGACGCGGCTTACGCCTTCCTGTCCTACATGTCGCAGCCGGCGCAATCGAACATCGACGTGACGATCGGCGCCACCGGGTTCAATCCCTACCGCATGTCCCAGTTCACGTATAACGATATCTGGAAGAAGGCGGGAATGAGCAAGGTGGCCGGAGACAGCTACCTAGGCGCGATCAAGGACAGCCTCGATAGCCCGAACATGATCCTCGACCTGCGCATCCCGCAGAACCAGAAGTATCAGCAGGTCGTGCTCGACGAGGCGATCGCGCGCTTCCTTTCGGGTGAGATCGACAAAGAGCAGACGGTCAAGGCCGTGCTTGACGGCTGGAACGATCTCAATGAGCAGATCGGCGTCGAGAGCCAACTCAAGTTCTACAAGGGCACGCTCGGCATACAGCGCTGAGGCTCTCACATTCTTCCCGGTGCGCCTTGGCGCGCCGGGAGGACACTATCCATTTCATATCGAATCGCGAGCGAGAATAGCGCGCCGAGAGCCGGAACGTTCCAGGACAAATGACCCTAGCTCAGGCAGCGCCTGCCGAGGTCCAGGCCCGCGAGACACGCGACGAATGGATCGACCGCCATTCCGGCCGCATCATGGTGCTGCCGGCAGTGATAATTCTCCTGTGCTTCGCGATCTTCCCACTCATCGTCTCCGTCTATCTGTCTGTGTGTCGCTTCGCGCTCGCCGGCGGCAGTTTCACGCTGACCTTCATCGGGCTCTACAACTACAAACGTCTGTTGGTCGGGAGCCAGCAATACCATCTCATCGGCACATTGAAGCCGATCGAGCCGTCTGGTTGGGTCCTGTTCGCGATCTACGCCGCAGCCGTTCTCTATTGGCTCTTCCGCTACGTGAGGACGGAATTCACTGTCTTTGGATTCGTTGGACGTCTCCTCTCCCTTGCGCTTGCGACAGGCCTCCTGCTCGCGCTGCTCGCAACGCTGCCTCAGAAAGCCTATCAAGGCACGCTGCTCACGACCTGCGTCTACGTTCTCTTTGGCGTTGCGGCGCAATTCGCAATCGGCCTCGGGCTCGCGCTTCTCTGCGCGCAGCCGATTTGCGGGCGCGGCTTTTTCCGGGTCGTCTTCTTCATTCCGCTGATGGTGACCCCTGTCGGCGTCGCCTACATGTTCCGGATGCTGGCCGACATGCAAAAGGGGCCGTTCGCGCCGGTGAGCGCGGCGGTTGGCCTCGGCTCCTGGTCCTGGGCCGACCAGGCTTGGTCGGCGCGGCTTATGGTGCTGATCGGCGACACCTGGCAGTGGACGCCATTCATGTTCATCGTGCTGCTCGCCGCGATCGAGAACCAGCCGCGCGATCAGCTTGAGGCCGCTCGCCTCGACGGGGCCGGCGGATTCCAGGTCTTTCGCGACATCACGTGGCCTGCGATCGCGCCGATCGCGGCGACTGTGGTCCTCATTCGGTTGATCGAAGCATTCAAGATCATCGACATCCCGAACGTTTTGACGGCCGGGGGACCAGGCCTCGCGACGGAATCGATGACCTTGCACTCCTTCATCGCATGGCGGACTCAGGACCTCGGGGGCTCCGCGGCGATTGGCTACATCCTGCTTTTTGTGTCGACGATCACCTGCGTATCGTTCTTCAACTATGTGGTCCGATGGACGCGGAGATTTCAGTGAGCGACACGCTTGAATCTCGCGGCCTCATGCGCCGTTGGTTCGAAGCGAAGAGCCTCGAGGAGATGGCGGCGCCGTCAAAAATCGCTGTTTACGCCGTCCTTGGCTCGTGGACGCTCGTTGTTCTCTTTCCCCTCTATTGGGTGCTGGTGACGTCGTTCAAGATCGAGGTCGAGGTCGACAGCGGCCCGTTTTACATTCCATTCGTCGACTTCCAGCCAACGCTTGACGCCTGGAACTTCATGCTCTTGCAGAACAATACGCTTGGGCCTTATCTCAACTCGATCGTGGTGACGCTTTCGAGCACGGTGCTGGCGCTCGTCATCGGAGCGCTCGCGGCCTATGCGCTCGTTCGCATCCGTTTTCAGGTCAAGTTGGCGGCGATCCTAACCTTTCTCGTCCTTCTGATCGCGCTGATCATTGCCGTCGCGGCCCTGCAAGTGCCTTGGCAGGCGGCAGGCGCGGCAGCGATCGCTCTGTTCCTGCTCGCGCTCGGCACCTTCGTGCGACGTTTCAAAGGCGCTGTCGGCAACAACGACATTGAGTTCTGGATGATCTCGAACCGGATCATGCCGCCGATCGTCGCTGTGCTCCCGATCTACGTCATGTTCCAGCATCTCCAATTGCTCGACACGAAGTTCGCGCTGATTGCGACCTACACCGGCGTCAACCTGCCGATCGTCGTCTGGCTCACGCGCGACTTTTTTGCCGGCGTTCCCCTCGACCTGGAGGAGAGCGCGGAGATCGACGGCGCTTCCAAGTTCCGGGTGTTCTTCACGATCGCCCTGCCCCTCGTGCGGTCGGGCCTTGCTGCGACTTTCATGCTCGTATTTATCCTGGCCTGGAACGAGTTCCTGCTCGCGCTGTTTCTGACCAACGCGAAGGCGCAGACAATGCCGGTGCTCGTCGCCGCGCAGAACACGACGCGCGGACCGCAATGGTGGTACATGTCGGTGCTGATCGTCATCATGATCGCGCCGGTCATCGTCATCGCCGCCTTCCTGCAGAAGCACATTGCGCGTGGACTGCTCGTCGGTGCGGTCAAAGGATAGCGCCGATGCGGGTAAGGCTCGAGAATATCCACAAGTCTTTCGGCGCGGTGGAGGTGGTCAAGGGACTGGACCTGGAAGTCCAGGACGGTGAGTTTCTCGTCCTTCTTGGGGCCTCGGGGTCCGGCAAGACGACTGCGCTGCGCATGATCGCCGGTCTCGAAACCGTTTCGTCGGGGTCGATCCGCATCGGCAATCGCGACGTCACCAATGTGTTGCCGAAGTATCGCGACGTGGCGATGGTCTTCCAGTCCTACGCCCTCTATCCTCATATGACGGTGTTCGCAAACATCGCCTATCCGCTGACGGTGCGCGGCCAGCCCAAAGCCGAAGTCGAGGCGGCGGTCAAGGATGTCGCGCGGCAGGTGCAGCTCGACACGCTGCTCGCTCGCTATCCCCGGCAGCTCTCGGGCGGCCAGCGTCAACGCGTGGCGCTTGCCCGCGCGATGATCCGCCGCCCTGCGGCATTCCTGATGGACGAGCCGCTTTCCAATCTCGATGCGAAGCTTCGCGGCTACATGCGCGCCGAACTGAAGCACATGCAGCATCAGCTCGGCATCACGACGATCTATGTGACGCACGACCAGATTGAGGCCATGACGCTTGCTCATCGTGTGGCGCTGCTTGAGAAAGGCGTACTCCAGCAGCTCGATACGCCCGTCAACATCTACAATGCGCCCGCGAACTTATTCGTCGCCGGATTCATCGGATCGCCGCCGATGAACTTGTTTGATGGCGAGCTTGCCGACGGTCGATTCTCAGGCGCCGCCGGCAGCTTCGGAACAAATACCCGCATTTCGGAGCGCCGCGCGGTCGCCGGCGTTCGTCCGGAGGATTGCAAGGTTACGGAGCCTGACGCGGGCAGAATCGTGGGCGAAGTCTACGCGACCGAGCTTATGGGCGACCATACCCTGGTCACCTGCCGCGTCGACGGCGGCGCGGTCACAGTGAAGGCCGACAAGACCTTCGACCGACGCGACGGCGCCCCAATCGGAGTCGACTTCGCGGACGCTGCGGTCCACGTTTTCAGCAAGGACACGGGCGACCGCATTTCGTGACGCGGTAGGATCTCAGCCGTGTCTCGCGGCATCGTTGGCGATTCGGTTCAACCTGTCGAACTCGGGCCCGGAGGTCGGGATAGTGATGGCGAAGACCTCCGCGATCACGCGGGTCCAGCCGTGGATGAAATACACCCAGCCGTCTTCGGCCCTGAGCCCGCGGCTTTTCTCGGCCGCTCTTGCCTGGCGCAGGAATTCGAGGTCGCCTCGATAGTTGAAATCCCAGGCGATCGCGTCGCGCGGAAAGCGGGCGGTGTGAGTGAGCGGCGAGCCTGGGCGGTCCTTGCCAAGCCCAGTGGCGTTCACGATCATCGAGCCCGGCGGAAGGCGTTCGACAAGCCAGTCGGCCGCCGCCGGCTCGGGCGCCACGGCGTACTCGACCTTGATCGTGAAGCCATTGCGCGCGTGGACCGCGCGAAGGTCCTCGAAGCCGCCCTCGTCCAGCGCGGTGATGGTGAGCTTTCGAGGAACGTCCTGGCCCGCCTTTGCGCGATCGTGAAGGAACAGCGTAAGGGCCATTGCGGCGCCGCCAGCGCCGAGAACGAGCATTTCGCCGCCGGTCCGGCGCCAGTAGTCCTTTTCGACGATGGCGGCGAGGGCGAGACCCGCGCTAATCGGATCCTTCGCATGGCCGCAGAGCCTCGCTCCCCGTTTTGAGATGCAGCTCACTTCGCCAAGTCTTAGCGCCAGCGGATCGAGCTCATCGAAGAGGCCGCGCGTCGCCTTGAGCAGATTGACCTTGTGCGTAGTCACCAGAGCGCCGAGGGACGATGGATCGGCCTTGATGAATTCGACAACCTCGCGGTATCGGGCGGGCGGCGAGTCCAGAGGAAAGTCAATCCCGGTAAGCGAGGCGTCGAGGCCCAGCGCCTCGGCCCAGCGCGGAAAGATCCTCATGATCGAGGACTGAGCGGTCGACACGCCGATGAAATACATCGTGCAGCGCGTCGCGGGCGTATAGAGCTGTGCTGACCGATCCATTCGATCGGCGCCCATTGCAACAGGATCCGCCCCGCCCTGCGTTCGCGCGCCCGCGACTATGCGTCGGCTGCGGCGAAGTTGGGGTTCAGGTTCGCAGCTGCGCATTCAGCCATACAAACGCATCGTCCTGCATCGGCGCATCGAAGCGGTGGGGTCCGGGGTAGAATTCGCCGCGATATGAGTCCGCCGCGCCCGCGTCCCGGTAGTGAGCGGAAATCCGCTTATCGGCGGCGCGCATCCCGGCGGGCGTGAACAACGCGTCGTCCAACGCATACTGAACGAGCAATGGCGCTGGCGCGTGGCACGCCGCAAGATCCGGCCAATCGCCGCGAGCGCTCCAGCCGGCGGGAAAAAGCATCCAGGTGTGGGGGGCGACGCAAGAGTCGATCAGTTCCTCGTACGTGCTCATCATGCCGACGATAGCGCAAGCGCGAAGGTGGTCCGAGGTCGCCCGCAAGACGGCGGCCCGCAAGCCGCCGCCTGACAGTCCGACGCATCCGACTTGGTCCGCCATGACGTCCGAGCGCGCGCGAAGATAGTTGAGGGCTACGCGATCCTCATAAGCGACCACTGCGGTAATATTGGTCCCCAGCAATGCGCAGTACTTCGCGATGACGTGTTCGTGCGAATAGGCGGCCCCGTTGTAGTAATCTGCGGCTAGAGAGGAAACCTCCGGGCCGAGGCCAGCCTCGACCGCCTTCGCGAGCGCACGTTCCATATCCGTCATCTCGTCAAGAGGAAACTTCCGGCTCCCCCACAGAAACGCGTCATGTGCGAGAACCACGAAACCTTCGCGAGCGAGCTGATTGGCGTAGGCTCGGCCCCCGTAGTAGAGCTGACGAAAAGCCTCGAGTCCGGGAACCGGCCCGTCCGGCCCGTCTGCGATCTTCTCCTTGCCGCTCAGTTTGTAGTGCCCGTGATCGTGCAGGGCTATCACCCCCGGGAGAGACCTGTGCGCTTGAGCCGGCTTTAGAATCCAGGCGTGGGTGCGCGGCCCGTAGCCGACCGACCACGAGAGCTCTTCGCCGTCGACGCCGTCCGCGCGCCATGAGCGTTCCAAGCGCGCGCCTCCCGGCTGTTCCCCATGGGCCGTGAATCCAAAAACCTCCCATGCGTTTTTACGCGTTGCTCGCCCCGGAGGGGCGGCCGGAAAAAGCGGCCTCTGCGCCTTCGCTACATCAACAAAGGCGCCAAACGAGCCGAGATGGGCGTAAGGTGGTTCGGTCATCGTTCCCGCGTGAATCGATGTGAGTGTATTCTCAGTGATGCTAGTCCGCGCGCGACAAGGAAGCCACAACAGCTCCCAGAGCCGCAATGCCCTACGCCATCGTCAGGCTCTGATCTACGCGGCCTTGGGCCTCTGGACTCTGATCTGCCTGTTTCCTTTCTACTGGGCGGTCGCGACCTCAGTCAAAGGCGCCTTGGACATTGTCTCGGGACCCGTCTATCTCCCCTTTGTAGACTACTCGCCGTCCACCGAGGCGTGGAGATACATCCTCTTCGATTCCGGTGACCGATTTTTCGAGCGCTACCTCAATTCGATCCTGGTCGCGTCGGCCTCGGCGGCGCTCACCGTGCTCCTCGCAGCGCTGGCGGTCTACGGCCTCACCCGCTATCGCGACACGCCCTGGCTCGCGTTGCTGCTAGGCGGAGCCGCGGTATCGATGATCGGCGCGGCCCTCCTACCGGGCGTCCCGCCCGGGCCCCGATCATTGCAGCGCTTGTTGCGGCGCTCTACGGCGCTTCACTTTGGCGCAAGCCGCATGCGGTGCAAAACCACGTGGTGACGATTGTCATTCTCGCCAGCCGTATTCTGCCGCCCGTCGTCCTCGTGCTGTCGATTTATCTCATGGCGCAACATTCGGGCATGCTTGATACACGCACCGCCTTGATTTTCGTCTATACAGCAGCCAACCTGCCGGTTTCGGTTTGGCTGCTTCTGCCGGTCTTCGGCTTAGCTAAATCCGAACTTGAGGAGGCGGCAGAGCTTGACGGCGCCTCCCCTCTGCGTGTCCTGCTTGACATTGTCTTGCCAGGCTCTGCTCCGGGCGTCGCCGCGGCAGGTGCGCTCCTCTTTCTGCTGTGTTGGAACGAATACCTGTTTTCGGTCTACCTTGCGCCCGACCGAGCGATGACCATGCCGCCGCTTCTGGCGGCGCAAATGTCGCTTCGCGAGCAGCAGGCCGGATCCGACGCGGAGGAGTGGGCCCATCTGGCCGCCGCTATCGTGGCTATGACCGCGCCCGTGGCGCCGCGGGAGGACTCATGCAGCATTACTTTGGTCAGCGCATTGGGCTCCGCGCGTTTGGCGGCGGTCCTTATGACATGAAGCAGCGGTGAAGATTTGCGAATGCGCGGGCGGTCAGAAAATCGGCCGCCTAAGACAATTCAGGGCCTTCCCTTAAAATAATTCCTCCCGCTCGGGAACAAATCCGGACCTCACGGTTTTCCAACGGTGTGAACTCAATTCCCTCAATCATCGTCGCGCCCCTGGACTTTGTCCTCACAAAGCCCCTTGCCAGACTCCCTCAGGATCCCGCTACGCATCCGGGCGCCATTGCGCGTCGCCTCAATCATCGCCATTTGACGTCCGGTCACGAGGAGGAATGACATGTCGATCTCAGACGCCGTTGCGCCGCACATAGCCTTCCTGCGCCGGTTCGCGCGCGCGCTGAGCGGGACACAAGCCGCCGGCGACGCCTATGTCGCGGCCACTCTAGAGGCGATTCTGGCGGACCCTGATTGTTTGGACACTGAGCTCGATCCAAAAGTCGCGCTCTACAAGCTATTCCTGCGCGGCTGGCGCAATGTGCCAACGAACGACCACGTCGACATTCCGACCTTCGGCGATGAAGCCTCGGCAAACAGAAATCTCGCCGCAATCTCGATTGAGCCCCGGATCGCCTTCCTTTTGAGCTCGGTTGAGTCTTTCACCCCAAGGGAAATCGCTCAAACGCTCGATTGCAAAGAAGCAGTAGCGGTTGACCTTATCGACCGCGCCGGACGCGAGATTTCGGAACAAATCCGTACATCAGTGCTGATCATCGAGGATGAGCCACTCATCGCCCTCGATATCCAGACGCTGGTCGAGCAGTTGGGGCACGACGTGACGACAATCGCTCGAACGCATGCGGAGGCGGTGCGGGCCGCGCTCAAGCGTCGTCCTGAACTCATCCTCGCCGACATCCAACTTGCGGACGGCAGCTCGGGGCTCGATGCGGTCAATGAGATTCTGGGATTGCAGGAAATCCCGGTGATTTTCATCACCGCATTTCCTGAGCGGTTTCTCACCGGGCAGGCGCCCGAGCCGGCATTCCTGATTACCAAGCCGTTCAGCGCGGATTCGGTCAAGGCCGTGGTCAGCCAGGCCCTGTTCTTCGACCGCAAGTCACAGAGAACAATGGCGAAAGCGGTGATCAGCTGATTTTAAACGGGCCGATTGCGGTCGCTATGAAAAAAGTTGTCCAGGGCGGAACCTTCGTCGACTTCTAGCGTTTTTTGGGAGGACTTTCCGCACCGAGGAAGCCCCTTGCCGTATTATGAATTTGGTCTTCTCGGCGGTGATGGGGCGGGGCTGCCCCGCGAGCGTCATCCGGCCGACGACCTCCAGATGGTCTGGAGTCGGGTTTCAGGATGGCGGAATTCGAGAGCGAACGGGGTCGGCAAATCCAAGTCTTGGACGACAAAGGGAGGATCGTTATCGGCATAGGCGCGAAGGCGGCGCCGCTTTGTGCTCAACTCGTTCGAAAGCTCCGGGGCCGTTCCGCCGGCGCACAGTGTTAAGACGGCCGCACGCCATGCCTGCGATCGTCCGGACGTTGCGGGGACAATCCGGAACAGGTCTTGGCGGCCGGCGAACCGAATCATGCGTAATTTGGGATCGAGCGGTTCGATGTTGCATGTCGACGAACGGCGCTTTGTGGACGGGCAGGGCCCCTGGGACGCTTTCCCTGGCTGGAGGAGTTCACTCTTCCTAAGGACTTGCCTGACAATTGTGGGGCTATGGTCAAGTCCCGTTCGCTGAGCTGGCGTTTGGGCATACTGACGCTTGTCGTCGTCCTGCCGCTCGCCGTCTTTTCGTTGATGATGATCGGATGGATCGCCTATAGCGATCGAGAAGCAACTCGGAAGGCGCTGTCTGAGGACGCTTCCGCGCTGGCGGACAATGTGGCCCGCGGAATCAACATTGTCGCCCGCCTGCCAAGAGAGCCTGGTATTCCGGGAACGTTCGCGAGTAAGGAATTTCGGGATGCCACACGGCGGCCGCCCAAATCGATCGTTACCCACACCTCTATCAGCGGACAAAAGGTCGTATCCGCCTACGCCCCGGTTTCCGGCGGTTGGACTGTCGGCGTCACTGCGGGTGCAAGCGAGCTCGGACTTGGACCCGGCGCTTTTCTCCTCACGTCGATCCTCGCGGCCCTGGCTATAACAGGCAGCCTCGTTTTGTCCTATCTGAACAGCCGCTCACTGGCGCGAAAGATGCGAGAATTGGAATCAAACAAAGAGAACATTTTCACGGGCGCGCCAATCGCCAACGCGTCGACCGGCGTTCGTGAGTTCGACAGCCTCGGCAACGCCCTGACAAGAGCTTCCGAGCTTCTCTCTCTCCCGTCGAATCAACAGCGTCGCGCCGAGCAGGAACTGAGAACGAGCGAAGAACACTTTCGGCTTCTGGCTGATAGCCTGCCCCAGCTGGTTTGGACAGCGCGCCCCGATGGTCGCATCGACTACACGAGCGCGCGCCGCGAAAAATATGGAGCAATAGGCCGGACCGATTGGGAAGGAATCATCCACCCCGACGATCGGCGGGCGACGGCGGAAGCGTGGCTCCGGGCGAGCGAGGCCGGTGTTCCCTATGAAATGGAGCACCGCCTGTTTGCGATTGGAAAAGGATACACTTGGCACCTCAGCCGCGCGTCGCCTCTGCTCGATGCAAAAGGAAGGGTCGTCAGATGGTATGGCACGACCACCGATATCGATGATCAAAAGCAGCGCGAGGAGAATATTCGGGACCTCTTGGCCGAGGTTAATCATCGCTCCCGCAATCTGCTCGCGGTCGCGCAGGCCATTGCGCGCTGCGGCGTCTCGACCGCGACCACGATCCGCGAATTCGAAGAACGATATTCCGATCGGCTCGTTGGACTGGCGGCCAGTCAGGATTTGCTGACTGAGCGGAATTGGCGCGGGGTGCCGCTCGAGGCCCTTGTGCGCTCGCAAGTGTTGCTTCCTCCAGACTGGGGCGGAAAGCGGTTTGCAAGCGAGGGACCGTTGGTCCTGCTGAGCCCGAATGCGACCCAGACGCTCGGTCTTGCGCTGCATGAGCTTTGCAGCAATGCTCTCAAGCATGGCGCGCTCTCGAACGATCGCGGGGACGTCTCTCTTGTCTGGCGGATCGACGAAAGCGGCGCTGAGCCCGACTTCGAGATTGCATGGCGCGAACGCGGCGGACCGCACGTGAGCGCGGCGCCGGTGTCGGGATTCGGCGCCGTTGTGCTTGAACGTTTGACGGCCGCTGGTCTCAATGGGTCATCGACCCTCAGTTTTGACCCCGAAGGTTTGAGGTGGCGCCTGATTGCGCCGCTGCGCGAGATCGTGAAGAGTGGAGCCGGCGAGCCCGCAGTCTCCGCAAACACTGCCGGGATGAGTCGCGGCTGATCGAGCCTGGCTGGGCCAATTCGCCGTGGGTCGCGCGACAGACCGGCGGCGATATTTCTCGTGCCGCGGGCGCAGTGGGCGCCGGTCGCGGCGATATCAGGTCGGGCGGAGAGTTGCGAATGCCTGAGAAGGCTTCAGGAAGATCGCGGAAGAAGCCGGCGAAGGCTGCGGCCTCGCCCGGTGCGTCGCCGGGAGTGGATCAATTTATCGCCGGCCAGTTAAAGGCCGTCTACGACGCGGTGGCTGCTGAGCCCATTCCCGATCGACTTCTGCAGTTGGTCGAACGGCTCGACCGCGGCGGGAAAAGCTGAAAGCTGCAGGGTCGGCCAAAATACCGGCAGCAAGCGAACCCGCGCTGTTCGTCGCGGCGCCTCCAGCCAGAAAAAGTTGCGCTTAGGGAGCCAGCGGGGCGGTGAGGATGAACTCCGCGCCGGGGTGGTGCGGAACAACCGCCAGTGTCGCGTCCAACTGTGCGGCAAGGGAATGGATCATTCGAGCGCCTAATCCCTTCGCCTTGCCGATTTCGAAACCCTCGGGGAGACCGCTGCCCTCGTCGCGAACCGAGATCGACAATAGGCGGCCATCATTGCTCGCGGCCACGTTCACCCATATCCGGCCGGGGCCGTCGCCACGATAGGCGTGCTTTGCGGCGTTCGATACGAGTTCGTTGACGATCAGGGCCGATGAAATCGCGCGGTCGACCGAGATGATAATCCCCGGCTGCGCCTGAACGAGAATCTCGCATTGCGAGAAGCTGGCGCCAAGGTCCTTGCAAATGGCTTCGATATACCGTCCGACATCGAACCGCTCGATGTCCGACGCCTGATACAATTGTTCGTGCACCCTGCCGATGGCACCCACGCGGAGCGTCGCATCTTCGAGATGCTGGGCGAATTCGGGCTCGCTGTTCTCGCGCGCCTGGAGGCGCAGCATGCTGACGACCAGCGCCAGGCTGTTCTTCACCCGATGGTTCATCTCCTTGATGAGAAACTGATGACGCTCGAGCGCGGCTTGGAGATTGCGCTCGTGCCGCTCGCGCTCGATCGCCATGCCCAGGATATTGGCTGCGCCCTGCAGGAACGCGAGATCATGCTCCACAAACATGTCGCCCGATCGGCTGTCGACCTCCAGAACCCCAAACGGCCGCCCGTCTCCCTGCAAGATGACGTTCATCGCGCGCTGAATTCCGTGCCGGACAAGAAGCTCCGGCGTTCGGAAGCGCTCCTCGGCATTGAGATGGTTGGAGATGACAGGCCGGCCGGTTTTCAGCGCAAATCCGGCTGGGGAGGCGAGGTCGGCGCCGATGCTGGCGACGCCAACAACGCCCGGCTCCCAACCGACCCCGGCTCTCACGAGAAAGCGGTTTTCGGCAGGCATATATTCGAGCACCTTACAAAACTCTGTGCGAAGGCCCTCGGCGGTCAAACACGCAGTCTCCGTGAGCAGCTGGTCAAATCCTGGTCCTTGCAACGCGCCCACTCCGAGTTCGGCAAGGATTTCTTGCTGCCGAATGCGCTGGTGCAAAGCGCGCACGGTCAGGTCTGGCGTTTCGCTCGTGGATTGCTCTTCGACCACTGGCGGAACCGGCCTATCGGACGACTGCATCGGATCGGCTATGTGGCATGCGCCGGTGAGGGATCCCTGGGTTCATGGCCGCCAATTTACGCGCCCGCGCGCGAGTGCGCCAGCGGTCTCGATCAGGCATTATCTGGTCTACCGGTAGGAGGCGTCCCATCCTCGCCCGATTGGCAGCCGGGCGGCCGCCGACGATTGAAGCCGGACGGCAGCGGCGCCGAGCCTTTTCCGTTCTATCCGACGCCTAGGCGCTAGGTCTCGAGGCGCAATCGAGGGACGGACAGGCGGATCGCGAGTCCTTCCGGCTTCCAATCGCGCGCGATCTCGCCACCCAGCTGGTTGGCGACGGCGATGCGGGACAGGACGCCGCCAAATCCCTCAGCCCCCGTCGGCGGCGAGACCCGAGGTCCGCCACGTTCGATCCAGTGGACGATGATCGCGTCGCGTTCCTCGGCAAGGACGACTTTCACTGTTCCGGTGGCTGATGAGAGGGCGCCATATTTGGCCGCGTTGGTCGCGAATTCGTGCAAGAGGAGGGCAAGGCTGGTGGCCGCAGAGGCGGACACGCCAGCGTCAATGCCGGAGAGCACAATTCGTGTCTCATCAGGTTCGTCGAAGGGAGCCACGATGATGCGGACGAGCGACCGCAGCGTCGTCGGGTAAGGCGTCGCGGTCGCGGCGCTGTCGGCGTCGTGAAGGAAGGTCAGAGAGTGGGCGCGCGCCAGCGCGGAGAGCCGCTCGCGGGCCGATGCCGCAAGCTTATCCACCGAAGTTGCCGAACGCGCGCTCAGGCCCACGATGCTGCCGCAAAGGGCGAAGAGGTTTTTGACCCGATGGCTCATTTCTCTCAACAGCAAGTGCTGCCGTTCGCGAGCCTTCTTGAGTTCTGTGATGTCGCGCGCGATTTTTGACGCCCCGATGATCTTGCCGCGTGAATCCCGGATAGGAGATATCGTCAGCGAGATGTCGAGAAGGCTACCGTCCTTCCGCTGCCGGACCGTCTCGAAGTGGTGAATTCGCTCTCCTCGCTGGATCTTGTCCAGAATTGCCGGCTCTTCATCGCGTCGATCGAGCGGAATGACGATCGTCACCGGCTCGCCGATAGCCTCCTCGGGGGTAAAGCCAAAAAGCCGCTCCGCTCCGTTGTTCCAGCTGAGGATTATACCGTCGAGGTCCTTCGAAAGAATGGCGTCGTCTGACAATTCGACAATGGCCTGGTAATGTTGGGCTGCGCGGATCTCATCGCGCGCAGGGCGGCGTCCAGGCGGCTTTCGCGCCCGCGCGTGGTTGGGCGGATGAGTCCCGCGCTTCAAATCATGCCCCTGAGGGACGCCGTAGGAGGCCAAAGTCATCGCCGGCGCCGGAAACGCCGGCCATTGGCGAGCCCGCGATCCGGCATTGGTTGGCTATACGCTCGGCGGCGCCTTGTCGACCCACGCCGCGGCGGATTCGGGAACAAGGGTCATTCACCTTTTCCATAAGCGACGTTGCGATGTCGAGGAGCCGGCGACGTCGCGCGGGAAGGGGGCGCCACAGGTTCTTCCTGAGAGACGGCCGCCGGATCGCCCGGCGGCTCGCCTTCGGTGCGCTTGCGTTCGACGGGCTCGGAGTCGAAGAGAATTTCAGCGGCTTGCCAGTGCCGCTCCGCCTGGTCTTCCGGGCGCCCCTCCTGAACCCACAGGAAATAGGCGATCTCGCGGATCCGATCGTCGCGCTCAGTCATGGCCGGCCCCGGATCGGCTGGCCGCGTGCGAGCTGTTGCGCTTGCGCGTGGCGGCCGCCTTTTTGGCCGACGCCGATCGGCTGGCCGTGGGTCGGGCGGCCGACGAGGCGCCCCCAATCCGCCCGCCCTTATGCGCAGCGGGATGACCCGTGGACTTGCCCCGGCCCGATCCGCCTGCTCGCTTTCCGCCTCCGTCATCCTTGTTGACGGTCGCCCAGGCGCGGCGCTCGGCTTCCTTCTCCGGAACGCCGCGGCTTTCGTAGCTCTCCTCGATGTGCTCGGCCTTCCGTTCTTGCTTGTCGGTATATTTCGACTTGTCGCCGCGTGGCATTGGGTTTCTCCTGCAGGCGCAATAATCGCCCACAATCAAAACGGCGACTTCGGTCGAAAGTTCCTCACGGCCGGCTGATGGCCACGAGCCAAAGCAAAAATATCGCGACGCTGATGAGCGACGCCGCGATCGTCCGGATGACCTCGAATTGCAGCAAGTCGACCTGGGCCATGGTGGCGAACTCCATCGGGAGTCGGCGGTTTCATTGTTCTCCGAACAAAACTCCGCAGCTTGGGCGACGTTCCAATTCACGCCAGCGCTCGGCGTGGTCTGGGCCTCTGTGGAACAAGAGAGCTTGGCCGGGGTTGGCGGGGCATGGGCGGACGCAATCTCCGTCGAGAGAGGGGGTTCGGCCGTGAAAGTTCACAAGCCATTGGGTGGCGTCAGAGTGCTCGTCGTTGAAGACGATGCGCTGCTGGCCATGGATCTCGAGGCGATGCTGGTGGAGGCGGGCGCCGTGGTCGTCGGCCTCTGCCAGACCGTGGACGAGGCGATGCTGCGCGCCGACGCCGCCGATTTCGCGGTCGCGGTTCTCGACTTCGGTCTTGGATCTGAAACGGTGTCGCCGGTGGCGCGCCGGCTCGCCAACCGGGGGGTTCCCTTTATTCTCTACACCGGGAAATCGCGGCACGAGCCGAGCCTGGCGGAATGGGGGGACCGCTCGATCGTGCAAAAGCCCGCATCGCCACGCGTGCTGGTCTCCGCCGTAAGGACAGCCCTGTCGCGTTGAAGCCCGACGCCGCACGCGCGATTGCGGTGCTATCCGGCGCGCCGGACGCGGCGCTCGACCGGAGGGTCGGCCGTTTCGTCCAACCCTAGAATCTCGACGAGCTTCGATCGGGCGCGACTCAGGCGGCTCTTGATGGTGCCGATCTCGACTTCGCAGATCGCCGCTGCTTCCTCATAGGAAAGCCCGCTTGCGCCAATGAGCGTCAGCACTTCCCGCTGCTCCGCCGGAAGCTTCGCCATAGCTTTGCGGAAATCCTCCAGATCGAGATGGCTCTCCTGGTCGCCCGGAACCGTCAGACGCCGCGCGTAAACACCATCGCTGTCTTGGACCTCGCGGGCGCGTTTCCGGTAATTGGAATAGTAGATATTGCGCAGGATGGTGAATAGCCACGCCCTCAGGCTGGTTCCGGGCTGAAAGCGGTCCGATTTGCTCCAGGCGCGCAGTAGCGCCTCCTGAACCAAATCGTCGGCGACAGAGATCGAGCCCGAGAGAGAAATTGCGAACGCGCGCAAATTCTTCATTTCTGCGAGCAATTCGTCTTTGAAACTACTCGATGGCATCGCCGCCCCCCTTCGGCTCCGTCGCCGGATCGGCAACCTCGAAGCGAGCCAGCAATTCCGTAAATTTCTTGGGCAGCGGCGCCTGCACAAGGTCTGCGTAGTGGGCCTTCAGCGCCCGTCCTATTGCCTCTGCGGCCTTCGGATCAGGCGACCCCACCCTCATCGCCGCGTTGGTGGCTTTGTTCGTCCGGCTCACCGTCATTATCAGCACCCTGCGGCCCAAACGCGCCGCGCGCCGTTTGGTTCCGTCATCATCAAAGTCTTTGTTGAGGCGGAATTTGGACGGCCGCTGTCGATGCGCCGGCCGCCGGCGAAATCCAGTTTCAAGGTATCCCGCGCCCAGAAAACCCAAGCACGCCGGAAATGAGGAATGCGATCAGCGCGATGACGAATACGACCTTTGCGGCGGCAAAGGCGGTCCCAGCAATGACGCCAAAGCCGAGCAAGCCCGCGATCAGAGCAATGACAAGAAAGGCGATCGCCCAGCCAAACATAATGTCCTCCTGACGTGGCGCTGATGAGTGTCGAGGTAAACGCCGAAGGTGTCAGCAAGTTCCAACGAGGCCGCCGACCATCGAGCCGACCCCGGAAACCGGGGCATCGGGAACGATCGCCCAAGTTGAAGCGTTCACGAACGCGACCAAGCAAAAGGAGGACGGCATGCCCAAAGACGCCCACAACAAAGCAGCCGAGCACCACGAGAGCGCCGCGAAGAGCCACAAAATGGCGGCCGAACATCATGGCAAGGGCGAGCACGCGAAGGGCCGTGAGGAATCCGCCAGGGCCCAGGCGCATTCAAAAACGGCGCATGAACATTCGGAGATGGCGCACGGCAAGAGCCAATCGCAGAAGTAACGCTCAAACGGCGGGACCGCGAAGCGGCCTCGCCGGGCGCGCGACCTTGTTGACGAGCGCCGGATGACGGACCGTCCCTCCGGATCAACTGTTCCAGAGCACGTCGATGAGGCGGTGCGTTCGGTCACGCAACTGCATTCCGATCACCACGGCAGGGCCAGCGCGTCCCAGCACGCGGTGAATAGGATCACCGCGTTCATGGCGCGGCCTCTCTTTATCGCCGTCCTCGGAGTTGGGGTCGCCGGATGGATCGTCGCCAATCTGATCGCAGTCATGCTCGGCCTCAGGGCGATCGACGCGCCCGTCTTTCCATGGCTACAGGGGGCGGCGAGTCTGTTTTCAATGTTTGTCGTCATGCTCGTGCTCGTCGCCCAAAAACACGAGGATGAACTCAATGCACATCGGGATACCTTAACGCTGGAGCTCGCAATCCTGAGCGAACACAAGATCGCCAAGGTCATCCAGCTTTTGGAAGAACTTCGCCGCGACAGCCCGCAAGTCCAGGATCGCGTGGATCGCCAAGCGGATCAGATGGCGCAGCCCGCCGACGCTGTATCAGTCCTCGCGGCCACGCGCCCGAAGGCTGCGCCATGAAGCTTCGTCCACACTCGTGCAGCGAGCGCAAGGAACAAATGCCGGAATGGGTGGTTTACGCTACGGCCAGCTCCTCTTTCAGGATCTTCCGCATGGACATTCGCTACGGGTTCGACATCGCGCTCGAACTTGCGCAACCGGCTACAATTCTCGCCATGATGGATGTCCATTCAGATTTTCGCCACTGCGTCACCGAAGAGAGAGAGCTCAAGATGTCGCCTGCCATGGCGGGCGACCGCTTCGTCGACGCCTACGGGAACATCGTGAGGCGCTTGTCTGCGCCCGCCGGATCAGCGTCGTTGCGGCTGAAGGGGGTCTTTCAATGCGCCGGACAGGAGGATGAGGTCGACGTGACCGCCGATGCGGCGCCGGCGGCGGATCTGCCGCCCGAAACGCTGCCATTTCTTTTGCCGAGCCGATATTGCGAGTCTGATCTTCTGTCCGATTTCGCTTGGGCGAATTTCGCCTCGATAAGCGGCGGCTGGGCGCGAGTGCAGGCGATTTGCGATTTCGTTCATGAGCGCCTCAGATTCAGCTATCCCGAGGCGCGTCCGACCCGGACCGCAAGCGAGGCCCTGGCGGACGGCGTGGGGGTGTGCCGCGACTTCGCGCATCTCGCCGTCGCCTTGTGCCGCAGCCTCAACATTCCCGCGCGCTACTGCAACGGCTATCTGGGCGATATTGGCGTGACGCCCGATCCGGCGCCGATGGATTTCAACGCCTGGTTCGAAGCTTTCCTCGGCGATCGTTGGTTTACCTTCGACCCGCGCCACAACCGGCCGCGGATCGGCCGGATTTTGATCTCGCGCGGACGCGACGCGGCAGATGTTCCAATGATCACGACGTTCGGTCCACATTCGCTCACGCGTTTTGTCGTGGTTACGGAAGAACTCGAAGCCGTTTGCGCCTGAGAACCGCGGCGGAACGGGGGTCGCAGTTACGCCGAGCCCCGTCTTCCGGGTCCGGGGCTTTCATCTTCAAATGGAGATCGGAACCTTTGCAAGCGCATTTGCGTTTCCAACGAGGACAAGCTCCAAGGAGATAAGTCATGCGCAAGATTCTATTCGCAGCAGTAACGGTAAGCGCCCTTGCGGGCGCGAGCGCGATGGCGCAAAACGCATCGCCGAACAATCCCGACAACGGAGCCGCCGCTACCGACAAGATGAATTCCTCGGCGACCCAAAACGGGGCGGCGATGAGAGCAAATCCGGCTCCTGCGCCCAAGGCCGTAAGTCAGGACGTGCCGAAAAACGGCCCGAGCTTCATCAACGTGCAGAACACGGACATGCTGAGTTCGAATGTCGTGGGGCTCGACGTCTACAACGGTCAAAATAACAACATCGGCAAGATCCAGGACATCGCCTTCGACGCGTCGAAACAGATGACGGGCTATATCCTGTCCGTCGGCGGCTTCCTCGGCATGGGCACGCATTATGTTGCGGTCGATCCGAACGCAGTGATGGTCCAGTACGACGCCAACAACAAGACTTGGCGCGCGACGATGAACGCGACGAAGGACCAGCTCAAAGCGGCGCCGGAATTCAAGTACAGCGGCCAGTGGACGGCCAGCAGGAGTTGACGGCAGGAACACGACGGGGCGGGGCGCAGGCGCTGCGCCCTGTTCTGTCGGCGTGAATGAAAGCTTCGTCAGCCGACCAGGGAGTAGCAATGTCCGATGCGGCAGCAGATATCGATCGCGTCTGGACTCTCGTCAAAGAGATTCCGATTGCGATGGTGGTCACCCATGAGGGTGAGCAGGGAAACATGCGCAGCCGCCCGATGGCGGCGCGCCCGTCGCGCGAGGAAGGCGCGATTTATTTCTTGACCGACGTCAACTCGCCCAAAGCCGATGAAATCCGGAGCGACGACATGATTTGTCTCGCATGGGCCGATCACAGGAAAAAGAAATATCTCTCGATTACGGGGCATGGGGAGATCATCGACAACCGGGATAGGATCAAGCAAGTCTGGTCCATCTTTGACAAAGCGTTCTGGCCCGACGAGAGCGATCCGCGGATTAGAATTCTTCGCGTGACGCCCGAAAGCGCGGAGTTTTGGGAAGGGGCTGGCGCGATCTTAACCGCAGTCAAACTGGTCGCAGCCAGCGTGTCAGGCGAGCGGATGAATCTCGGCAAGAACGAAAAGGTTGGATTCGAGTCGTAGCGGGGTCTTGCTGCGCGATTGCGTACAAAAACCGCCGCGCCGGCGCGAGCGTCGCCTGGGCCGGCGGGACAGGGCGCGAGTGCGCTGCCCCACCAGCAGCTGACGCCTATCAAAATTCGACAACCATTTGCGAAAATCAGAAGGGGGCGGCGGACGCGTTCAGCGCCCGCGAGCGGTTCTGAGCTGGGAGTGACTCAGAACTTGACGCGCAGACCGGCGGTCGGGGCGATGTTCTGGGTCGCCGCGTAGCCGTTCGCAAGGCCGCCATAGATGTTCGAGATCATCACGCCGGCGTAGAGGTCCATGCGCTTGACCGGCCGATAATCGATCAGGAAGGAGATGGCGTCCTGCGAGCCGGCGCAGGCGCTATTGTTGATGCGAGAAACCTCGAAGGTATGCCCATTGGGTTGCACGAAGGTGGAGTTGGCGTAGGTGCAAGGCGTAGACGAGGAATTGAAGTTATTCTGCTCGAGATAATAATAGGCGGCGGCGACATCAATCTGGGGAGTCACGGCGTATTTTCCGCCGATGAAGAAGACGTTGGCGATCCTGTCCTTGTTATAAGTCGTGTAGCTTATCCATGCAGTCGGAAACGCTTTGTTGCCGGTGATTGTGCCAGGAACGTTATAGCCGCCGATCGTCTGGAAGCCGTTGGGGAACGTGTCGCTGGGGTTCGCCTGCTTGATGTATTCCCAGCCGCCGGAGATCGTCAGCGGGAATTGCGCGAACTTATACTTGCCGAGCAGGAAGACGCCGGTGTTATCGGAGAGCGTCGCCTTCAAGTCGCTCTGATTGTAGAACTTCGGGATGCCGGAGGTACAAGTCGTCTCGCCTTTGAGAGGACCGGATTTGAGGACGGTGCAAGTGCCGCTGAAGGTGCTGAGGTTCACCGCGTTTTGGGCGTAGGCGCCGATCGCGTCGACCGAAAGTGTGCCGGCAAAACCATTGCCGGCAAAGAGATTGGCGAACTCGGCGCCGACGCCCCCCTGGTACATCGAGGTCGAGGGATTGCCCTGATTGTAGGTTCCGATCTGCACAAGACCGTTGGCGTGGAAGTTCATGAAGTCGCCGTGATATTTGATCGCGGTGTTCGACCGGGTCATCTCGGTGTCGCCGAAGCCGGCGTAGGAGCCGGAATAGCCGAATGGCGAGAAGGCGTAGGCGCTGCTCATCACATCGTAGGCGACGAGGCCATCGAGCCCCAGCGTATTGACGCGGCCACCGACGATGGTGCCGTAGGTCTTGTTGCTGAACCCGACGAAGCCCTGCGAATTGTCCCATTGGCCGCTGCGACCCGAATCGCCGTTGAACCCCTGCAGGAGCTGCGCCTTGCCATTGTTCTGCGCCTGCGAGCGCTGGCCGTTGGCCAGTTGCAACGAATAAGGATCGAACCCGGTTTCCGCTGTGCCGACGATCGACCAGCCCCATCCGATCGGCTGGCTCAGTTTCAGACCGATGACCGACTGGCTAAAGCCGTTCGGCGTCAGGAGCCATTTGGAACCGTAGCTCTGCTTGTTGACGAAACTGCCGACGCCGTTGGGCTGCGTCGGGCTGTAGCGCGCGCCATTTGACTGCCAGCCGCCGCCCATGTCGATGGTCGCATAGGCCGTGAGCGGCCCCCAGGTCAGCGGGCAATCCGCCGCCGTGGAATCGAGCCAGGTCCAGAATGTCGAGTAGCAATTCACCTTCGGAGGCGGCGCGACTTCCTTCTTGGTCGGCAGATCGGCCGCGTGAGCCGCGCCGACGGCGGCGACTGTCATCGCCAGAGCAATTCCGAGCTTCTTCATCTGAACCCCATCCCATCCGTGACGGAACCGCAACACCCGCCGGCCCGCGCTAAAGACCTTCGATCGCTCAGTCTCCGAGACGTTGCCGCGGCCGCCGAATTCCTCTGGCGCGCCGGAGCGATTCCCCGGCGCAGTCGTGAGCGCGGAGAGCCGAAGCTGAACTTCAAAGCCCGCAGCGCTGGATTTCGGCGTACCCCTGGCCTCAAGACCCGGTTCAGACCAACTCGAAAGAGTTGGCCAAGGCCAAGCTAGCGGCGGGAGATGTCACAGACAAACACTAATTTTACCGTCTTTTTGACTTTTTTCAGTCTGTTGCAATTAGATCACAGCTAATCTTTTCGGTGCCTGACAAATAGGCAAAAAAATGAGAGTAATACTTACCGCGGCAAGCAGATACGCGGGAGTCGTTCCCACGCTCCCGGCGAAATTGGTCTGTTCGCATTGTTTACGCGCGTCATGTTACAGTTTGGCGACAAATCGGCGGAGGTAAGAAAAATTCAGTTGAGAAATGACCGCTCGAAAGGGCTCTAGTTGCTCAAACCCGAACCGCTTTTGCGAAAGAGTGTCCTCGAAGCCGAGTGGCGGGAGGCGCCGGCGCGGAGTTGTCCACGTGGGCTGATTGCTAATTTGCCGTTTTTTGCGCGTCGTGGGAAGGCGGCGGGACCATTGCGTTCGGAAAAGAAGCGAGCACGTCGTTTTTCCAGGGCGGGACGAGGCCAGCCGAACGAAGCGCCGATCCTCCGGCGGGATCTCCCATTCTGGTGGTCGAGGATGAGCGCGACCTCGCTGAGGAAATTCGCCTCGCAGCTGGAGGAGAGCGGGTATTCGGTTCAGCTTTCGGAGACTGTCGACGACGCGCTGCGGGCGGCGCGATCGGGAGTTGCGGTCCTGGTCATCGACCGCATGCTGCGCAGACGAGGACGGGCTTTCGATTATCGAAACGCTGCGCGGCGAAGGCAACCTCACTCCAGCGCTAGTGATCAGCGCACTATCGTCGGTCGACGAGCGGATCAACGGATTGAAGGCCGGCGGCGACGATTACCTCACCAAGCCGTTCGACATCCGCGAACTGACGGCCCGGGTCGATGCGCTCCTGCGCCGCGGCGGGGATGCGCGGCTCACGCGACTGCAGGTCGGGGCGCTGGAGATGGATCTCGTCGACCGGACCGTCCGGTGCGACGGAAAGCTAGTCGATCTGCTGCCGCGGGAGTTCACCCTGCTGGAATATTTCATGCGCCGCCCGGCCAGATCGTGACCCGGGCGATGCTGCTCGAAGATGTATGGAATTTCAAATTCATGGCGGAAACCAACGTTGTCGACGTCCAGATCGGCAACTTGCGTCGCAAGCTCGATCCCGCGGGCGCGCGACGCTTCATCGTCAATATCCGCGCCGTCGGCTTCAAACTCAATGCGGATCTCTGAGGTCTTCAAGGCGCAGGCGTTTCGCCTCGCGCTGGGGTTCTGTCTGGCGATCTCCATAGCGACGGCCACAGCCTTCGCTTTCATCTATCTGCAAGTGTCCCGCGCTGACATGGAGCGGGTCGGCGCAATCCTGGTCGACGAGGCGGCGAAGAGCGAAGACGACAGCGAGGCCCAGCTGCGCAAGGCGCTGGAGCTGCGCCTGACCCGGGACATCCGCCGCCTGGATTTTGTCGCGCTGATCGACCCCGGGGGCCGGCTGGTTTTCGGAAACGTACCGGTCAGGCTGCGGATCCCGATCGACGCCCAAGCGCATGTCGTCCAGGAAGATCTCCTGCCGGATCCACGTGGCGACAAAGACCCGGCCATCTTCGTGGCGCGCCGGCGCGCGGACGGAGGCGTGCTTCTGCTCGGGCGCAGCCTGCGCGACGCTTACGACCTCCAGGAAACGCTGCTACGCGCGCTCGCGATCGCGCTTCTGCCCACGATCCTGCTGATCCTGGCTATCGGCGCCTGGTTTGCGCACCGCGCCTCGCAACGCTTCAAGCGCGTTCACGACGCCATCGTCAGGATCATGAATGGCGATCTGGATCTGCGCCTGCCGTTCGCAGGCGAGAACGACATCGACAAGATCGCACGCGCCGTGAACCTAATGCTCGATGAAATCGCCCGTCTGCTGGAGCAGCTCAAGAGCGCCGGCGACAACATCGCCCACGATCTGCGCACTCCGCTGGCCGTCGCCCGCGCTAAAATCGAGCGCGTGCTCGACAGTGGGGCCGACATTGAAAGCTTGCGCGCGGGCATGGATGCCGCCCTCGCCCAAATCGAAAAGGTGTCCGTGACAATTTCAGCGATCTTGCGTATCTCCGCGGTCGAAAATCGCGGGCGCAAGACGCAATTCAAGGAATTTGATCTCGCGGCGGTTTGCGCACAACTACTCGATTTCTATGAGCCGCTCGCTGAATCCAAGTGCGTGACGATGATCGTCGACGCTGAACGGCCGGTTCCGATTCGCGGCGACCAGGATCTCATGCGCGAAGCCCTCTCGAACCTAGTCGACAACGCGATCAAGTTTACGCCGGACGGCGGCGCGGTCCGCATCGAGGCGCGGATGGTCGAGGGGCGGCCGTTCGTGCTCGTGAGCGATACCGGCATCGGCGTCCCGGCGCAGGAGCGGACAAAGATATTCGACCGATTCTACCGCGGCGAGCTCAGCGGCAAATCGTCGGGACACGGGCTCGGTCTCAGCATCGCCGAGACGATTGTGAATCTGCATGGCTTCAAACTGGCGGTCGAAGACAACAACCCAGGCGCGCGCTTCGAATTGCGTGCCGCGGCGCCTTCGCCAGCGTCCGCGACGCTGGAGCGGGAAGAGGCATGAAGGACGCCGGTCCGGACGTGCCGGTTCCACAGAAAATATAATTTAATATGGTGGAGGATGCCCGGGGGGTTATGAAAATTTCCGGAGGCTGGCGCGGCGGACGGAGTTTGCCACGAAGGTCTTTTGTGCGCGTTGGCCGAGGTCTGTGCGCCATCGGAAGTGACCAATGCTCGCCATCGTCCGCGTCGCCCTCGGCAAACCTTACACCTTCGTCGTCATGGCGATGCTCATCGTCATCTTCGGCGTGACGGCCGCGATCAAGACGCCGACCGACATTTTCCCCAACATCGGCATTCCCGTCGTCGCCGTGGTCTGGACGTACGACGGGTTGCCCGCTGACGACATGTCGAAACGGGTGATCTACTACTACGAGCGCACCCTCAGCAGCCAGGTCAACGACATCGAGCATATCGAATCGCAGTCTCTGCCGCGCTACGGGATCGTGAAGGTTTTTTTCCAACCTGGCGTAAACATCAACGGCGCGCTCGCTCAGACCACCGCGGCCTCTCAGACAGTGCTCAAATACTTGCCGCCAGGAATCACGCCCCCTTTCGTGCTTAGCTTCAACGCCTCGAGCGTGCCCGTGATCCAGCTGGCTCTGTCGAGCAAAACACTCTCGCAGGCGCAGCTCTTCGACTTGGGACAGAATTTCATCCGGCCCCAGCTGTCCTCCGTCGCTGGCACCGCGATTCCGTCGCCCTATGGCGGCAAGATTTTGCAGGTTCAAGTCGATATCGATCAGCAAAAGCTGCAAGCCTACGGGCTATCCGCACAAGACGTCGTCAACGCGATCGGCCAGCAGAACATTGTCACCCCTGTCGGCACGGAGAAGATCGGCGACTTCGAATACGTGGTGTCGCTCAATGGTTCGCCAACCCGGCTCGCCGAACTCAACGATGCGCCCATTCGCGTCGTCGACGGGACTACGATTTTCCTCCGCGACGTCGCCTACGCCCATTCTGGCGCTCCGCCGCAGATCAACATGGTTCGCGTTGACGGCTCCAGCGCAGCATTGATGACGATCCTTAAGACCGGGCGGGCGTCGACGCTTGACGTCATAAACGGCGTCAAGGCATCTTCCCGAGCCTCCCGCGGCCGTCGCGGCGCGTAAGGCGGCCGACCTGTCTTTGACTTTCTACCGTGATGACGCCTCGTCATATCTCGAGGTGGTGACGGCGCAAAGCGCCGCACTGGAAACGGAGCGCGTGGCGATCGTGCTGCACACCGCCAACAGGCAGCCGTCGGCCTGATGCTCGCGCTGCGCGGCGGCTGGTCGGCGCCGCCCGCACCGCGCGCTAAACCCGGCTTTGCGCCGTATTTAGCCGAATGAACCGGTGACGCGGGAGCGCCCGCGTTTGGATCATCGAGCCGCTTGGCGACAAATCGGCGGCGGCGACAAAATGGTGTGATCGATCCCATGCCTTATATTGGATTAGCGCTTGTCACGGTTTCGCTGCTTCTGTTCCTCTGGAAATCCTGGGATCGCTCCACAACTTAGTTGCCCAAGTCCCCTTCCTCCTGACATGGCGTACCTACCCTCCCATTCAGTACCGGACCGAACGTCGATTACCTGCGAGGAAGAGATCGAATCGACTGCTGCGAGGCAATTGCGCGCCAAGGCCGGTTTTGTGCCATCTTGGTCGGCGCGAGCGGCCAGCCAAGGGGAGCAGACGATGAGTGATAGAATGGCCAGGCCCGCCAATTGCGCGGCCTGCGCTTATTGGCGCAAGCTCAGAGAGCACGAGGGCCTCTGTGCGCGACACGCGCCGGAAGCGTCGATCCATCCAGATGAACCCGCTCATTTTCCGCAGACGCATTATTGGCAGTGGTGCGGCGAAGGCGTCGCCGCCGAGCCGACGTCGATCGGCTCGCACTGCGCTGACTGCGTCTACTGGCGCCGGCCGGAGAGCGGACTCAATCCCGTCAACCGCCGCGACATGCCAATGGCCTGGTGGGCGCGGGCGGGAAACTGCGCCCGCCGCGCCCCCCGCCCGGTTCCCGAGCCGGGAGTGCGATCGTTCTGGCGCGCCACGGCAGGCACGGACTTTTGCGCCGAGGGCCTGCCGCGGAACGGTAGGGAGCATCCAGTGCCCGAATGAAGGAAGTTGGCGCGCCTTGTGCAGGCCGGCCGTCGGATTGATCGCCCGGACCTGCTGGAAACCGCTCGCCAAACCCCCGTAGACGTTTGAAACCATCAGACCGGCATAAAAGTCGACGCGCTTCACCGGTCGATAGTCGATCAGAAACGAAACGGCGTCCTACGCCCCGGGAGCAAGAGCCGCCGCTCGTGTGAATGCCGGCTCCGTGCAGGGCGTGGTCGAGTAATTGTTTGCTCAAGGTAATAAAAGGCGGCGGTCGCGTCGAGCTGGGATTGATCGCGTATTTGGCCCCAGCGAAGAAGACATTCAGGTATGGCGGGTCGGCCCGCTCGACCCGGGCATCAAGCCCCGCTTTGCGCCATGTCTGGCTGAATGATTCCGCCTGTGGATGAGACCAATCAGCGAGACGGCCGGGCTGGCGTGCGCCGGTTCCTGCCGCCGCGACGGGCCCATCGGGTGTCGCGACTTGGTCAGCAGTTATCATTTAGAAACTACTTGGTATAAATTTTAATTTACAAAGATGACAATATACGGCCCTGTTCGTCTGCCAATTGTGAAGTCTGAGTGATTGAGCTAGCGAAGTTTTCGCTATCATGAAGATTGTTATGCGAAGGCCGATGGCAACGAGAATATTTGCTTTGATTGCACTTGCACTCCTGTGCACGAGCTTGAGCCACGCGTCTGCAACCGTTTCGCGGAATACTGGACGCCACGTTCGGCGCCATTTGCCCCTTGCCAATAAAAATGCCGCTGCCTTCCCCGCGACATTTCCGGAACGGCCGACGGTATTCCCGTCTGCTCAGCCGCAGCCATATCCGTACAACTTCCACGAGACTGACGGGCTGAGCCGGAACCCGAACGACTGCGTTGTGTGGGGTTGCGTCGACAGCAACTGAGGTCGCGATCAAAACGAGCGCCCAAGACGGCTCGCCCGCCACGGCCACGGTAGTTCGCAGGCCGTCGCGCAGAGCTGTTCTCTGCTTCGGTCAGAACTTGACGCGGATGCCGGCGGTCGGGGCGATGCTCTGGGTGGCCGGATATCCGTTTGCAAGGCCCGCATACACGTTCGAGAGCATCACACCAGCGTAGAGATCGACGCGCTTGACGGGTCGGTAGTCGATGATGAACGACAGGAAGTCGGTCGAGCCTGCGCAGGCGCTATTGCTTATGCGGGAGACCACGAAGGCGTGGCCATTGGGCTGGAGGAAGGTGGTGTTCGCGTAGGCGCAGGGGGTGGTCGAGGAATTGTAGTTGTTCTGCTCGCCGTAATAATAGGCCGCCGCGACATCGATCTGGTCAGTGACCTCAAATTTCCCGCCAATAAAGAACATTTTGTAAATGCGGTTGACGTTGTAGGCGTTCGAGATTGCCCAAACCGTGGGAAACAGCTTGTTTCCGGTGATCGTGGCGGGGACATTGTAGCCGCCGATGGTCTGGAATCCGTTCAGATAGTCATCGCTGGGGTTGGCCTGCCGCCACCAGCCCCAGCCGCCAGAGACGGTCAGCGGAAGCTGCGGCAATCTGTACTTGGCGAGCAGCCAAGTGCCGCTGTTGTTTGACAGCGTCGCCCTCAGATCATCGGTGCTGTAGAAATGCGGAATGCCCGAGGTGCAAGCCGGCTGCCCCTTGAACGGGCCCGATTTGATGACCGAGCAAGTCCCGGTGAAGGTCGAGGTGCTGACCGCGTTCTGGGTGTAGTTGCCGATGGCGTCGAGCGAGAGCTTGCCTCCGAAGACGTTGAAATCTGCGCCGATCTGACCCTGCCAGAGCTGAGTCGTGCCGTTGCCCTGGTTATAGCCGCCGATCTGCGCGAGTGCAGCCACCCGGAAATTCGCGAACTGCCCGCGATATTTGAGCGCGGTGTTCGAGCGTCCGATCTCGGTGTCGCCGAAGCCGGCGTACTGGCCCGAAAAGCCAAACGCCGAAAACGCATAGGCGCTGCCCATCGGATCGTAGGAGATGAGGCCATCGAGCCCGAGCGAGTTCACGCGGCCGAAGACCAGTGTTCCATAGGTGTTGTTGCTGAGGCCGACGAAGCCTTGCGAATTGTCCCATTGGCCCGAGCGGCTCGAGTTGCTGTTATAGTTCTGTTGAAGAAGGCCCTTGCCGTTGTTCATGACTTGCGAGCGTTGGCCGTTCGCGATCCAAAGCGAATACGGATCGGCCGCGGTTTCCACAGTGCCGACAATCGACCAGCCCCAGCCGATCGGCTGGCTCACCTTGAGGCCAACAACCGACTGGTTGATGCCGTTCGGGACCTGTTGCCATTTCGGCCCGTAGCCCTGTTTGCTGATGCCGCTCGCGACGCCGTTCGCATAAGCCGGATTCCAGTTGGCCCCATTGGTGTTATAGCCGAAGCCGGTGTCGAGGGTCGCGTACAGCGTCAACGGCCCATAGGTGAGCGGGCAATCACCTGCGGTCGAATTCAGAACCGCCCACAAGCTGGAAAAGCAGTTTGCCGTCGCAGGCGGGACTTCCTTGCTTGTCGGCAGGTCCGCGGCGTGAGCCCCGGCGACCGCGCTGATCGCAATCGTCAGGGCGAGAACGAGTTTATTCATAAGCCACCCCATTGCGCGCCTGGCCGAAACCGGCGCTCGGCGCGTGTGAAGTCCATGGATTGCCCTTCGCTTACCGGCGCCTGTAGCCCATAATATAGACATCTTATATCAACTTTATAGATATTACCTTACTCGGGCAAAAGCCACAATCGAGCGCTAATTCGACCGTCCTTTGGTCTTTTTTTCGCCTGTTGCGAACTTGTCACAACCGCGCGTGGCGGTGTCGCGCAAATCCTGCGCGCGGCGTCGGGAGCCTTCGCGTGGCTCTAACCCAACATTCGCGCCCTACTCCGCCGCCACTCCACGCAGGATGATCTCGATCGTCTCCGCTTTTGCGCGCTCGAAGGCGTTATCGTCGAGCGGGGCGCCGCCGTTCAGGGTCGCGATCTCATGCGCGGCGTTGGCGTATTGCTGGGTTGTCGCCCAGATCATGAAGAAGAGGAACCTGGGCTCGATCGGCTTGAGCTCGCCGGCGGCAATCCAGCGGCGGACCACGCGCTCGCGCGACGCGACCCATTCAGTCAGCGTCGTATCAAGGAAATCCTGGATGATCGGTGCGCCGCGCATGATCTCCGCGGACCAGATGCGGGTCCCGAGCGGCATCTCGCGCGCGAGATCCATTTTCGCGCCGATATAGGCGGCGAGCGCGACCCTCGGGTCGTCGCTTGTATCGAATGACGAGGCAGCGGCGAGCCAGGCGGTCAGTACCCGCTCGATCACCGAGCGATAGAGCCGCTCCTTCGTCGGAAAGTAGTAATGAAGGTTGGCTTTCGGCACGCCGGCGCGCCGCGCGATCGCTGCCGTCGTAGCGCCGGCGAATCCCTCCTCGGCGAAGATCCATTCGGCGGCTTCCAAAAGCGCGCGTTCGTTCTCCTCGCGGATAGTCGGTCTCGGCTTCCGCCGCGCCATGAGATCCCCCCGTATGTCGCGTTTCCTCGTGTCGCCGGCCGACGTTTTCAAGCTATGGAAAGCCGGCCGCGCCCTTGCGATACGACAAGCGGCGGCGCCGAATTGATGCGCGCGTAGCCCAAGGTTACGCGATTTGACCAGTTGGTCAAACCTATAATAGCGTCCATAAATGCGTGCTGGAGCTGATGGCTGATGGCTGACTTGTCGAATGTGCGCGTCGACGGGGCACGGCTCTGGGATTCCTTGATGGAGATGGCGAAAATCGGCGCGACGCCCAAAGGCGGGTGCAAGCGCCTGACGCTGACTGATCTCGACAAGCAGGGTCGTGATCTCTTCCGGAAATGGTGCGAAACCTCCGGCTGCATGGTCAAGGTCGACGAAATGGGGAACATGTTCGCCAGGCGCGAGGGCTCGGAGCCGCTGCCGCCCGTCTTCGTCGGCAGCCATCTCGACACCCAGCCGACCGGAGGCAAGTTCGACGGCGTGCTCGGCGTTCTGGGCGCGCTCGAGATCGTCCGCTCATTGAACGATCTCAAGATCAAGACCAGACATCCGATCGAGGTCGTGAACTGGACCAACGAGGAGGGATCGCGTTTCGCCCCCGCCATGGTGTCGTCCGGCGTGTTTGCCGGTGTGTTCGCCAAGGAATTCGCCTATTCGCGCCTCGACGCGGACGGCAAGGCGCTCGGCGACGAACTGAAGCGGATCGGATTCAAGGGCGAGGAGCCGGTCGGCGGCCGTCCGGTGCACGCCTATTTCGAGCTCCACATCGAACAAGGCCCGATCCTCGAGGACGAAAACATCGATGTCGGGGTCGTCACCCATGGCCAGGGTCAGCGGTGGTACGAAATTCGCCTCACGGGCTTTGAGAGCCACGCCGGCTCTACGCCGATGCCGCGGCGCAAGGACGCGCTCCTCGGCGCGGCGCGGATCGTCGAGCTCGTCAACGCGATCGGCCTCTCGAAAGCGCCGCTCGGCGTCTCGACTGTCGGGATGCTGAACCCCTACCCGAACTCACGCAACGTCATTCCCGGCGAGGTCTTCATGACCTGCGAATTCCGCCATCCGGACAATTCGACGCTGACCTCAATGGACGCGGCGCTCCAGGAGGGGGTCGAGGCGATTACAAAGAAAATCGGCCTGACCTATGACATGAAGCAGGTCTTTTACTACGAGCCGGTCGCCTTCGACAAAGGCTGCGTCGACGCGGTCAGGCGCGCGGCGGAGCGCTTCGGCTACTCGCATCGCGACATCGTCTCGGGCGCCGGCCATGACGCCTGCTACATGGCGCGGGTCGCGCCGTCATCGATGGTGTTCACGCCCTGCGTCGACGGCGTCAGCCACAACGAAAGCGAGGACATCAAGCAGGAGTGGTCGACCGCAGGGGCCAACGTGCTCATGCACGCAGTCCTGGAAAAGGCCGAGATCGTATCCTAACGGTCGGCGGCGGCCAGCGCCCGCGGCGGCTGGGACAATTGGATTCAGGAGAGAATTGGAAAAATGTCGCTCGTCATCGAAGGCGGAACGATCGTCGCCGCGGACCGCACCTACAAGGCCGACGTGCTGGTCGAAGGCGAAACCATCAAGGCGATCGGCGAAGGCTTGAAGGGCGACAGCACTCTCGAGGCCAAGGGCTGCTTCATCTTTCCGGGCGGCATCGACCCGCACACCCATCTCGACATGCCGTTCATGGGCGCCAATTCCGCCGACAATTACGAGAGCGGCACCAAGGCGGCGCTGTCCGGCGGCACGACCATGGTCGTCGACTTCTGCATCCCCAACCGCAATCAGCCGCTGATGGAGGCGTTTGCCGACTGGGACAAGCGCGCGAAGGACGCCGTCGCCGATTATTCCTACCACATGTGCATCACCTACTGGGACGATTCGGTGCGCCGCGACATGGCGAAAGTCGTCGCCGCGGGGGTGACGACGTTCAAGCATTTCATGGCTTATAAAGGCGCGCTGATGGTCAATGACGAGGAGATGTTCGCCTCGTTTTCGCGCTGCGCCGAACTAGGGGCGATGCCGCTGGTCCACGCCGAGAACGGCGAGATCGTCGCCGCCCTCCAGAAGCACTACATGGCCAAGGGCGTCACCGGTCCGGAGGGCCACGCGCTGTCGCGTCCGCCCGACGTCGAGGGCGAAGCGGCCAATCGGGCGATCATGCTCGCCGACCAGGCAGGTGTGCCGCTTTACGTCGTACACACGTCCTGCATCCAGTCGCACGAGGCGATCCGGCGGGCGCGGGCTCTGGGCAAGCGGGTCTACGGCGAGCCGCTGATTCAGCATCTGGTGCTCGACGAAAGCGAATATTACCACCAGGACTGGAAGCACGCGGCGCGGCGCGTGATGTCGCCGCCGTTCCGCGACAAGGTCCATCAGGACGATCTCTGGAACGGCTTGCGCGCCGGGTCGCTGCAGGTGGTGGCGACCGACCACTGCGCCTTCACGACCAAGCAGAAGGAGCTGGGCTTGGGCGACTTCACCAAGATCCCAAATGGGACCGGGGGGCTCGAGGATCGCATGCCGGTGCTCTGGACCTACGGCGTCGAGACGGGACGGCTCACCCCGAACGAGTTCGTCGCCGTGACCTCGACCAACATCGCCCGCATTCTCAATCTCTATCCGCGCAAAGGGGCGATCCTGCCGGGCGCAGACGCCGACATCACCGTCTGGGATCCCAAGGCAAACAAGACCATCTCGGCCCGGACCCAGGTTTCGGTCATCGACTACAACGTTTTCGAGGGCACGAAAGTGACCGGGCTGCCGCGCTATACCCTGTCGCGGGGCGAGGTCGTGTTTCGCGACGGCGCCGTGCAGGCGGAGCTGGGACGGGGCCGCTTCATCAAGCGCGAACCGTTTGCCCCGGACGCGCGCGCGCTCAAGCGCTACAAGGAGTTCACGGCAGTTGCGGGCGTTCAGCGCTGAGGGCGCGGATCGACAATGGATGTAGCGGCGGCCCCCAAACTCAAACCGGACGACGGCGGCAAGGCGCCGCTGGCCGACGCGGCGATCGAGATCCGCGGGGTTTCGCTGCGCTTCGACACCGCCGATGGTCCGGTGCAGGCTCTCAGCGACGTCAGCCTGACGGTCGCGCGCGGCGAGTTCGTCTCCTTCATCGGCCCGTCCGGGTGCGGTAAGACCACGCTCTTGCGCGCGGTCGCGGATCTCGAGACCCCGACCGGCGGCGCAATCCGCGTCAATGGCATGAGCCCGCACGAGGCGCGCGTCAGCCGCGCCTATGGCTACGTATTCCAGGCCCCGGCGCTCTATCCGTGGCGCAGCGTCACCCGCAACATCGCGCTTCCGCTCGAGATCATGGGCTTCAACAAGGGCGAGCGAGAAGCGCGGGTCGCCAAGGGACTCGAACTGGTCAATCTTTCCGGTTTCGGCAACAAATACCCCTGGCAATTGTCTGGCGGCATGCAGCAGCGTGCCTCGATCGCGCGGGCGCTCTCGTTCGACCCCGATCTCCTGCTCATGGACGAGCCGTTCGGCGCCCTCGACGAGATCGTGCGCGACATGCTGAACCAGCAACTCTTGCGCCTGTGGGAGGTGACCGGCAAGACGGTTCTGTTCGTCACCCATTCGATTCCGGAGGCAGTGTTCCTGTCGACCCACATCGTGGTCATGTCCCCCCGCCCGGGACGGATCATCGACGTCATCGCCTGCGACCTTCCCCGCGACCGGGCGCTCGACATCCGCGAGACGCCCGAATTCCTGGCCATCGCCAACCGCGTGAGGCACGGCCTCAGGGAGGGGCATTCCTATGACGGTTGACGGGGGGGCTGCTCACCCTCATCCGGCGCCCAAAGCCCGTCCGGAAGGACGGGCGTCCTTCCGGACACCCTTTGGCGCCACCTTCTCCCCGAGGGAGAAGGAAAGGGACGCACCTTCTCCCCGTGGGAGAAGGTGGACGCGCGCAGTGCGGACGGATGAGGGCAAGGGACGGCTATGAGATCCGCTCTCCCCATCGCGACGGTCGTTCTCGCGCTGATCGCGGTCTGGTATCTGGCCGCTGTGCTCATGAACGCGCCATTGCAGCGCGACCAGTTCGCCAACGCCGGCCGGGCGGACTATTCGACGCAGGACCTCCTCGTCGGCTCCCTCAACTTGGAGCGGCCGAAGCTGCCCGCGCCGCATCAGGTCTCTTCCGAACTCTATAAGCTCGTCCTCGACACTTCGCCGACCTCCAAGCGCAGCCTCGTCTATCATGGCGCAATCACGCTCGAAGAAACGCTGATCGGCTTCGCGATCGGTTCGGCGCTCGGCATCGGCCTTGCCGTCCTGATCGTCTCGATGCGCTGGCTCGAGCGGTCGATGATGCCGTGGATCGTGGCCTCGCAGACCGTCCCGATCATCGCGCTCGCGCCGATGATCGTCGTAATCCTCAACCAGTTCAATATCACCGGCATCGCGCCGAAGGCGGCGATCGCGGCCTATCTCTCGTTCTTTCCGGTGACCGTCGGCATGGTCAAGGGCTTTCGTTCGCCCGACCCGCTTCAGCTCGACCTGATGCGGACCTACTCGGCGACGAACGCGCAGACTTTCCTCAAGCTGCGCGCGCCCGCCTCGATGCCGTTCTTCTTCACCAGCATGAAGATCGGCGCAGCGGCGGCGCTGGTCGGGGCGGTGGTCGCCGAAGTGACCAAGAGCGAGGACGGAGGCCTGGGCGCGCGGCTGCTGGCCGGTTCGTACTATGGACAGACGGTGCAGATCTGGGCGGCGCTGTTCGCCGCGGCTGCGCTCTCGGCCACGCTCGTCGGCGCAATCGGCGTCGCCGGGCGCATCGCCGGGCGGCGAATGGCGTTCACGCCATGACGCTGCGGCGCCTCGGCGATCTGTTGCCTCCGCTCGCCTTCGGGCTCGCGGTGCTGGCGCTCTGGGAGGCCGGGGTGAGGCTCCTCGGCGTGCCTGCGATCATCCTGCCGCCGCCCTCGGCGATCGCGGCCAGGCTCGCCACGTCCGTGCCCACGCTCGCCGCTGATTTCCGCCAGACGATCCAGGGCGTTCTGGCCGGCTACGCGATCGGCTCGCTCGCCGGATTCGCGGTCGCGATCCTGATCGACCGGTCGCAGTTCCTGCAGCGCGGCCTCATGCCGATCGGTAACCTGGTTTCCGCCCTGCCGATCGTCGGCGTCGCGCCGATCATGGTGATGTGGTTCGGCTTCGACTGGCAATCGAAGGCGGCGGTGGTCGTCGTGATGACCTTCTTTCCGATGTTGGTGAACACGATCGCCGGGCTTTCCAGCGCCGGGGCGATCGAGCGGGATCTGATGAAGACCTATGGCGCCGACTATTGGCAAACCCTGCTTGCGCTTCGCCTGCCGGTGGCCATGCCGTTCATTTTCAACGCGCTCAAGATCAATACAACGCTGGCGATGATCGGCGCCATCGTCGCCGAATTCTTCGGCACGCCGATCGTGGGGATGGGCTTTCGCATCTCGACTGACGTCGGCCGGCTTCAGATCGACATGGTATGGGCGACGATCGTGGTCGCCGCGCTGACCGGTTCGTTGTTCTATGCGCTGGTCGCCGGCGTCGAACGCCGGGTGACGTTCTGGCACGCCTCCTATCGCGGCAGGGAGGCTTGAGCTTTTGGCCGCGCTCCTGTCATACTCGCGGCGACAGGGAAATAGGGTTCAATCGGAGGGAGAAAAAATGAAACCGATCATGTTCGCATTGGCAGGCGTCGCGGCGTTCGCGGCCGTGACGACCGCGCAGGCGGCCGACAAGGTCACCCTGCAGCTGAAATGGGTCACCCAGGCGCAATTCGCCGGTTACTACGTCGCCAAGGACAAGGGCTTCTACAAGGATGAAGGGCTCGACGTCACGATAAAGCCCGGCGGCCCGGACGTCGCGCCCGAACAGGTGCTGGCGGGCGGCGGCGCCGATGTCGTCGTCGACTGGATGCCGGCGGCGCTCGCGGCGCGCGAGAAGGGCGCGCCGATGGTCAATATCGCGCAGCCTTTCAAGCACTCGGGTCTGGAGCTGACCTGCCGCGCCGACACCGGCATCAAGAAGCCCGAGGATCTCAAGGGCCGCACGCTGGGCGTCTGGTTCTACGGCAACGAATATCCGTTCCTCAATTGGATGGGGAAGCTGAAATTCCCGACCGACGGCTCGCCTGGCGGCGTCAAGGTGGTGAAGCAGGGCTTCAACGTCGACCCGCTCCTTCAGAAGCAGGCCGACTGCATTTCGACCATGACCTACAACGAATATTGGCAGGTCATCGACGCAGGCTACAAGCCCGACCAGCTCGTCGTGTTCAAATACGAGGACGAGGGCGTCGCGACGCTCGAAGACGGCCTCTATGTGATGGAGGACAAGCTCAAGGACCCGGCATTCGTCGACAAGATGGCTCGTTTCGTCAAGGCATCGATGAAGGGCTGGGACTATGCGCGCGCGCATCCGGAGGAGGCGGTCAAGATCGTGCTCGACAACGACACGACCGGCGCCCAGACCGAACATCATCAGTCGCAGATGCTGGGCGAGATCAACAAGCTGACGACCGGCTCAGACGGCCGTCTCGACGTCGCCGACTATCAGCGCACGGTGAAGACCCTGCTGACCGGAGGCTCGGACCCGGTCATCTCGAAGGAGCCGACAGGCGCCTACACGACCGTCATCACCGACAAGGCGCTCGGGAAGAAGTAAAGCGCGCGACCACAAACCGAACGCCTCATCTTTCCGGGGACGAGGCGTTTCGCGCTCGACGTGATTAGATCTCCACCGCCTCGCCGAGCGCCTGCGCGGCAAGGCGCTCGCCCCGGACGTCGTCGGCGCTCTCAACCGAAGCGTTCCGCACGAGGTCGTGAATGAAGCGCAGCTTCTCGACCACCGCGGGCGCGAGGACGAACGGGTAGAGATCGGGTCTGCCCATCGCTCGATTGACGCTGTTCATGGCGACGACAAAGGGCGCCCAGGCGTCGATGATCTCATCGATCGAGCCCACGACATAGGGGTCGAAGTCGAGCCTGGCCGAGTGGGCGCCGTCCTTGTCGATTGCCGGCTTGATCCTCAGACCGAAAGCGCTCGCGGTCTCCAGCGTGTCGACGATATGAAGATAGTGGGCCCAGGTTTCGGCGAAATCCTCCCACGGATGGCTCGTCGCGTAGGCTGAGACGAAGCGCTCCGGCCAATCTGCGGGAGGGCCCTGCTCGTAGTGGCGCTTGAGGGCCGCCTCGTAGTGTTGCGAATCATCTCCGAACACGGCGCGGCATTGTTCGACCCTCCCGCCATCGCGAACCAGGATATCCCAATAGTGATGACCGACCTCGTGGCGAAAATGTCCGAGCAGGCTGCGATAGGGCTCGGCCAATTCCGCCCTGCGCTTCTCCATCTCGGCGCTGTCGGCTTCGGCGAGCGCGATCGTCACCACGCCGTCGTCGTGACCGGTCATCACCTTGGGACCGGAAGGCTGGGGCGGATCGGCCAGGAATTCGAAAGCCAGACCATGGCTCGGGTCCTCGGCGCGAGTCTTGAGCGGGAGCTTCCAGCGAAGCAGGCTATAGAAGAGCCGGTGCTTGGCGAGCTCTATGTCTCGCCAGGCGGTGAGATGCGAGGGGAGGGAAACATCCGGGATCGTATCGTTGTGCCGGCAGGCGACGCAGAGCCGCTCCATTCCGCCTTCGGCCCGCAGCCAGTTGCAGACATCATAGTCGGCGTTGGCGCAGAAAAGGCGCGATCCGCCCTCACCCGCCAAGGGCGTCCAGGCGTCGCCGCCCGCTGGCTCGAGGGCGGCCATTATTTCCAGTTCGGGGACATAGCCGAGCCGATGGCCGCAACGACCGCAGGTCCGATTCTCGAAGTAGACGATGTTGTCGCAGACCTGGCAGCGGAACAATTTCATGAGGCGACCTCGAAAGGGCTGAGCGCCGGAAACGCGCAAGACGCCAAATCGTTCCCTTGCCGGCTGGCGTCGTCAGGAGCGTTACCAACGAGGCGGGAAGCCTTCAACTCCTGGATCACTTCGCTGCGCTCGCAATGACGGGTGTGTCGCGACTTTAGCGGACGCTGCCCCGCAGCGCGGGCGCGAGGATGCAAGATCAGGCTTGGAAGGCGCGTCCTATACTGCGAAAAGGAAACTGGTTCATCATGACGCCAAGCCTTGTCGGAGTCGAGCAATGCGGGTGAAGCTGTTTTCCCAGGGCGTGAACACGCCGATCCAGTCGCTTGAGAATGACATCAATGAGTTTCTGGAATCGCAGCGGCCGCACGTCACTCACGTCGGCGTGAGCTCGAGCGACGTCGAGAGGGTCGCTTCGGTTTGGTACGAAGAGCCGCATCACCAGACCGTCGAACAGACCATGGCGGAATTGGAGGAGCTGGCCGAAACGCCCGGCGCCGAGGGCAATCTGGCCTGAGGCGCACCGGCATCCCTTCTCCCTCCGGGATAAGGTGGCCGGCATGGCCGGATGAGGGCCGCCCGCCACCCTCACCCCAAACGCCTCTCCCAAAGGGAGAGGCGACTAGCGCGGCGCGGCGCCCCTGACGATCGCCTTCGCGTCCACGGCGGTTGAGCGCCGCGCCAGAAGCCTCCACTTGGGTAATGATGCTCACAGGCTTTGGCGCGCTCGCCTTCGCGGCCTTGCGGCGCCGAGGGGCGGCCTGCTCCAGCTGAAGCAGTCTCTTCGAAGCTTCGGCTCACCGCGGCGCGGCGCGCCTGACGATCGCCTTCGTATCGACGCCGGTCAGCGCGCCGTAATTGTGGGCCCCCCGCGTCTCGATCCGCGAGCGGCAGAACGCTTCGGCGACTGGCGAGCCGGCGCGGATCAGCGCCGCCGCCTCGAAACATAGCGCCAGCCGGTCGCAGAGGTCGCGCGCCTTCGTCTCAAAATCGCGGAGGTCCGCCATGTCGTCCTTGAGCGCCGCCGCCTCGCGGTCGAGCGCCGCGCTTTCGCCCTTCACCGCTCCGACCTCGGCGAAAAAGGCTTCAAGCGTCTGCGGCGACCGCTGGATCGCGCGCGCGATGTCCAGGCATTGCACGTTGCCGCTTCCTTCCCAGATGGCGTTGACCGGCGCCTCGCGATAGAGGCGCGGCATCGGCGAATCCTCCATCACTCCCGACCCGCCGAGACATTCCAGCGCCTCGTAGGCGTGGCCCGGCGTGCGCTTGCAGATCCAGTATTTGCCGATCGCCGAGCCGATCCTGACCAGCGCGTCCTCATGGCCGTCGTCGCGATGATCGAGCGCGCGAGCGATCCGCATGGTGAGCGTCAGCGCCGCCTCGGCCTCGATCGCGAGGTCCGCCAGCACCGCGGTCATGATCGGCTGGTCGATCAGCAGCGCGCCGAACGCCTTGCGCTGGCGGCAATGGTCGATCGCCTGGGAGACCGCCATCCGCATCCCGGCGGAGGAGCCGATCATGCAGTCGAACCGGGTCATGGCGACCATCTCGATGATCGTGGGCACTCCCCGGCCCTCCGGTCCGACCATCCAGCCGAGCGCGCCGCGCAGCTCCGTCTCGCTCGACGCGTTGGACACATTGCCCATCTTGCGCTTGAGGCGGATGATCTGAAGCGGGTTCTTGGTTCCGTCGGGACGCCAGCGCGGCACGAGAAAACACGAGAGGCCGCCGGGCGCCTGCGCCAGGACGAGGAACGCATCGCACATCGGCGCCGAGACGAAGAACTTGTGGCCCACGAGCTCGTACGCGTGCCCCCCTCCTTCGGCGCCGACCGGAATCGCGCGGGTCGTATTGGCGCGCACGTCCGAGCCGCCCTGCTTTTCGGTCATCGCCATGCCGATTGTTGCGCCTGCTTTTTGGTCTACCGGCACGTTGCGCGGATCGTAGACGCGCGCCTGGACCTTCGGCAGCCATTGTTCGGCGAGGTTGGGCTCAAGCTTGAGGCACGGCGTCGCGGCGAAGGTCATGGTGATCGGGCAGCCGTGGCCGGCCTCGACCTCGGTATGCATGTAGGAGCGGGCGGCGCGCGCCACATGCGCGCCCTCGCCCGGGTCGGTCCACGGCGACGAATGAAGGCCATCTTCGATCGAGGCCTTCATCAGCGCATGGTAGGAGGGGTGATACCGCACGAGATCGACGCGGCGGCCGTAACGGTCATGGGTGTCGAGTTCGGGCGGATTCCTGTTTGCGAGCGCGCCGAGTTCCAGAAACTCGGTCGACCCGGCGCGGGCGCCGAACGCCGCGAGTTCGCCCGTCGCCCAATCCGCGCCCTCGCGCTTGACCGCCTCCTTGAGCGCCGCGTCGGAATCGTAAAGGTTGTAGTCGGCAAGTTCGAACGGCTGGTTGAAAACCTCATGGGTCGCGGCCCCATAAGGGTCGAGGGGCGCGCGGAAATTGTCCTGTCGATCGTTGAGAGCGGTCATGGCCTGCAATGATGCCTTCTCGGCGAGATTACTCCTCGTGGACGAGATCGGCAAAGAAGCGCTTCTCGCCCGTGGCTCTCGATCGGGGCGCATGTTAACCCTTCGGTCATCCGTGCTTGCAACCGTTGCGCATGCCCCCCGCCCCATTCGACCGCCGCCTGACCCCTGCCCGCCCCGACCTCGCGGCGGATCATCTGCGCGGCCTTGTCAACGCGCCCCGCTACGCGAAGGGCGAAGCGAAGCGGGTCATCGCGGCAAGCGCGCCGCTCCGGCGCTCGCCGCAAGCAGACGCGCCGCTCGAAACCGAAGCGCTCTACGGCGAAATCGCGACGGTCTACGACGGGAGCGCGGGGTGGGCCTGGGTTCAGCTCGAGCGCGACAGTTACGTCGGCTATATGCCGGCTGCGGCGCTCGGGCCGTCGACCGAGCCGACGCATCGGGTCGCAGCGCTTCGCACCCACGCCTATCCAGGGCCCGGCATCAAGCTTCCGCCGCGCATGGCGCTCTCGCTCGGCGCGCGGCTGACGATTGTGGGCCATGAGGGCGATTTCGCGGTCTCGGCGGACGGTCTGCGCCTCTGGCTCAGGCATCTCGCGGAGATAGGGTCGCGCGAGCCTGACTATGTCGCGGTCGCCGAGCGCTTTCTCGAGACCCCCTATCTTTGGGGCGGCCGGACGTCGGAGGGGATCGACTGCTCGGGCCTGGTCCAGACCGGGCTTGACGCGGCCGGCGTCGCCGCTCCGCGCGACAGCGACATGCAGGAGGCCGCCCTCGGCGAGCCGGTCGCGGCCGATAAGCCTCTCAGGCGCGGCGATCTCGTGTTCTGGAAGGGGCATGTCGGCGTCATGCGCGACGCGCTGACCCTGCTGCACGCAAACGGCTGGCACATGAAGGTCGTGAGCGAGCCGCTGGTCGAAGCCCGGGTCCGGATCGCGGCCACGGGCGGCGGCGAGGTGACGAGCGTGAGGAGGCCGTGAAGGAACGCGCTCCCTCAACCGTGGGGCCGTGGGGAGAGGGGGGACGTCGCCCTATTTCTTGCCGCCGATGCCGATGCCGCCGAAGCGGGTGTTGAACCGCGACAGTCGGCCGCCGCGATCGACCAGCTGCTGCGAGCCGCCGGTCCAGGCCGGATGGGTGTTCGGATCGATGTCCAGATGGAGCGTCGCGCCGTCCTCGCCATAGGTCGAGCGGGTCATGAACTCGACGCCGTTGGTCATCACGACCTTGATCATGTGATAGTTGGGGTGGATGTCGGACTTCATCGAATGAGATCTCTGGCGGAACAAGCAAAGAGCCGTCCGGAGGTCCGGCGGCTCTTTCGGTTGCCGGTCCTATAGCCCGGGGTCAAGGCGAGCGCAAGCCGGCCGCCTTGATTTGGGCGGAAAAGGGGCCGTAAAGCTGGACGGATTTGCTTCAGGAGCCGCCCGACCCAATGTCATCCGCCGCCGAAGCCGGATCGAAGACTTCCCGCTCTTCGCTCGGCGCATTGAGGCCGCTCGCGCCTTACGCGTTCGTGCATCGCACGCGGATCGGCCTGGCGCTCGTCGCGCTTGTCGTTGCTTCGGCGGCGACGCTCGTGGTGCCGATCGCGGTCCGGCGGATGATCGACTTCGGATTCTCCGCCGACAACGCCGGCCTCATCCGCGTTTATTTCCTCGCCATGATCGGCGTCGTCGCGGTGCTCGCGCTCGCCTCCGGCGCCCGCTACTACCTCGTGATGACGCTCGGCGAACGGGTGGTCGCCGACCTGCGCGCCGATCTCTTCACCCATCTGACCCGGCTCGACCCCGGCTTTTTCGACGCCGAGAAGACCGGCGACATCGCCTCGCGCCTCTCGGCGGACACGACCCAGCTCAAGGCGACGTTCGGCTCCTCGGCGTCAGTCGCGCTGCGCAATCTCTTCCTGTTCGCCGGCGCGATCACGATGATGGTGGTCACGAGCCCCAAACTGTCGGCCTTCGTGCTCGCGGCCATCCCGGTCATCGTGCTCCCACTCTACGCAGCGGGACGCTCAGTCAGGCAGCGCTCCCGCTGCGCCCAGGACAGGCTCGCCGAAGCCACCGCCTTCGCAACCGAGAGCCTCTCGGCGGTGCGCGTCATGCAGTCGTTCGTCGCCGAACCGTTCACTGCCGGCCGCTATCGCGAGGCCGCTTACGGCGCCTATGAGGCGGCGCGGGCGATGATCCAGGCCCGCGCCTTCGTCACCGCGGCGGCGCTCTTCCTCGCTTTCGGCAGCGTTGTCGTCGTGCTCTGGCTCGGAGCTCAGGACGTGATCGCCCACAGGATGACCGGCGGCGCGCTCTCGCAGTTTGTGCTGTTCGCGGTGTTCGGCGCGGGGGCGCTCGGGCAACTGTCGGAAGTGTGGAACGAAGTGTCGCAGGCGGCCGGGGCGGCCGCGCGGATCGGCGAGATCATGGCGGTCGAGCCCCGCATCGCCGCGCCCGCGAGGCCCGCGTCTCTGCCCAGGCCCGTGCGCGGCGAGCTCGACTTCAAGAACGTCTCTTTCGCCTATCCGGGGCGCGAGGACGATTTCGTCTTGCGTGATGTGAGCTTCCAGGTCGCGCCGGGCGAGGTCGTCGCCATCGTCGGTCCCTCGGGGGCGGGAAAATCGACCCTCTTCCAGCTCGCGCTGAGGTTTTACGACCCCTCGAGCGGCGCGGTCGCGCTTGACGGCGTCGACATCTCGACGCTCGATCCCGCCGATCTTCGGGCCGAGATCGCGCTCGTGCCCCAGGACGCTTTCATCTTCGGCGCGAGCGTCGCAGACAATATCGCTTACGGCGCCCCTGGCGCATCACGCGAGGCGGTCGTCGCGGCGGCGAGGCAGGCGGCGGCGGACGGCTTTATCGCCGCCCTTCCGCAAGGGTACGATACAGAGCTCGGCGAGCGCGGCGTTACGCTGTCGGGCGGCGAGCGCCAGCGTATCGCGATCGCGCGCGCGATCCTCAAGGACGCGCCGGCGCTGCTTCTGGACGAGGCGACCTCGGCCCTCGACGCCGAAAGCGAAACCTTGGTCCAAGACGCGCTCGAAACGCTGATGAGGGGCCGGACCACGCTTGTGATCGCGCACCGGCTGGCGACGATCGTCAACGCCCATCGCATTCTGGTCATCGAGGCGGGATGCGTGGTCGAGGAGGGAACGCACGCCTCGCTTCTCGCCGCGAACGGCCTCTATGCCCGGCTCGCGAGGCTGCAATTCGAGACCGGCGCGGCGGCTCTGACGGCGATGGCGGCGCAGTAGGGCGCCATCCCGCCTAACTCATTATGAGGGTAATGCCGCCCGCGCTCAGCCTTGAGCCTGCGCCTTTGCCAGCAGCGCCCTCAGGTTTGCCAATTGGATTCGCGTGCTCTCGGCCATCCATCCCGTTGGAGCAGCCTTGAGCGTCCCATCCATCAGTTCTTCGCCGGTCGGGTCGCCAAGCGCGATCAGACTTTCGGCGCGCGTGGCCGCAGCCCAATATCGCTCCACCGCCAGCGACTTCGCTTCGTCGGAACCAGCAGGGGGTTGTTGCGCATCGAGAAGGGCAAGCCGGTTCTCGGCGATCTTGACCACCATTCTGCGAACGCGAGCGGCGAAAACATTGTCCGCGATCCTGTCGTCGCCGGAAGACAGCGAGGCTCTCAGGTTGAAGAGATAGGCGAGGTTCGTCCCGTTGTAGTAGTCGCGCTTGATCAGGAAACCGCGCTCGGAAGCCTGAATCGCCTCGTCAACATCCGCTTTTTTCTCATCCGCGGTTCGGCCCGGCATTTCAGCCCGCTTCTTGTGGATCGCGCTCCACAGTCCGAGCGTCTCGGGATCGGTGGTCGTCTCGACGTCGAGCTGACGAAGGAGGTTTTCAGCTTCCGTATAGCCGGCGAGCGCCTTGTCCGGATCGCCGGTCTTCGCGTCGGCCTCGCCGGCCTTGTAGGTCGCGAGCGCCAGCCGTTGGACGACGATGGCGCGAGCGGGCTTCGGCTTGCTGTCCGCGCCGACAACTGCCGTTTGCTCGGCATAGATCGCCGTGAGCAGCTTCTTGGCGAGGCCGAACGCGCCTTCGTCGAGCGCATCTAGGGCGGTCTGCAGCTTGCTGGCGTAGCTCTCGACGGCCGGCTCAGCCTGCGGTTGCGCCACCCCGACGCCGGCGACCGCGGCCCTTTCGGCTGCAATGCCGGCCGGCGCCGCTTGGGCCATCGTCGGCGCGCGAAGCTCGTGGAGGATCGTGTAGACGGGGCTATCCGGGTCCGCATTGCCTGGAAGGGCGGCGATCAGCCCGGTCAGCACGTTCTGCATCCGGATTGCCTCGGCGTAGTCGATGCTCAATCCGAGATGCTCGTAGCGGCGGACGGCGATATGGGTCGCGTCGAACGGAATATTGAACTTGCTTTCCGCGATGATGATCGTCGCCCGCGGCTTCAGGGCGTGGCGGACGCCAAGCTCGAAGATCGCGTTTGGATTGGTCGTGGACAGATCGGCGACGACAAGCTCCGCCTCGTACAGAAGCTTGTACATCGGCACGTCGATCATGCCCGATTGCTGGACCTCGTCCGCCCGGATGCACTGATAACCCGCAGCCAGAACCGCCGGTTTGATGATGCTGTTGTAGCTTTTGTCGAGATCGAGCTCGCGGCCCGTTGCGAGGTCTGTCTTTTTGCCGAAACCCATCACAACAAAGCAGACCGGCGCCATGAAAATCCTCCCGAATGCAATTGGTTGGCGCTACGGCGAAATAACGGACGCGGGCCCAGTTTGCAGCGGAAAGCGTTGAACGACAAGCCGCTCTTGAGCCAGCTCCAGGCGCGTTCTCATCGAGCTCAATCCCGGCGCGGAGCACGACTGCTTGCAATTGGCAAATGATCGAAGCGCCTTGTTCGCGCCGGCCCGGTCCAGATTCGCCCTCCTGCCCCTCCCAGCGTCCCCTTTACAGAAAGACGACTTTCTTATTCCCTTTTTCCGAAATCGCTGCTAATGTGCCGTTCTTCGACATCGGGCTGCGGATCGCGGCGGAAAGGAAACGGACATGGAAATCGATAAGACCCCGAGACCGGCGCGGCCCAGGCTCAACCCCTACACCAAGGCGCTCAGGCGCGAACGCATCTTTGCCCGGGTGCGGGTCGGAGCGTCGACCTCGGATATCGCGCGCGAAGAGGGGTTAAGCGAGCAGCGGGTCCGAAAAATCATCGCCGACACGCTCAAGAAGCAAGAGGTCGACGACCTGCCGGATCATGCGCTCCTTCAGCTCTTCCGGCTCGAGAGCGCGCTGGCCCTCGCCGGCAAGGCGATCGAGGGCGGCGACCTCAAAGCCATCCCGCCCTACCTCAAGGTTCTCGACCATCTCGACCTCTACCGGAAGGCGAGCGTCAGGAAACAGATCTACGACGACGCCGCCCGGGAAAGACTCTTCGCCAAGATCAACCGCGTCGCCGCGCGGATCGAGGCCAACGGCCGCAGATCGGCGAGTAAAGCTCCGACCGCCAGGCCGGAGGCGACGCCGAAGCCTGATTCTGAGTTAAGCCATTGATTAGCAAGGATATTGAAATTTTGCTTTTGTTGCGCCCGATTTTGCTTTTGTTGCGCCTGGCTTGGATTTTGTTGCGCGGGATTTGGGAATTGTTGCGGGCGATTTTGATTTCGTTGCGCGGCGATCGGTGGATCGCGCGCCCTCAAGGGCGCGCCTTCCGCCGCCACCCTTCGATCGACCGCTCGCGCATCAGACCTTGGACGAACGCCCAGGCCGTCTCCAGCCGGTCGCCCGCGTCGGGCGACAGCCCCTCGCCAAGCTCGAAGCGCTCGCAGCATAGCGTAAACGCCCGCGGCGGAGACCGCCCGAGCGCGCGCGCATACACGTCGAGCACGGCTTCGGGCGCGAGCGCGTGGGTGGTCGGGCGTGGGGACGGGAGCAGCCACAATCTCGGAAAACGCGAAGGGCGCCGGCGTGCCCTTGCCGGCGGTCGAGAAAGAGCGCGAGATCGGCACCGTCGAGGTCGAGCGCGCTCGATCTGCAGTTGGAAGTCCTCGATTGCGCGCACCTCAGGCCACGCGGCCCGCGCCACGCGCTCGAGCCCTGATCGCACATGCCGGTGCATGACGTAAGATCGACGCTGGCCGCCTCGTCCGTAGACACCTCGCCGCGCTTGAGCGTTAGACGCTTCAGCATATGCTCGAACAACGCCAGGCTTCCGAGCATGCGGTCAGTGATGTTGTCGGAAAACAGGATCCGATAGGCCGCGCGGCTTGTCATAGAGGAACGAATAGAATTCCACGACACTCTGCACGCGCATCGTCGGAACGCCAAGCCGCGAAGCAATTGCCCGACCGGTCTCAGGCGAAATCCATCCCAGTTCCTCCTGGACCTCGCGCAGGATTTGCAGTAAGTCGGCATGATCCGCACGGCGACACATAACCCGCGCGATCACGCCGCCTTCAGCAGCCATTATTCACCTCGCGCGTCAACTTCGTAATGATATTCGGCTCGCTGGCCGAGGCCGAATTGATTCCGATCAAATCGCGAGGCCACAGCCGCAATAAATCTCAATGTTTCATTTCAGCAGCACGTAGATGTTGACCTGCAAAGTCGGGTCGTCCGGGTCCTTCACATCGTTGGCATATTCCTCGATGAAGGAGTCCTGTGCGTCGATGCCCTTCTCGTCCAGATACGCCGTAATCGCGTCATAGGTCGCGTCAATGTCCGAATATGCGCCCTGGTGTTCGAAACGCATCGCCTTGCCGCTGGGCGTCTGACCGATCTTCACCGCGTCGGAGATGCTGGCTTTTCCTTCGGGCGCCGAGGCCAACGGATATCCGGCATGGTACTTGAACCCGGTATCGTCGGATTCGACGAACACCGCGAGCGGGCGTCCCCCAGGCGCAAGGTTCGCCTTCTCCATGTCGCGCTTGACGAGCCCGAGGGAACCGAGAATTGCACTGTAGATTTCGTCCCGGTCAGCCTTCCCTTCGATATAAACGAAGGGCCGTGCCGGCAGGTCGACCGTCTCGCCGGTGGAAGCCTCGCCCGCCGGCGGAGCCGTCTCGCCCGGCTTTGCGGCTTCAGGAGGGGCAGGCGCGGTCGTCGTCGCCGCAGGCGGCTGGGCAGGATTGGCGGCCGGGGGAGCGGCGGGCGCAGGCGACGGAGCAGCCGGCGCCTGCACCGCGGAAGGCGTCGCCGGGTTCTCCTGAGCAAAGGCGCCATAGGAGGTCGCCGCGCCCCCGAATGCGACTATGCTCGCGAGAGCGAAACGGATCAGACCGGATGACATGGCGGCTCAGCCCTCTGGCGCGAATGGTCGCGACCACCGGCAGTCTAGAACCATATTGGCCTCATAAGAAAGAGCGCGCCGGGTGCGGCGTCGTCATGCCGGCTGCGGCTTCGTCCATCGCAATATCGGCTGTCTCGCGGCTCGGGTCTCGTCGAGCCGCCGCCGCGGCGCATCGACCGGCGCAGACTGAAAGCGTTCGCGCTCGCCCGCTGCGGCGGCGATCGCAAGATCGCGAAGCGTCATGATGAACAGGTCGAGGCTCGCCTTTGATTCGGACTTCGTCGGCTCGATCAGCATTGCCCCGTGCACGATGAGCGGGAAATAGACTGTCATCGGGTGATAGCCCTCGTCGATTATCGCCTTGGCGAAATCGAGCGTCGTCAATCCGGTGTCCTTCAACCACCGGTCGTCGAACAGCGCCTCGTGCATGCAGGGCTGATCGCCGAACGGCGCGCTCATCACATCGTTGAGCGAAACGCGAATATAGTTGGCCGACAGCACCGCATCCTCCGAAGCCTGCCTAAGACCGTCGGCGCCGTGAGACAAAATGAAAGCGAGCGCGCGCACGAACATGCCCATTTGCCCGTGGAAAGCGCACATGCGTCCGAACGATGCGCCGCCATCGGGATGTTCGACCAGGCGAAGCGATGCGCCTTCGCGTTTGACGAAAGGAATCGGCGCATAAGGGGCGAGCCGCGAGGAGAGCGCGACTGGCCCAGCGCCGGGACCGCCGCCGCCGTGGGGGGTCGAGAACGTCTTGTGCAGGTTGATGTGCATCGCGTCGACGCCGAGATCGCCCGGACGGGTCTTGCCGACGACAGCGTTGAAATTCGCGCCGTCGCAATAGAAATACGCCCCGGCTTCGTGCACCGCCTCGGCGATGCCGACAATCTGGCGTTCGAACAGTCCGCAGGTGTTGGGATTGGTCAGCATGATCGCCGCGACGTCGGGGGCGAGCGCGGCGCGCACGGCTTCGGCGCTGACGGTTCCGTCCGCGGCTGCGGGAACGGAACGGACCGAATAGCCAATCAGCGCCGCGGTTGCGGGATTCGTGCCATGGGCGGAATTGGGAACCAGCACGACCCGCCGAGTCGCTCCCTCCCCTCGCGCCTCGACCGCCGCCTTGATCGCCATCATGCCACAGAGCTCGCCGTGCGCGCCGGCCTTGGGCGACATCGCGACGGCGTCCATGCCGGTCATAGTCAACAAAGCGTTTGTGAGCGCTTCGACAACCTCAAGCGCCCCTTGCGCGGTCGAGACTGGCTGCAACGGATGGACGTCGGCGAATCCAGGCAGGCGCGCAACTTTTTCGTTGAGGCGGGGATTGTGCTTCATCGTGCACGAGCCGAGCGGGTATATGCCGGCGTCGATCGAATAGTTGTTGCGTGAGAGGCGAACGTAATGGCGGATCGCCTCTGGTTCGGTGAGGCCGGGCAGTTCGATTGCGCTTCTGCGCGCGTGCCGGCCCAAACGCGACTGGAAAGGTTCGGGGTCGTCGATATCGACCCCGGTCGCATCGAAGCGCCCGGTCTCGAAAATCAGCGCCTCCTCCATGTTGAGCCCCCGATTTCCAGTGAAGGTTCCGCGCGACGGCTTGGCAGCCGTTTCGGGGCGGGTCGGGCGGCCTTGTACGTTCATCAGGTACCCTCTCCTAAGGCTTCAACGCAGGCAATCGGCAAGCGCGTGCCCGTAGGCCGCGCGGTCGTCCTCGGTATTGATCTCCGTGCTGGCGACGATGATGCAGTCGTCGAGCCCCGCCCCGGGCAAGAGACGCGAAACCGGCAATCCGCCAATCACTCCGAGCCTGGCCAAAGCCTCGATCAGTTCGGCGCCTGGCCGCGGCGTGCGCATCGTGAACTCATTGAAGAAGTTCGGGTTGACGACCTCAACCGCCGGAATCGAGGCAAGCCGCTCGGCGAGACGCGCGGCATTGGCATGGTTGACCTTCGCCAGGCGTCCGAGTCCAGCGGCGCCGAGAAGCGTCAGATGGATCGAGAACGCCAGCGCACATAAGCCGGAGTTGGTGCAGATGTTGCTCGTCGCCTTCTCGCGGCGGATGTGCTGCTCGCGGGTCGAGAGGGTGAGAACGAAGCTGCGCCGCCCCGCCGCATCTACCGTCTCGCCCGCAAGACGGCCCGGCATCTGGCGCACGTTCTTTGCGCGCGTCGCGAACAGGCCGAGATATGGGCCGCCGAAGTTGAGCGCGTTGCCGAGCCCCTGACCCTCTCCAACAGCAATGTCGGCGTCCATCTCGCCGGGAGAACGCAGGGCGCCGAGGGCCACCGGATCGGTGAAAACCGCAATCAGCAGGGCGCCGCGCGCATGCGCCGCCGCGGCAACGGGGGCGAGATCGCGCGGATTGCCGAAAAAGTCGGGCGCCTGGACGATGACGCAACTTGTCTCACCGTCGATAGCCGCAGCGATGTCTTCGCTCGCCTCGAGGTCGGGAGGCAGACGGACGATCACATTGCCCGCCATATGGGCGAGCGTCGCGCAGACATCGGCATATTGCGGATGCAGGCCGCCCGAGATCACCGCCCGGCTGCGTCGCGTGAGGCGATGAGCCATCAACATCGCTTCACCGCACGCGGTCGAGCCATCGTACATCGAGGCGTTCGCGACCTCCATGCCGGTGAGGGCGGCGACCTGGGTCTGGAACTCGAACAATACCTGGAGCGTGCCTTGGGCGATTTCCGGCTGGTAGGGGGTATAGCTGGTCAGGAACTCGGAACGCTGGATGAGGTGATCGACGGTCGCCGGGATATGGCGTCTGTAGGCGCCGGCGCCGAGAAAGAACGGGGTCGAGCCGGCGGCGAGGTTGCGCTTGGCGATCGTCGTCATCACCCTCTCGACCGCCATTTCGCTCTTTGCCCCTGGCATGTCGAGAAGACCGCGAATCCGCTTGTCGGCGGGAATGTCGGCGAACAGCGCCTCGATGTCCGGCACGCCGATGCGCGCCAGCATCGCCTCGCGTTCGCTTGCGTCGAGCGGCAGGTAGCGCATTGTTCAACCCAACGTCTTGAGGTAGTCTGCGTAGGCGGATTCATCCATCAAGCCGCTCAATTCGCCCGGGTCGGCGAGTTTGAGGCGAAAGAGCCAGCCGCGCCCGAGCGCGTCCTCGTTGATGAGGCCTGGCGTCGACTCGACTTCCGAATTGACGGCGACGACTTCGCCGGAAACCGGCGAGAATACGTCACTCGCCGCCTTGACGCTCTCGACCACGGCGGCCGGATCGCCCTGCTTCAGCGCCTTGCCCATCGGCGGCGTTTCGGCGAAGACCACGTCGCCGAGCTGCTGCTGCGCATGCTCGCTGATGCCGACGACGCCCTCGACGCCCTCGACGCGGAGGTACTCATGGTCCCTGGTGTAGCGGATCTCAGACATCGTCCATTCCTTGCTCAACCGCGATAATAGGCGTGGGGGTAGAAAGGCAGGGCGACGACCCGCGCGCTCAACGGCTTGCCGCGGACAATCAGACTGATCGGCGTTCCAATCGCCGCATGGGCGCGGTCGACATAGCCCATCGCAATCGGCGCGCCGACGCTCGGGCCGAACCCGCCGGACGTAACGACTCCAATTGAAGCGCCGTCCAACGAGACGATTTCCGCCCCTTCGCGGGCGGGCGCGCGACCGTCGGGCCGGACGCCCACGCGCTGACGGGTCGGCCCGTTGGCCAGCGCGTCCTGAATGCGCCGGGCGCCGGGAAATCCGCCCTCCAAGCGCCTGCGCTTCTGAATCGACCAGGATAGAGCGGCTTCGACCGGATCGATCGTCTCGGCGAGCTCATGCCCGTAAAGGCAGAGGCCGGCCTCGAGCCTCAGCGAATCCCGGGCGCCGAGGCCGATCGGCGCAACGTCGGGTTCGGCGAGGAGAAGGCGGGCGAAGCTTTCCGCCCGGGTCGACGCGAGCGAGACTTCATAGCCGTCCTCGCCTGCGTAGCCCGAGCGTGAGACGAAGGTTTCGAACCCCGCGACCCGCGCGGGGCGAGCGCTCATGAAGGGCATGGTTTCGAGACCCTCGCCGGGGGCAAGGCGCGCCAATATCGAGGCCGCCATAGGGCCCTGAAGCGCTATCAGCGCCCGCTCTGGGAGCGGCGTCAGGCGGACGTTTGAGGGTAAGCGATGGCGAATGAGCTCGTAGTCGGCCGCTTTTCGTGAGGCGTTCACGACGAGTCTCAGCGCGCCATCCACGCGAGGCGGGCGAGTGACCATCAGGTCGTCGACAATTCCGCCGTCGTCATTGAGCAATTGGGTATATCGCTGGCGGCCAGGGGCCAGATTGAGAAGATCGGCAGGGCAAAGGGTCTCGAGAAAGACCGCGACAGTCGCGTGGCTCGCGCCCTCGATCAGCGCCTGGCCCATATGCGAAACATCGAACAGCCCGGCAAACTTCCGAGTGTGGAGGTGCTCAGCGAGGACGCCGGCCGGGTAGTGGATGGGCATGTCGTAACCGGCGAACGGCGCCATCCGCGCGCCGAGCGTGACGTGCAGGCTGTAAAGCGGCGTTTTCTGGTGCGAGGTTTCGGTCATGGGGCCGCCGGTCGTGAACAAGCGCCCGCCCCCACGCCAAGCCGCGATCTTGCGGCCTGGCGCTCGCGGGCGCCCCCTCTGTCCCATGACCTGAGAGATTTCCCGCCTGCCGCGGTTACCCCCGTCGGTGGGCGAACGTCTCAGCGACGCGCGCCTCTTTCCAGAGCGTCATCACTTGCGCGGTCCCTAAGGCCTGAGCGTTTCCGGGGCGGTTGCGCCTTCGGCGCCGGCGCGAAATGCGCCGGACTCTTCCGCGAAGTGTCTTCGACTGACGTTTCCGAGCTAGCCTGACCGGCCGAGGATTGTCAACGCATGATGAGTCCGTCCGGGTTTCGGCCCGCTTCGCCTAGCCTGACCTCTTCTTGTTCTTGTGGCGCGCCGGCGACGGGCCCCCAGTACCGCCTTCGAAGCCCACGGTGATCGAATAGACGTCAGCCAGCTGGAGAGTCGGCATCGGCACGGTGATCGGATCGGTCACGACGCGAAAGGGGCCGGCAGTGACGCCGTCCGTCGCCGCCTGGACTTGATAGGTCTGCGAGAAGACGTCCGTCTTGTCGCTGTCACGGGTGACCGTAATCTTGAGCGGCGCGCTGAAGGTCCCTGGCGAGCCGGCCGGCCCCATCACCACCGCGCCCTTGACGCCGATCCTGAGCGCGGCCTGCGAGGGACCGGCGGGATCGCATTCACGCGCCGTGTCGACGATGTTGAACTGATAGCGCACCGAGGGGTTGTCCGGGCCGCCGACCCGCAGCGCCGCGCCGGCGTCCGCAATCGTGACTTCCGGGCAATTGATGTCTTGCGAGGCGACCGGAAGAACCTTCGGCTTGTCGCTCGGATTGGTCGCAGGCTTGCCGGCGACCGGCCGTGGGATTGCGCCCGCGTTGAGGGAGTCGGTATTCGGATCGTGATGGGAGAAGAAGTCATTGACCGAGCCGCCGACGGAGCCCACCGCGCCGCCGACCGTGTCACAGCCGGCAAGAGCGCCGGCCGCCATTGAAAGAAGCGCCATGCGAACCAGCTTTGCGCGAGCGATCATTGCTTCAGACTTCGCCTATTGAGCAACCAGGATCCGTTTGAAAGTGCGCGGTGCTTACCCCGCCGACGCCGTCAAGGCAATTGCTCGTAGCCCTCCTTGAAACCGGCGAGCGGGGCCTGCACGCCAACGCCCTGCTCGGGCGTCTGGAAGATGCCGAGCGTCGCAGTCTTTCCATTCTTCAGCTTGTCGAGAAGCGCATCGTCCATGGCGAGCTGGGCGACGCAGCCGTTGGGGAGGCACTGCAGGAAGCTCAAACGCCCAGCGTCCGCCTCGTCGATTCGCAGGCTGACGCCGGGAGGGAGCAGCACGCCGAGCGGCGCGATCACTCGCATGAGCCGCGTCTTGCGGTCGGCCGTGTTGAGGACGATGACGACCAGGATCAGATTCGGCCGCTCCTGGTCAACGACGCTGAGCACGATCGCGCATTGCTCGTGTTGAGCGCCGGGCGGAGTCTCGCAGCGGGTCACCCAGTCGCCGTGCCTGTCCCTGATCGCGCCCTGTGTGTTCGCCGCATCCGCCCGGGCCGCGGCGAGAAGCGCCAGCCCGGCGACAAGGCCGAAGAGCGCCCGGCCGGCCTTCAATCGTTTCGCGCCGCTGAGCGCCCTCGTCCGCAATGACAATGGTGGAATCCGTCGAAGGGTTCGGGCGGAGACGAATCGGAGGCCGCCTTCGCGAGCCTCTCGCCGAAAACCGGCGCGAAAATGAGGCGGCCGCTGGAGCCGGGGATGGTGGGCGCTAGAGGGATTGAACCTCTGACCCCTACCATGTCAAGGTAGTGCTCTACCGCTGAGCTAAGCGCCCATCTCCCGGAGTCCCGAGCAGGCGAAGCCGCTCAAGGGCCGGCGGGGTATAGACGCTCGCGCCGCGAGGCGCAATGGGCGCCGCGAACCGAGGATCGCCCGCTCTCGATGGCCGCTTCCGCGCTGACCTTACGCCCGGCCGGGCCCGCCGATATCGGCGCGGTGATGGCGATCGAGCGCTCGCCGGACTTCGAGCTTTGCGTCGCCCGCTCGGAGGAGCGCGAGCATCGCGCGATGCTCGATTCGCCTTCCCACGCCTACCGGCTCGGCGTTGGCGAAACGGGCGCGATCGAGGCCTTCGCCATCCTGCGCGGCCTCGGCGACGTCCACGGCAACCTCTATCTCAAGCGCGTCGCCGTCGCCCGCCCCGGACAGGGGCTCGGCACCGCGTTCCTGAGCCTCGTCCTCGACGAGGCGTTCGGGCCCATGGGCGCCGAGCGGTTCTACCTCGACTGCTTCGCCGACAACGCCCGGGCGCAAGCCGCTTACCTGAAGCTCGGCATGAGCCGCGACGGCGTCCTGCGCCAAGCCTACCGCCTCGCCGACGGGACGCGCGCCGACCTCGTCATGATGGCGATCCTGAAGCGCGAGTGGGAGGGTCGGCGACAAAATACAATATAAACATGTTTGTATTTTCTTGGAACGGGCCGAATCTCGTGAGTTGTGGGTTTGGACCGGGCTTGGCGCCGGCTTGGATTTGGTTGGATTCCTTCGTCGGAAATGAGCGTTTTCAAAGGGTTGCGCCGGCCGTGGGGAGCGGTTTTTTTACCCGCGCCATTTCCGATCGATACGGCCGGCCATAAGGGGCGTTCGCGGCGCTCGATCGCCGAAGGCCATGGATCACATGGGTCATCGCGACGGCAGTCTAGCACACTCTTCTGCTTTACCGAAGAGATTGTCGGTAGTCTTCACGATTGCGTGAACGCGCCATCCCCGCCTAAATTGGGCCCCGGGCGCCGTCAGGGCGCGCGACATTGCGAACGGCGGACAAGCGCATGTCCGAGGAGGCTTCTACCCTGCATTCCGACGAGCGGCGCCTCGCGGCGATCTTGGCTGCGGACGTCGCCGGTTACTCGCGCCTCATGGGCCGCAACGAAGACGAGACTGTGCGCGACCTCGAGGCGCACAAGGCGGTCCTGCTCCCGCTCATTGCGAAATATGGCGGTTCGATCATCAACATCGCGGGCGACGGGATCGTCGCGCAGTTTCCGAGCGCGGTGCGCGCGGTCGAATGCGCCGTCGCGACGCAGAAGATCATGGCCGAACGCAACGTCGACGTCCCAAAAGAGCGCCAGATGCTGCTCCGGATCGGCGTCAACCTCGGCGACATCATCCACGACGCGGACAAGACCTACGGCGACGGCATCAATGTCGCGGCGCGGCTGGAGCCTTTGGCCGAGCCGGGCGGCATCTGTATTTCGGCCAACGTGCGCGACGCGATCTTTGGCAAGCTCGGGCTGCCATTGCGCGATATCGGGGAGAAGACGCTCAAGAACATCGACCGGCCAGTGCACATCTATCAGATCCAACCACCAGGAGCGCGCGTCCGGCGTGATTGGTTCGGCGGGGCTCTGCGCCAATATCGCCGGCTCGCTCCCACGCTCGGGCTTGTCGTTCTCCTAGCCGCGCTTGCCGGCGCAGCCGCGTGGCGCTTCTGGCCGCGTGAGACGGGTCGGCCCGAATACACGCCGGTCATAGCCGTGTTGCCCTTCGCCAACACAAGCGGCGACAAGAGCCTCGACAATCTGGGTCCGAGTCTCGCGCGCGAAGTCTCGGCGATGCTGGCGACCTACCCGATGTTCCGGATGGTCTCGCCATCAGGCCTGTCTTCGCCGGGAGCACAGGACATCGGGAGACGATACACTCTCGAAGGCGACCTCGCGAAGAGCGGCGACAAGCTGCGCGTTCGGGCGCAACTCACCGACGCGGCGAGCGGTCAGACCGTCTGGTCGGACAGCTACGAATACGCGAACGACGACCAGGTCACCGTCCAGAAGAAGACTGCGGAGCAGATCTATGGCGCGGTCGCCGACGGCGACGGGCGGCTCGCCGCCGCCGAGACGGCGGCAGCATGGCGAAAATCCGAGTCTGCCTTCAGCGAATGGGATTACGCCCTTCGTTCCTGGGACCGGTTGCAGGGTGTCGACAGCAACGTGCAGGGGCGACAAATTGCGAAGGAAGGATTGGCGCATTTTCCCGACTCCGCGCTGCTAAAGATTGTACTCGCCTGGAGTTATCAGTACGAGAACATGTTTTTCGGACCGTTCGAGAACTGTCGCGACACGACCGAGATCGCCTACAAACTCGGGCGGGAGGCCGAGGAGGCCAAGAACAAATCCCGCTACGAGATTTTCCGAACCCATGATCTGATGTCCCACCTACATGCGTGGCACGGCGAGGAGTTCGAGCCTTCGCTCTGGGACGCGGAAGCTGCTGTCGAGATGGCGCCCAACAATGTTTGGTTGAGGGCTGGCTTGATTTCTCGTCTTGCTCAGGCTGGCCAGATCGACAAGGCGATGGACTGGATTTCGTGGGCGATTGCGCACGACTACAAAAACCATTCTGACTTGAAAACCAACGTCTCCTGGACGTATTATCTCGCCGGCCGGTACGAAGAGGCGCTTCAAACTCTCAAGGGCTTAGAGGCCTCTTACCCATGGCCGACGATGGTCATCTATGCGAGCCTTGGGCGCATGGATGAAGCAAGGGCCGCCGTCGCCGGGTATCTCAAGAACGCACCCCAACACTCGATCCTAGCGGAATCTTGCCTGCCGATACGGGAGCCGATGAAGCAAAAATATCTCGACG
>CAWHTU010000017.1:0-170436 GCA_963832305.1 uncultured Alphaproteobacteria bacterium | reverse complement strand
ATATTGGGCCGCTATGGGGCGGCCGGCAAGCGTCTTTGACGCGAGCTTGCGACTCAGCGAGCAATCCGCAAGGGATGGGCCCGAGGCGGACAGGGGAGCGCGCAAGGCATGGAGATGACGTCCCCGTTGGCGCGCCCTTTCGCGCACCGACCCGTCGCCCCAACTTTGGTCGCGGCGGCCGGCGCAGCGGCGCTCGCGCTTGGCTTCTACATGGCGATCGGCGAGCGTCAGCCGATCGTCGCCGCGGTGGCTGGGGCAGTGGGGCTCGCGCTTATCCGGTGGGCGCGGGCTGAGCGCCCGTATTCCGCGGCGCTGATCGCCGCCGACGCCGCCGCCTTCGCCATCTTTGCCTTCCAGCGCAACGATTCGATCGGGTTCTGGCAATTGCCGGGACCGTGGGCGGACGTCTGGCGGGTCAATGCGGCCGGCGCGACGATTGCGCTGATCGTCTATGCCGGCGGGTCGATCATGGCCCTGATCGCCGGCTTTCGCGGATTGCGGCTCATCGAGGCCTTAAGCCTGATCGCGGTTCCCTTCCTGTTCAATTTGCTCATGGCGATCGGCGCCGACTGGCACATGGCCGAGCTCGGCGCGATGGCGACTGGGCATGCGGGCTTGCCATTTCCTGTCCAGGTCGCGATCGGGCGCGCGCTTACTCTCTGGTTCGTGGGCGAGGCGATGCTGACGATGATCAGCCTGGTCAGCGTCAATCTGCTTCCGAGTTCGGCGCGTACGCACGGACTTTTCGCTCTCGGCGGAGGTCTCGCCGCCGCAACGCCGCTTATCGCCAACGCGGCGCAGATGGTCGCTCAGCCGTTCCTGGCGCTTTTTTTCTCGAGCTTCTGCGCCGCGCTCGCGCAAGGCGGCCTTTGGGCGATCGTCTATCTCTTCACCGGCATTATCCTCGATTGGCTGGGCGGCCGTCCGCCGCGCTTCGAGACGGCGTGGGAGCATTGGCGAGCCGGCTTCGTCAAAGGCGCGATTTACGGCGCGCTGTTCATGGGCTTCATCCTCGTCGCCGCTCTCATCCTGCGCGCGCCCGGCGCGGAGATGATCCTGGATCGAGCTGCGCTTCTCATCGGTCCCATCGGCGGCGCGCTCGCCTTCCCGCTTGCCCAGACGATCATGGGCAGCGCCGACGGGACGGCGCCGTTCTTCGGCCGGCTCAAGCGCGCCTATCTCGATCCGCGCGGGCCTGCGCGCGGCATCGTCGCGGGCCTCGGCCTTGCGCTGGCCTATCGCGCCGGCCTTGCCGCTTACGACGGCGGCGTGCGGTTTCTGGCGATGGCTGTGGTCGGGGCGCTCTGCTACGGCGGCGTCGATCTCATCTTTGACGCCGGCAGCGTCATTGCGGGCGAACGGCGGAAGCTGCAAAGCTGGCGCCTTTACGCGCTGGGTCTCCTCCTCGGCGCGCTCGTCGCCGGCGCGCTCGGCTGGTATTTCGACGCTGCCCAGCTGCAAGTCGTCATCGCCAAATTCTGGGCCTACGCCGACGTCAACTACCGGCTCGACGGGCGACGTCTCGGCGATTTCACGACCTATCCGATTTTCAACAAATACGGGATGATCAACCTCGGTGAGGTGGCGGGCGGGGTCAGGCTTTTCTGGGCGGAATCGGTGGCCGGCGTGATCAACTGGTCGCTCGCAGCGCCGCTCTTCTCGATCAACTACGTTCTGCTCGACGCTGGCTTGCAGAGAAGTCTGAGGCCGATCAAGACGCTGGTCAGCCCGAGCGGAATCGAGGGGCTGGTCGAGCAGGGTGTGCGCGTTCTGCGCTGGGGCCTGTGGATGGCGCCCATCATCAACTCGTTCCTGCGCCAGTCCCCGGACCCAACCTGGTACAATCAGGACGGCGCGATCCGGTCGGGTGTCGCCATCGCAACCGATGCGACCCAGAGCTCCGGCAGCTTCCGGCAATTCAGTCTGACATTGTTTCTCGGACTGCTCGCCTACGACTGGCTACGCATCCTCATTTGGTTCGACCATATGGGACTCAGGGTTGCGACCCTGGTCAACCTGTCGTTTCTTGGCGGCGACCGCGCCGACGAGGCGGCAGCCCGGTTCGTCGGCCACCATGGACGCACCCGCGCCATTCCCGACGGCATCCGCCGCTTTGGCACCTGGGCGCCGCTCCTCATTCCGTTTTACATCCCGCGTGGGCCGGATTGGGACAAGGCCTGGACAGGCGCTGAGACGCTTGCGCGCGGCGGCGGCCCAATGCCCGACGCGATCAAGACGCTTGGCTTCGCATATGGCGTGGCGATCGCCGCAATGGCTGCCGCGGGTGTGGCGGTGGCGGTTAAGGAGCGCGCCAAATCTGGACCTGCGGCGCCATGGCTCGAAGGCGCGCCGCTCGAGCTTGGGCGGCGTCCCGATCGCTTCGTCTTCAACAACGGGGCGGTCGGGGTCGAGATTCAGCGCGACGGCCGCGGCGCAGCCTTCGTCATCGGGGCGGAGCGCGCCGGCGGCCCGATCGATCTCTTCCGCCGTCCGCTCGATCCGCTGCAGGCGCGGGGCCATTTTTTTTACGTAGGCGAGGACGGCGAAGCGCCCTGGTCGATCGGCTTCGAGCCGGCGCGACGCGCGGGCGACTACAGGATTGAGGAGCCGGGCTTCAATCGCCTTGCGATCGTCAATGCTCTGAACGGAATCGAGGCCCGAATGGAGATCGCGCCTGACTCGCGGGGCGCGATCATCGCTTGGCGCGTGCGGCTCGAGAACAGATCCGAAAGGTCGAGGCGGCTGCGACTGACGAGCTTCTGCGAGATCGCGCAAGCCGAGACAGGGGCTTATGCAAAGGATCTCGATTTCGCCGGCATGCATGTCGAGACCGTGTTCGTGCGTTCGCTCAACGCCATTCTGGCGCGCAACCGGCTCCTGCGGTCGGCGCGCGCCGACCGCGGCGAGACCGCGTTCTTCGCCGTAAAGCCGGGACCCGGGACCGATCTCGTCGGCTACGAAGATTCGCGCACACGCTTCATCGGCGAAGGCTCGCTCCTGCGGCCGACCGGCTGCGAGCCTTGGCGCTGGCGAAAGCTCGACGACGAAGGCAAGGTCTGGACCTTCGATCCGGCGGCGAGCTTCACCCTTGAGGCGACGCTTGCGCCTGGCGCCGCGGCCGAGGCGGAATTCATCGTCGGCCGCTCCGACAACGCGGTGTGGGCGAGCGAACTGATCGCCCGGCGGCTCGGCCTCGCGCCTCTGCCCGAGCCCGACTTGCATAGGCGGCTCTACGAGACTCGCGCCGCCGAGCCGTCGCCAGCGCTACCGTCGCGGTGGCCGTTCGGGTTCTCGGCCGACGGCAAGACGTTGAGCCTCACCCATCGCACGCCGCGCCCGTGGGCGCATGTAATGGCGAACGAAATTGGCATGGCGACGATGGTCTCCAATGACGGCGAGATTTTCTCCGCCTTTGGCAATGCTCGTCAAAACGGCCTCTCCGCTTTCCGCTTTGACAGCGTGACCGTCGTCCAGCCGGGGCAGATCGTCTACCTGCGCGACCTCGACAAGGGCGAAACCGGCGCGGTGGGCTTCACGCCGTTCCAGCCCGAGGACGCGACTTGCGAGGCGACCTACGAACCGGGGGTCGCGACTTTCGTCACGACCCGAGGCGATCTGACGATCGAACACGTCGTCTTCGTTCCGCCCGGCTATCCGGGCGACATGCGCCTCTTGACCTTGCGCAATGGTGGGGCGCGTCCGAGGCGCCTGCGCATCACGCCCTTCTTCGATCTCGCGCTCGAGGACAGCCCGATCGCGAGCGTCGACAAGATCCGCGACGAAACGGTCGGCTCTACGCTCCTGTTCCAGAACCCGAACAATGATTTCGAGCGCGGCTTCGCGTTCGCGGCGACGAGCTTGCGGAATCCGGCGACCGAGACGATCCGCGCCCGGTTCTTCGGCGGGCCAGGGCGCAACATCCTGACGCCGGCGATGGTCGAAACCGGCTCGAGCGACGGTTCCGCGCCCGACGACGGCCGGCGTGTGGCCGCCTTCTGCGGCGAACTCACGCTCCCGCCTGGGGGCGAAGCGAAAATCGCCATCGGCTTCGGCCAGGCCCCGAGTCGGAGCGAAGCGCTCGCCGCGGCGGCGCGTGTCGGCGTCGTCGAAGCGGAAAGCGATCTCGCGGCGACCCGCGCCTCGTGGGCCGCCCGGCTAGGCCGGGTCGAGGTTCGCACCAACCGGCCGGACTTCGACCGGCTGGTCAATACCTGGCTGCCCTACCAGCTTTACGCCTCGCGGCTCTTCGGCCGCCTGGGGCCAAACCAGCTCGGCGGCGCAACCGGCTATCGCGACCAGCTGCAGGACGTGCTGCCGCTTGCGCTCATTGAACCACGCCTGACCCGGGCGCAAATCGTGCTTCATGCGAGCCAGCAGTTTCGTGAGGGCGACGTGCTCAAATGGTGGCATCGCGCGCCGGGCGGCGGGACGGGACTTGGCCAGCGGACCAAGGCCTCCGATCCGCACCTGTGGCTGCCGTACGTGCTCGCCCGCTATGTGCGCCAAACCGGCGATGACAGCGTGCTCGACGAGACGACGCCTTTTCTGGAAGGCGAAGCCGTGCCGTCGAACGAGGACACCTGGATCGTCATTCCCCGCGTCTCGCGCGAGAGCGCGACTGTCTACGAGCATGCGCGCCTCGCAATCGACTTCACTCTCGAGCATCTCGGCGCGAACGGGCTTCCGCTCCTGCGGGCCGGTGACTGGAATGACGGCATCGACGCGCTCGGCCGCCGCGAGATCGGGACCAGCGTCTGGATGGGCTTCTTTCTCTTCAACGTCCTCGACGGCTTCGTCTCCCTCGCGCGCGGCAAAGAGGACGAGGCGTTCGCCGCCCGCTGTGAGGCGGCGCTCGCCCGGCAGCGGCAGGCGCTCGAGATCGGATGGCGCGGCGACCATTACCTGCTCGACTTCGCCGACGACGGGCGCGAGGTCGACCTTTGCAACGCGATGACGACCGGCTGGGCAGCCTATTCCGGGGCCTGCGACGACGCGCGCGCCCTAGCAGCGATCGAAGGCGGCCTTAAAGGAATCGAGCGGCCGAACCGCGTGCTGCTGCTCGACACCCCGTTCTACGAGCATTCGCAGCCCTATCCGGGCCGCATCGCCGACTATCCGCCCGGCGTACGCGAGAACGGCGCCCAATACAGCCATGGCGCGACCTGGATCGTCGATGGGTTCATGCGTCTCGCCTCCTCGGCGCGCGCTGCGGGCGACAACGAATTGGCCGCTCGCCTTCGGGCCCGCGCTTTCGAGATTTTCGAAAAGATATCGCCGATGAAGAAGACCGACCCCGAGAGTCTCGGCGACCTACGGCCTCATTCCCATCCAGCAGCCCGCCGACATCTACGAGGGTTGGGGCCATGGCGGGCGCGGCGGCTGGTCATGGTACACCGGCTCGGCCGCGCGCATGTTGTCGGCGGCCTACGCCCTTATCGGCGTCGAGCAGGAGGACGGGCGCGTCTCGGCCCGCCCCGATCTGTTCGAGCCCAAAGGGGAACTGGAGGTTCAGTCGCTCCGCATCGGCGAGTTGACCTGGAAGCGCGGCGGCTGAAGTCCTGACCCCGGTGGAGAAGGCCGCTGGTCGTGACGGAGCCTTTGGCGCCCCGGGGCTGCGGCGCTCGGCCGCAGCGCGACTTTGGGGTGAAAGCGACCCGAAACGCTGGCGGCGCGTTGCGGCAGGGCGCGGTTTCTGGCAATAGGCGCCCAGAAACGAGCCGCGGGAGACCGCCCGCGGCCTATCAACGGGGCCTTTCGCCATGCTTTTGGGCTTGATTATCGTCTGTGGACTGCTCTCGATCGTCTATGGCGTCTACACGATCTCGAGTCTGATGGCGGCGGACGCCGGCTCGCAGCGGATGCAGGAGATTTCGGCGGCGGTGCGCGAGGGGGCGCAGGCCTACCTCAGGCGCCAATATATGACCATCGCCGGCGTCGGAATCGTCGTGTTCATCGGTCTCGGGCTGCTGCTGTCGTGGACCGTGGCGATCGGCTTCGCGATCGGCGCCATTCTCAGCGGCGCCGCCGGCTTCATCGGCATGAACGTCTCGGTGCGCGCCAACGTGCGCACGGCGCAGGCGGCGACGAAATCGCTCGCCGGCGGCCTCGACATCGCTTTCCGCTCCGGCGCGGTGACCGGACTTCTGGTGGCGGGTCTCGCGCTTCTCGGCGTCGCCGGCTATTTCGGCATTCTCACCGGCCCTCTCGGCTATGCGCCCTCGGATCGCATCACCATCGACGCCCTGGTCGCGCTCGGGTTCGGCGCCTCGCTGATCTCGATCTTCGCCCGTCTCGGCGGCGGCATCTTCACCAAGGGCGCGGACGTCGGCGCGGATCTCGTGGGCAAGGTCGAAGCCGGCATTCCGGAGGACGATCCGCGCAACCCGGCGACCATCGCCGACAACGTCGGCGACAATGTCGGCGATTGCGCCGGCATGGCCGCCGACCTGTTCGAAACCTACGCCGTGACGGTGGTCGCCACCATGGTCCTCGCCTCGATCTTCTTCGACGGGACGCCAGTGCTCGTTTCGTCGATGATGTATCCGCTGGCGATCTGCGCCGCCTGCATCGTGACGTCGATCATCGGCACGTTCTTCGTCAGGCTCGGCGCCAACGGCTCGATCATGGGCGCGCTCTACAAGGGCCTGATCGCGACCGGCGCGCTCTCCATCGTCGGCCTCGCGATCGCGACCCAATTCGTCGTCGGCTGGGGCGAGATCGGAACCGTCGCCGACAAGTCGGTCACCGGCGTCGAATCTGTTCGTGTGCGGCCTCGTCGGCCTCGCCGTTACCGGGCTCATCGTGGTCATCACCGAATATTACACCGGCACCGGAAAACGCCCGGTGATGTCGATCGCCCAGGCCTCCGTCACCGGCCATGGCACCAACGTGATCCAGGGCCTCGCGGTGTCGCTCGAATCGACCGCGCTGCCGGCGATCGTCATCGTCGCCGGCATCATCTCGACCTTCCAGCTCGCCGGCCTCTACGGCACCGCGATCGCGGTCACGACGATGCTCGGCCTCGCCGGCATGATCGTCGCGCTCGACGCCTTCGGCCCGGTCACCGACAACGCCGGCGGCATCGCCGAGATGGCCGGATTGCCGAAGGAAGTGCGCCAGTCGACCGACGCGCTCGATGCGGTCGGCAACACCACCAAGGCGATCACCAAGGGCTATGCGATCGGCTCGGCGGGCCTGGGCGCGCTGGTGCTGTTCGCCGCCTACACCAACGACATCCGCCACTTCAAGGAGACCGGCGCGCCCTATTTCCAGGACGTCGGCGCGCTCGATTTCAGCCTCTCCAGCCCCTATGTCGTCGCCGGCCTCATCTTCGGCGGCCTCATCCCCTATCTCTTCGCCGGCATCGCGATGACCGCGGTCGGCCGCGCGGCCGGATCGGTCGTGCTCGAGGTGCGCCGGCAGTTCAAGGAGATGCCGGGCATCATGAACGGCACGCAGCGTCCCGACTACGGCCGCGCCGTCGACCTGCTGACCAAGGCCGCGATCCGCGAGATGATCGTGCCCTCGCTTCTGCCGGTGCTGGCGCCGTTCGTCGTCTATTTCGGCGCGCTGTGGATCTCGGGCTCGAAGGCGTCGGCCTTCGCCGCGCTCGGCGCGTCGCTGCTCGGCGTGATCGTCAACGGCCTCTTCGTCGCCATCTCGATGACCTCGGGCGGCGGCGCCTGGGACAACGCCAAGAAGAGCTTCGAGGACGGCTTCGTCGACAAGGACGGCAACAAGTGGGTCAAGGGCTCGGAGGCGCACAAGGCCGCCGTCACCGGCGACACCGTCGGCGACCCCTACAAGGACACCGCCGGCCCGGCGGTCAACCCGGCGATCAAGATCACCAACATCGTCGCGCTGCTGCTGCTGGCGATCCTGGCGCGGTGAGGGCGTAGCAAAACCCGAGCCGGCCGCAACAAAAACCAAGCCGGGCGCAACGAGAAGCCGATCCGCGCAACGAAATCCAAGTCGGGCGCAACGAAATCCAAATTTGGCTTTCGAGCGCGGACGCGAGATTTTCAGTGGGTTATCGCGGACAGAGTCGCGCTGTCTTGACCGGCAGGGACCGCTTGCTTGTGGCCGGCGACTTCAATTCTCGTCTCCATGCTGACCGGCCGATCGCGCGCATGGCGGCCCCGGGCATCGGCGTCGACGAGCGCAGACTAGCGCATATTCTGTTTTTGGCAAAGATATCCCTCGATAATCCGATTTTCGGAGTTACGGGTACGCGCGATTCGGACCCAGCCTTCCGACGCTTCAGCTCTTCCGGCGAGCCCGTCAGCGACGCCCGGCGCTCAGCTCGCTGAACCTGAACAGGCCGCCCATCATGTTCCTGAGGAAGTCGGGCTCCGTGCCGCCGGTCGGGGTGGTGCGGCTGACGAAGTCGAACACCTTGCCGTCCTGCATGCCGTAATTGGCGATCCGGTCGACCTTGCCGTCCCTTGTCGAAATAGACCGCCAGCACGTGCTGGTCGGTCATCTGGACCGGCATGAACTCCAGCGAGTGCTTCATCTTCTGCCCGATATAGTACCAGGCGTCGCCGCCGACGGTCGACGTGGTCGACGGCGTCCCGAGGAGCGCGAGCGCTTCCGGCTTGGTGGTCGCGCCAACCTTGATCTGCGAGATGGTGCTGTCGTCGACCTGATAGCCGCGATCGAAGTCGCCGTCGTAGCCGATGCAGCCGCTGAGCGCGAGCGCGGCGCAAACGGCCAATCCCAGCGATCGCGACGAAGAACCTTGGGCGAAAATTGCATTCAGCCTCTCTCCATGACCAGCCTTTCGGCTTGCCAGACCGGGCGAGCGATGCCTAACTCATGCCGCCTTGCCAAAGCAAGACGTGAGCCCCGCGGGCCTTGAGCTCGCCGGCCACGCGAGGGGATCGGCATGATCTTCGCCCGGTGGCGCGCGCGGCGCGCCAGCAGAGCCGTCATCGAGCAGATTCTTGGCGAGATCGTGGCCGCCGCCCGCCGCCCGGCGCTCTATCAGGCGCTGGAGGCGCCCGACCGGATCGACGGCCGATTCGAGTTGCTCACACTGCACGCCGGGCTCGTCCTGCGGCGGCTCAAGACGCTGGGCGGTCTCGCCGACGCGATGGCCCAGGAACTCGTCAACAGCGTTTTCCTGCATTTCGACGACACGCTGCGCGAGATGGGACTGTCCGATATCGCGGTGTCGAAGCGGCTCAAGGCGATGGGCCGCGCATTCTACGGCCGCAACGCCGCCTATGCCGCCGCGCTCGAGGAAGGCTCGGCCGCGCGCCTGGCCGCAGGCGCTCGCGCGCAACGTCTATGGCGCGCGGACGCGACGGCGCCGAGAGCCGGCGCGCTCGCCTCCTATGTCGCCTCGCTTGACGCGGCGCTGGCGGCGATTCCATTGGATACGTTTGCGACCGGCGATTTCCGTTTTCCGTCAGGCTCGATCGCAGCCGGAGGCAGTCATGACTGAGGTTCAGCCGCTGAGCCGCGTCGTCCGAATCGACGCTCTTCCGCGGGAGGGGCGAACCGTGACTGTCGAAGCAAGCCCCGCCGAGAGGCAGGCGCTCGCTTCGCTCCATGGGCTTCCGGCCATCGCCGCCTTGACCGCGACCCTGCGCCTCGAGCCGGCCGGGAGCGGGGGCGCGCGTGTGACCGGCGCGGTCCACGGCGAACTGACCCAGACCTGCGTCGTCTCGCTCGAGCCGTTCGAGGCGACCGTCGACGAAGCCGTCGATGTGCGGTTCGCGCCTGAGCCGGAAGAGGATTCGGGCCGCCGGGCGGCGCGCGAAACGCTCAGCCTTTCGCTGGCCGACGAGGACGATCCGGATCCCGTCATCGACGGAAAAATCGACCTCGGCGCGCTTACGGCGGAGTTCTTCGCCCTCGGCCTCGACCCCTACCCACGGAAGCCCGGCGTTGTCTTCGAGCCGCCGGAGGAGGCGGCCGACAAGTCTCCGCCCTTTGCCTCGTTGCGCGGCCGCCTGCGCCATCCGTGAGCAAAAATCAGGCGCAAAAGAATCTGTTCAAACAGCCGCTTCCTCAATTGCACAAGATTTAGACACAGACTAACCTCAATTGCCCGAGTCGGCGGCAAAACGCCGCCCGCCGGAGCAGGCTCGCGCAATTCGGGAAGCGAGGAAACGCGAGCCGAAATCAGGAGGGAGCCATGGATCTCATTACTGCATTGGCGGTGAGTATCGGCGTGCTCGGGGGCATCGCGACCTTTGTCCTCTTGTCATGGGGGATGGGGCTGCAAATCTGGGTCGCGTTCATCGGCTGGGCCACGTTTTATCACTGTGGCGGCAAGGAGGCCGGGCTGACCAAGGCGCTCACCAACAATATATTCGGCGCCATCATGGCGTTGATCGCGCTTCTGCTCGTCACTCAAATTCCGCTCGGCGGCGCGCTCGGCGTTCCGCTTTGGGCCGGGATATGCGTCCTGATAACTGTGTTCATTCTCGTATACGCCGCGAAGGCGCCGACGCTGAGCGACATCCCGGCAGGCGTGCTCGGATACGCGTCTGTCGCCGGCCTCGCCTTGACGGGCAACAAGCTTGGCGCGATCACCTCGGCGTCGCTCGAGAATCCTTTCATAGTTGGCGTGATCTCCTTGGTTATCGGCGCGGTGCTCGGATACATTTCCCAGAAGATCGCCCTGGCGTTGATGGGCAGCAAGGCGCCCGCCTGACGGTCGCAGTCGAGGGCGATCCTCGACCGGATCGCATAGAGCAATCAGGCCCGAAATCTTGAAAGGGAATTCGGGCGGATTGATCCACGAGTTGAGCTCTGACGCTGCGCCCGACAGTGACGGGTTGGCGTTTTCTTGCGTGCTGCGTTGTGAGGTTCAGTTCCGCGATCTTGCGTCTGATGACGCGAGCGGCGGCGGTCTGTTCAATCATCGTTCGTTTGACCCCGATTGCGATCGAGCGCCCTTGAAGCTCGCTCGTAGAGCGCGAGGACCGGCTCGGCCAGGCCGAAATCGAGCGCGGCCGCGCGGGCGCGGGCCGACATCTTGCGCTGGGTTTTGCTGAGAATGTCGAGCACCTGGGCTAGCGGATGCTTCAAGGCGAAGCTCAAGGCGTAGTGGCGCAGGAATACGAGGCAGGCGACGTCCTCGAGTGTCTGCGCCTCGGCGTCGGCGCGCAAGTTCTCCTTGCGCACCAGCGCGCGGGCGCGCTCGATCGCGGCGTCCTCATAGCCGCAAGCGCCCATGATCTCCCCGACGCGCTCGGAGTGGCGGCGCTTGGCGGCGTTGCGCCAGGCGATATAGCCAACCTTGCCGTCGGGATAGGCGCGGCGGGGGTTAAGCCACCGCTCGATATGCTGCGCGCGCACCGCGATCTGCAGGATTTCGGAGGCGCCGGGCGCGAAGGCGGCGAGCGCCTCGCTCATTCGCCGGCCATAGACGAGCTCGGCCGGTTCGCCGGCCTCCCGCGTAGGGTCCCGCGCGTTGGCGTCGTCGATGGCGCCGAGCGCGTGATGCAATCGATCGGACATGTGGAAAAGGCGCGGCATCCTTGCACGCGCGTTGATGGAGGAAAAGGGCGATCCGCCACTTCAGTCCCTCAGCGAGGCTCCGGAGCGGCTTCCTGCCCGTGTCCGCCGCCGAGGTCGCGTCCCGGGCGTTGCCTTGCGCGGCGAAGCCGCTATTGTCGCGGCCCACGCCGGGCGCCGCCCGAGCAAAATCGCCCGGGGCGGTCGGACCAAGGGATGGCGAGCGACATTCGCATAGCGCTGGACGCGATGGGCGGCGACCACGGGCCGACCGTCGTCGTGCCGGCCGCCGCGGTCGCGCTCGAACGCCGGCCGGACCTTCAGTTTCTCTTCTACGGCGAGGAGAAGGCGATCGGACGGGTGCTCAAGGGCCACGCGAGGCTCGCGGCCAGGTCGCGCGTTTTCAATACCGACGTCGCGGTCAGGATGAGCGACAAACCGAGCCAGGCTCTCCGCACCGGGCGCCGGGTTTCGTCGATGTGGCAGACGATCGAGGCGGTGAAGTCGGGCGCGGCCGAGTGCGCGGTCTCGGCCGGCAATACCGGCGCCTTGATGGCGATGGCCAAGTTCTGCCTGCATACGATGTCGCCGATCGAACGGCCGGCGATCGCCGCAATGTGGCCGACGCTGCGCGGCGAATCGATCGTGCTCGACGTCGGCGCGACAATCGGCGGCGACGCCCAGCACCTTGTCGATCTGGCGGTGATGGGCGCGGCGATGGCGCGAATCGTCCTCGGCATCGACAATCCGACCGTGGGTCTCCTCAACGTCGGCGTCGAGGAGATCAAGGGCGTCGAGGAGGTGAGGACGGCGGGCCGCGTCCTGCGCGAGGCCAACTTGCCCAACATGCGCTATCATGGCTTCGTCGAAGGCGATGACCTCGGCAAAGGCGCGGTCGACGTTTTCGTCACCGAGGGCTTCACCGGCAACATCGCGCTCAAGACAGCCGAGGGCACCGCGAGGCAGCTCAGCCAGTATATCCGCGAGGCCATGGGCTCGAGTCTCATGTCGCGCATCGGCTATCTGTTCGCGCGCAAGGCGCTCGAGGCGCTGCGCGCGAAGATGGGGCCGCGCGCCAGCGGCGGGGTGTTCCTGGGACTTGACGGCGTCGTCATCAAGGCCCATGGCGGCGCGGACGCGGAGAGCTACGCCGGGGCCGTGGAATTGGGCTATGACATGGTTCGTCAGGAATTGCTCGGCAAGATTCGCGAAATGATTCCCCACGCCAACGACTTCCGCCCGGCGCCGGCAAATTCGAGGCGCCGCCCGATCCTGACCTAGGAACCCGCCCCGCTGATGAACCTCGCATCCCCTCCGCCTCAAGCCCGCCGCTCGCGCCGTCCGGGTCCGGACCTCTCGGGCGGCCCTGCTCCCGCATCGATCCGCTCGTGCGTGCGCGGTGTGGGGAGCGCGCTGCCGGCGCGCGTCGTCACGAATGAGGAACTGGCGGCGAAGGTCGACACGTCGGACGAGTGGATCGTCCAGCGCACCGGCATCCGTCAGCGCTACGTCGCCGGCGCCGGCGAGACCACGTCGACGCTTGCAGCCAAAGCGGCGGAGGCTGCGCTCGCCGCCGGCGGCCTTGAAGCGCCCGACATCGACCTCATCATCGTCGCCACCTCGACCCCCGATTTCACCTTTCCCGCCGTCGCGACCCAGGTCCAGGCTCATCTCGGCGTCTCTGAGGGCGCGGCTTTCGACCTCCAGGCGGTCTGCACCGGCTTCGTCTACGCCGTCGCCACGGCCGACAAGTTCCTGCGCTCGGGCTCCAACAAGCGGGCGCTCGTGATCGGCGCCGAGACCTTCTCGCGAATCCTCGACTGGAGCGACCGCACGACCTGCGTCCTGTTCGGCGACGGGGCGGGGGCGATCGTGCTCGAGGCGCGCGCAAGCGACGCCCGCCTCGCCTCGCCCGGCGTCATCGCCTCGCGGCTGCGATCCGACGGCCGGCACCGCTCGAAGCTCTACGTCGACGGCGGGCCTTCGACCACCCAGACGGTCGGGCATCTGCGCATGGAGGGCAAGGAAGTGTTCCGCCATGCGGTCGGGATGGTGACGGACGTGATCCAGGGCTGCTTCGCCGACGCGGGGGTGACGGCGGACGAGATCGACTGGTTCGTGCCGCATCAGGCCAACCGGCGGATCATCGATGCGACCGCCGACAAGCTCGGCATCGCCCGCGACAAGGTGATCGTCACCGTCGACAGGCACGGCAACACCTCCGCCGCCTCAATCCCGCTCGCGCTCGACGTCGGCGTCAAAGACGGCCGGATCAAGCCCGGCGATCTGGTGATGCTCGAGGCGATGGGCGGCGGCTTCACCTGGGGCGCAGCGCTGATCCGCTGGTGAGGCGGATGCTGTCGTTGCGGCGCCCGGGGTCCTCCTGGACCTGCGCGTCGCCATAGCCCGTCGAAAGACGGGCGTCTTTCGATGCCTATGGCTTCAGGCGATGAGGCCGGCTCATCGACCCGGCCCTACAACGCAACCCTACTCCGCGATGCGCAGGAGCTGCTTGCCCTCGTTCTTGCCTTCGAACAGGCGCCTCAGCGTCGCTGGCGCGTTTTCGAGGCCGTGCTGCACGTCGACCCGATACTTGATCTTACCCTCGCGCAACCAGCCGGCGAGGGCGCCGATCGCCTCGGCCGCGCGCGGCACGTAGTCGGTGACGAGGAAGCCCTCCATCCGCCCGCGCTTCGAGACGAGGTTCAGGTAGTTCCTCGGCCCTGGCGGCGGCTCGGCGGCGTCGTAAGCCGAGATCCCGCCGCAGAGAACGACCCGCCCCCGCATCGCAAGCCGCCCGAGCGCCGCATCGAGAATGTCGCCGCCGACATTGTCGAAGAAAATGTCGATGCCCTTCGGGCAAAGCTCCTTGAGCCGCGCCTTCACGTTCTCCACCTTGTAGTCGATCGCCGCGTCGAGCCCGAGGTCCTGCGTGAGCCAGCGGCATTTCTCGGCCCCGCCGGCGATTCCAATGACGCGGCAGCCTTTGATCTTGGCGATCTGGCCGACGAGCGAGCCGGTCGCGCCGGCGGCGCCCGAGACGACGACGGTCTCGCCCGCGACCGGACGGCCCACGTCGAGAAGGCCGAAATAGGCCGTCATGCCGATCATGCCAAGGACGCCCATCGCGAGTTCGATGGGCGCCCCGGGGGGCAGCTTGCTCAGGTCGCCGGGCTTCGTCGCGACATAGTCCTGCCAGCCCACGAGGCCGAGCATGATGTCGCCAGGCTTGAAGCCCGGATGGTTCGACGCTTCGATCCGGCCCGCGCCGAACGAGCGGACGACCTCGCCAATCTTGACCGCCGGCAGATAGGTGTCCCCGGCGATCCAGGCGCGCTGCGTCGGGTCGCAGGACAGGATCAGATTGCGGATGAGCGCCTCACCCTCGCCCGGCGTGGGGGCCTCGGCCTCGACCAAGGTGAAGTCGCTATCTTTGAGCGCTCCGTCCGGACGGCGCGCGAGCAGCCACTGGCGGTTCTTCAACTACGGGACCCTCCCGGCGGATTTGACCCCTCACCATAGCACGGGCGGCAGGGAGGACTGCCATTGTCCGAGAGCCGTTTCTCGTTTGAACGAACTCCCCGCTTGCAGCTTCCGCGGCTCGACCCTCTGACTGATCCGGCGTTGACCGCCGCTCAGATGATGAATGTCAGCTGCGTTGCCTACTACAATCTTGTGAAGCGAGAATACGGCGCGAACTGGCACTGGCGCAGAGCCTGCCACCCGTTCACTCGAAGGCGAAAATGCGCTTCCAGTCGTCCTTCATGCTGATGACGAACCAGCCCTCTTTCTTAGCTTCGTCGTAGAGCGTCTGCGGGAACGCGCCCACCTTGGTGTCGGGCAGGCCTCGCGCCGGTCCGTAGGCGTATTCGCGCTTGGCGTCGTCATGCAGAACGATCATCGAAAGACGAGCGCCGTCGCCGGCCTTGGTGTATTCGAGCATCTGCCGGTCGCCGGTTGAATTTCCGAAGGCCGCATGCGGGCGGCGGCCGATCTCGAGGTGGATGCCCTCGGGCTTGCCGGCATTATCGTCGTTGAGCAGGAGCTTTGGCTCCTTGGTCAGGAACGGCCTGCCGGTCTTGTCGTAGCCGAACTTGGTCCCGACCGCGCTGCCGACCACCTGCTCCGGCGGGATTCCGTAGACGCGCTGCGAATAGACGCGCACGAAATCCTGCCCGCCGCCGGTGACGATGAAGGTCTTGTAGCCATTGGCGCGGAAGAAGGTCAGGACCTCCTGCATCGGCTGGTAGGTGAGCTCGGTGTGGAGCCGCTTCCAGCGATGATCCTTGGCGGAGTCGATCCACGCCTTCACCTCGGCCGCAAATGCTTCCACCTCCATGCCCGTCAGGGTCGCGACGGCGATCGTCTCGAAGTCGCGCAAGCTGAGTTTCGCGATCTTGTCGAAGTCGCCGGTCATGACCGTCCTGAACGGCTCGACTTTCGCCAGATGGGGATCGGCCTTGACCACGGCCGGCACGCGATCGAGGCAATAGATGAGCTGCGTATAGATCGGCTGCTCGACCCACAGCGTGCCGTCCTGGTCGAAGGTCGCGATGCGCTCGTCCGGCGGCACGAAGTCCTTGCTCGACGGATCGGTGGTCGCGCGGATGAAATCGAGTAAGCCCTGCTTGGCCGGCCCGTCGTTCCACGAGGCAAGCGGCGGCGCGTCGTCGGCCCGCGCTCGGGTCGCGCCGAGAAGCGCCGGCAGCCCGGCCAGCGCCGGCAGCGCCGCGAGACCGCTGAGCACAACGCGACGATTCGGGCCGCCAGATCCAAAGGGGGGCATGGGGATCGGTCTCCTGATCTTTCAGTCTCTGGCCAAGCCGCCAGGGCGACGCCGGTGATCTTGCCGGCGGCGTCGAAGCGGCGGCGCGCCGTGGTGGTTGAGGTCGTGCGATCTGCGCGCGACCGCCTCATCGGTCGCTGGCCCGAGCGAAGGCGGCCCATATTGCGAGCGGTCCGTCCGCCGGCCATCATCTCGGTAAACCAGTGTATCGCCCAGGCCGTCAACGCCGGCCTTTCAGGACCGCGCTGGAAGGAGCGGCGACGGCGGGCGCCTCGTCGGCTGGGGCGAGCGCGACAGGACCGGCCGCGAACAGCCCGGGGCCGCGACCGCGATGCGGCGCAGCTTTCGGGCGGCGCGCGGCGCGGGATTCGTGGATCCGTTCGACATGTCCGAGACGGACACTGCATCATTTATTGTGCGTCAAATTCGCGCATCCTGGAGCGGAGCGACCCGTAGTCGCGGGAACAAGGAATGTTCGCGATTCCTGCGCGTGACCTTCGCTCACGCCAACGACGCCGAGCGTTGTTCCGAAGAGGGCAGGCAGCCGAATTCGCCGCAACACGGAACAAGACATATCGACCCCCCAAAGCTAAGCCGGGCGGCGGCTCGCGTCCCGATCAGTTGCTGCTGTGCTGGGCGTTCAGGAGCTTGTCCAAAGCGTCGCCGACCGAGAAGCTGCCCGGCTTCTGGCGCGGCGGGAAGTCCTTGAACGTCTGCGATTTCGCGCGCCACGATCGCCTGCGCCGGCGCCATCACGAACATGCGCTCGACGTACCACTTCTCGTACTCGCCGGACTTCTGCCTCGGCCTTTCTCGAACGGGTCCGTCCGCAGGTTGAAGATCAGCGGCGCGCGCAGCGCGCACGAGCGGCTCCTGCCAGACGTCGCAGGCCTGCATGCCTGCTGCTCCATGAACACCAGCTTCCATTGGTCGTAGCGGAGTCCCGCGAGATCGCCGTCGTCGGTCCAGTAGAAGAACGCATGGCGTTTGGTCCGTCACCGCCGGCGAGGAGATCGCGCTGGTCGAAGCCGTCGAGATGCACCTTGAACGTCTTCCCGGCGGCGTCGTAGCCCTTGCAGCAGTTTGTTCGTCACGTCCGGCTCGCCGCCGCCGCCATCAGCGACGGCAGCCAGTCCTCGGAGGAGAAGATGCCGTTGATCTCGGTGTGCGGCTTGGTCACGCCGGGCCAGCGCACCATCGCGGGCACGCGGTAGCCGCCTTCCCAGTTGCGTGTTCTTCTCGCTGCGGAACGGCGTCGTGCCGCCGTCAGGCCAGGAGAACGCCTCGGCGCCATTGTCGGTCGTATAAATGACGATGGTGTTGTCGGCGATGCCGAGATCGTCGAGCTTCTTTAGGAGCTGGCCGACCATGCCGTCATGCTCGACCATCCCGTCGGGATAGACCCCGAGCCCGGTCACGCCCTGCGACTCCGGCTTCAGATGGGTGAAGATGTGCATCCGGGTCGAGTTGAACCAGACGAAGAACGGCTTCTTGTCCTTGTTGGCGCGGTCGATGAAGTCGAGCGAGGCGTCGAGGAACTCCCCGTCCACGGTCTCCATGCGCTTCCTGGTGATCGGGCCGGTGTCCTCGCACTTCTGCTTGCCCCACGGTCCGAAACGCGGGTCGTCGCCGGGGGTCTCGGTCGCGGTCGCCACGCATTTGAGCACGCCGCGCGGGCCGAAATTCTTGGCGAAGTTCGGGTACTCCGACGCCTTCGGATAGTCCGGGTTCTCGGGCTCTTCCTCGGCGTTGAGGTGATAGAGGTTGCCGAAGAACTCGTCGAAGCCGTGCACGGTCGGCAGGAATTCGTTGCGGTCGCCGAGGTGGTTCTTGCCGAACTGGCCGGTCACGTAGCCTTCGGGCTTGAGCAATTCGGCCAGCGTCGGATCCTTGTCCGAGAGGCCCTCCTTCGCCGACGGCAGGCCGACCTTGAGCAGACCGGTGCGGATGGGGCTCTGACCGGTGATGAACGCCGCCCGGCCGGCGGTGCAGGATTGCTGCGCGTAATAGTCGGTGAAGATCGCGCCCTCGTTGGCGATCCGGTCGATGTTGGGCGTGCGATAGCCCATCATGCCGCGGTTGTAGGCGCTGATGTTCCAATAGCCGATGTCGTCCCCCATAATGACGAGGACGTTTGGCTTCTGGGTCTGCGCTTGCGCCGCGCCGACGAGCGCCAGCGTCGCCAGGGCCGAAGCCGCAACGCAATTTCTCAAGCTGAATGTCATTTTGCTCCCCGCCGATGTCCCATTCGACCCGGCGGGCACGTACATGAAATGAATCGGCCCGTCCAATACCAGTTATGGTATTGGACAATAATGGCGCATTATCGGACCCTGCAATTCCGTTGACAAAAGTTCACTCCCTTCGACAGATTGAAATCGTTAAGGCCTTGGCGAAGCACCATCATTTCGGGCTCGCCGCAAAGGCGCTCCGCGTCTCGCAGCCGGCGCTGACTCGCAGCCTCAAGCAGCTCGAGGCGGAGCTCGGCGTTACCCTGTTCGACCGGCAGGGGGTGACGCCGACCCCGTTTGGCGAGATCGTGCCGCGGCACGGCGAACGGGCCGCAGCCGAATTTCATGAGCTGATGCGGGAGGTCGCCCTCGCCAAGGGGCTGGAGATCGGGGAATTGCGCATCGCCGCCGGCCCCTATCCGGCGGACATCTCGGGCGAGCGAGCCATCGGCGTCCTATCGGCACGGCATCCCAACTTGGCCATAGAACTTCGGATCGCAAATTGGACCCGAGTGGTCGCCGAGGTCCTGGACGGCTCATTCGATCTCGGATTCGCCGAGGTGTCGGAAGCCCAGAATGCCCCCAATCTCGACGTGCTATCGTCAAGAAGCCGCCCGTTGTCGTTCTTCTGTGGCGCTCAGCACCCCCTGGCGGGCAAGAGACCGCTGACGATCGAGGACCTCCTGGATTTTCCCTGGGTCGGGCCAAGCGTTGCGGGACGGCTGCGCAAGGTGCTTCCCGTTGTCGACAAGCCGTTCGGCAAGTTCGACGAGTTCGAGGATCGATTCCATCCCCGCATCCTGGTTGAAACCTTCTCAACGGCGAAGCGGATCGTCCTTGCCGGGCTGGGCATCGGGGCCGCGGTCCCGTTCCAGATCGAGTCTGAGCTGAACGAGGGACGATGTGTCACGCTGCCGATCGAAGCGCTCCAGCTCAGCCTCAACTATGGCTTCATCGCCAAGCGCGGCCGGACCCTCTCGCCCGCTGCGAAGGCGTTCATCGAAATCGCCAGGACAATCGATCAGGGCATCGCGGCTTAAGTGGCGGCGTCGCTTGAAATCCCGCAGCGGGTCAGGTAGGGCGCCTTCGGGCGGGACGAGGAAACGGGGCAAGAAATGAGCATTCTTCTAATCTGCGTACTTATTTTTGTGTTGTTCATGGTCGCCGCTTACGCCGGGCTCGCTTTGCAGTCGCAGCTTACGCCGGCGCACAAGTCAGGCGAGACAAAAGGCGTCGTGGGCCAGGTTTCGGGGTTGGTCAGCCTTTTGCTGGCGCTCGTGCTGGGCACCCTGATCGGGGTCAGCTGGGGCTATTTTTCGGGCCAGAGAACCAACCTCGAAAACTTCTCCGCTCAGATTCTCAGGCTTGATCAAGCGCTGGCGCAATATGGTCCCGAGACCAAGCCCTTGCGCGACAAGCTCAAGGAGGGAATCCAGAAGGGCTATGACGCGTTCTGGGGCGGCGGAAACGTCGACCCGAGTCTGTTGTCGGTCGCTCAGCCGCTCGCCGCCGCGCAGGCCATCGCCGACTTTCTTGCGACGCTCAAACCCGCGACCGACGCGCAGAAAGCGGCGCTCGCGACCGCGCAGCAATATGCGAGCATGGTCGAACAATCGCGATTGCTGATGTCGCTGCAAGTGGCCAGCGCCCCAGTGTCGTGGGTTCTGATCGCGATCCTGGTCTTTTGGACCGCGGCGCTTTTTTTCGGCATTGGCCTCTACGCCGAGTTCGAACACCCTCGTCCTCGCGGCCCTGACCTTCGGAGCGCTATCGATCGCGTTCGCTATTTTTCTCATTCTCGAGCTCGGGATGCCCTATACCGGACTTTTCAAGGTGTCGCCGGCCGCGCTCGAGCAGACAATCCAGTACATCGACAAATAGTCACGCCGCGAGCGCTTAACCGCCCGCCCCGCAGCCGACGCGGGCGTGGACTTCGGTGGTCATGGCGTCGATCCGTTCGACAAGCGTCCTGACCGTTTGGGTGAGTTCGGTGTTTTGCTGGAGAAGCGCCTCCACCCGTTCGGTGAGCGTGGTGTTCTGTTGCATCATTTCGATCAGCATTCCGGCCTGCTCGCGCATCTGCGCCTGCCGGGCCTCGCTGATCTGATGAAGCTCCTCGCGATGCTGGGCGTCGGCGATGCTGTTGGCCTTATCGCGGTCGGCCTGGCGGGTCTGGGCGAGAAGAATCAGCGGCGCGGCGTAGGCGGCCTGAGTCGAGAAGGCGAGATTGAGAAGGATGAACGGATAAACGTCGAACTGGGTCCAGCCGACGGCATTGATGAGAATCCAGATCGCGACTATGACCGTCTGCCCGACGAGAAACGTCGGCGTGCCGAAGAAGCGGGCGAAATCTTCCGCCTTCTTGCCGAACCAATCGTTTCCGAACGGCGATTCGAGCGGGGCGTGCGGCAGATGAAACCTTCGCGCGCGCGCGCCGCCGCCCTGTTCTTGCCCCGTGCTCATCAGCCCTCCTTGTCGACCCAAGGCGCGATCCTGCGCGCCCACCGGGTATCGGATTTGCCCATCACTTTATCCCGCCAATGCGATAGGAGTGAAAGCCAATTTCGAGGGCCGTCTGCGTTGGTGCGGGAATCAGAGAGCCCGTTTCCTGCCGCGGCGCCAGGGTCGTCAAGGATGTGTCCGCCTTGCGGACGTGCAGGCGAGCCGCTAAGAAGCTTTCCACTAAGTCAGCGCAGGATAAGAGATTAATAACCTAATACAAACGAATTAAAGCGTCCCGCTCCTCCGGTTCGTGACCTTCGCAATCCCGGCCGGCGTGCCCGCCAACCTCCCAAGGAGAAAACGATGTCGCAGAAGCCTGAAACCCTGGCGCTTCATGCCGGTTGGCGCGCCGATCCGGCGACGGGCGCCGTCGCGGTGCCGATCTACCAGACCACCTCCTATCAGTTCCAGAGCGCCGAGCACGCCGCAAACCTGTTCGCGCTCAAGGAGCTTGGCAACATCTACACCCGGATCGGGAACCCGACCACCGATGTGCTCGAGAAGCGCATCGCCGCCCTCGAAGGAGGCGTCGCGGCGTTGGCGCTCGCGAGCGGGCAGGCGGCGTCGGCTTTTGCGATCCAGAACCTGGCTCGGGCAGGCGACAACGTGGTCTCCTCGACCGACCTTTATGGCGGCACCTGGAACCTGTTCGCCAATACGATGAAGGACCAGGGGATCGAGGTGCGCTTCGTCGATCCGGTCGATCCCGAGAATTTCCGCAAGGCGACCGACGCCCGCACCCGCGCCTATTACGCCGAGACGCTGCCCAATCCGAAACTGATCGCCTTCCCGATCGCTGAGGTGGCGGCGATCGGGCGGCCCCTCGGGGTCCCGCTGATCATGGACAACACCGCCGCGCCGATCCTGACCAAGCCGTTCGAGCATGGGGCGGCGATCATCGTTTATTCGTCGACCAAGTACCTCGGCGGCCACGGCAACTCGATCGGCGGCATCCTCGTCGACGGCGGCAATTTCCCGTGGGAGGAGCACAAGGAGCGGCAGCCGACGCTCAACACGCCCGATCCGAGCTATCACGGCGCGGTGTGGACCGAGGCGGTGAAGCCGCTCGGGCCGATCGCCTACATCATCAAGGCGCGCACGACCCTGCTCCGCGATCTCGGCTCGTGCATGTCGCCGTTCAACGCCTTCCTCACCCTTCAGGGCGTGGAGACGCTGCCGTTGCGCATCGAGCGCCATTGCGCCAACACCTCCGCCGTCGCGGCGTGGCTCGGCAAACGCCCGGAGGTCACGAAAGTGATCCATCCGTCTTATCAGAAGGGTGAGTCGAAACGGCGGGCCGAGAAATATCTCAAGGGCGGCCAGGGGGGCCTCGTCGGCTTTGAGATCAAGGGCGGCAAGGCCGCGGGCGCCAAGTTCATCGACGCGCTCAAGCTCCTCTATCATGTCGCCAACATCGGCGACGCGCGTTCGCTCGCCATCCATCCGGCGACCACCACCCACTCGCAGCTCACGGCGGAGGAACAGCTCGCAACCGGAGTGACCGACGACTACGTCCGGCTGTCGATCGGCATCGAGCACATCGACGACATCCTCGCCGATCTCGACCAGGCGCTGAAGGCGGCGGCGTAAGGGCGCGCCGCCGAGCTGTCATTCCCGCGAACGCGGGAATCCAGCGCGCTGTGACACCTGGATGCCCGCTTTCGCGGGCATGACTCCCGATGAAGAGCGGGTGGCGTTTCACCCGCGCTCGCGCATGAGCCGCGACTTGTCGCGGTTCCAGTCGCGCGCCTTCTCGGTGTCGCGCTTGTCGTGCAGCTTCTTGCCGCGCCCGAGCGCGATCGCGATCTTGGCTCTGCCTTTGGCGTTAAAGTAGAATTCTTAGCGGCACGATCGTCATGCCTTCGCGCTCGACGCCTTTGGCGAGCCTGGAGATTTCCTTAGCGTGCAGAAGGAGTTTGCGTGGTCTCTTCGGCTCGTGGTTGAAGCGGTTGGCCTGCAGGTATTCGGGGATGTTGGCGTTGTAGAGGATGATTTCGCCACCGCGGTCGACGGCGGCGTAGCTCTCGGCGACTGTCGCCTTGCCGGTCCGGAGCGATTTGACCTCCGTTCCGGTCAGCATCAAGCCGGCTTCGAACGTCTCGCCGATCTCATAGTCGTAGCGGGCGCGGCGGTTGTCGGCCACGACCTTGAAGTTCGGCTTCTCCTTTTCGGCGGCCATGTCAGCTCTTAAGCATTGAGCAGGCCGGCGTGCACCATCGCGCGACGGATCATCGCCTCGGTCGCCTCGTTGACCGGAAGGAGCGGCAGCCGGGTCTCGGCGCGCGCCCGGCCGAGCAGGCTCAGAGCGTATTTCACCCCGTTGACGCCCGGCTCGGCGAAGATTGCCGCGTGGAGCGGCGTCAGCCGGTCCTGGATCTTCAGCGCATGATCCCAGTCGCCCTTGAACGTCGCCTCCATCAATTCCGCGCATGGCGCCGGCGCGATGTTCGCCGTGACCGAAATGCAGCCATGTCCGCCCGCGGCCATCGCCGCCAGCGCCGTCATGTCTTCGCCAGAAAGTTGGATAAAGTGCGCCCCCATGGCGTGCCGCTGACGCGACACCCGCCCTACGTCGCCGGTCGCGTCCTTGACGCCGACAATATTGGCCAGCTCGCTGAGCCGCTTCATCGTGTCGACCGACATGTCGACCACGCTTCGCGGAGGGATGTTGTAGATGAGGATCGGAATTCCGACCGCGTCGTTGACGGCCTTGAAGTGCTGGTAGAGGCCTTCCTGGGTCGGCTTGTTGTAATACGGCGTGACGACGAGGACCGCGTCCGCTCCGCTACGCTCGGCGTGGCGGGCAAGTTCGATCGCCTCCGCCGTGTTGTTCGAGCCGGCGCCGGCGATCACCGGAACCCGGCCGCGCGCCTCGTCGATGCAGATGTCGACGGCGCGGCGATGCTCCTCATGGGTCAGCGTCGGGCTCTCGCCGGTCGTTCCGACCGGCACCAGCCCGTGCGAACCGGAGTTGATTTGCCAGTCGATCAATGCGCGATAGGCCGGCTCGTCGATCTTGCCGTCCTTGAACGGGGTGACCAGCGCCGGCATCGATCCGTGAAACTTCGCCCGCTTTTCCATCATCCGCGCCCAGTTCGCTCCGCGCTCTGCCGGTTCATGACCTCGGCCCGCTTGCGGACACATAGCCCCGGGCCGCCGCGGGCGAAAGAGGCAAGGCGTCGGACGCCTGGCATTAAATCTTGGTCAGCAAAATTGGTCCATCCTCGCCGAGGAGGGTTGGACCCATGACGATTTTCCGTCCGCGCCTTTTCCTCGCCGTCTCCGGCGCCGTCTGCCTGATCGCGCTTGCCCCTGACTGGCGCCGGCCGCCCGCTGAGCTTGCGGCGATCGACAGGAGTCCAATTGGGTCCGCGCGCGTCGATGCGCGGTTGAGCACCACGGATGAACGGATCGATAGAATTATTCCCTTCGCCGCCGCCGCCCCGGCCGCCGCCATCCGCTCTTTGCCGGCGCTTGACGCACCCTTCATTGAGACGGCGCCGCCGCGGGGGGTCGGATTCGGTTCGGCTTGCTGCGTCCGCGCCACTCCCGACGACCACGCATCGCCGGCGCCCGAGCAGGCCGCCGCGAGCGACGCCAGCCTCGCAGCGCATTTCGCCTATGCCGATGTGCCAGGCGCGGCGGCTGGGGAGAGCGCCCTCTCCGCGATTGCGCCGTCCCCTCCTGCTCAAGTCACCGCGCCAAGCGAGCTTCCGCCGCCGCCCCCGCTCGGTTCCGAGGCCGCGATCCTCTACAACAAGGGCGACGCTGCGGGCCTGGCGGCGCTCGCCAAGGCGGCAAGCGATGGGCCCGGGCGAACGGCGCTGGAATGGGCGTCGCTGCGCGCCAGCCCGCATCCGTCCTTCGCGGAGCTTGCAGCCTTCCTGAAGGCTCACCCGACGTGGCCGAGCCGCGGTTCGATTCGCGACTGGCAGGAAACCGAACTGGCCGCGCATCCCGAGGCTCCGGCCAAGGTCGCCGAGTTTTTCGCCGGCGGCGCACCGCAAACGAGCGCGGGAAAGATCGCCGCGGCTCGCGCGGCAAGAGCGATGGGGCGAAACGACGAAGCGGCGCGAATTGCTCGGTCCTTGTGGCGCGACGGCAATTTTGACGCCCTGACCGAGGGCGTCGTCCTGCGCGACTTCGGCGCTTCGCTCGTCAAAGCCGATCACAAATACCGCGCCGACCGCCTGCTCTACGCCGGTTATGTCGGCGCCGCATTGCGCGCTGCGTCGCTTGCCGGTCCAGACGTCCTCGCGCTGATGGCAGCCCGCGTCGAGTCGGCTCGCGCGCCGACGAGCGCGGTGCTCTTGAGGGCCGTTCCTGCGGCGCTCCGCGACGATCCCGGCCTCTTGTTCTCCAGGGTCCAGTACGCCCGCCGCGCCGGCCGCATCTACGAGGCGGCGGTGCTGTTGAGCCTCGCGCCGCGCGATCGCGCCGCTCTCGTCAGCCCCGATCGCTGGTGGAGCGAGCGCAAGATGGTCGCCGCGGCGCTGCTCGATCTCGACGAGCCGCGACTGGCGTTCGAAGTCTGCGATGAGACCGCGCGGCCGGAGACGGCCGAAGCCGAGGTGGACGCGGATTTCCACGCCGGTTGGATCGCCCTGCGCTTCCTCGACGATCCGTCCCTGGCCGCCGAGCGGTTCGCGCTCGCCGCCGAGGCCGCCGACGCTCCTCTGTCGATCGCTCGGGCCGCTTACTGGCAGGGTCGGGCGGCAGAGGCGATGGGCGGCGCGGAGGCCGCCAGGGCCTTCTATGAGCGCGCCGCAAGCGAGCCGATCGCCTATTACGGCCAGCTCGCCGCTCAGCGTCTCGGCCAGACCCGCCTCGCCCTGCGCGCGCCAAAGGCGGCGGCGGAGGGCGACAAGCGCGACGGGGCCGTTGGCGCGGCCGCGGCGCTCTACGCCAACGGGCTCGACGACCTCGCGACCTCGCTCGCGTTCGACGCCGCGAGGCAATGGCGGGATGAGTCGCAGATTGCCGCTATGGCGGAGGTCGTGAAGCGTTTCGCCGACGCCGGGACGCAAGTGCAGTTCGGCAAGTTCGCGCTCATTCGCGGCTACCCCTTCGACGCCGTGGCGTTTCCCTCTTCCGGGATGCCTGCCTTCCTCCCGCTCGCCCGCTCCGCCGATCTCCCCACCGTCTATGCCGTGGCGCGGCAGGAAAGCGAATTCATCTGGCGCTCGGCGTCGGGAGCGGGCGCGAAAGGGCTGATGCAGATGCTTCCCTCGACCGCGGCCCTGACCGCACGGCAGGCAGGCGTCGAGTTCGACTACGCCCGTCTCATCGCCGATCCGTCCTTCAACACCAGGCTCGGCGCCGTGCTCTTGGGTCAATTGATTGGGGACGAAGGCGGCTCGCGCGAACTCGCCTTCGCCGCCTACAACGCCGGTCCCGGCCGGGTCACGCAATGGATCGCCGCGCATGGCGATCCGCGCAACGGAACCGCCGATCTCATCGACTGGATCGAGCGCATCCCGTTCGACGAAACGCGAGATTACGTGCAGCGGGTCAGCGAGAACCTCGGCGTCTACCGCCAGCGCTTTGCCGACGACCCGCCGGCGCCTGCCGCTGTTTCGGCGCGGATGGCGCGCGAATAGGGCAGGGCTGCCAGCGGGACGAACGAGGCCGGGTCGGAACATTTGGCGCATCGAGATCGGAACATTTTGCTCGCTAATTTGTTTGCGTCTGCGTTTCTACGACCGCGAAAGGACATACCGTGGACAAGACCATCATGGGGCTACTTGGCGGAGCGTCCGCGCTCGCGCTGCTCGGCGGCGGCCAGGCTTCGGCGGCCGTTCCCGCCGACGAAACGACCGCGTTGCCGCCAGCGCGTTCGTTCGCGGAATTGCTGGACCCAATTCCAAATGCAACGAGCGTCCTACGCACCGAGGACGAGCGGGCGCTGGCCGATAGTTCCGGCGGCGAAAAGCCGATCGTTGTCGCTCAGTATCACCACCACCATCACCACCACCACCATCACCACCACCACCACCACTGGTGGCATCATCATTGGCACCATCATTGGCACCACCACTACTATTATTAAGAGGTTCGCGGCCCGCGCGCGGCGGACGGTTCGACCGCCGACGCCCGGCCGAGCTAAGCGCGGGCTAGGGTCGCCGCTTCGACTTTTCGGTCGCCGCGCCGAGAATATGGCGATAGGTTCCGTCGAAGACGGTGTTTGTGGCCGACCTCCATTCCGTCTCGGCGGACAAGGTGGAGCGGCTCTGATAGATGCGCCGCGACTGTAGCTCGCGCTCGGCGGCTTCCTCATCCGACATCGGAACGAGATCGAAGGGCGCCTCCTCGGGCACGACCAGCATCTGCGCGAATGGTTCACCCGGCCGGAAAACATGCGCCCGCCCCTCCGGCGGCGATTTGAACACCAGAAAGTAGATCATCGGCCACCATCGCCGGATCAACGCAGGAACGGCGATCGGGGTCGTGTCGGTCGGGTCGGTGTAGAAGCGCGGATGCGGCTCGGTGCGGATCGCCCAGCCTTCCTCCACCTTGAGATCGAGGGACAGCTGGTAAGTGTAGTAAAGGTCGCCAAAGGCGCGGAAAGGCGGCCATTCGCCGCCATAATCCTCCGGCGGCGGGCCAAAATCGCCGTCAAGAACGAGTTTGCCGCCGCTTACGCTCACGCGAAGCTCGTTTTCGTACGGGTAGAACAACTCGATTCCGTAACGCGCGCCTTCCGAGAACGGTAGACAATGCCAGGCCTGCTCCATCGACCCGGTTTTCCTGGGCTGGCGTTCGCCGCCCCACCCGGGAACCTCAAGTTTGGTCCGCCGCGGATTGAGCCCGGGGGTGAACGAGCGAACCTTGACCTGCATTCCCGAACCCCTCCGCATGCGCCGGAACGAACGCGGCGCCGCGCCGGCGCGTTCCATCAGCGACGAATGTAGTTTCCTGCTGCTCAAGCCCGGCCGACGCCGTCCGCGGCTATTCTTTCATCAAAGTCTCGACCGTCTCGACAAGGCGCGGCACATCGACGTCATATGCGAACTCTGAATCCTGGGCGTGCCTGGGATCCTTCAGGAGAGCTTCCTCTGACTGATGCTGGAACAGCACCACGTGCTCGAACTGGTTCATCGCGCCGAAGTGCGATGACCATGGGTCGAATTGACCTTCGGCGATGATCTCCACCAGCTTGGTTCCGGGGCGGGAGAATATCGCGTTCACCATGCCTGACCCGAATTCGCTGACGATGAATTCGGCGTTGGAAAAAAGCATCGCCTGCTCGTCGAACGGCAGTTTTTCCGGCTGGATCGCCGTAAAGCCAAGCGGCTGAAGCGCCTCGATCACCGTCTTTCTGTTGCGGATGTTTCGGGCGTCGCGGACGCCGCGGCAGACCATGAGCCGGCGCGGCCGCTCGACTGCCGTCGTATGCTTCTCGATGTTCGACAGGATGAAGGAATAGACCTCCTTGGTCTGCGGGTGCGCATTGATCGAAGCTGCGCCCGAGTGCCGATTGCTGGTGATCGCATGTTCGAGAAACACCGGCTCCGGCTTGATTTCCCGGATCAGCCCCGGAGCGACGTCGAGGCGGGCGATCAGCGCTCGCTGCCACGGCCTCAGCGACCAGGTCAGCATGGGCATGCCCATCCTGGCGCCGAGGTGGATCAGGGGAACGACGTCGAGCAGGTAGTGGCCATAATTCGGCTGGTCCGATCCGGCGAGAAGCAGGTGCTCGCCCGCTATTCGGGGAATGCGCTTGAGCTGCTCCTCGAACAGCAAATGCTCTTTCCCTCCATCGGGCAGCGACCGATCGACAATCGCCTTGATCCTCGTCAGGAAGCCGTCCTGGAACGGCCCCAGGTAAGAATGAGGCCAGATTTGACCCTGTTGCGAAATAAGCATTCCGAAGTAGGGGAACCAGTATTGATTGACGAGGTGCTCGAGCATCATCGGCGGCGCCTCGACGGTGTGATCGACATAGTGGACACGCTCGTCCTTGGTCGAGTTCACGCTGAGCCGGTGAAGCCTGGTCCGATACTGGCAAGGCGCGACGACTTCGCATTGCGTCAATGGCGGCGGGAAGCGGCCGGCAAAGGGAACGAACGCCAGCTGCGTCGTCGTGTCGACCGAGACCTCGATTCCGGCGTTGGAGCCGGCGGCGAGCGCGCGGCGCATCGAGCGGCGCGCGTTTCGCCACGGCGTCCTGACCGCCTTGCGCCAGAATGTGTGCAGGCGTTCGCTCAGCCACAAGCGGGCGGAGCGTTCGATGCTGTCGGGAGCGGCGGCGTTTTGCCGTCCTGCGAGGAAGGACGGCCGCATCTTGATCGTCATCGCATCTCGTTCGAGAGACAGCCGGGAGCCCGCGAGGATTCGCGCGGCGTGTCGCTCATGGGGCGGACGGCGCCTGCATCCGCTCGTTGGCGGCGCGGGTCCGAACTTCACGGGTTCCTATGCCCGATCGTGCGCCGGCCGACAAGTTCCCACGCCCCTGCGCTGGCGGCGCGATTATCCACCGCACAGACGAAGCCCGTGCGTGACACCTGCAGCGGCGCGGGGTATGGCGCTCGACTGATGCGCGGCGCGGTCTCGCGTCGCCGATGCACTCCAAGCCATGGCGTTCCGCTTCGTTCACACGGCCGGCGTCCACTTCGATTCGCTGCTCGCGACCCTGGCGCCCGCGCGATTCCGAGCTGGCCCAATCGACAGACGGGGCTGTCGTCCACCGCCCTTGAAGAGGCTCGCGGATGAATTTTCGCTTCCTGCACGCTGCTGATCTTCATCTCGGCAGCCCTTTCCTCGGCCTTGCGCAGAAGGACGAAGACGTCGCCGCCCGTTTCGCCAAGGCGAGTTGAAGCGCATTCGAAGACCTGGTAACGAAGGCGCTAGAGGAGGGCGTTTCGTTCGTCGTGATCGCCGGCGACGTTTTTGACGGCGAGTGGAAGGACGCCTCTATCGCCCTCTTCTTGAACAGGCAATTGGCCCGTCTCTCAAATCGTGCCATCCCAACCTTCCTCTTGCGGGGCAATCATGACGCCGAAAGCCTGGTCGCCCGATCCCTGACTTGGCCGGACAAGGTCTTCGAGTTTTCGACGAGGCGGCCGGAAACCCGCGGCATCGAGGATTTGCGCGTCGCGCTGCACGGACGCGGTTTTCCGCACCGTGAAGTGGTGGAGAACTACGCCGTCGACTATCCAGAACCCCGGGCTGGCTGGTTCAACATCGGCGTCCTGCACACCGCTTGCGGCCGTCCCGGCCATGAAAACTACGCGCCGTGTACGGCGGCGGACCTTGCGGCGCGCGGCTATGACTATTGGGCTCTCGGCCACGTCCACGCGTTCGAAGTCGTCTCGCGGGACCCATGGATCGTTTATCCCGGCAATCTGCAGGGCCGCAGCATCAGAGAATGCGGCGAGAGGGGGGCGGTCCTGGTCGAGGTTGCGGACGGGGCGGTTGCGGAGGTGCGGCGCGTCGTAACAGACGCGGCGCGCTGGGCGGAGGTCTTCGTCGACGCGACGCCGCACAGCGATGAGGCCGGGCTTCTTCGCGCGGTCGAGGCTGAAGTGCGCGCGCATGCTGAGGCGGCGGAAGGGCGGCTCCTTGCCGTACGCATAGTCCTGACCGGCGCGACAGCGTTGCATGCGCGGTTCATCGCCGATCGGGATCGCCTGCGCGATGAGGTGGAGGCGGCGGCGCAGCGCTGCGCCGACGATGTTTGGCTCGAACGTCTGCGCATAGATACGGCGGAGCCTGAGCGGCCGCCGCGCGACGCCGCGCTGGCCGAAATCGACTTGGCCTCGGCGCTCGAGAAGAGCGTGTCGGACCTCGCGGTGCGTGCGCGCGTGACCGAGTTCGTCAGGACAGTCAAGGACAAGCTGCCCGGCGGCATGGCGGAAGACGCAAGCGCGGCGCTCGGCCTCGACTCGATTCTCATGGAAGCGCGGGCGCTCGCGCTCGGCCGCTCGGCCGAGGGCTGACGAGCGTGCGGCTCCTGAGCCTCGAACTGGAGAAATTCGGCGCCTTCGAGAGCCTCCGGATCGCCTTCCGGCCAGAGGCGCGGCTGCATGTCGTCTACGGGCCGAACGAGGCGGGCAAATCGACCGCTCTGGCCGCCGTTGGCGCCCTGCTGTTCGGCGTGCCGGAACGAACGCCTTATGCATCCCGCTTTCCCGGCCAGTTGCGCATCGGCGCGGAGATCGTGGCGGCCGACGGCCGCTCTCTCAAATTCTGGCGCCGCAAGGGGCGCAAGAACACCCTTCTCAGCGATTCCGGAAGTCCTCTGCCCGACGACGCGCTCGCGCCCTTTCTCGGCGGCCTGAGCCAGGAGGTGTTCGAGCGATCGTTCGGACTCGACGCGAACAGGCTGCGCGCCGGCGGCGACGAAATGCTGCAGGCGGACGGCGACGTCGGGGCCAGCCTTCTGGCCGCGGCGTCCGGCCTTCGTGGACTCGCCGAACTCCGCCGCTCCCTCGAAGATGAAGCGGACGGCGTTTTCGCTCCGCGCGCAGGCAAGGACCGCCGCTTCTATCAGGCGCTCGAGCGCTTCAACGCGGCGCGCGCCGCAATTCGGGAGAAGGAACTCCGCAGCGACGCATGGCTAAAACTCAACAAGGACATCGAAGAGCTCAGCCACGAGTTGGACCGCCTGCGCGCCCAGCGCCGCTCAGGCGACATCGAGCGATCGCGCCTGAACCGGCTCAAGCGCACAGCGCCGCTTCTCACCCGCATCCGGGAGGTCGAGGCGGAGCTCGCCTCGTTCAGCGACCTGCCCGATATTGCTCCCGGCATGACCCAGGGCTTGCAGGCGGCGCTCGATGAATTGCGCGCCGCCGGCGAGGAAGCGGAGCGGGCGCGGGTCGACGAGGAGCGCCTCGCTCAAGCCATGGAGAAAATCACGGTAGATCAAGCGGTGCTATCCGACGCCGCGGCTATCGAGGCGCTCTTCCAGGCGAGCGGCGGCTATAAAGACGCAAAGCGCGATCTCCCAGCCGTTCAGCGCGAGGCTGACGGCTTCCTCGCGGCTCTCGATCACCATGCCAGATCGCTGGGTTTGACCGATGTCAGTTCGCTTGAGACACGGCGGCCGACCGAAGCCGCGAAAACGGAGGCGCGCAGGCTGATCAAGCAGGGGCGCGAGGGCGAAGCGCTGGCAAGCGCGAAGACCAGTGAGCTCCTCCGGGCGCAGAAGGACTGCGAGTCCGCGCACGCTGCGCGGGAGGCGCATGGCGCGAACCTCGATCCCGCGCCGTTGCGCGAGAAATACGCCGCGCTCGGCAAAGTCGCCGAGGAGGCGCGGAGGATCGCCGACAGTCGGGTCGCGCTGACGAAGGACGCTCTCGAGCTCGGCGACGCTGCCGCGAGGCTCGACCCGCCGGTCGTCGATCTCGAAGCGCTGGCGAGGATGCCGCTGCCCCGTCCCGAGGACCTCCGTCATTTCGCGGACGCCTTCGAGTCCGGCTCTCGCGGCGCGCGGGAGGCCGCAAGGGCGAGGGAGGCGGCAGAGAAGGAGATGGGGGAAACGAGCGCCCGTCTCGTCCGGGTTGCGGCCGGCCGTCCTCTCGCAACAGCCGATCGCATTGCCGAGGCGCGGGCGCGCCGCGAGACGGCGTGGCGGCCGTTGCGCGCGGCGATATTCGGCGCACATCGAGGCGCCGCCGCAGGCGTCGCTCGGGATTCACGTCGCGGAATTCGAGCGCGCTTGCCATTGACGCGGATCTTCTGGCGGACGACGCGATCGAGGACGCCGCGCGCCTGGCGACCCACACGCTCGAAACCCAGCGGCTCGACGAGCAGAGGCGCCAGTACGCTTCGGCGCAGGCCGCAGAAGCGCGCGCGGCGGCGCTGCTTCATGAGACGGAGCGGCGTTGGGGCGAGCTTTGGAAACCCGTGTGCGTGCGTCCGGATTCGCCCGCCAGGATGCAGGATTGGTCTGGCCGGGTCGAACATTGCCTGAGGACCCGAGACAAGCTCCTCGCGCGCCGGATCGAGCTCGAGGCGAAAGAAGCAGAGCTTCGCCGGATCGAGCCGGCTCTGCGCGCTCTTTGCCTCGAGGCCGGATTGAGCGAGATCGAGGGTCTCGATTGCATCCGGCTCGCCGATCGCTTCGAGCGGCGCCTGGAAGAGACGACGCGCGCCTGGGAAAGATCGCGCGACCTCAAGACCCGGTTCACGGAAACGCGCCGGCGTCTCGAGGAAGCGAAGACCGAAGACGCCGCAGCCTCCGCCCTCCTCGAGGATTGGCGTCGCCGGTGGGCCGTCGTGGTCGGCGCTCTCGGGCTCGAAGACGGCGCGTCGATCGAAGCCGCCGAGACCGCTCTTGAGGTTTGGGACCGGGCCTTCAACGACGCCGAAAATCATCGCAACCGGGTGCGTCGCGTCGCCGGCATCGAGCGAAACATGAGCGACTTCGAGACCGAAGCACGGGCCCTCGTTCAACGCTGCGCGCCGGCTCTGGCCGACTTGCCAGCGGAGGCCGCCGCGCGCTTCCTGAACGAGCGCCTTATCGAGGCGCGCGCCGCCGATACGAAACGGCGCGCGGCGGCCGAGCAGAGGGAGACAGCGCAGAGCGCTCTCGACGATGCGCGCGCCCGCCGGGGCAGGGCCGAGAAGACCATGGCGGCTAGGTCCGCGTCTCTGCCCCCGGGGTCCGACCCGACCCTATTGCTGGCGCGCGAGGGTGAGCGGGCCCGTGTCGCGGACGCGCTCCGACTGCATCGCATCCGTCTCGCCGATCTGGCCGATGGGGTCGATGAGGCGCGTCTGGTCGAGGAGATGAACGCGTTCGATCCGGACGCCGCCGCGGCAAGCTTGAGCGAACTCGAGCGCCGCGACGAAGAACTCGGTCTTGAGGAAAAAGAGCGTTACGCGGAGCGCGACCGGCTTCAACGCAAGCGCGAGGAGTTCGAGAGCGGCATCGGCGCTGAGGCGGCGCTGCAGCAGCGCCGCAACGCGGAGGCCGAACTCGTAGACGCCGCCCGACGCTGGGCGGTCCTGAAGGCGGCTTCGGCGCTGCTCGGCGGCGCGCTCGACGACCATCGCGCGAGGCGCCGCGACCCGTTGATGACGCGCGCCGGGGAGGCGTTCGCAACTTTGACCGGCGGCGCCTTTTCCGGGCTCGACCAGAGTTTCTACGACGATGACGAAGCGAAGCTCGAGGCCTGCCGGCCCAACGGCGAGAGGGCGTCCGTCGCGCACTTAAGCGAAGGCGCGCGCGACCAGCTCTATCTCGCGCTCCGTCTCGCCTATACCCAGGACTATGCGGCCCGCGCCGAGGCGCCGCCTTTCATCGGCGACGACATTTTCGCCAGTTTTGACGACTTCCGGACCGGGGCCGGTCTCGAAGCGCTCGCCGCAATGGGCGACCGCATCCAGCCGATCCTGTTCACCCATCATCTGCACGTCGTCGAGGCGGCGCGGGTCCGCCTAGGCGACGCTGCGGACATCATTCGGATCGGCTGAATTCCGATGGCGACAGCTGCCTTCTGTCATTCCCGCGAAAGCGGGAATCCAGAATTTCATCCACGGCTTATTTGGATGCCCGCTTTCGCGGGCATGACAAATAGGCGCGCCTGCCGCCATCCTCCTCAGCTTTGTACGCCCTGGACGTACCAGTCCATGACCGAAGGTCCTTGTCCTTCCATGCGCTGGCCCTTGGCGACCTTCGCTCCTTGCCGGACTGGTCCGAGATTGGCCGGTAAAGACCTCGTAGGTTCCGTCCTTCATGCCGGCGATAATCTTGTCCGCCGCCGCGTGCACGTCGTCGGGCACCGCCTTGTTGTAGGGCGACATGCGCGAAGACCCTCCTTGAAGCCCACCAGACGTCGTCCGACTTCCACGAGCCGTCAAGCATCGCCTTGGCGCGCGTCGATGTAGTAGGGCCCCCAGATGTCCTCGATCGCCGTCAAATGCGCATGCGGCGCAAACCGCGACATGTCCGCGCCGTGGCCGAAACCGTAGATCTTGCGCTTCTCGCAAACCTGCAGCGCCGCCGGGCTATCGATGTGCGGTGGTGATGAAATCGCAGCCGAGATTGGCGAGCGTCTCCGCGGCGGCGGCCTCCTTGGCCGGATCGAACCAGGTGTCGATCATCACCAGCTTGGTTGTGATCTTCGGATTGACGGCTTGGGCCGCGAGCGTGAACGCGTTCACGCCCATGACGACTTCTGGGATCTTGAACGATCCGACAATAGCCGATCGTCCCTGTCTTCGACATCATGTCCGCGATCGTGCCGATCACCGCGCGGCCCTGATAGAAGCGCGAGTTGTAGGTCCCGACGTTGTCGGCGCGCTTGTAGCCGGTGCAATGCTCCCATTTGACGTCCGGGAACTGCTTGGCCGCCTCGATCGTCTGGTCCATGTAGCCGTAGGAGGTGGTGAAGATGAGCTTGTTGCCCTGCTGCGCGAGATCCTTCATCACGGAGATCGCGCTCGCGTCCTCCTTGACGTTTTCGACATAGCTGGTGACGACCTGACCTTTCAGAGCGGCGTCCAGCGCCTTGCGGCCCTGTTCGTGCGACCACGTCCAGCCATAGTCGCCGATCGCGCCAAGGTAAACGAAGCCGACCTTGAGCGGCTCGGCGGCGAAAGCGCCGCGACCCAAGGCGGGCAGCGTCAACCCCGCGGCGGCGGCGGTCTTCATCAGATTTCGTCGAGTAATCGTGCTCATTGTCTTCTCCCGGTTGAATTTCGTCCGCACTTCAAGTGTTGGGCAGGAATGGCCGGCCGAGGCAAGCCGGCGCTTCCGTTCCGGCAACGTCGCGCGCCGACATGACCGCAAGCGCGAGTACGGCTGCGATGTACGGCATCGCCGCCCAGAACTGCGACGGCAGGAACGAGAAGCCGGAAGCCTTGGCGTAGAGCTCGAGCGTCATCAGGACGCCGAAAAAGTAAGCGCCAGCCAGAAGGCGCCCGGCGCGCCAGCCGGAGAACACCACCAGCGCGAGCGCGATCCAGCCGCGTCCCGCTGTCATTTGCTCGGCCCACATCGGCGTGATCACCATCGAGAAATAGGCGCCTCCGATTCCCGCCAGCGCGCCGCCGAACGCAATCGCCGCGTAGCGAATCGCGGTCACCGGATAGCCGATCGAGTGGGCGGAAAGGTCGTTTTCGCCGACCGCGCGCAGGATGAGCCCGGCGCGCGTGCGGTTCAAAAACCAGCCAACGGCGAAGATCATGACGACGGCGAAGTAGACGAGCGGGCTGTAGCCGAACACGACCCGCCACAGCGGATCGCCGGCCAGCCAATCTGGGAAGACGGAATCGAACGACGGCACAATCATGCCGACAAAGCTCGCGCCGATCAGCGAAGAGAGGCCGATGCCGAAAATCGCCAGCGCGAGGCCGGTCGCGACCTGATTGGAGCCGAGCGTCAGCACCAGGACAGCGAACAGCATCGAGGAGGCCGCGCCGGCGAGCGCGGCGCAGACGACGCCGAGCCACGGCGCCAGCGCGCCCATGCTGTCGCCATAGCTCAATGTGACGGCGAAGCCTGTCACTGCGCCAATCAACATCATTCCCTCGATGCCGAGATTGAGCACGCCGCTCTTTTCGACCACGAGTTCGCCGGTCGCAGCGAGCAAAATCGGAGTCGTCACGCCGACCACGGTGATGAGTGCGTCGATGATGAAGGTGAGCATCTACGCCACCGCCTCGGCTGGAGTCGCGCGGGGCGCTTCACGAATGATGCGCAGGCGGTATCGGACCAGGATGTCGCTTGCGAGAATGAAGAACAGCATCGTCGCCTGGAAGATGCCGGCCGTCGCGTTGGGCACATGCACCACCGTCTGCGCCACCTGACCGCCGACATAGGTGACGGCGAGGATCAGCCCGGCGAGAAAGACGCCGATCGGATTGAGGCGGCCCAGGAACGAGACGATGATCGCGGTAAAGCCGTAGCCGGACGGGAAGCCGAGGTTGAGCTGCCCGAGCTGAACTCGTGGCCTCTAGAATTCCCGCAAGCCCGGCCATTGCGCCGCTGATGAGCAGGGTCGTCCACACCGTGCGCGAGGCGTCGAAGCCGCCATAGCGGGCCGCGTTCGGCGCCGCGCCGACCGTACGCACGGAAAAGCCGTACACTGAGCGCGCCGTCAAGAGCCAGAAGACGAGCGTCAGCAGAATGGCCACGACGAAGCCCGGCGGGACAAAGGTGCCCGGAATGACGTGCGGCAGAAGCTGGGCTTCGGTGAATGGCGGGGTCTGCGGAAAGTTGTGGCCGTTCGGATCCTTCCACGGACCGGCGACCAGATAGTTGAGCACCTGCAGCGCGACATAGACCAGCATCAGGGTGGAGAGCACCTCGGAAACCCGGTAGCGCGTCTTGAGAAAAGCCGGGATCGCCGCCCACGCCATGCCGCCCAGGACCCCCGCCGCAATCATCAGCGGGATGATCCAGAGCCCCTCGGCGTTCGGCAGCGCGAAAGCGACGCCGGCGCCGGCCAGCGCGCCGATGATGTATTGGCCCTCGGCGCCGATGTTCCAGATTTTCGCCTGATTGCCGAGCGAGAGGCCAAGCGCGATGATGATGAGCGGCGCCGCCTTGGTCAGGACATCCTGCCATTTGTAGGGAGCCACGATCGGGGTGATGAAGGTTTCGTAGATTGCATGCGGCCCGTCGAATCCGATCAATTGGAAGATGATCGCGCCGAGCAGCATCGTCAGAAGGACGGAGGCGATCGGCGTCGCTGCCTGCATGAAGCGGCTCGGCGTCAGCCGCTTCTCAAGCCGGATGCGCATGCAGGGCCTCTGTCATCTCGATTGTCGCTGTCGGGTCGCCGTGCACGCCGCCCATGAGGAGGCCAATCTCCTCGATCGAGACTTCGCCGACCTTCATCGGCGGCGACAGGCGGCCGAGATTGATGACCGCGATCGTGTCGCAAAGCGAGAGAAGCTCGTCGAGGTCCTGCGAGATGACCATGACCGCCGAGCCGCGCGCGGCGAGATCGACGATCGCCTGATGGACGGCGGCCGCCGCGCCGGCGTCGACCCCCCAGGTCGGCTGGCAGACGACGAACGCCTCGGGGTTCTGCAGGATCTCGCGCCCCATGATGAATTTCTGCAGGTTGCCGCCGGAGAGCGAGCCCGCGAGCGCGCCCGGGCCGGTCGCCTTTACTGTGTAGGCCCCGATCACCTCGCTCGCGTAGCCCGTCGCCTTCGCGGGATCGATGAGGCCGAAGCGCACCATATCCATGCGGTCGCGCCCGGTCAGCGACGCGTTGTCGGTGAGCGAGAACTCGCCGACCGCCGCATGGCCGTTGCGCTCCTCCGGCACGGCGCACAAGCCGAGGTTGCGCCGCTCGGTGACGCCGAGCCGCCCGATCTCCTTGCTCGCGAGGATGATCGCCTCGGGCCTCGGAGCGAGCGTCTCGCCGCTCATCGCACTCAAAAGCTCGTTCTGCCCGTTGCCGGCGACCCCGGCCACGCCGAAAATCTCACCCGCCCGGACTTCGAGCGCGACGTCCTGCAGCGCGACGCCGAATTCGCTTGGTTTTGGCAGGCTCAAGCCCTGCGTCGCGAGCTTCGGCCGCCCGAAGCCGCGCGCCGTGGGCTTGGCGATTTCCTTGAGATTCGCGCCGATCATCATCTCGGCCATCGAGCGCGACGTCTCGCGCTTCGGGTCGCAGTGGGCGACGACCTTGCCGCCCCGCAGGATGGTCGCGGTGTCGCAGAGCGCGACGATCTCGTGCAGCTTGTGCGAGATGTAGAGGATCGAGCAGCCGCTCGCGGCGAGCTTGCGCAGCGTCTCGAACAATTGCTCGACCTCCTGCGGCGTCAGCACCGAGGTCGGCTCGTCCATGATCAGGAGCCGTGGATTGAGCAAGAGCGCGCGCACGATTTCGATCCGCTGTCGCTCGCCGACGCTCAGCGTCGAGACGATCCGGCGCGGATCGAGCTTGAGCTGGTAGGCCTCGAGCACGCGGTTGAACTCGGCGAGGAGCTCGCGCGACGACAGGCGCGAGTCGAGCCCGAGCGCGATATTCTCCAGAACCGTCATCGCCTCGAACAGCGAGAAGTGCTGGAACACCATGCCGATGCCGAGGCGCCGCGCGGCGCGCGGGTTCGAAATCCGGGTCGGCGAGCCATCGAAGACAATCTGTCCCTCGTCGGGGGCGAGGATGCCGTAGATCATCTTGACCAGGGTCGATTTTCCCGCCCCGTTCTCACCCAACAGAGCGTGAATCTCGCCCGGCCTGACGCTGAGGTTGACGTTGTCGTTGGCGCGTACGCCGGGAAAGGACTTGCTGACGCCGGTGAGCTTGAGCCGCAGGGGCGCTTCGACATTCACCTCGTCATACCCTCGCTCCCGGGCCCGTCAGGCCGCTTGCCAAGTCGCGCGACGCAAAAATCACGCCGCCAGCGCTCCTGCCTCCGTGAGGCGGGTCGCAGGCCAACGAATTCCCCCCGCGTCCGCGATCATTGGACGCCGTGTTTTTAGGCAACCTAGCGAGGGCCGCCGAACTGTCAAATGAATTGGCGGTTATGGACTGTATGGCTTCAGGGCGGGACATTGTTGGGCAGTCTGCCCGCCCCGCAGGCTTGGCGCCGCGAAGAGCGGCCAGTCGCTATCTCCTCTCGGCGACGATTCTGACCCCGCCGAGAACATGCCCGCCCATGAGCTCGACGAGGCGGACATAGGATTTGTGGAAGGCGTCGTGCCCGGAGGGAGTTCCAGCCGCCTCCGCCTCACGCCGCAGCTTTTGGTACATCGCCAGACGCGCTTTCAGCAACACCGCCCATTCGGCGGTCAAGTCATCGGAGGAGCGGACGCGAAACCCGATGTCCGTCAACAAGTCTCGATAGGATTTGGGGCTTTCCAGCGCTTGGACGGCCTGGCCTTCCCACAGAAGGTCCGCGTCGTCTTTGGCGAGCGGCGCCGGCGCGACCCAATCGGTGAAGGCGAGCCGGCCGCCGGGTTTCAATATGCGGAACGCCTCGGCCATCGCCCGCCGCCGATCGGGAATGTGAAGCAGAGCCTCCTGGCTGATCACGACATCGACGCAGTTGTCGGGGAGGGGAACCGCCATGACGTTGCCCTCGACGATCTGAACCTGCTCATGAAGGCCGACGAGTTCGGGTCAACTCGTTAGCGCCCCTGACGCGCGCCGGCGTGAGTTCGACGCCGGTGACAAGGGCGCCGTAACGGCTCGCCAAATAGCGCGCTGGACCCCCGAGCCCCGCGCAGAAATCCGCGACCCGCGTACCCTCGCCGATTCCCGTGGCAGCGGCCAGAACGTCGTTCGCCTCCAGCCCTCCATAGTGATCCTGATCGTGTGGATAGAGGTCCTCGGGGCGAAGTCCATCCAGATTGCCGCGGCTCGCGCGGAGCTTCGATAGGGTGATCTCGGCCGTGATAGGGTGCCGGCTATAAAAGAAGATCGCCTGTCCGCCGTCGTCTCGCATCGGATGACGCCCCTTTGGCGAAAATGCGACCTTATGAGGATTCAGCTGAGGGGAGAAGCCGCGACGCCGACGCCCGGATATGACTGCGGCGGTATCGGCAAGATGGAGATCCGCGTCATGACCGCCGCGTCCCTTCGCCCCTATGACGAGGCGCTGCTTGCGCCACGCCTTCGACGTCGCGCGCCGCTCGCGCGCCGCGGGCGACCATCCGTTCGGCTCGGTCCTCGCCGACGGCGAGGGCAAGCTCCTGATGGAGCAGGGCAACGGATATACGAGCGAGGGCGGCGACCGCACCGCGCACGCCGAGCGTCTGCTCGCCTCACGCGCGGCGCGCGGCTACGGCCTCAAGTTCCTCGCCCGCTGCACGCTCTACACTTCGGCCGAGCCGTGCGCGATGTGCGCGGGCGCAATCTACTGGGCAGGGATCGGCCGCGTCGTCTACGGCCAGACCGAGAAGTCGCTGAAGGCCGAGACGGGCGCGCACGACGAGAACCCGACCCTCGACCTGCCGTGCGACGTCGTGTTCGCCGCCGGCCAGCGCTCGACCGAAGTCGTCGGCCCGCTGCTTGAGGATGAGGCCGCGGCGCTGCAGGCGGATTTCTGGAGGGCGCGCGGGTAGGGGCCGGTCAGCTCTTCTTCAGCGTCACTTTTACGCTCGCCTCCGCTCCAGCTTCGGCGATGAACAACAATTCGCCCTTCGCGCTGAGCGTCAAGCCAATCTCGATCTCGTCGATGTGCCAACCCTTGTCCTTTTTTGCCGCTACGTCAGCGGCCATATCGAGGACCTGATTGAGCTTTGCCTGCCAGTTGGCGGCCATGTCTTTCGGGTCGACCTTCTTGACGTCGAAAAACGCTTGCGCAGTCCACGGCGGGGTCGCGTGCGTTGTGACCGCATCTCTGACGCCGCGCGCGCCCCTCGGCGGCGCCGCCCTTTTTGGGACAAGGATTTCGAACTGACCGTCGGACTTTTTCGTCGTCTTCGATTCCGCCATTTTACCCTCCCCTATATCCAGGCGCTCGCGCCGAGCGCGTAGAGCGCCTGCCCGAAGTGCTGGCCAAGACCAAGCGTCTGATTGGTGAGGCCATTATAGGTGCAGCCTCCCTGTTCGCCGCTGTAAAGCGCGACCGCGTCGCCCGTCGCGGCGCGTACGAGCGAACCGGAATCCCCCGGCAGGCAAGGCTGATCGAAAAAGACCTGGATCCCGTAGTACGAAGTGTTGATTACGCCCATCGAGTTTTGCACCGCAACGGCGTGTCGCTGCTCAACGCGACTCGCGGTGACGACTTCGACCGCCAAGCCAGCCGCCGGAAAATTGATTGCGGAAAACGCCCGCAGCGAGTGGGGCTTCGGACCTTTTGGCGCGGCCGCGGAGACAAAGGCGGCATCGATAGGCGGGTGCCCGGATATCTCCAAGGTTCCCGATTGGCCGCCCGCCAACGGTACGGCGTCGCCTGCCGCAAGTCCGCTCACCGCATGACCGGAGGTGAGGAAGCCCCACGTCGAACGAGTGGCGACGTCGCGCGCCCAGCAGGCGCTGTTCGCATTTGTCGGCTGCGCCGGAGCGTGGAGGGTCGTGAGCATCATGCGCGCAATCACCGGGAAGGATCGCTCCAACCTCGGAAACCTTATTGTTCCGATTCTCCCTGGCCTCGTTTGGAACTGGGTCGGGGGATGGGCGATCATCAGCCCAAAGCCGGACGTCTCGAACTCTTGGTCAAAGAGGCCAAATTGGATCGGCGCAAGCAGCCTCGCCTCTCCGCCGAAGGCTTGCCAAGGGAACAGGTCGTAGAATTGTTCCCAGATATAATTGCCAAGCCGATATTGCTCGATGACTGCGTAAGTCCAGAGTACTGATCTTTGATATGTTTCGGCCGGCTCGCTCGAAGACGGCGAATTGCCGCGCAGGCGATCCAATTCCGCGACAACTGCCGGCGGGACCTCCCCGTATGGCGGGTCGGTCGCAGGCACGACCTCCCGCAGGTAACCGTCTGAGTAGATCATGAGTTGGGCCTGAGGCGATACCCGAACCGCTGGAGCCGAAGTCCGCAAAAAAACGCCGAGTAATTGTGGCTGAATCTTCGTCTCTAAACAAGCCAGCGTGACGCTGCCCGTCAGATCCGCGGCGAAGGAGCCGCGGCTTCATCTCAGCGCTCGCCGGCAAGATCGATGGAGCGATCATGTTCACCCTAACGCCTCGTCCTGAGGCGCTGAAGCGCGTCTCGAACGACGCCCGAGCCTCAAACTCCGCGCGCCCTCGCATCCTCAGATCATCCTTCGAAAAGCCGCTTTGCGTGCGGCCCACACACATTTTGCCGGAAACGATGCAACTCCACGCGCGGCCGTCAGCGAGCGAACACCAGGAACCCCGTCGTGTCGCCCACAACCGTAATGTGCCCTTTGCAAGGCGCGACGTCTTCCAGATGGACGACGTCGCCGGCGTGCAGCTGTCTCGACTCGCCGTCTGACGTTGTGATCGAGAACACGCCCGCAGCCACGGTAAGCAGCTGAACTGCGGGGGTCGGATGGTAGAGGTGGTTCACCAGGTCGGCAGCGCCCCAGTGCGCCTCGAATCCTGCGAAGAACACGCTTGAGGCTGGCCGACTGCCGCCAATGTAGATCGGCGCGGCGGGAGGGGCGAAATTCTGCTCGGCGAGGTCCGCCGTCAGCGCTGCGAAATGGCTCTCGTGGTCAGGAGTGCAATACAACCGGGCGTAAGCGAGCCGAGACGGAGCAAGCTGCGAACTTGTTGTTTTGCCAACATCTTCTGCGGAGGCGCCTGAACCGAATGCGACGATCCTGAGAGCGATGACCGCCGATGTTATCAGGGGCCCGCGCACTTTGCTTATCATGTTCTATTCCCTCGACAAGACCACGCGGCCAATGGTCTATCACAGGGAGCTCCAGACCGTGGAGTGGGCCGAGCAGTCAGGTCTCCTCTCGTAACGGCCCTGACCGAACTTTTGGCGCTAGAGGCACGGTCCGTCAGTTGACGCAATTCTGTCATGCCCGCGAATGCGGGCATCCAGAGTCAAGGCTCTGACGCGACACTAGATTCCCGCTTTCGCGGGAATGACAGGAGGGCCGGCTTGAACGCGCGGCGCCTCTACCCCTCCTCCAGCCCCTCGGCCGCGACCGCCAGGCGCCGGGCGGTCTCCGGGTCGAACCGCGCGGCGAGCTCGCCGTGGGCGCGCCGCCAGTCGAGCGAGGCTCGCCTCGAGGGCGAGCGCCCCCTTTTCGGTCAGCCACACAGCGCGGCGGCGGGCGTCCTTGTCGCCGGCGGCGATCTCGATCAGCCCTGAAGACTCGAGCACCTGCAGATTGCGCGACAGCGTCGACTGGTCGAGCCCGGTCCGCTGGGCGAGCGCGCCGAGCGTATCGTCGCGCGCCGAGGCGATCTGGGCCATGAGCCCGAACTGGGCGAGGCTCAGGCCCGACCCCTGCATCCGCCGGTTGAGGAAGCCGGTGATTCGGCGCGCGGCGAGCCTCGCGTTCCAGCCGGCGCAGGCGCCGACCGCCGCCCGCGCGTCGGCGACGAGGGTCTTGGATATCGGTTGCGCTGGCGTCGGCATCGATATATGCATATGCATCATTTGTATCTGCATGGATAGGAGAAAAGCGATGCTGACGACGGCGGCTCTCGTCTACGGCGTTGTCGATCTGGCCGAGGCGAGGCTGATGTCGGGCCGCGAGTTCCTCGAGGCGATCATGGATGGCCGGCTGCCCGCGCCGCCGATGGCCAGGACCCTCTCGTTCCTGCTGACCGAGATCGGCGACGGCTTCGCGGTCTTCGAAGGCGAGGCGGGCGAGCATCTTCTGAACCCGCTCGGGGTCGTCCATGGCGGCTGGGCGCTGACCCTGATCGACAGCGCGACCGGCTGCGCCGGGCAGACGATCTTGCCGGCGGGCGTCAGCTATACGTCGATCGAGACCAAGGCCAATTTTTCCCGCCCGATCACCAAGGACACGGGCCGGGTGCGGGCCGAAGGGCGCGTCGTTGGGCGGGGCCGACGGATCATTTCCTGCGAGGCGCGGATCGTCGACCCCCGCGGCCGGATCCTGGCGCACGGGACATCGACGCTGATGGTCCTGCCGGGGCCCGACGCTCCCGCGCCAGCTCCGTAAAAGCGGGCCGGCGGCGGTCTGGGTGGTCAAGATCTGACGCATGGTTCCCACATCGACGGACCGGAGTCGACGTGAAGCGGACACGGTTGGCTCGCGGGCGTGGATGTCGCAATTGGGCGGATTCCGGACCTTGTTGGTCAGCCCTTCTTAAGTCCGCCTTCCGCCCTTTGCAGTCATCCTAATCGGGTAAGACCGGCATCGCGTCGTGACTCGTCCGCGACCAGGGAGGGGAGCCCGATTGTTCGAGCCTGCGTCACGACCGCGTCAGTCGCCGCAGCCGATATGCTGGCGGAACTCCGCAGTCGTCTCGTTCGCGACCCGTCGGACCATCATTGCCCGGACTTCCTTGCGTGCCTATGTAGGAAACCCGATTGGATATGCGGCTCCGCATTCGGGCGCGGCGAATGTTGGGGCCGATCTTGGGACGGCAACGCAGAAGGTTGACCGGATGAACGAAACATCGCTTCGCCTTGTCGACGGCGAAACTCGCACCGCACTACCGCTGTCTTCTCCCGGGCGCGCGCTTTCCGCGGCGAACCTCCCTGAAGCGGTCGACGAAATCAAACTATGGGTGACTGAGCAAGGCCTGCGAGGAGCGACAGCGCGTGATCTCTTCGAAGGCTATTGCCGCCGACTGGAGGCGCACGGCTTCGAGTTGATGCGCGCCTATGTGTCAACCCAGACCTTGCATCCGCAGTGGACGGGCTACGGCTATACCTGGAAGCGCGAATGGCAATCGGTGCGCGAGCAGCAATTCGCGCGCGGCGGGCCCGTCTCACAGGAATGGCTGGCGAGTCCTTTCTACGCGCTGATCCAGCGTTCGCAGGGCGGTGAGAAGAAGGTGTGGCTGCGGCGCCGCCTCGAACTGGGGCCGGACCAGCGAGACTTTCCCGCTCTTGTCGATTTCTACAACGCGGGAGCCACGGACTATCTCTGCCTCGGATTCAGGTTCGGGGAGAACGCCGACCCCTCGCACGGGACTGGTGTTCTCTATTCCTTCACGACTGATCGTCCCGGCGGGTTCCATGACGCGGAAATCGAGCTTTTGCATTCGACCTTGCCGGAATTGTCGCTCGCGATGAAGGCTCACGCCGGTCATGACATCGCCTCCGGACTTCTGCGAACCTATCTTGGGTACGACGCGGGCGCGCGCGTTCACTCCGGCGCGGTCGAGCGCGGAACTGTCAACAGTCTCCGCTCGGTGCTGTGGTACGCGGATCTGAGAGGCTTCACGCGGATCAGCGACGTGAACTCGGGCGCGCAGATCGTCGAGATGCTGAACGAGGCCTTTGAGATGCTGACGGCCTCGTTGCGGACCCGTGGCGGCCATGTCCTCAAATTCATCGGCGACGCGATGCTGGCCACAATATCGTTCGAGGAGGTCGAGGAGAGGGTCGCCTGCAATCGTGGCCTCGAGGCCGCGGTGGAGAGCTTGGAAAAGGTCGAGTCGCGGAACCTGCGGCGCCAAGCGGAAGGGCTGCCCTTCGCCGAGGTCGACATCGCACTCCACGTCGGTGAAGTGCTGTACGGCAATGTCGGCGCTGCGGATCGGCTCGACTTCACCGTCATCGGACCCGCGGTCAACGAAGTCGTTCGAATGGAGAAGCTTTGCGATGTGCTCGACCGCCATCTCCTCTTTTCCTCTCGGTTCGCAGAGGCCGCGGGACGCTGCGACGGACGCCTGGAATCCCTCGGACAGTTCAAGCTTCGGGGCGTCGGCGAACCCAAGGAGATCTTCGGGCTGCGGGTTCCGCACATCCCGACCTCGGTCGGTCCTGGCCTGATAGCGCATGACGCCGGCGCTCCATGACCGTCACGGCCAGCCGCGACTAGATCCCTGCACGGGTCAAAGTGCTTTCAGGGAAGGGCCGTTCCTGGCGCGACCTCGCTCCGAGCCGAAGACCGCTTCCTCGCGTTTACCGCCCGGCGAGGGCTTCGCGGTCTTCGAAGGCGACGCTGGGGAGCATCTCTTGAACCCGCTCGGGGTCGTCCATGGCGGCTGGGCGCTGACCCTGATCGACAGGCCCGACGCTCCCGCGCCAGCTTCGTAAAAGCGGACCGGCGGCGGTCTGGGTGGTCAAGATCTGACGCATGGTTTCCACATCGACGGACCGGAGTCGACGTAAAGCGGACCTACCAGACCGTGCCCTTGAACGCCTTAACTGGGCGGAAAGCGCGCCTATAGAGATCAACTCGGGAAGGACCGGAGTGCGCGCCAAAGCCACCATTCCATTGCCAGCGCGAAATAGGCGCAGCGAAGCGCCGCGAGCCGCTTGCTGCGATCGAGGGAAGGTGATGTCGAAGCCGCGCGCAGCGCCGGAATCGTGAGCCATGTCTTTGACCGAGGCGACGGTCGAGACCAATCCCGGCCTCGCCTTCGCCGCGCTAACGCCGCCGACCACGGGTCGAGCTGTGCGACCGGGTCATTCCGATTCCGATCTCGAGCGGTCGCAATTGTACCAGGAACTCATGCGGCATACCGCGGTCATGAACCTACATCGCGGCGGTGGCGTGCTCGCCCCCGAAATGCATCTGCAAGCCACGGCGGGCCTCAACGAAATTTCAGTCTTGCCAAAGTCTTACCATGTGCGCAGCCTCGGTCGCGATAAGACTGTGATCTGGCGAATTCCCGATGATAGTATCGGGCCGCTCGCGTGGGCGGAGCGTCAAGCGCCTCGGCGTTCGGAGGCAAAGGCGGGGCACAATGAGCTTGGACCCTCTTGTCTTGTCCCGGATCCAATTCGCTTGGGTCATCGGCTGGCATTTCCTGCTGCCGGCCTTCACGGTCGGCCTTGCCTCCTTCATCGCTGTCTTGGAAGGCCTCAATCTCTTCACTGGGAGGGAAATTTACCTCCGGATTTCCAGCTTTTGGATCAAGATTTTCGCGGTGTCCTTCGGCATGGGCGTCGTCTCGGGGATCGTCATGCCATTCCAGATAGGCACGAACTGGAGCCGTTACTCCGACGCCGCCGCCGATATCGTTGGGCCGCTGCTCGCGTACGAGGGCCTGGTCGCATTCTTCCTGGAAGCGGCGTTCCTTGGCGTGCTGCTGTTCGGACGTAAGCTTGTGCCGCCGTGGGCTCACTTCGTCGCAGCGCTGATGGTCGCCCTCGGCACGCTCTTTTCGACCTTCTGGATCCTCTCAACCAACAGTTGGATGCAGACGCCCGCCGGCTACGAGATCGTCGACGGCCGGTTCGTGCCGAAGGATTGGCTGCAGATCATCTTCAACCCGTCTTTTCCTTATCGGCTCGCTCACGTCGTCGACGCGGTCTACATAACCACCGGCTTCGTAGTCGTCGGCGTGGCGGCCTCCTATCTGCGGCAAGTACGTTTCGTCGAGGAAGCGCGCACGATGCTGTCGATGACGCTGTGGCTCCTGACCGTACTGGTTCCGCTGCAGTTCTTGCTTGGCGACGCGCATGGCCTCAACACGCTCGAGCATCAGCCGGCGAAACTGGCGGCGATCGAGGCCATCTGGGATACGCATGGCCGCGATCCGCTCAATCTGTTTGCTATTCCCGACGAGAAGGCCGAGACGGACCGTTACGTCATCGCGATCCCTGACCTGGGCAGCCTTATTCTGACCCATGATCCCAACGGGGTGGTGCACGGCCTTAAGGATTGGCCCGCCAACGAGCGCCCATCGCCGGTGGCTGTTCCCTTCTTCGGGTTCCGGATCATGGTGGGGATAGCTGTCATCATGCTCGCGCTGGTCTTGGCGAGTTTATGGCAGCGTTGGCGGGGCGAGCTGTTCGACGCCGGCTGGTTCCTGTGGTGCTGCACGCTGGCCTCGCCACTCGGCTTCGTGGCCGTGCTGGCCGGCTGGGCGACCACCGAAGTGGGCCGTCAGCCGTGGACAGTCTATGGGCTCCTGCGTACCGCCGATTCCGTGTCTCCGTCCCTGACGGGCTTCGACGTTGCGGTTTCATTGGCCGGCTATTGCGTGGTTTACCTCGTCATGTTCCCCGCGGGTCTCGCGCTGATGATCAGAATCGTCCGACTCGGTCCTGCCGAGGAGGCGACCGAGCCCGAGCCGATCGAAAGCGGCCGGCCTGCGCAGCCGGTCCAGGCGCTCCCATCGACCGAAACGGGACAGCGACGATGACTCAGCCCGTTATTGATCTCGTGCCCGCATGGACGCTCGTCCTTGGCGTGGGCGTCTTTCTCTATGTGCTCCTGGACGGCTTCGATTTGGGCGTAGGGATTCTCTATGGATTCGCAGCCGACCGCGATTCGCGCAATCTGGTCATGAACTCGATCGCGCCGATTTGGGACGGCAACGAGACCTGGCTGGTGCTTGGCGGACTTGCGCTCATGGGGGCTTTCCCGCTCGCATTCGCGATCATCATACCAGCTGTCTATTTTCCGATCGCCATCATGCTGCTGGCGCTCATTTTCCGCGGCGTCGCGTTCGAGTTCCGCTACCGCGACGCCGAACATCGGACCTTCTGGGATCACGCCTTTAACTACGGTTCCATCATTGGCGCCTTCGCGCAGGGCGTTGTGCTCGGCGCCTTCATTCAGGGCTTCCAGACGGAAGGCCGCCATTTTGCCGGCGGCTCGTTAGACTGCTTCACGCCGTTTTCGCTGCTGACTGGCGTCGCCCTGGTCTTCGGCTACAGCCTGCTCGGCGCGGGCTGGCTGATCTTGAAGACGGAAGGCCGGCTCCAGGATTGGGCGCGGGCGCTGGGGCGCTGGTCGCTGATCGGCGTTCTAATCGGAATCGCGGCGGTGAGCCTGTGGACGCCATGGGCGAAGCCGCAGATCGCCGAGCGGTGGTTCTCATGGCCTCATATCGTGATTTTCGCGCCGGTGCCGATCGTCACTGTGCTGATCGCCTATTGGGAGTGGCGGTCGCTCAACAACCGCTCTGAGGCGGCGCCGTTCATCGGCGCGGTCTTATTGTTTGTCATGTCCTACCTCGGCATCGCAATCAGCCTCTTCCCGCTGATCGTGCCCTACAAGTTCACTTTATGGGACGCCGCCTCCTCGCAGTCGACTCAGGCCTTCCTCCTTGTTGGCACCGTGTTCCTGCTGCCCATCATCCTCATGTACACCGGCTGGTCCTATTGGGTGTTTCGCGGCAAGGTCCGCGGCGACCTGGGCTATCACTGAAAAGGCGCGCTTGAAGCAGGGCGCGGCGCCAGCGCGCCAGCCCAAATGCGTCAACCACTACGGCTTCGCCAAACCAAGCTCTTTTCTCAGCCATTGTGAATGTCAGCTCAACAGGCGCCGCCCTTCCTCATTCCTACGTCTCCGAACTCAACTCAAATCTGTTTGGTTTCATCGATGCCTACGAAGGTCCGCTCCTGGGCGCTTTCCAACGGTTCATCGCTTCGAGCCTAAAGGTCGCCTTTGGTCGACTTCACCAGTTCGCCGCGCCGTCTGCGAACGGTCGGTATTTGCGCACTCCCGCCATTCAGTCGGGTATCAAGCGTTTGAGTTTCACCACTAGGCCCCCAGTTTTTCTCTCGCAATTTATTGCGAAAATCAGAATCCGATGCTATGCTCCCAAGTTGCCGGATCGGCGCCGCTTGGGCAGGCGCGGCGAGGCCGGAGGGGGAGTTAGAAAGCATTTGAATCGGCGGCAACGCGTTGAAAAGCCTGGATCCCGAAAAGCAAAAGAAAGCAATTTCGTTTTCGTCGGCTTTTGTCGGCTTTCGGCTATTTGAGGCCCGGCCGGCCGAAATGGGCGTGGAGATAAAGTGAGCGCCGAGGCGCTTTGCAACGGGAGGAGATCCGGGATGAAGTCGCTGACCTCGATTTTTGCGCTCGGCGCGGCGCTCATGATGACGCATCCGGCTTTGGCCGCTTCGCTCAGCAAGATCTGCGCGTCGGACATCAAGACGCAGTGCGGCGACGAGATGAAGTCCGGCGGCCGCGCGCTCAAAGACTGCATGAAGACGCATTTCTCCGACCTGTCCGGGGACTGTCAGGTGGCGATCATCCGTGCGGCGGCCGTCGGCAAGGCCTGCAAGGCCGACGCCAAGAAGCTTTGCGCCGATATCAAACCTGGCAAGGGAACTGTCGCCGAGTGCATGAAGTCGCATGCGGCGGATCTCAGTGACGGTTGCAAGGAGGCGATGGCCAAGGCCGAAGCTGGCAACAAGTAGCGGCAAATCCGGCTCTACCTGCGCCGCCGGCGGAGGTTCGTCATCTCCGCGAAGCGCCGCTGGCGCCACTCCGTCGCAGCGAATTCCGTTTGCGTGCTGGATATGCTACGAGCGCCGGGTCGAGGAGGCGAACGATCGTTCCGGGGTCGGGGACGAACGTTGGCGCCTATCGGACGACGCGAAGAGGCGAATGGCGTGCGACGGTTTCGGCTGGGGTCGTTTTCCTCCGTCCCCTGCGTCTCTCGATCCCGCCCGGTGGCAAGCGGACAAGGAACGCCTCCATGAAGACCTACGTCGTTCGGTTTGCCGCGGGGCTCGTGTTCTTCAGCGCCGGCGCGCCGCTTCCAGTGAGCGCCCAGTTCATCTATCCGCCCGTGCTCGTCGTTCCGCCGCCGGCGCAGAACTATGTCCCGAAGCCGGTAAGCCGGCCGCCGCCGGACAAACCGAAACCCACGGATACGCCCGCCCAGACCACCAAGGGCGGGCACTATGAAGGGAGGACGTGGGTGCCGGATTAGGCCAGCCTCAACCGTGAGCGCGGCGAGGGCGGCGCCCTATCGGATCGGCGGGGCGTACAGGATGCCCCCGTTATCCCAGAGCTCGTTCAGCCCGCGGGGAATCCCGAGCTTCGAGTCGGCGCCGACGTTGCGGTTGAACACTTCGGCGTAATTGCCGACCGCGCGGATGGCGCGGGCCGCCCAGTCCTGAGTAAGGCCGAGCGGCTTGCCGAAATCCCCCTCCGTCCCGACCAGCCGCTTGACCGAGGGCTTCTGCGACTTCAGCGCCTCGTCGAGGGTCGTCGAACTGACGCCGAGCTCCTCGGCGTTGATCATCGCGAAATTGACCCACTTGACGATATTGAACCATTGGAAGTCGTCCTGCCTAACAACGGGACCAAGCGGTTCCTTCGAGATGACGTCCGGCAGAATCATGCTGTCGCCCGGCTTCGCCAGCTGCAGGCGAATGGCGAACAGTCCCAACTCGTCGGTCGTCATCACGTTGCACTGTCCGGCCTGATAGGCCGCGATCATCTCCGGAATGCCAGCCTCGTGCACCGTCTCATATTTCATATGGTTGGTTTCGAAGAAGTCGGTGAAGTTGGGCTCAGTCGTCGTGCCCGGCTGCACGCAGACCTTGCTGCCGTCGAGCTCAAGCGCCGATTGAAGGTTGCGGCTCTTGGGAACGAGAAACGCCTGTCCGTCGTAATAGGTCGTCCCCGTGAAGACGATGCCGTAGTCGCCTTCGCGGCCCATCGTCCAGGTCGAATTGCGCGACAGCACGTCGATCTGTTTGTTCTTCAGGACGTCGAACCGCTCCGCGGTCGAGACCGGCACATATTGCACCTTCGAGGGATCGTTGAAGATCACCGCCGCCAGCGCGCGGCAAAAATCGACGTCGAACCCCGACCATTGACCCTTGTCGTCCTTGATTGCGAAGCCCTCGAGCCCCTGGTTGACGCCGCAAAGGAGCGAGCCCCGGTCCTGCACGGCCTTGAGGGTGGACTGGGCTTCAGCGGACCCGCTGAAGCCCACCGCTGCCGCGGCAAGCGCGAGGAGGGTCGTCATCTTGCGCATGGATGATTCTCGTTTCCGTTCGGGGCGACGCCAGCGCGCTTCCTTACAGCGCGACGGCCTGCTTGATGATCACCTTGGTTCCGACCGCCACCCGGCCATAAAGGTCGATCACGTCCTCATTGACCAGACGGAAGCAGCCCGACGAAACGGCCGTTCCGATCGTCTGCGGCTGGTTGGTCCCGTGGATGCGATAGACGGTCGCCCCGAGATACATCGCACGCGCGCCGAGCGGATTGCCCGGCCCCCCGGCCATGAACCGCGGCAGATAGGGCTGGCGCTCGATCATTTCCGGCGGCGGACGCCAATCCGGCCATTCCTGCTTGCGCGAAATCTTCTGCAACCCGGCCCACTGGAAGCCGTCGCGGCCGACGCCAATGCCGTAGCGCAACGCCCGACTGTCGGGTTGCACCAGATACAGGAACCGCGACTTCGTATCGATGACGATTGTTCCCGGCGCCTCGGAGGTGCGGAAGAACACCTCCTGCTTCTCGAAAGCTCCACTGAGTTGCTCTTCCTCCGGCGTCGGCTGGTAGCCGGGCTGGTCGACCACACCCGACTCGTCCTGGCCCGGCGTTGCCGCTCCGGCTCCCGCGCCCGCGACAATCGCGAGCATTGCGCCAAACGCCATCCGCAACAATAAACCCGTTCGAACCTTCATGCGTGCTCCGTCGAATTGCAAGAATGACGTCAAATTTCCGCTTGGATCGATGATCAGCGCTTCACACCGCACCGCTCATAGACCATCGTTCCATAGCGCGACGCGCTGTCGGGATCGACCCAAATCGTCGTGAACGAATTGGGATCGACATTCGTGACGATGCGATCATCCGCCGTGCCCGCGTCGCCGGGCGGTCCAAGGTAGGTCTGGCCGCTCGGTCCTCCCTTCAGCACCACTTCTGACAGTTCCTTTTGGTCGGCCAGATACATCATCAGACCGCCGTTCGGCCCCTTGTTGATGACATAGGGCTTATTGCACTGGGCCGCCGCCTCTTTCATGGTTCGCGCCCGATCCTCGTCCTTGTGATAGGACGCGAGCCCCCACTTGCCGACCAGCTGATCGGCGCTGATGGCGGGAGCGACGATTGCGGGCGTCGGCGGAGGGGTTTCCCCGCACCCGGCGACGAAAGCGGCAAGAAGGCCGACCAGCGCCAGCGCGCCGCCGCGATGTGCGATCCCCACCTGCGCCCCCCTCATCATTGCGGCCCTCGGACGATCCGTGCCGAACCATTTGACATTTTCGTTGTCGAAGCCTTGGCTAGCAAACCGGACGCGGCGGGTCAATCGAGCACGAAGGCGCGGCGGGCGCCGCCCAGGAGGCCGGCGTTCGCAGGCTGCGCGCCGTTCCTCCTGTCTAGCCGATGTAACGGAATTGCCACAATCCTGAGAATTCCGCTTCCCCTAGGCGACGCCAAAGTCGATACGGTATATTGACTCGCCCGGTGGGCCGATCCACCGGTGGCGCGGCGGCTGCTTGCGGCACAAGATCGAATTCATGACGGCGGGACGCCTTCGCATCGAAGAATCCGGCTTAGCGATGGACGGAATTGTATGAACTGGAGCAAAAAGAACGTCCTTGTGACCGGGGGCGCGTCCTTCATAGGGGCGCATCTCGTCGATGCTCTTGTCGATCGTGGCGCGCATGTGCGAGTCGTCGACAATCTCTCCAGCGGATTGCTTGAAAACCTCCACATTCCATTGGGGAATGGGACGATAGAATTCAGGCAGGCCGATCTCCTGGATCCGGCGGTCGCCTCCGAAGCGGTTCGGGATATCGACGTCGTCTTCCACAATGCTGCTGACCACGGAGGAAGGGGGTACATCGACCTCCACCAGGTCAATTGCTCAACCAATCTCATTCTCGATGGGACGGTGTTTCGCGCGGCTGACCGCGCCGGAGTCGAGAAGGTGATCTTCGCGTCATCCGGCTGCGTCTATCCCGAGGACATGCAGACTGATCCTGCGAAAATCCTCTATCTCACCGAGGACCTTGTCGGGCCGCCATACAATTGCGACAAGCTCTACGGCTGGGCGAAACTGATGGGCGAGAAGACCCTGCAAGCGTATTGCGCGGAGGGCCGTATGAAGGCGGCGTCTCTACGGTACTTCACCGCCTATGGCCCCCGGTGCCCGGAAAGCCACGCGGTGATGGCAATGATCGCCCGGGCCTTCATCGGACAGAACCCTTTTCAAATCTGGGGCACAGGTGAACAGATCCGGAATTGGACGCATGTCAGCGACATTGTCGAGGGCACGATCCGTGCTGCGGAGCGTATCGACGACGGGACGGCGATAAACGTCGGCACAATGGAGCGGACAAGGGTCATTGATTGCGCGCGCAAGGTGCTGGCGTACATGAACAAGGAGGCCGAGTTCGCGTTCGATCCCTCGAAACCGACCGGGCCCTACAATCGTGTCGCAGACAATAAGCTTTGTCGGGAGCTGCTCGGCTGGACGCCGGAAGTGACCTTCGCCGACGGGCTGCGCGCGACAATCGATTGGTACGTCGAAACACATGACGTCTCGAGCGTAAGCAATTCCCTGGAGCATGCGCTCACCGAGCGAAGCCACTCGCGGTCAGAGCCCGGCCGGATTCTTCATGAAGCCGGTTCATCGGTTTCGTGATCAGAGCTCAATGTTGAAGCACAGCAGCGCACAACATCGAGTTTTCAAGAAGTCGATTCATACCTTTGTAATATCCTGGTCGGGAAAGCACGACAACGCCGAGAAAATAGTCAGTGAAGTTTGCCGGGCGTCTGACTCGGTCACGGTGATTTATTCAGATCCGGACAGGACTGCGCCGGTGAAGTTTTCTTGCCCGGGCATAAGAAGACCGAACGATTTATTTTTTGGTGATAAATTCCAGGCGTGCGTCGATTCCTGTGACGCTGACATTTTGTTGCTTATACATGCGGATTGCAACTCGAAGAATTGGTCGGAGCTTCCGGAACATTGCCGACGGGCTGTCGAGCAGAATCCCGATATCGGCGTCTGGGCGCCCCGTGTCGACTTCGCTGATTGGAGTTTGGATAGAACCGAGATCGACAAGATGCCAAACTCGGAGCTTAGCATCGTCGCACAAACTGACGCTGTCGTTTTCGCGCTGACACGTGAAATCGTCGACAGAATGCGAAAAGCAGACTTCAAGAGGAATATTTACGGATGGGGCGCCGACTTCATGTTTAATTACTATACCTATAGTGTGGGCATGATTTCGGTCGTTGATCGAAGTATACTAGTCAAACATCCACGCAGTACTGAATATTCTGGCGAGGTTGCAACTGCTCAGTTGGAGGAATTCTTAAAGCAACTGACGCCCGCCGAAAGGAATCAATCGGCCTTGCTTGACGGAATCGTCAAACTTCGTGACAGGATCAAGGAGGCTGGGACCGAAGACCCGGCGGCGGTCGCCGAGGCTGAGCGCGAACTTGCGCTATTGAGTCGACGGATTTTGGCTGCGGAGAACGTAGCGAAGAAAAGGACGCTGACCGGCGTCTCCGGCGCAGTACGCTCGTGGATAGTCGACTTGCGGGGCGCCGGGCGGGACCGGAACCCCCGAAGGCAATAGTCCGCGGCGCGAACCGAAAAGACGCAAGGCTCGTCGGGTGCATCTCCGAAATCCCATGCCACACCTTATCCCCGCCGCAACCGCAGAAATCTTGCCGGGCCGGCGGCGGGCGCCCATACCGCGCACTGACGGCATTTGATGAAGAACGCCAGGACCGGCAACCTGTGTGGTGACGGGCGGCGCGGGATTTGTCGGCTGCGCCATTTCCTCCGGCTTGGCGGAGAGATACGGCCAGGTGATCGCCGTCGATGTGTTGCATCCGCAGATCCATGCCGAGCGACGACGTCCGGACGCCCTTGACCCAAATGTCAGGCTGGTCATAGGCGATATCGCCGATCCAGCGATCTGGCGCGGCCTTTTGGAAGACCTAAGCCCTGACATCATCGTTCATCTGGCGGCCGAAACCGGCACCGGCCAGTCGCTGACCGAGAGCGCCCGTCACGGCTATGCGAATGTGATGGGGACGACCACGATGCTCGACGCCCTGGCGCGCTCGGGGCGCATTCCCGATCAGTTTCTGCTCACGGGCAGCCGGGCCGTCTACGGCGAGGGCCCCTGGCGGCCGGTCGGGGGAGGTCCGCCGACCTATCCCGGTCAGAGAAGCCGAGAGCAGCTCGCCGCCGGGATCTGGGATTTTCCTGGACTTGAGGTAACCCCGACAGCAGCCGCGACAACCGAACCGCATCCCGTCAGCGTCTACGGCGCCACCAAGCTGGCTCAGGAGCACATCCTTTCGGCCTGGGCGTCCGCCTTCGGAGCAAAGGTCAAAACGCTGCGGCTCCAGAACGTCTACGGCCCCGGCCAGGCTCTCGCCAACTCCTATACGGGCATCGTTACGCTGTTCTGCCAGATTGCCCGCCGCGGCGAGGCCATCCCCCTCTATGAGGATGGCGAGATGCTGCGCGATTTCATCCTGATCGACGACGTCGCCGACGCCATCCTCGCGGCGCTGGATCATCCCGGCGCGACGGGGCGAACGCTGGACATCGGCGCCGGAGCGGCGACGCCAATGTCTGAGCTTGCCGGGATCATAGCGCGCTACTACGGCGCGCCGCCGCCTTTTGTCTGCGGCAAATACCGCTTCGGCGATGTTCGCCATGCGGTCTGCGACGTGACGGCGACCGCCGAAGTGCTCAACTGGTCCGCGCGGCACGATCTGGCCACCGGCATTCACAAGCTGGCGGACTGGATCGAGACTCAGCTGCTATAGGGGCGCTATGCCGAGAACGACGAATGGAATTCCGGAGAGCTTCAGGGTCTTTGGCGGAAAGCGATGCACAATTGGCGTTCAGTCGGTCCTGTACAATAGCGAACCCCGGGCGATCGAACGCGCGGTCGCCGCGCTCGCCCGTTCCGCCGAACTCGCCGCGAAGATCTGCCCCGCCGTCACGATCCATTATGGGGACAGCTCGCTTCGTCCTTGTCTCAGCGCGCAGGCGCTCGAATCCCTCCGCCGACGCTATCCTTCGGTCAACATCGAATACACATTCTTCGGCGGAAACCTCGGCTCGGCGAGAGGTCACAACGAATTGTCGAAGTCGAACGGCGCCGATATTTTCCTGATCCAGAATCCGGACGTCATCGTAGCGCCCCGCCTGATTGAAATCATGCTGACCGAGCTCGAAACGCCCGGGGTGGGCATGGTGGAGGCCAAGCAGCTGCCGATCGAGCACCCGAAGGACTACGACCCTCAGACGGGGGAGACGGGGTGGGCGACAACGGCCTGCACGATGATCCCGGCTGCTCTCTTCAGGGAGCTCAACGGTTTCGACGCCGAGAGCTTTTTTCTTTACTGCGATGACGTGGACTTCTCCTGGCGGGTGCGGCTGAACGGCCTGAAGGTCATCTTCCAACCTGCCGCGGTGGCCTTTCATGACAAGAGGCTGACCCAAGAAGGCAGATGGCTGCCATCGGCTGCTGAGCGCTATTATTCGGCCGAGGCGGCGCTCTTTCTGAGCTACAAGTGGTCTCGTTCGGATATCACCGAGCGAGTTGATCGGCTATTTTTCGTCAAGCGGCGACGAAGACATGGTGCGAGCCGCCCGCGTGTTCACGAAAAAGAAGAGAGGAGGGCGGCCTTCCGATCCAGCTGGACGACGCTCACAGCGTCGGTCTTTTCGTCGGCACGGAATATGCCCGCCACAGATACCCGCTATGAGCCACCGTTCCTCAACGGGCGGAGAGCATTCAGGACCCGAAGACCGAAGTCCTGCGCCGGGTTCTCGGGCTGCTCAAAAGACGGCAGGCGGCGTGCAGCCCCGACGACCTGCAGCCTCGATATCGGAGCTCCATCTCAGGCGCATGCCGACGCAATGCGGCGAGGCGATCGGAGGCGTCTATGTCGGCGTCGGCTTGCACGCGGACCGATCAGTCGCCCGTCGCTGAGGACGGGTACGAGTTCCATCATATCGGCCCGAACGAGCCATTTGCCGAACGACTGGATGAGATCGTCGGCGGCCGAAACGTCGCCTCGATCACGCTGCTCGACCAGATCGAGCGCCTAGCCAATATCGAGGCGATCCTCGAGGCCCTTGCCGATCTTGCGCACGCGAAGCGCGCCTTCGTGGCGATCAGCGCATCAAACCATGCCAATCTCGATGCCGGCGCAGAGCTTGTCTTCGGGCGGATGGATCGCAACGCAGAGCCTGGGCCGAAGGAGAGCATGACGCGGCCAATCGACCATGAGCGCCTGACGCGCTTGCTGGGCGACGCCGGCCTCCATGTCAGTCGACCGCGACGACGTGGTGGCGGAAAGCGACCAGTTTCAGCACCCGCTCCTCAGACCGGGATTGTCGTTGGCCGGCCTGCTGGTTGACAGCGCGAGGCGCGCCAATCCAGCCGCGATCGTTCGGCAGTTCGTCTGGCTCTGCGCGCCCGGCCCCAAAGGCACGGCCGTTCGCCCAGGGGACGACGCGGCGCTCGAGCGGCCGTTTCTCACCGCGGTGATCAGGACGCAAGGTCGCCGCCTGCATACCCTCGTCGAGACTCTTGTCTGCCTGAGCGGACAGAGCAACGATGACTTCGAGGCCCTGATCGTTGCGCACAAGCTGGATCCGCGCCGAGCCTCGTCGCCGTGCGGCGGTCATCGACGACATGACCGAGAGCCTGCGCGGCAAGATTACACTTCTGCATGTCGAAGAGGGCGATCGGACGCGTCCGCTGAATGTCGGCTTCCAGCATGCTCGCGGCGAATACATCGCGATACTGGATGACGACGACATTCCGATGGGCCATTGGGTGGCCGAGTTCAGCAATCTCGCCCGAAGCCATCGCGGTCGCGTGTTGAGAACCGCATGCGTGCGGCAGGACTCGGTCAATGTCGAGATCTCGGGAAAACGTGGGCTGCGGGCAACCGGAGAGCTGGCGAGGCCGTTTCCCTCCAGTTATCGACTTTCTCGAACACTTCCTCGTTAATCTTCAGCCCGCCGATCTGTCTGGCGTTTCCGCGCGAAGCCTATCACGATTTGGGATTGCGATTCGACGAACGCCTCTCGACCTGTGAGGATTGGGATTTTCTGCTTCAGGCGGCAGCCCTGTGCGGCGTCGCCGACTCGCCCGAAATCACGGGCGTTTATCGCTGGTGGACACATGACGAAAGCTCCAGATCGATCCATTCTGAAAAGGAATGGGCAAGAAACTACCAATCGATTCGAAGCAAGCTTGAGAACACATCGATCATACTGCCGAAAGGGGAGAGTTCGCGGATCATTGAGCTTGTGGAAGCAAGCTACCGGCTGGGGTCGGTTGAGAGCGAGCGTGACGACGTCGCGAACCGTTTGCGGGCGGTGGAGAGTGAACGTGACGACGTCGCGAACCGGCTGCGGGCGGCGGAGATTGAGCGCGACGAGGCAGTGAAAATCAAGTCGCGTCTCAGACGGCCCATGCGACGGCACGTGAAACGAAGGATCATCATGCTGCGCGTGCAACGCGCGCTTTCTTTCTGGTCGCATCGCCGTCGAGGGAGGCTTCGCGCCAAGATCGGAGAATACAAGGGGCTGTTGCGGCCAGCTTTGACCTTCCAAGGGCCGCAGGCCTCCCCGGAAGGATTCTATGAACGCCAGCGGCAATGTCGTAGCTGGGTCAGGCGGGCTGCGAGCTCGATAACGCACACGCAGCGAGCAGTCAGAAGGCTGAACGGATACTGAGTTCATGAATGTAAAGCCTCATGTCCTCAATTTATTGAGTCGCGAAAAGCGTCTGGTCGTTCGCGTGAAGAAACGCAAGCTCGAGCGATCGAAGCTTCCCTACCGATACACCGATACGCCGTCCTTATCGATTTTGATTCAATCGTTTAATCATCGAAAGAACATTCCCTCGATCATGGGGCGGGTTCGGGCCACCTGCGCCGACGAGATCATCGTGTGCGAGGACGGCTCCGTGGACGGATCAGAGGTCGAATGGCGTAAGTATTTGACCCGTCCCAATGATTTCCTGATCCAGACAAACGATCTGCACGAGATACGCACCTATAATCGGGCGGCGAATTTGGCAGCCGGCGAGTTCATATGCGCGATGCAGGATGACGACATCCCGCCGGAGGATCCGTCCTGGGCTTCGGATGCACTGACGCTCTTCCGGAAATATCCCCGATTGGCGGTGGTCGGACCCTGGCATGGATGGGCGGTTGATTTTGACGACCCGCGATACCCCGTCCTGGCGCATTTCGGCGCGCCGCCTTTCCCGGGCAAGCCGTTCCCGCGACATCCCGTTCTCCGATGACACCATCGACAAACCGTTCATGTTCGTAGAGTTGGTCGGCATCGGTCCAATCTTCTTCCGTCGCAGCGTCTTCCAGGAACTCGGTCAGTTTGACCTGCGCTTCAGCGGCGTCGGCGAAGCCGGAATTTGGCTTGACTATGATTTCTGCCTGAGGGCCTGGCTGGCCGGGCTACCAGGTCGGCGTCTACAGTTCAGCCCCGTTCGAGAGGAACGTGGGCGGACAAGGGACGATGATTTACTCCAGCGAGTCGCAGATCGGCCAACTATCTGAAAAACCGTGACTACGTGTACAGGACATACGCCAGCAAGATCGCCTCAGTCCGGAAAACGATCGGCAATCTCAACAGCGGGCTCATCAGAAGGGACGGCGTGCCCGACATATCACTCTATGGCCACCGAGCGCCTCCTCAGGGAGGGTGAGACAAAAATTTTGGCTAAGTCTTACACTTTTGGCGAGCAGTCAGAGATTTGCTATAGTTCAGTGCACGCTGGCGCAGAAAAAAGGACCATAGGTGAACTCTTCTGGCAAATATCCCGATCTGCCTGTCCAGAACGGGGGAGCGGACCGACCGCATAAATTCTCGGACACCCAACTGCCTAGCCAGTCCATGAGTGCAAATCCGAGCATGGACGTTGCGCGACTACATATAATTTGCGAACGATGGGTCGGGCTTTTCTCGCTGGTACAGCAGGTTGTTTCCCACATTCCGTGGGCATTGGCTGAGCGTCGTGTTCCTATTGTCCATTTCGGAGCCGGTTGTGTTTATTGGCGACCGGAGGGATACGCCGGCCGGGATACCGCATGGGAATACTATTTTGAGCCGTTGATTCCAGGTCACGGGACGGACGATGATTCCTCCATCCTTCAAGCAGGAGATTACCGAACGTCCGCTCGAGTTCGTCGAGCGCTGGCGCATGCTTGCCTCTGGATCGATCGCCAGCTCAAATTTTGGCGACCATCCCGATCTGAGGAAACAGACCCTCAAGATCGCGTATGGCCGCCTCGATCCGTCCGGCCGCAGCCGACGTAGGGCAGCCCCAGTCATCAGAGAATTCGTGAGGCCGCGCGAATATATCCGGGCTCAGGCCGACGAAACGTTTCGCAGAGAGCTTGAAGGGCGATTCGTCATCGGGGTCCATGCGCGAGGAACAGATGCTCTCAATGACCGAGCGGGCGTCCGCGTAGGTTCCTTGGTATTGTCGAATTACGTACAAGAAATCGACCGTATATTGGGCAAAAACAAAAATTGCAGGGTATTCCTGGCGACGGATGAAGACTTAGTTGTAGATTTTTTTAAGTCAAGATACGGTGATCTTGTCTATTCGAGCGATTTTATTCGTCGAAAACAAGACGGCGCGATTGAAGTTGTCGACTCAAAGGGATGGACAATGCCCGCGTACGTTACGGCTAACTCTGACGTCGCGGCAAAAAATGGAGAAGAGGTGGTTGGAGACTTCTTACTGCTATGCAAGAGTGACTACCTTATTCACAATGGATCTGGGGTCGCCCGGACGGTTATGCTTGCGAGACCAGAATTAAGATCGGTCAATATCAATATTAAAAGCACGCCGTTGAGTATTCTAACGCGCGATTATGTACGGAGGCTGACTACCGCGAGTTGGTGCTGATGTGTTCAAATTCTCTCGGGTAGTCTTTGTCCAACCAAGCGACTCGAAGGGGAACCGCTCGCGCGACATTCTCTTGCGGAAAAACAGAACGCAGGTTAAGCTGCCGCCATGAACAATCCCGCCCTTGTCTTACGCCAGGACCGCGCGCCGCCGCGCCGGCGCCCCTCGCGCGACGCGGAAAGCGCCGAGAAAATCGTTCTCCGCGTAAATGCCGCGCAACCCACTGAAAAGTCCGGATTCGGACGAGAGAATCCAAGGAAGTCCAAGACAATCCAACTCCCCGGAGCGGGGGTCTTCGGCCCGTAGGGCTGGCGTCCAAGAAAACCCAAATGGCCCGACCGGGCAACGCCAAAGACCAGCGCTCAGACGAGGTCCGCCAGCATCCCGCGCGCGGATGATCGCACAAGCCGCTTCTCGGCCTCCCACTGCTCGGCGGTCTCGAGCTCGGTCAGGAACTGGGCCTTGCCGCCGGTCAGCGCGGCGACCGGCAGGCCGTCGCGGTAGACGACCCGATTGGCGGTCAGCGCCGACAGCCTTTGGCCCGGGGTCAGGATGCCGATCAGGTTGAGCGGGTCCGCTCCCGAGAGCGACACCCACTGGCCGGACGAGGGCTTCCGGCGAATCTCGCGCATGAGGCCGATCGCGTCCGGCAGCGCGAACTGCTCGCCGGAGAAACCGGCGACGAAGCGGCCGCCGCGGATCTCCCCGCGGGCCTCGAGCCGGCGATACACCCTGAGCAGATCGCGCCACGGCGGCAGCCATCCCGGCTCTTGCGCCAACAAGCGCCAGAAGACCACGCCGTAGCGCCTCAGGAGCACGCGAGCCGCGTACTCGACCGCTTCGGCGCCAAACTCGGCGCCGCCGCTAGTTGGCGCGCGGTTGATCATCGACCAGCGGCCGCCGCTCTCGATGTCGAAGGCGAGCACCCGCCCGCGCCGCCTCGCGCCGGCGGGCGGCTTGCGCTGGCCCGACGGCACAAGCAAAGCCCGCAAGCCGCCGAAACTGTCGGAAGACGCGAGGCCGAGCGCGACGAGTTCGCCGAGCGCCTGCTCGAGCTCATGACGAAGCAGACGCGAGGAATCCGCCAGTTCGTCGAAGAACATCGCGCCGCGCGCCTTGAGGCAGCCGAACACCGCCTCGGCCCGTCCGCTCAACGGCGACGCGCCGCCTGGCGGCGCGAGCGCGATCCACTGGGGCGCTCGGCGACGCTCGACGAGGGCGATCGGCGTCGCGCCGACCGGCGTCACATGGCGCGCGCGGCCGTTCGCCGCGGCGGGCGGGGTCAATCGCGCCCAGGCCGTCCGCCCGGCGAGACATTGGGCGTCGAGCCACGAAGCCTGGTACCCCTTGAGCCGAACAGGCAGGATCTCGGTCTCCCAAGCCTTGGCCGGCGCCTCGAATCCTTCGAGCGAGCTCAGAACGGCGGGCAGCGAGTCAGGCCCCTCGAGCCGCGTCTCCTCCGATACGTGCTGCCAGGCGAACAGGAAGCGGAGGAAGTCCCGGGCGGCGACGGGATCGATTTCCGACCGCAACCGCCGGACGGTGTAGTGGTGGACGCGCGCCAGCAGGCGGCGGTCGCACCATTGCTCGTCGTTGACGGCGGGAAGGAAGCGGCCCCTGATAATCGCTCCTTCGCTTTCCAGCGCGGCCAGCGCGGTCGCCGCCGCGCCCGGCTCGAGTCCAAGCGGCGCCGTCAAGGTTGTTGGGGTTACGGGCCCGATGCCCTCGAGCCTGCCGCGCAGGATTTCGATCAACGCCTCATCGCGCGACCATGCCGTTGTGGCCTGGTCGGAGGGCGGCGCGATCTCGGGCTCGAGCCGCGCCTCGGGCCACAAGGCGCGGAACTGGTTCAGCCGCTCGGCCGGAATCCAGAGCCCGGCCCGAGGCGTATTCAAACGAGCAACGCGCTTGTCGCGGGCGAGCGCGTCGAGCCATTCGCGCCATGCCGGCGCTTGGCGAGCCTCGGCGTCGGTCAGCGCCCCCAGCCAGAGCAGCGCGTCGTGCAACTCCTCGGCGTTGATCGGATCCGGCCAAGCCTCTGATTGAACCTTGGCGATGGCCTCAGGGTCGAGCCGGCCAAGCTCTGACGCACTCTGCGGATCGAGCCACCGCCGCGCCATGACAGCCTGGGTCCGCCGCTCTTCCAATGGCGCGTCGTCGAGGAAGGCGTAGGGTCTGGCGTTCAGCGCCTCGAGAGCGAGCGGCGACGGTTCGGTCAGATCGCACGGAACGACCCGAACGGCGCCTGCTTCAAGGCGCGCGAGAAGCCGCTCGAGGCCGTCGATGTCCATCGCCTCATGCAGGCAGTCGCTGATCGCCTGATTGGTGAGCGGATGGTCGGGGACTTCGCGCTCGCCGACCAGATTCTCGGCGCAAGCGATCTGGTCGGGGAACACCGCCGCGACCAAATCTTCCGCCTGCATGCGCAGGAGTTGCGGCGCAACCTTCTTGCCGGCGCGAAAGCGAGGGAGCGCAAGCGACACACCCGCGACCCAGCGCCAGCGCGTCGTGAACATCGGCGCGTCGAGCATTGCCTGGATGAGCACCGCTCGCACGCTGCTGGAATTGAGGTAACGCGCAACATCGCCAAGCTCGAAGCTGTGCGCTGTGGTCAGCGAGAGGACGATATTGTCTTCCGTCGCCGCCGCCTGCAGCTCGAAGTTGAATTTGCGGCAGAAGCGCTTGCGCAACGCCAAACCCCAGGCGCGATTGATGCGGCTGCCGAACGGCGCATGAATGACGAGCTGCATCCCGCCCGCTTCGTCGAAAAAGCGCTCGAAAACGATCTCGTCCTGGGTCGGAAGACAGCCGAAAGTGGCATTGGCCGCGGCAAGATAGTCGACGACCTGGTCCGCGGCCGGCGGGTCCACGCCAACGTCCTCAGCCAGCCAACGCCGGGCAGTTGCTCCGGAGGCGTCGGAGCGAAGGCGCGCCGCGACTTCAGCGCGCAGACGCGATACGGATGTGGAAAGCTCGTCGGTTCGGCCTGGCGCCTCGCCGAGCCAGAAAGGAATGGTCGGGGGTTGCCCTTTGGCGTCCTCGACCCGGACGATCCCGCGCTCGACCCGCTGAATGCGGTAGGAAGCGTTGCCCAGCTGAAAGATATCGCCGGCCATGCTCTCGACGGCGAAATCCTCGTTGACAGAGCCGATGAAGCTGATTCTCCGGCTCGAGCAGGACCTGGTAGTCGGCGGTGTCAGGAATTGTGCCCCCGGAGGTGAGAGCGGTCGTTCGCGCGCCGCGTCGGCCACGCAAGACGAGATTGACCGCGTCGCGATGAATGAGCGCGCCACGCCGGCCCCGGCGGGTGGCGAAGCCCTCGGCCAGCATCCGGACGACGGCGTCGAAGTCGCCACGAGCGAGCGAGCGGAAAGGCCAGGCGCGCCGCAGCCGGTCGTAGAGCGAGGCTTCCGGCCAATCCTGCGCCGCGACTTCGGCGACAATCTGCTGGGCGAGCACGTCAAGCGGCCGGTCGGGGATTTGAAGCCGGTCAAGCTCCCCGCGGCGAACGCTGTCGACCAGGGCCGCGCATTCGACGAGGTCGTCGCGCGAGAGTGGAAACAGTCGTCCCTTGGGCGTCCCGTCGATGGCGTGGCCGGACCTTCCGACCCGCTGCAAGAAGGTCGCGATCGAACGTGGGGAACCGATCTGGCAAACGAGGTCGACGTCGCCGATGTCGATCCCGAGTTCGAGCGAGGCAGTCGCGACCAGCGCCCTCAGGTCGCCGCCTTTCAACCGCTGCTCGGCCGAGAGTTCTGAGCTCCTTGGCCATGCTGCCGTGATGGGCGGTGACGGCGCGCTCGCCGAGACGCTCCGTAAGCTCGCGCGCGATCCGTTCCGCCATGCGGCGCGTGTTGACAAACACGAGCGTCGTCCGGTGAGCCACGATCAGTTCCGCCAGCCGGGCGTAGACCTGCGTCCAAACCTCCTTCGACATCACCGACTCGAGAGGCGAATCGGGCATTTCCACAGCAAGGTCGCGCTGGCGCTGATGTCCGGAGTCGACTATGGCGACCTCGGCGGCGGGCCTCTCGTCCACGGCGGCGCCGGCGAGGAAATGGGCGACGGCTTCAATCGGATTCTGGGTCGCGGAGAGGCCGATGCGCTGTAGGCGATCGCCGCACAGCGCCGCCAGCCTCTCCAGCGACAGCGAAAGGTGGGCGCCGCGTTTGTTCGGCGCGACGGCGTGGATTTCGTCGACGATGACCGACCGGGCGCTCGCCAGCATGGCGCGCCCGGATTCGGAGCCGAGGAGAACGTAGAGCGACTCCGGCGTCGTCACCAGAATGTGCGGGGGACGCCGGCGCATCCGCTCGCGCTCCGCAGGCGGGGTGTCGCCAGTGCGCACCCAGGTCCGGATCTCGACGTCTGCGAGCCCGCTCTCGCGCAGCTTTTCTCGGATGCCCGCGAGCGGCGCCTCGAGATTGCGATGGATGTCATTTGACAGCGCCTTGAGCGGGGAGACATAGACGACCTGGGTCGCGTCGGTGAGCCCTCCATCGAGACCTAGCCGGATGAGGTCGTCGATCGCCGCGAGAAAGGCCGCAAGCGTCTTCCCCGACCCGGTCGGTGCGGCGATGAGCGTATGGCGGCCGGCCTTGATCGCCGGCCATGCTTCGGCCTGGGCCGGCGTTGGCGCGGCGAAGCTGTCGGCGAACCAGCCCGCGACCGCGGGGTGGAACAGGCCGTCGCCGGCCGCATCCGCCAGGGAGGGCGCAACGCAGTTCTCCACGACCAGTTGCGTGCGCAGGGTTAATGCTGTTTCAGAGCGGCGCGGCACTCGTTTCGGCTTCTCGACGAGGTCTTCGGACAAGGGTTCAGGGCGCCCATATATGGCGCCTATCTGGCTTTTGCGCACCTAGCACCCGTTCGGCGCGCTTTGAGGGTTGGCCGGGTCCAAGGCTTGAGGAGCAGCAATAAGGAAGGCGCGATGACCAGCCCTGCCCAACCTGAAGTCTCTCTCAACGACGGTGCGACAATGCCGCAGTTCGGGCTCGGGGTTTTTCAGGCACCGCCCGAGGCGACCCAGCGAATCGTGAGAATGGCGGTCGACGAAGGCTATCGCCTGATCGACACGGCGGCGATGTATCGAAACGAGGAGGGAGTCGGCAAAGCCCTCTCCGGCCGAACCGACGTCTTCGTGACGACGAAACTCGGCAATTCGGATCACGGTTTCGACGAAGCGCTGCGCGCTTTTGACGCCAGCATGAGAAGGCTTGGCCGCGATACGCTCGATCTATACTTGATTCATTGGCCGCGGCCCCGTGTCAACCGCTACGTGGAAAGCTGGAAAGCATTCATCCGCCTGCTAAAGGATGGGCGGGTCCGCTCGATCGGGGTCTCGAATTTCACACGTGAACATATCGAGCGGATCATCGCCGAAACCGGGGTTGCGCCCACCGTCAATCAGATCGAGCTTCACCCGCGGTTCCAGCAGAAGGTTCTGCGCGTTTTCCACGACCATCACGGAATCAAGACGAAGTCCTGGAGCCCGCTCGGCCGGGGCGCCTCGCTGGGCGAGGCCGCAATCGTCGACATCGCCCGCAAGCACCAGAAGACTCCGGCGCAGGTCGTCATCCGCTGGCATCTCGACAGCGGTCTCATCGCCATTCCGAAATCGGTGCGTCTCGAGCGCCTGAAGGAGAATATTGGCGCGCTTGGCTTCCGACTCGACGAGGATGACTTGCGGCGCATCGATGCGCTTGATTCGCCCGGCGGCCGGATCGGTCCCGACCCGGCGACCGCGAGTTTTTGAGCGGCGAGGCGCGGCTGCTTGTTCTCGAACCTCAGAGGCCGTCGTCATCAACCCTCCTACATTTGATCGACGTTTCGCCTCTTTTTCAGCCGATGTATCGACGCGGGGCGGTCGTGCGAAGCACGAGCCGCCCAATGAGGCAGTGTTTTGATGTTCGACCGCCGGGGCTTCGTCAGGCCTTACGCGCTTGGACCTGGGAACGCCGGAGCTGCGCCCATTGGCGCCGGCGCTTCGAGGGCGACGGGCGAGGTCGCGCTGCAAAGCTTTACTCTTCGACGGAGCGAATGGGTCCCGAACAATCCGCGCCTTCCCGTGCTCTTCTACAAGAACGCGATCACGCTCGTCGGCGAGGATCCCGCCGCGCTGCTCGAAGCCGCCTTCACACGCAACGGATGGCCACCTCAGTGGCGCAACGGCGTCTACGACTTTCACCACTACCATTCGACCGCGCATGAGGTTCTTGGCTTTGCCGCGGGCCGCGCGCGCCTCATGCTTGGAGGCCCAAAGGGGCGCGAGGTGATCGTCGAAGCGGGCGACGTTGCTGTTTTGCCGGTTGGAACCGGGCATTGCCGGCTTGACGCGAGCGACGACTTTCTGGTCGTCGGCGCCTATCCGCCTGATCAGCGTTGGGACATTTGCCGCAAGGCCCCGACCCCTGAAGCGGAGGAGCGCATGGCGCATCTGCCATTTCCGTTCGCGGATCCGGTGACCGGCGACAGCCATTCGTTCGCGAAGCTTTGGCCGCCTGCGCTTTAGCCGCACAGGGCTTGATTAGTCCGGTCAATCTGTTTGGGTTTCCTTGGCTCGTGGCTGGTTCGTGCCGACGACCCCCGCTCACCGCGGCGAACGATCAAGAAGGCCGCGGCATTGACTCACTTGAGGAAGTGGATTTTTCAATCAGGAAGACGATATCGCAGTCGCCACGTTCGACGCCCTCCAACCGGTCGCCGGTCGTTTTGACCAGATGGGGAATGTCGATCGCCGCAAGCGGGTCGGTGCACCGCACTTCCAGTCGATCGCCCGGAGCGAGCGATTTCAGGGCCTTTCGCGTCTTGAGTGCGGGAAGGGGGCATTTCAGCCCCGCGAGATTGAGTTTGATGACGGTCATGCCGCAGCATGCGCCGCCGGTTTGGGCAGCGTCAATCGCTGTAGGATCAGCCGCAGTTGCGGGCATGGTAGAAGCGATCGGCCCCTTATCCCGCCGGCCACCCCCGATATCGAGTCAGCCATGATCAAGCCCGAACTCGGCCTACGTCGAAAACGAATCGGCCCGTCGAGATCTCGGCCATGACGGCTCACGATCGTGGCGCGCCAGGCGTTGTGCTTGCGGGCGGCCTCGCGCGACGGATGGGCGGCGGCGACAAGCCCTTGCGCGAAATCGGCGGCCGCACGATCCTCGCCCGCGTCGTCGCCCGGCTCGAGCCGCAATGCGAATGCCTGGCGATCAACGCCAATGGCGATCCCCGGCGCTTCGCGTCGTTCGGGCTGCCCGTTGTCGCAGACGGCGTAAAGGACTTCCCGGGACCGCTTGCAGGAATCCTCGCCGCGCTCGATTGGGCCGCGGCCAGCCAGCCGAACTCGGCGTGGATTCTCAGCGCTCCCGCGGACTGCCCCTTTCTGCCGAGCGATCTCGTCCCCCGTCTCAGCCAAGCTTTGATCGCGGAGAAGGCCGAGCTCGCGGTCGCGGCCTCTAAGCGCCGATCCCATCCAGTCGTCGGGCTGTGGAGCGTCGCCTCGCGCGAAGCGCTGCGCCGGGCGCTGGCAGTCGAGGGCCTCCGCAAGGTCAGCCAGTGGACCGCGCGCTTCCGGCTGGCGAGAGTCGAATGGCCGGCCGAACCGCTCGACCCGTTTTTCAACGTCAACACGGTTGACGATCTCGCCGAGGCGGAACGGCTGGCGGCGATCGATGATCGCGCATGAACTTGTGGCCCCGGCGCCGCGTGGCCATCACCGCAATCGATCCGGCGCCGATCGCAGCGGATTCAGTCTCTTGAAAAATCTGAGGAACCGCATTGTCGGAGTCTTTTGCAATCTCCGCAATTGCCCCGCAGCCTCGCGCAGTTGATTTTTCATGTCGCGCAATCGATCGTCCGCCTCGCGGAGGCGGTCTTCTGCCTGCTGCCTTTGGCGTTCCGTGTCCTCCACGAAGGCGCCAAATGCTTCATGGATTTCGAGCAGTTGGCGTTCCATTTCGGACCTGAAATTGCCCGCCGCAGCCTGAGCGTCCGACTGGCCGATTCGGGCGTCATCGCGATGGCGGGGCATTCGATAAGAAACTCCTAGGCTGGATCAACGACTCAACGCTTTGACCACCAGCATCAGATCGCCCCGGCGCTGGCGCGCGCGATAATTGAAGACGTGCTGTGTCCCCGTTCGAGTGGGACCAAAATGACCTTCCCACCATAGGCGCTGACCAAATCGGCGCCGACGACGGTTGCGAGCGTATAGTCAGCGCCCTTGATGAGGTAGTCGGGCTTGAGCAGATTGATGAGTCGCAGCGGAGTATCCTCGTCAAACAGAGTCACAAGGTCCACACAGTCGATCGCCGCCATTACGACGGATCGCGCGTGCTCGTTTTGCACCGGCCTTGTTTCGCCCTTCAGTCGGCGAACCGAGGCGTCGGTGTTGAGAGCGACCACGAGGCGGTCGCATGCGGCGCGCGAACGCTTCAGGAGTTCGACATGTCCCGGGTGCAGAAGATCGAAGCACCCGTTTGTCAGTCCCACTCTAAGCCCTTTGGCTTTCCAAGCAGCGACAATCGCAGATGCGGCGCCGTTACTGACGATCTTCGGATCGATTCCCGTCTTGACGCCTCCTAGAGCGGCCGAGAGTTCCTCCGCGTGCACCACCGCGGTGCCGCGCTTGCTGACGCAGATTCCGGCCGCGGTATTGCCAATCCTGGCGGCGGTCGTCACCGAGGCGCCGCAAGCCAGCGCCAATGCGATCGTGGCCACGACCGTGTCGCCTGCGCCGGAAACATCAAACACCTGCGACGCAACGGTCGGGACGTGGGTGACGGCGCCCTCTTCGGTCGGATCGAAGATCGTCATACCGTCCGCTCCGCGGGTCAGAACGACCGCGTCGACCTTGGCCCGCTCGCGAAAGATCTTCACGGCTTTTTCCGCGCGGTCGTCGTCTGCGCATTCGACGCCGACGATCATCGCTGCTTCGGCGGTGTTGGGTGTGAGAACGGTCGCGCCCTCGTAACGCGAAATGTCCCGCGATTTCGGATCGACCACGACAGGGATGCGTCGCGCCTTCGCGATCGCGATGACTCGCTGAATGAGGGCTGGCACAAGGACGCCTTTGTCGTAGTCCGAGAGAACGATGGCGGAAATGGCTCCCTCGGCATCAGTAAGCCAGTCGCAAATCGTCTGAATCATTCGAGCGTCGAGGCTGAAACGGCGCTCAATGTCGAGGCGCATGATCTGCTGCCCCCCCGACACATAGCGCACCTTCGTAGTGGTCGGATGATGAGGTTCCCGGACAAAGCGGCCCTCGATCCGATCCTCCGCGACGAGCGGACCGGCAACAAGATCCCCGGCCTCGTCGTCCCCGAGCGCCCCGACCAGCAGAACCTCGCCGCCCAGCGCAATAATGTTGCGCGCCACGTTGGCCGCCCCGCCGAGCATAACCTTTTCAGATTGATGATGAAGGACTGGAATTGGCGCTTCGGGTGAAATGCGCTCGACACGCCCATACACAAACTTGTCGAGCATCACATCGCCAAGAACAAAGACCTTCACTCCCCGCCATTTGGCGACCCAAGATGAATTCATTCAGGGATCTCGAAAGAGCAGAGTTTCACTGACCTATTAGCGCGAAACCGAAGATAAACATGTCGAGCGAGCCGATACAAGGCTCCGTCATCCCGGCGCACGCAGGCGGCGTCCGAGCAGCGGGCCGGATCAATCAATAGTTGTTGATTCTTGCGTGTCTCGCGCCGGGTACGTGCGCGAGAAGCCGTCTCATCCAGTTCCCCTTGGAGGCAGCCGGCTTTGTGATTTCAGGCGCCAGCCTGACAATTTCGCCGCCAAACGTCTCCCAGGCGAAGCGTCCGTGCTGGTCATAGTGATTGAGAACCCGCTGGAACTCGCCGTCAAAATCCCAAGGACTGCCGGCAGCGGCGCACATCTCGCGCGCCAGCCGTGTTCGGTCGATTGCTCGATCGTTCCATTTGTAGTGTGAAATGTCGAGAACCCTTGAATATGGCCGCTCGTCATAAAACTGATGATGCGCGTATTGGCTCTTGAGGTGACCCTTGACAAGGAAGCCCTTGTTCTCATTGCCGCGCATTACTGTGCTTCTGAAGCGGGCTCGCACAGGGAAGAGCGCCGGTAGATTTGAGCTGTCATCAAAAGACTTAAGTTGACCGTCGATGGCGAATCGATCGTACATGATGCCGCGAACGATATTTCCGCCCTCGGCCTCGACCTTTCCGGCGAAGTCGATCACCGGTTCCGGGAATTCAACGAACTCGTCGAGATCCACGATCACCGCCCATTCTTCTGGCCCCTGCGCAATTTCGCGCATCTTAGTGACGGCTTCCACGCCGCCGGTGAAACTGCCGGCGACATTGAAATCGTTGTACTGAATTGCCCTGTACGCGTGGGTCGTGTTCGCGACGTAGGCCGTCAGGTGCGGAGGCGCCGCGATATGGAATTCAGTAACGCCAAACCGGACGTAATGAGTGAGAAAGTGGGGCAAGAGGCGAGAGTCGTCGAAAACGCAGACAAACAGCTTCAACTCGAACCTCCCTTCTATCGAGATCACGTCATCACGGCGGCGCTCGCGGAGCGGTCTGCCGCAATAGGGTTATCTCGCGTGCTTCGCCATCTGCGCCTGGAGGCAATGCGCGCCAATCGACTTGTAACTTGCGCGCGCGCCACGAAAAAATGTCGCAGGACGTCCGAGTTCGCCACCTTCTCCGCGCGCTTCGAGACGGCCTTTGTTCGGGCGAACTCCGCGTAAAGGGAAGGATTTCCGTGGAGTTGAAGTTCAACCGCGGTCGAGACCGACGCATCGGACCGAAACTTCTCCCGAAACCGCCTCAAGCCGCCAGGAGGGAACTTCCTGGCAATCTTTGCGCAACCCGCGACAAGCCGCTCCTTGTGCGCATCCATGATTTCGGAGGTCAGAAATAAGACCATTCTGCCCTGAAAGCAGATGAAATTCGCCCACAACTCATCGCTCGCCGAATGATTCCAAAGCTCATCCATAATGATTTCCAAAGCGGGCACGATATCCAGGATCGAATCATCCGTTCGACTGATGATCTGTCCCGGCCGGCCTACCCGATAGAAATATACGGCTTCGTCGATCAGAACGACTGAATTCGCCTCACACAGGATCTGGAAACCGGATATGAGGTCCTCGAACACCAGCCCTTCGGCAAAACGAAATCCCATGTTCTCGAGGAACCCCCGCCTGTAAGTTCTTTTGCAGGGGGAATGATCAAGCAGGAACAGATCCGGGCTCCTGCGCGGATTGACGAGCCGCCCGTGGGACGCGATGAACTCGTTCCACCGCTCGATTTCGACACCAGGCATCTGCGCGCCCGACCCCTGGTCCACTCGCACATTGCGCGCGATCGCCACCTCGGCGCCGGCGCTTTCCGCCCCCGAAACGAGAACGGAGTACATCGAGCGAACCACCCAGTCATCCGCGTCCACGAACCCAATCCAGCGGCCCTGCGCGACCTTCATCCCCTCGTTCCGGGCGGATGACAGACCGCCGTTCGGCTTTGAGATCAGACGTAGAGACTTGCCCTCGGGCGGACGCAGGGATTCGACAACTTCACGTGTCCGATCAGTTGAGCCATCGTTCACAACAATGATTTCGAGTCCGTCCAGGGTCTGCTCGAAGAGCGAGCGCAAGCACTCCTCGATATAAAGTTCCATGTTGAAGGCTGGAACGATAATGGAGACAGAGATATCGTCAGGTCGGGCTGATGCGTGGTGTACCAAGTTTCTCCCACCTCACCGGCCTCGTGGCTTTCATGGACGTGCAATGGAACTTCCTGCCAGGGCACGTGAACGGACCGAGCAACGGCCCTTACCTCAGGTTCCGCGGGGGATCAACGGCGCTCGCGTGGGCAAGGGCGCAGCAGTCTGAACGCGCCTAGTTTGTCTCGTCAGCGTGACGCCGGTTGAACCCGGGGGCTGCGGGGTTGTCACCTTGCGGTTTCTCGCCTATCAGCGCCCGGTTCGGCGGGGCAATCGTCGCCAGGATCGGGCTTCGTTCGCGAGGGAAGAGGAGTGAGGTTCGGCATCGCCAACATCAGGATGTCGCGTGTCTGATCCCGCCAGCATCAGGACGGCGATCTTGCGCCGGGCCGAATCTCGCCCCGAACTCGCCAGCTGTGGTCGCGACCGGCTTCGACCCGCTCTCCTACCGCGGCTTGCAAAATTACCTGGCTCGCGCCACGGCGCGGCTGCGCGAATCCGGTCTCGATCGCAGCGCTCGAATCGCGGTCGCCCTTCCGAGCGGCCCCGAGGCGGCCCTGGCGATCGTTGCGACCGCGTGCGCCGCCGTGGCGATCCCCATCGACACGCAACTGACCGCGCCGGAGATCGATGAACGGCTGGCGATGCTTCGGCCTCGCGCTGTCATCGTGCCCGGAGACGGCCCTTCGGCCACGCGTGACGTCGCCGTAGATCATGGACTTCCGATCATCACGGCAAACCGCGAAGGAACGGCAAAGCTCGGGCTGAACTTGAGCGGTACCCCGCTCGGCCCGGCGGCGGCGGCGGAGGAGCCTGACGCCGCCTCGATCGCGTTCATCCTGCAGACGTCGGGCACGACAGCGCGTCCGAAGCTGATCCCCTTTACTCATGGCAACATGCTCGCCGCGGCGGCCAGAGTTCAGTCATGGTTCGATCTGGCGCCAACGGACCGCTGTTTGAGCGTGAGCCCGATCTGCTACTCGCACGGCCTCAAGGTGACGCTCTTCGCGCCATTGATCAGCGGGGGCAGCGTTGCATTTCCGCGCAGCCCTTCGTCGCTCGACGTCGACGAATGGCTTGGCGCGCTCAAACCCACTTGGTATTCCGCCGGCCCGACGCTTCACCGGTTCATGCTCGACAAGACGAAGCCGCTCTCGGATATCAGATCAATTCATAGTTTGCGTTTTGTCGTTTCCGGCGGGGCGCCGCTGACGCAGGAGGTTCGGGAGGGGCTTTCCGTGACGTTGGGCGTGCCGCTGCTGGAGCACTACGGCTCGAGCGAAGCGGCGCAGATTTCAGCCAACCTACCTCCGCCGCGGCCCTTCAAGGCTGGGACATGCGGGATCCCTGCGAGGGGCACGGTCAAAATCGTGGCGGAGAGCGGACGCGATGTTTCCCCCGGCGAGCACGGCGAGATCCTGCTGGGAGGGCCGACGGTGACCCCCGGGTACCTCGACGCCCCCGAGCTCAATGCAACTTCGTTCATGGATGGATGGTTTCGGACCGGCGACATCGGAAGCCTCGACGCCGACGGCTTCCTCACCATTCATGGCCGCAAGACCGAGATGATCAATCGCGGCGGCGAGAAAATCTCCCCGGCGGAGGTCGACGACGCGCTACAGCGTCACCCGGCGGTCGCGGAGGCGGCCGCCTTTGCGGCGCCCCATCCGCGCCTCGGCGAGGACATTGTCGCGGCGGTGGTGCTGAGAGAGGGAGCCATGGTGACGCCGCTCGAACTGCGCGAGTTCCTGTTGCCAAGCCTGGCTCAATTCAAGATTCCACGCCGGATTGTCTTTGTCGATCGCCTGCCAAAAGGCGCTACCGGGAAAGTCCAGCGTCAGCGTCTCCTAGAGGGATTCAAATGACGACGGAATCGTTTGTCGACGGGCCAGGCAGGCTTCGCTCGGACATACTCCGGATTTGCAGCCGGCTCCTGGAATCGACGGATCTCACTATCGATGATGATTTCTTCGACAAGGGGGGCGATTCCCTTCTGGCGACGGAGCTGATGCTTGAACTGCGGCAGCTCACTGGTAAAGCGTTGCCCGATAGCTTGCTGTTCGAGAGCTCCACAGTCAGATCGCTCGCTCAGAGGCTGAGCGAAAAGGAAGCTCCGCGGCCCAATATGGCGGTCCGGGTCGGCCCGGTCGTCCGATGGCGCCGCGCCGCTACTATTTTTCCACGGCGACTGGTCGTGGGGCGGTTTCTATGTCGAGCATCTTGCCCGAAAGCTGGGATCGGGAATTTCGCTCATCGCCGTTGCTCCCCATGGTCCTGGAGGCGAGCCGATTCCGGCGTCGATCGAAGAGATGGCGGCTGATCGATTGCCAGCGATTTTAGCGGCCCAGCCGACTGGACCCTATCGACTGGCAGGGCACTGTGTTGGCGGAATAGTGGCGTTGGAAACAGCGCGGCTGTTGATGAAGCTGAATCATCGGGTGGAAACCGTCGTGATGATTGATTCTCCCGTGATGGTGAATGGGGCAGGCGCTCAAGGCGCCCGCGCTTGGAGCGGACGATCGGGTTGAAGCGCCTGATGACATACCCGATTCGGCCGGCTACCCCGATTCGGTTTGGCGTTTGAACTCTACACGGAGCGCCTAACTGGCATACTCACCCACTCGGCTTCCGGTACGCCTGCTTGTCGTTGCCTCCGAATACGATGGTCGAGACTGGGTTCGGCTTAGCGAGGATGCCGACCTGCTGGAGATCCCAGGAGATCATTTCGATCTCGTGACAGTCCGGATCAACGAGCTCGCGAGCAAACTAAGGTCTTGGCTATCCGGGCAGGACTCGCTTAGCTCCGGCGAGCGGCGTTCCCTCACTGCCGGCGGGAAAACTGAAACTTCTCCTGCCGGTCGGAGCGATCGCGAGCTCGATCAATCGTCCGTTCGGGAGCACGGAAATGATGTTGGCGCGCGGCGCGCGAGCAACCAGGAAATTCCTCAAATTGACGTGACGAAACGTGAATCTCTTTCGCGCCGCTTGAGAGGGCTATTCAATTCTGCGCGTCGATGAGTTGGGCAAGGGCAGGGCGCGCCAAGCATGGCTAAATTGAATGCCGCCTCGCCCCAAATCGCTCGAGAACATTGCGGGTGATTTGGGCAGCCGCGGGACTGAGCCGCGACGTGCGAAGATTCGGCGCATTGAAGTCGTCCAGTCCCCAGCTCCACTGAATGCTCCCGGTCGCAAAGACCTCGGCGCCGGATGGGGCGACATATGTCGTCATGTTTGAGACAACCATTCGGGTGGGATCACGAAGGTCTGTGGCCGGAGAGGCGGTCAATACTCTTAGACCGGCTGGAGCGTTTCCCAACAGGCCGTCGACTTCGTAACCGAGCAGCCCCATCAGCTCCGAGCCGTTCACGAGGCCCGTATTCGCAAACGCCCAATGACTCGCGTCGGAAACAACGATATTTCCGTCGACGGGGTCCATCAAATAACAAACCCCGATCAACTTGTCCTCGGGGCGGGAAACAGGCGGTAGCCGCCATTGGGTTGTAGCCAAATGGTCGTTGGAGGGGTCGCTGTCGAGAAGGACCGGGTCTAGCTCGCCGGCCTTTTCCTTGTAGATCGCCAGATGACGATCAGCCCGCCCGCGTCCGTCGCTTTGCGGCCTTACCTGCCAGTATATCGTGTTCGCCCCTGAGAAAAGCAGGCTTGTGCCATTGGACAGAGCGTGTTCGAGATTCGCTCGGGCTTGCCAGGACCAATATTCGTCATGGGCCCCGGTGATAAACACTCGGCGCCGAGCGAACAGTTGTCGAGAATTGTGTGTGTCAACATTCGTGACATAAGTTGGGTAATAGCCCTCCCTCTCAAGCCAGCGAACGAGATTGTAGTCCCACCCGGCGCTCGAGATTGGATACCCGGTGGCCACCGGCTGGACGTTGGATAGAAACTCGCCTGCGCCCATCCCGATGGCGGCGGTCCGATTGGTGCTCGCGGCATAGGGTCGATTGAAAGAGATCAGGACTGCCGCGCTGCCGGCGATAGAACCCCACGGCAACCCGGCGCCGCTGCCCCAGCCATACGCGGACCGGCCGCCCCAAAAATTGTAGGCTTGATAGGTGTTGACTGGGAGCTGGAAAACGACATCGGCATCGTCGTTGTCGTCTCGGACAACGAAGATAACGTAAGATTGGCAATGGCCGACGCTTTCTTCCAGCTTCGCAAGATGGACGCCGGAGCACCAGTCGGCCCCCACAACAATAGCAACCGGAGATTGCCAATCGCAATCGATCAGCCCCGTCTGGGGATCCGGAGCCGGGATGGGTTGACGCAGGCCTCGCGCGGTGACCGGCCCCCAAATCCGGCGGGCGCCGCGGCCGCCGTACCAGCCCATTCGAAAAATCTGGATCGTGTAGGACGGCGCCGCCGTATTGACGTATAGGTCTATGCTCTGCCCGCTCGATGCGCTGCAAACCGACGCATAGCCCTCGATCTCGCGCTCCAATGCCGGCTTGGTCAGCATCCAATCCTCCGCGCCGGGGAGACTGTTTTCGGCGACGACCGGATTGGTGGAAGAGGTTCGAGCACGGCGGCTCGGGGAACGCCTGCGGAGCAACCTTGAGAAAAATGAAGCGCGCATGAGGCGACTATGCCCAATGGTTGAAAGATTGAGTAGCCTCGAACGCACGCCGTCCCTGAGAGGTTGAGACGACAAAAATGGAGAGCTGGGACAATCCCGCCTACGAGGCGATGCAGGCCTACCAGAAGACCGCGGCGCTTACGGCGGCCGTGAAGCTAGACATCGTCACCTTGATCGGCGAAGGCGTCGCAACTAGTGACGCGCTAGCGGAAAAAACCGCCGCTTCGAAGCGCGGGATCCGAATTCTCTGCGACTCCCTGACCGTGATGGGTCTCCTGAAGAAGCAGGCTGAAGCCTATAGCGCCACGGAGCCAGCGAAAAGATATCTCGATCGTTCGTCGCCGGCGTGGATCGGCGGCTCGATCGAATTCTTTGCCGCCCCCGAAATGGTGCGCCTGGTGCTCGACGATCCAGTCTCATACGTGCGGCGCGGCGGTTCGGCGGGGCTCGCGCACTTGGCTCCCGACCACCCGATCTGGCTCCGCTACGCCAAAGCCGCAACTCCGATTGCGCGTGTCACTGCCAAGCGCGCCGCTTCCCACTTGGCGAGCCGGCCGAACCCGCCCGGTACGGTGCTGGATATCGCGGCAGGACACGGATTCTACGGGATCGAGCTGGCGAGGGCGTATCCGGAAGCGGTAGTGACGGCCGTGGATTGGCCTAGCGTTCTGGACCTTGCGTTCGCCAACGCCATCGACGCGGGCGTAAGCCAACGTTACCGTATGATTGCAGGAAACGCCTTCGAGGTGGATTGGGGTAAGAAATTCGATCTCGTGATCCTGGCAAACATATTGCACTATTTCAGCGCGGAGGAGTGCACGACGATCCTGCGGAAAGTGAAATCAAGCCTGTCTCCAGGAGGGCGAGCGTGCGCCATAGAATTCGTTCCCGATGAGGATCGCATTTCCCCGCCCATGCAAGCTATGTTTGCCTTTCTGATGCTCGCGACCTGTCCGGCCGGCGACGCCTACACACTTAGCGATCTCGATGCAGTCGGAAAGGCGGCAGGGTTCCGTAGCGTGACCGCTCGTCCCCTTCGGCCAACGCCGCAGTCGTTGATCATGTTCGAAACATAAGTAAGCCGGCGATCGAAACTGTCGAGCTGGTCGCCCTTTGGCGCCAGCACGTCGCCGTTCATCGAATTGCTAATGCCGAATTGCCCCATTAAAATGGCCATTTGCACGCTTGAAGTCGCAGCTGGCGGATATTCGGTCCGATACGATCGGGAGGCAATGTCATTCTGAATCCGTTGGACCAGGGCGACGGCCCGACGTCAGTTCACCGGTGCTTCAGGGCCGGTCGAGGCCGATGAGGGGTACGGCGGCGCCGAAGGGTTCTTTGCTGATCGGGGCCGCGTTCGCTGGGCTGAGAGACGGGGGCCGGGCGTGTATGTGATCACGGGCGGCGCGGGCTTCATCGGCTCCAACATCGCCGCCGCCCTGGATCAGCAAGGCGCGGACATTGTCATCTGCGATTGGCTGGGGGAGAGCGACTCCAAGTGGCGCAACATCGCCAAGCGTCGCGTGTTTGACATCCTGCCGCCCGAAGCGACGAGAGCATTCTTGGACGCCAACCGCGACAAGATCGGCGGCGTCTTCCACATGGGCGCTATTTCTACGACGATGGAGACTGACATCGACGCGATTGTGCGTAACAACATTCGGCTCTCGATCGATCTCTGGACGTGGTGCTCGCAGGCCAAAGTCCCCCTGGTCTACGCATCGTCCGCGGCAACTTACGGCGACGGTCGCGAGGGCTTCCTCGATCGTTTCGACGCCGACTACTTGAGCCGGCTGCGGCCGCTCAATGCCTATGGCTGGAGCAAGGCCTTTTTTGACCGCTGGGTCCAGCATGCTGTCGCGACCGGTGGTCCATGTCCCCCGCGTTGGGCGGGTCTCAAGTTCTTCAACGTCTATGGGCCGAACGAATATCACAAAGGCGGCCAGCGCTCGGTCGCTGCTCAGCTGCACGCGCAAATCCGGGAAACCGGTCGCGTCCGCCTGTTCCGCTCCGAGAATCCTGACTATCCCGACGGGGGCCAGTTGCGCGATTTTGTCTGGGTCGGGGACTGTGTCCTAGTCTCGCTTTGGGCGCTCCAGGAACCGGACGCGCAATCCGGTCTCTACAACGTCGGTTCAGGGACCGCGAGGTCCTTTCTGGAGAAGGCGAAAATCATGTTCGCGGAAATGGGTGTTTCCCCAGACATTGAGTTCATCGATCTCCCGGCAGCGTTACGGGGCAAATATCAATATTACACATGCGGCAGCATCGATAAGCTGCGGCTGGCGGGCTATGCGCCGCCGTCGACCCGCTTGGAGGATGGCCTCCATTTCTATGTTAGAGACTACCTCGAAACAGGGGACGCGTATCTGTGAGGCTTCAGGTTTCGCTCTCCGTCAGCACAGATGCTCGCTTGGACTGGGACAGATTCGAGTTCGGGCCGCGGCCGAGCGGCGCACCACCATGAACGGGGAACTCAAACCCGGCGCGGTTTCCTCCGGCTTCGCCCAAAGAAATGACAGACCAGGGAATCATCCCGGCTTTGCAACCGAGGGCGGGTTGAATGAGTTTCTCATCCGCCGCCAATTGCTGGGAATGGAGAGTAGAAGAATAAAAGAGGTGCTTGCTGAAGCAGATGCTGAACTCAAAAACAGGCAGGACCGCCTTATTGGCGTACGCGACGGAACATACGCTGGTCTTCGCAACCATCTGGATCGACTCGAGGAGCAAGCCCGCGAGCAACAGGCTCGGGTTGGGGGCCTGAAGAACTTACCGAGAACCGCCGAGCGTTACATTCGCCGGAGCGTCAAACGCCTCCTGGCGCCTCCGAAGGAGACCTCCACAGAAACCACGGATGGGACCGGCTGGAGTTTGCCGAGGGTCCGGGAACTCTACGCTTGGACGCGCTGGTTTGCCGAGAACGATCCATCAACGCGCAAGCCGTTGCGCTTTCGAAAGGATCGGATTCAGGTCGCCTTGGTCGTGAGCGGAGGGACCGGCGACCTCTTGGAGTCCACTCACCTTGTTGGGCGCGTCTCGGATCATTTTTGCTGCGATGTGACCGTTGTCGCGGCCCAAGCTAACGTAGGAGAAGTTGTCGCCAAGAATCCATACGTTGTGGAAACAATCGTTCCGGTAACCGAACATGTATTCAGTTTTGTGGATCGCCTTCGCAATATACCAATCTTTGATTTGATCGTCACATGGAAATATAACGTCCAGTACGTCGTCCCATTCGGCTCGAGAATATCTAATGAGGGTATTGACTCTATAGAGGTTAATTCCTCCGAATTGAGACAGATGTTGGACGATTATTGCGTATCGCTCGGCTGGCCTTATCTTAATTTCGCTTTTTCTCGCCACGCGGCGCGCCTTGGGTTGTCAGCGATGGATATAAGTGTCGCAACCTCTGGTTTGCCTCGCCGCAATCTCGGCGAGATACCGTTTTTCCTGAGCAAGCAATCGATTCAAGTCATGGCCAGGTTCCTGGCGAAGCCGTACGTAACCGTCCACCACGGTTTCGACATGAAGTTCCTCCCGGCCAGGACGAGGAAAACAGACTACAGCTCGACCAAGAATCTTTCGATGACGCAATGGGCTGAAATTGTCTCGCTCCTTCGAAGTGAAGGAATCGATGTTATTCAACTCGGCATCGTCGAAGAAGAAAGGATAGAAGGCGTCACCTATTGCCTCAATGGACAGACCACGCTCGACGAGACAGCGCTTCTGATAAAGCATGGGTTATGCCACATCGATACAGAAGGCGGCCTCGTTCATTTGGCCCACGCCGTTCACGGCCGATGCGTGGTTCTGTTCGGCCCCACACCGGCCGAGTTTTTTGGCTATCCTCAGAACATCAATTTGGAGCCGTCCGGCTGCAAAGCTTGCTGGTTCACCACAAAAACCTGGCTCATCGAATGTCCACGGCATACGCCCGGGCCGGATTGTATGAGCGAACACTCGCCCGCAAAAGTAGCGGACGCGGCAAAAAGGATCATCGCGGAAAGGCACGCTCTCTCAGCGAAGCTGATCGCGGCTGAAACGCGACCAGCGCCGGCCGACTTCGGAGACACGGTCGCAGCTGCCCTGACCCTACTGGGCGGCGAGGCCGGGAACCGACCGCTGCTCATCTTCGACGATCCGCGCCCCGACATCGGCTCGGAGCTGCCGGATTGGCTGCCTGATGGAAGCGAGGCGATCATATGCGCTGAGAAGCCGCTTTGCTTGGCGCCCGATGGCCGTGTTGTCGGACGGTTTGAATATGGCTCCCCGATCAACCTGCCGAGGGCGTCCTCTTCGGTCGATGCTGTCGTCTGGGTTTCGCGCGAATTGGAGTCGGACATCGCCCCATTCGCGCTTCGCGAAATCCTTCGCATTCTCAGACCTGGCGGCGAACTCGTTTTTGCCGGCGCGGGCGAATCGGGAAATTTTGACCTGCGCCCGCTGCTTTCGGCGGCTCGAATCGGCTTTGACGAAAACGAGACGCCGCCCGCTCCGGTGCGCTTCTGCTCTCTGCGCAAAACTGGACCGGAAAAGGAGGGCGGTCCGCCCCGTTTGCGCGACCGCAAAATGACCCAAGGGCAAAGCCATTTCATTGATCCGAGGCTTGCGCTCATCGAGGAAGAGAACATGCGAGAAATCGGCCTAGTCCGCGACCGGGTCGCCGAACGGCAAAGAGTCATCAACGAAGAGCACGTCATTATCGAAGGCGCAGTTCAGCGCGGGTTCGGCGAACACGGATGGATATGGGTGTCGGATAGCTTTGCCGATGGTTATTCGAGCAATTTCTTCCTGAGTGGATGGCGTAGCCCATTGGAATGGGTGATCTGGAGCCGCGAAAGCAAGTGCGTTCTGATGTTGCCATATTCGGCGGAGCCGGCCTCCCTGGGCCGTCGCCTGGACCTGCAACTTCACCTGGCGATTCCTAAAGCCAGCGCGTCAAACCCCAAGACGATTGGAATTCGCGTCGACGATGGGCCCCTCGAGAATTTCCGCGTATCGAATAATGATATCATCTTAACCGTTCAAGCCCCGACCGAATCGGCAAGGTTTCGTGGCGTGTCTCTGGTCGAGTTCCACCTGGACGATGCAATCTTCTACGGAGAGACGGACCGACTTCTCGGAAGCATGGTCATGGGCGTGAGGCGATTCCGCTATCGCCTTCTGAGCAGCTAGCGCCTCCGGGCTTGACGGGACTATGCGGCAAGCTCTGCCGTGCGCCAAGGGAGCTGGTGGTTTGCCCGTCAATCTGCTGACTTTGACGATCACCAAGTATCGCCGCGACTTCCGCAAATATCTGATGGGCGCGGTGGAGCAGTCCGGCGGAAAGGCGTTGCACATATTGTGCGAAGACAAGTTCGTGCTTTCGTGGGCGGGCGCCGAACGCGTCGAATATTCGACCAGGCGCAATTCGGTCGGGCTGCGGCAGATAGTCACTGACCACCTGCAGCCGGGGCCGATCGTGGGGCTCACCGGACTTGGCGGCACGAGACTGGATGAACGAGCGGCCATGCTCGCGGCGGATTTGCACCGGAATCTATCCGATGTTCATTGGCTGTACGACGTCTATGACGATTTCCTCTATAGCGCCGAGGGGTCGGACCGCGTTCGCCGCCTGACCGCGGATGCGGTATGGCGTTGCCGCTGCGAACATTCGATCATATTGGACCCGGAACTGCGAAGCCGCTACCCGACCGCCTACCACCTAGACAATGCTTCGCATGTCGAACGTCTTCCGACGGTCGCGTCAGTCGACGCCAGGAAAATGGTTTACATCGGATCGATCGATCGCCGCGTCGATTTCGAGTGGCTGGACGCGCTCGCGGCCAACGATGTGACCATCGATATTTTCGGATCGATCCACACCGTCGGCCCTGCCGAGACGCAGCCTCAGCTCGATGCCCTGATCAGCCGGCGCCGGAATGTTTCATTCCATGGGCCGTACGACAACGATGATCTGCCGACCATTCTGGCGCAGTTTCGTGTCGGACTTATGCCCTATCGCGTCGGTCATCCTATGACTGAGCATGTGAATCCGGACAAACTGCACCATTACCTGAATGCCGGCCTTGAGGTCATTGCATCTCCGATCCCGGCAGCGCGCCGACTTGAACGCTACCTTCATCTGATGACGACAGGCGGCGACTGGGCGGCCGTCTTGAGAGCTTTGGGAACGTGCCGCCGTGGGGAGAATTGGCCGCGCGAATCCAACACTTGGGACAGGCGCTGGGCCGAGCTCGTCAATTTGGTTCTCCCCGAATCCGCGACGACTTCAACGCTGGAGCCGGGGCCGCCCGGCGCCCGGTAGCGAGGCGCGGAACCGCCGCTCGCGGACCGCCGGCCACGGAAGGAATTCAAAATCGACGGAAGGAAATCAAAGCCCGCCCGGAAGAAAATCAAAGCCCATGCCGGAAGGAAATCAAAGCCGCGCGGAAGGAAACCAAAACCGACAAGAGAGATGAATCCATCGTCTTTTCAATATCTTATGGCACTGATCGGACAGCCAGCAATCCTCTCGATCTCCACCGGCCAGCCGACAGGGCATCCATCTGAAACGGCGCGGGCCGCCTCCGTCCCCGCGTCGGCACACGACGCGATGCCCGCAGTCCTACGACCAGTCGGCAGAATAGCACGATATTCTGATTATCGGAACCAACCATCGCTTTTTCTTTTTCTCGCCACAATCCGCGACGATGGCCTCCGCGTCCGAATTGCTGAAGATTTTCTTGCCGGCGCGAGGAACCTTTCTTCCCCGAGCGCGTTTGCGCGATTGGGCAAGACGAGATCAGCCCCCGTGTCTGCACCTTCGAAGGCGCATTTCCCGCATGTGCTTGATTTGTCATGCCCTCTCCCCGAGCGAAAGGTCGAACGGTCGCGCCAGGACCTGACGAACTGAGCGATCCCTATGGTTTCCCGCGTTTGACGGCTGCGAAAGAGGTTCCGGTGATGGACGGAAATCAGGCTAGAATTGCGGCGCCGAAGTCAAAGAGGATGGGACTTGAAGCAAGCGACAGGGAAGGCAACGCCAACCAAAAATATCTCCGAAGTCTATTGCAAGCTTTGCAGGCGGTGCGTGCAGGAGACTTTTCCGCCCGGCTGCCGACGGACGAAGTTGGCCTGGCTGGCAAGATCGCTGACACGTTCAATGAGATCGTCTCGGCGAACGAGAGGATGGCGGAGCAACTTGAGCAGGTCGGCGAGACGGTTGGACGGGAGGGAAGGACGCGCAAACGCCTTCGGCTGGGCGTTAGCGCCGGGGCATGGGGCGAGATGGAAGGTTCCGTCAATGCCCTGATCGACGATCTTCTTTGGCCTACCACCGCCGTTACGCACGCGATCACGGCGGTCGCGCAGGGCGACTTGCAACAAACCGTTCCCCTCGATGTGGAAGGGCGTCCGCTCAAGGGAGAATTCCTGCGCTCAGCGAAAATCGTCAACGCGATGATCAAGCAGCTCAGCGTTTTCACGTCGGAGGTCACCCGCGTCGCTCGCGAAGTCGGCACTGACGGAAAGCTCGGCGGTCAGGCGCAGGTGCGTGAAGTGACCGGCGTATGGAGAGACCTGACCGAGAGCGTCAACTACATGGCGAGCAACCTCACGGGGCAGGTCCGCAACATCGCCGAGGTGACGATCGCAGTCGCGAACGGGGATCTTTCCAAGAAAATCACTGTCGATGTACGGGGCGAAATTCTTCAATTGAAGGAGGCCATCAACACGATGGTCGACCAGCTCCGATCCTTCGCATCCGAAGTGACACGTGTGGCTCGCGAAGTCGGTACGGAGGGAAAACTCGGCGGTCAGGCGCTCGTGCCGGGCGTCGCCGGCACCTGGAAAGATCTTACCGATAGCGTCAACGCGATGTGCGGCAATCTGACCGACCAGGTGCGCAACATCGCGCAGGTCACGACCGCGGTCGCCCGCGGCGATCTTTCCCGAAAAATCACCGTCGATGTGCGGGGCGAGATTCTCGAGCTGAAGGACACCATCAACACCATGGTGGACCAGCTGAACGGATTTGCGTCCGAGGTGACGCGGGTCGCGCGCGAAGTTGGGACGGAGGGACGTCTTGGCGGTCAAGCCCAGGTGCTCGGCGTCGCCGGGACATGGAAGGACCTGACGGACAGCGTCAACTCGATGGCGGGCAACCTCACGGGGCAAGTTCGAAACATCGCCGAAGTCGCGACCGCCATCGCGGGCGGGGACCTCTCGAAGAAGATTACAGTCAATGTCAGCGGAGAGATTCTGCAGCTCAAGGAAACCATCAATACGATGGTTGACCAGCTCAACCGGTTTGCCGGTGAGGTGACGCGCGTTGCGCGCGAGGTTGGCACCGAGGGCCGGCTCGGAGGCCAAGCAAATGTCATGGGTGTGGCGGGAACCTGGAAAGACCTGACCGAGAGCGTCAACTCGATGGCGTCGAATCTGACAGCCCAGGTCCGCAACATTGCCGAAGTCTCGACGGCCATCGCAGGAGGGGATCTCTCGAAGAAAATCACCGTCAATGTCAGCGGAGAGATTCTGCAGCTCAAAGAAACCATCAACACGATGGTCGATCAGCTCAACGCGTTCGCGGGCGAAGTGACACGCGTCGCGCGCGAGGTCGGAACCGACGGTCGGCTGGGAGGTCAGGCGCAGGTGCCCGGAGTCGCTGGCACGTGGAAGGACCTGACCGATGGCGTCAACTCGATGGCGTCGAACCTCACCGGGCAGGTGCGCAACATTGCGCAAGTCGCGACCGCGGTCGCGCGCGGCGACCTTTCGCGCAAGATCACGGTGGATGTGCGAGGAGAGATCCTCGAGTTGAAGGACACGATCAACACGATGGTCGATCAGCTCAACGCGTTCGCGGGCGAAGTGACGCGCGTGGCGCGAGAGGTCGGCACCGAAGGACGTCTTGGCGGCCAAGCTGAGGTGCCAGGCGTCGCCGGCACCTGGAAGGACTTGACCGACAGTGTCAACTCGATGGCGGGAAACCTGACCGGGCAGGTGCGCAATATCGCCGAAGTCGCTACCGCGATCGCCAACGGCGACCTGTCGCGCAAGATCACGGTCGACGTACGCGGCGAGATCCTTCAGCTCAAGGAAACGCTGAACACGATGGTCGACCAGCTCAATCGCTTCGCCGGAGAAGTGACGCGAGTCGCCCGAGAGGTCGGCACTGAGGGGCGGCTTGGTGGCCAGGCGCAGGTTCCCGGGGTGGCCGGGACGTGGAAGGACTTGACCGACAACGTCAACTCGATGGCGGGCAACCTGACGGCTCAGGTTCGAAATATCGCCGAAGTGACGACGGCGGTCGCGCGCGGGGATTTGTCACGCAAGATCACCGTCGACGTGAAAGGAGAGATTCTGGAACTCAAGAACACGATCAATACGATGGTCGACCAGCTCAACTCCTTCGCCTCCGAAGTGACCCGCGTCGCGCGGGAAGTCGGAACGGAGGGCAAACTTGGCGGGCAAGCGGCGGTGCCAGGCGTTGCCGGAACCTGGAAAGACCTCACCGACAACGTCAACTTCATGGCGTCGAATCTCACCGGACAAGTGCGAAACATAGCGGAGGTTGCGACCGCCATCGCCAACGGCGACCTCTCAAAAAAAATCACGGTCGATGTTCGCGGCGAAATCCTGCTGCTCAAGGAAACTCTGAACACGATGGTGGAGCAGCTGCGCTCCTTCGCCGCTGAAGTCACGCGCGTGGCGCGCGAGGTCGGAACCGAGGGGAAGCTCGGCGGACAGGCGCTCGTGCCGGGCGTCGGCGGCACCTGGAAGGACCTCACCGACAACGTCAATCTTCTGGCGGCCAATCTGACGACGCAAGTGCGGAACATCGCCGAGGTGACCACCGCCGTGGCCCGCGGCGACCTCTCGCGAAAGATTACGGTCGACGTGAAAGGGGAAATTCTCGAGCTGAAGAACACGATCAACACGATGGTCGACCAGCTCAACGCTTTTGCTTCCGAGGTGACTCGCGTCGCTCGCGAGGTCGGGACGGAAGGCAAACTGGGCGGTCAGGCCGCCGTCCCCGGGGTCGCTGGAACCTGGAAGGATTTGACCGACACCGTGAACGTGATGGCGGCTAACCTCACCGAGCAGGTCCGAGGCATCGTGAAGGTGGTGACGGCCGTCGCGGGAGGCGATCTCAAGCAGGACCTCGCGGTCAAGTCCAAGGGCGAGGTCGCGGCGCTGGCCGAGACGATCAACAATATGACGAACACGCTTGCGACCTTCGCCGACCAGGTCACGACGGTCGCGCGAGAGGTGGGCGTGGAGGGCCGGCTCGGAGGTCAAGCCAATGTCCCCGGCGCCGCCGGCACATGGAAGGACCTCACCGGCAACGTCAATTTGCTGGCGGCAAATCTCACCACTCAGGTGCGCGCGATCGCCGAGGTCGCTACCGCGGTGACCAAAGGCGACCTTACCCGATCGATTCAAGTCAACGCCCGCGGCGAAGTCGCTGAGCTCAAAGACAACATCAACACGATGATCGACAATCTGCGCCTGACGACCGAGCGCAATACCGAACAGGATTGGCTCAAGACCAATCTCGCGAAGTTCACCAACATGTTGCAGGGGCAGCGCGATCTTACGACCGTCGGACGAATGCTGCTGTCGGAACTCGCGCCGCAGGTTGCTGCGCAAAACGGCGTCATCTATCTCGTCGACGCTGAAGGGCCGCCCCTCCTCAAGCTTTTGGCCTCCTACGCTGACGCCGGCGCGGAGGGCCATCCCGACATTCTCCAATTGGGCGAAGGCGTCATCGGACAATGCGCGATCGACGCGCGCGCGACGCTTATCTCGGACGTGCCGTCCAACGTCGTTCCGATTCGGACGGGCATTTTCAAGATAAAGCCCTCCAACTTGATCGTACTGCCGGTGCTGTTCGAAGGTCAGGTGAAAGCGGTGATCGAGCTTGCATCCGTTTCTCCCTTCACTGAGTTGCAAAAGACCTTCCTGGATCAACTCACCGCCGGGATTGGCATCGTGCTCAACAGCATCGAAGCGACGATGCAGACCGAGGGCCTGCTCAAGCAGTCTCAACAGCTGGCGACCGAGCTGCAGACCCAACAAAAAGAGCTGCAATTGACGAATGAGCAGCTCGAGCAGAAGGCGCAGCAACTGGCTGAGCAAAACGCGGAAGTGGAACGCAAGAATGACGAAATCGAGCAGGCTCGCCGAGCGCTGGAGGAGAAGGCGACCGAACTTGCGCTGACGTCGAAGTACAAATCCGAGTTTCTTGCGAACATGTCGCACGAGCTGCGGACGCCGCTCAACAGCATCCTGATCCTCGGCCAACAGCTTGCCGACAACCCGGACGGCAATCTTTCCGGGCGTCAGGTCGAGTTCGCCCGCACGATTCACGGCGCCGGCAGCGATCTCCTGAATCTCATCAGCGACATCCTGGACCTCTCGAAGATCGAATCCGGCACCGTTTCGGTGGACGCCGAGGACATCAACCTGAGTTTGCTCGAGGAGTCGGTGACCCGCCCCTTCCGCCACGAGGCCGAGCGCCGGGGTCTCTCGTTCGATGTCTCAATTGCCCCCGAATTGCGCAGCATCACGACCAACTCGAAACGCCTCCAGCAGGTTCTCAAGAACCTGCTTTCGAACGCGATCAAGTTCACCGAGCATGGCGGAGTGCGCATGCGGGTCGAAAGCGTAACGTCCGGTTGGGCGCCGACTCATCCGGTGCTCGCGACCGCAGGCACCGTCATCGCGTTCGAGGTGACCGATACCGGCATCGGCATTCCCCCTGAGAAGCAGCGCATAATTTTCGAGGCGTTCCAGCAAGCTGACGCCAGCACCAATCGCCGCTACGGGGGCACCGGGCTCGGCCTTGCGATCAGCCGCGAACTCGCGAACCTGCTCGGCGGCGAAATACATCTGCGGAGCAAGGCCGGGGAGGGCAGCACGTTCACCCTCTACCTTCCAATGACCTACGTCGGGCCTGCTCGGGTGATAGCCAAAGCAAGCAGCGGGGCCCGACCCGAGGCGCGATCCGACGCGGGCTCCATGCACCGGCCGGAAGAGACGCTGCCGCAGCCGACCGACGATCGGGCGCATCTCGCGCCAGACGACGCAGTGTTGTTGATCGTTGAGGACGATCCTCACTATTCGCGCATCCTCGTCGATCTCGCGCGGGATGTCGGACTTAAGGTCCTGGTGGCCTCCAGGGGGGCCGACGCTCTGGCCCTTGCCCGCGAGTATTCCCCGCTCGCGATCTCGCTCGACGTCTTTTTGCCGGACATGCTCGGGTGGGCGGTGCTGAGCCAGTTGAAGCAGGATCCTCGCACCCGGCACATCCCTGTACAGATCGTCACCCTCGACGAGGATCGGCAGCATGGACTGGCGGGCGGCGCTTTTTCGTATGTCAGCAAGCCCACAACCATGGACAAACTGAAGGCGTCCATCTCGCGCATCACCGAATATGCCCGCGATCCGCGGAAGCGCCTGCTTGTCGTCGAGGACAATCCGGCCGAGCTCCTGGGGATAACCGAGCTGCTCGGCTATCGGGACATCGAAGTCGTGACTGCCGAGAATGGTCACAGCGCTCTGGCGATGCTTCGCGAGCAGCCAGCCGACTGCGTCGTTCTCGATCTGAAGCTGCCCGACATGTCAGGGTTCGAGCTGCTCGAGCATATTCGCCAGGATGCGGCGCTGACGCACGTTCCGGTCGTCGTGTTCACCGGCCGCGAGCTTTCGCCTGAGGAAGACGCGCAATTGCATTCGATCGCGCGCAGCGTGATCGTGAAAGGGGTTGAATCGCCGGACCGTCTTCTCGACGAAACTGCGCTCTTCCTCCATCGCGTGGTCTCGGACCTCCCGCCGGACAAACAACGCATGTTGGAGCGGCTGCGCAATTCCGACGAGAATCTGCACGGGCGCAAGGCGCTTCTTGTCGATGACGACGCCAGAAATATCTTCGCGCTGAGCAGCGTGCTCGAGCGCCGAGGAATGGAGGTGCTGACCGCCACGACGGGTCGTGAAGCGATTGCGATCCTCAAGGCTGATCGAGGCATCTCGATCGTCCTCATGGACATCATGATGCCGGAAATGGATGGCTATGAGACGATGCAGGCGATTCGATCAGATCCCTCGATGCAGCGGCTTCCGATCATTGCGCTCACCGCGAAAGCGATGAAGGGCGACCGCGAAAGGTGCCTCGAGGTTGGCGCGTCAGACTATCTGGCGAAGCCGGTCAATACGGAACAGTTGCTGTCGGCTCTTCGCATTTGGCTTCATCGCTGAGGTTTGCGGGGCGGAAGATGCATCCCAGCGAGGATCGGGTGAATGTTCTTCTGGTCGACGATCAACCGTCGAAGCTTCTCAGTTACGAAGTCATCCTGGGAGAACTTGGCGAGAATCTCATCAAGGCGGCGTCTGGACGGGAGGCGCTCGAGCAACTCTTGAGGCAGGAAGTCGCCGTCATCCTTGTTGACGTTGCGATGCCGGAGTTGAACGGATTTGAACTGGCCGCGATGATTCGCGAGCATCCGCGGTTTGAGCAGACCGCGATCATCTTCGTCTCCGCGGTGCACCTCTCCGAATTCGACAGCTTGCGAGGCTATCAGGCGGGCGCTGTTGACTATCTTCCAGTCCCGATCGTTCCGGACCTCCTGCGCGCGAAGGTCCGCATATTCTGCGACCTATACCGGAAGACTCGGCAGCTGGAAGCGCTCAACGAGGAGCTGGAGAGGAGAGTGGAAGCCCGCACGGCTGAGCTTGCAGCGGCAAATGCGGAACTGGAGAAGCGAGTCGACGCCCGAACGCGCGAGCGCGAAGAGGCGTTGGCGAAAGTCGCAGAGATGCAAAAGCTGGAGAAGTCTTGGACAGCTCACGGGCGGGGTTGCCCATGACTTCAACAACCTCCTGATGGTCGTGATGTCCAATCTTGATATGGCGCTCAACCGCGCCGCTGGAGACCCTATCCAGACCCGATGGCTTGGACGAGCGAAGGAGGCCGCCACGCGCGGCGCCGCTTTGACGAAGCGCATGCTCGCGTTCGCTCGCCGCCAAGACCTCAAACCGGAATCCCTCGCTCTCTCGGATGTGGTCAAGGGTATGGTTGAAATGATGTCGCACTCCCTGGATCCTAGAGTTCGAATCTCGGTCGATCTTCCAGCTGACCTTCCTCCTGTTCGGATCGACCGCAATCAGCTCGAGCTTGCACTTCTCAATCTTGGTCTGAACGCAAGGGACGCCATGCCGAATGGGGGAGAGCTTTTGGTCAGGGCAAGAGAAGCCGATCCGGTTCACCTGCCCGACAAACTGGCTCCAGATTCCTACGTTCAACTGTCGGTCGTCGACACCGGCGTCGGGATGGACGCCGAGACGTTGAAGCGAGCCTCGGAGCCGTTCTTCTCGACCAAGCCCACAGGCAAAGGCTCCGGCTTGGGGCTCTCCATGGTTCACGGGCTCATGCTTCAGTCCGGAGGAGCGATGCAAATCGCGAGTCGGCCGGATGAAGGGACCTCGGTTTCACTTTGGCTTCCTGTGGCGCAAGTCCCGGTTTCGACTAAGCAGGCTCGAGACGCGCCGGACAAACGCCCGAGCCCGACACGTCGCATCCTCCTGGTCGACGATGATCCGCTTGTGCTCGCAGCCACTTCGGACATGTTGCGCGAGCTGGGGCATGAAACGATCGAAACGACTTCCGCAAAGGAAGCGCTCGAGTTTTTGCGAGGCGGAGAACGCCCGGATCTCGCGATCCTTGACTACGCGATGCCCGAAATGTCTGGCTCGGTTTTGGCGGACCTGGTCCGCGATATCTATCCTGGCTTGCCGTTGCTTTTGGCGACCGGCTACTCGGACCGCCAAAACGCGGCCGGAAGCTTGCCGCGACTCGACAAGCCCTACAGTCTCTCGGAGCTGGCTTGCCAGATTGGATTGCTTGTGCCGGCCGAGGCGAAAATCGCCAGCTGAAAGCGCCATCCATCGTTATCTCGAGGCGAGCTACGCCTGGTGGCGGGACCACTGGGTGGGGCGCCGTTTCGTTGCGGGCAAGTCTACTCTTTGCCGGCTGGCGTCGGACCGCCCGTGGGTCCTGGCTCAACGCGTCATGCAGCCATAATTGAAATCGGCAGGCTCGCAATCGTCGGCGACGAGGAAGCCGATTGCGCGGAGGGCGCCGGCCACACCGACACGATGATCACGCTCGGCATCACCGTCGCGCGCAGGAAGCTGTTCACCGCGCCAAAATTGGGTTCGAACAGCATGGTCCAGAGCAAGCCACTGATGGCCAGTGAAATGAATGGTGAAAGGCGCGGGTAGCCGGTTCGTCGGAGGCTCAACTCGGGCGGTCTTGCGCTCGGGCGCTGGGACCGATAATCATTTTTCTCGACGGGACCTGGGAATCGGGGTTGGCGTTTGGGGGCGGGGCGGCAAGCAGTCGTTCTTTCGGGGTTCCTTTGGGCCGCGCTGGTGGGCGGGCCGGCGGCTGCCGCCGACATGTCAACCCTTGGCATCGAGACCGCGCCTCCTCCCGCGCAGGTCATCGCGCCGGGACCCAGCACCTACATCAACTTCCTCGATGAGGTGCGGGTCGGCGCCTACGCGCACAACTGGATTCATGACGAGAATTCCCCGGTCGACGTGTCGGGCGAGATCCTCACGTCGCCGATCGGCTATCCCAACAACATTGGCGGCCAGTGGTTCTCCTGGTTCTTCAATCCGCGCATCAACATCGGCGCGATGATCAACACCGGCGGCAAGACCAGCTACGGCTTCACCGGCCTCACCTGGCGCATTCCGATCTACAAAGGGTTCTTCTTCGAAGGCGAGTTCGGCGGCGCCGTTAACACCTCGCCGCTGCGCGACGAGCCGGGCCGCGTGAACACCGGCTGCCGCTGGGACTTCCGCGAATCCGGCGGCTTCGGCTATCAGTTCAACGAGCACTGGGATCTTATTGCCAACATTGAGCATATCTCGCACGCGAGCCTCTGTGGCCACATCAATCCCGGTCTGACCCAGATCGGCGCGAGGATCGGCTACAAGTTCTGAAGGCGTGCCTGGTCCGGGCCTCCGCGGCGGCCTTCCCAAAGTTCTTGATATCCGCTAGGCACCTGCCGCGGCGTATGGCGGGCCGGCGTTTCGCCAGAGACGGGCGGGCGATTCTAAGCAGGCGCCCGCGAATCCCTGAAGCGCGTCTCTCGCCGCCGCGGCCCGGCCGTTCTTGATTGTTTGAAGCCTAGCGCCCTCGCGTTGCCGCGAGGCGCGTCCCAAGTGAGCCTATGCCCAAACGGACCGACATTTCGACCATCCTCATCATCGGCGCCGGCCCGATCATCATCGGCCAGGCGTGCGAGTTCGATTATTCGGGGACGCAGGCCTGCAAGGCGCTGCGCGCGGAGGGCTATCGGGTCGTCCTGATCAATTCCAATCCGGCGACGATCATGACCGATCCCGACATGGCCGACCGGACCTATATCGAGCCGATCACGCCGGAGATCGTCGCCAAGATCATCGCCAGGGAGCGCTACGAAGTCCCTGGGGGCTTTGCGCTTTTGCCGACGATGGGCGGGCAGACCGCGCTCAACTGCGCGTTGAGCCTGCGCAAGATGGGCGTGCTCAAGCAATATGACGTCGAGATGATCGGCGCGAGCGCCGACGCGATCGACAAGGCGGAGGACCGCAAGCTCTTCCGCGAGGCGATGACCCGGATCGGGCTTAAGACGCCGCGCTCGCATCAGATCAAGTCGCTCGCTCAAGCCCTCGTCGCGCTCGACGACATCGGGCTGCCGGCGATCATCCGCCCGAGCTTCACGCTGGGGGGCACCGGCGGCGGCGTCGCCTATACGAGGAGCGAGTTCATCGAGATCGTCGAGCGCGGCATCGACGCTTCGCCGACCGACGAGGTGCTGGTCGAGGAAAGCGTGCTCGGCTGGAAGGAATTCGAGATGGAGGTGGTGCGCGACAAAAAGGACAATTGCATCATCATCTGCTCGATCGAGAACATCGATCCGATGGGCGTGCACACCGGCGATTCGATCACCGTGGCGCCGGCGCTGACGCTCACCGACAAGGAGTTCCAGATCATGCGGGACGCCTCGATCGCGGTCCTACGCGAGATCGGGGTCGAAACCGGCGGCTCGAACGTCCAGTTTGCGGTCAATCCCGCCGATGGGCGGACGGTGGTGATCGAAATGAACCCGCGCGTCTCCCGTTCCTCGGCGCTGGCGTCGAAGGCGACCGGGTTTCCGATCGCCAAGGTCGCCGCCAAGCTCGCCGTCGGCTATACGCTCGACGAGATCGCCAACGACATCACCGGCGGCGCGACGCCGGCCTCGTTCGAGCCGACGATCGACTATGTCGTCACCAAGATCCCGCGCTTCGCGTTCGAGAAGTTCCCCGGCGCCGAGCCGGTGCTGACGACGGCGATGAAGTCGGTCGGCGAGGCGATGGCGATCGGCCGCACCTTTCCCGAATCGCTGCAAAAGGCGCTCAGGTCGCTCGAGACCGGCCTCGATGGGCTGGACGAGATCGAAATCGACGGGCTTGGGGTCGGCGACGACCACAACGCGCTGAGGGCCGCGATCGGGCAGCCGACGCCCGACCGTCTGCTCAAGGTGGCGCAGGCGATGCGGATGGGGATGAGCGTCGAGGAGATCCACGATGTCTCCAAGATCGACCCGTGGTTCCTCGACCGCATCGCCGACATCGTCCGGCTCGAAGGGATGGTGCGCGCCCACGGGCTGCCGCCGGACGCCGGCAACTTCAGGGCGCTCAAGGCCGCTGGCTTCTCGGACGCGCGCCTTGCGGCTATCGCCGGCCTTGCCGAGGCCGACGTCGCCGCTGCCCGGCGACGGCTGAACGTCCTGCCCGCGTTCAAGCGCATCGACACCTGCGCCGCGGAATTCGCCGCACCGACCGCGTATATGTATTCGACCTACGAGGCTCCGTTCGCCGGCGCGGTGAAATGCGAGGCGGAGCCGACGGATCGCGATAAGATCGTCATTCTGGGCGGCGGCCCGAACCGGATCGGGCAGGGGATCGAGTTCGACTATTGCTGCTGCCACGCCTCGTTCGCACTCAGCAAGGCGGGCTACGAGACCATCATGGTCAACTGCAATCCCGAGACGGTGTCGACCGACTATGACACGTCGGACCGACTTTACTTCGAACCGTTGACCGCCGAGGACGTGCTCGCCGTTCTCGACAAGGAGCGTGAGCGGGGGACACTCAAGGGCGTCATCGTCCAGTTTGGCGGCCAGACGCCCCTCAAGCTCGCTCATGCGATCGAACAGTCCGGCGCGCCGATCCTCGGGACTTCGGTCGACTCGATCGACCTCGCGGAGGACCGCGATCGTTTCAAGCGCCTGCTCGACAAGCTCGGCCTGAAGCAGCCCAAGAACGGCATCGCCTATTCGGTCGAGCAGGCGCGCCTCATCGCCGCCGATCTCGGCCTTCCGCTGGTAGTGCGCCCGTCCTACGTGCTGGGCGGCCGGGCGATGGCGATCATCCACGATCCGACGGCGCTCGACGATTACCTGCTTGGCGTGCTGCCGAGCTTGGTGCCGTCGGACGTCAAGGCGCGCTATCCGAACGACAAGACCGGCCAGATCAACACCGTATTGGGCAAGAACCCGCTGCTGTTCGATCGATATCTCGCCGACGCGATCGAGATCGACGTCGATGCGCTGAGCGACGGGCAGACGGTGGTCGTGGCCGGAATCATGGAGCATATCGAAGAGGCGGGTATTCATTCAGGCGACAGCGCCTGCTCGCTGCCGCCCCGGTCGCTCAAGCCGGGTACAATGGCGAGTCTCGAGGAGCAGACGAAGAAGCTGGCGCGCGCGCTTGAGGTCGGCGGGCTCATGAACGTGCAATACGCGCTCAAGGGCGACGAGATTTATGTCCTGGAAGTGAATCCCCGCGCTTCCCGCACGGTTCCATTCGTCGCCAAGGTGATCGGCAGGCCGATCGCGGCGATCGCCGCGCGGGTGATGGCCGGCGAGCCCCTCGCTTCATTCGATCTCGCCGTCGGCAGGCTCGAACACGTCGGGGTCAAGGAGGCGGTCTTTCCCTTCGCCCGCTTCCCGGGCGTCGACACCGTCCTGGGACCGGAAATGCGCTCGACCGGCGAGGTCATGGGCATTGACCGCTCATTCGAAGTCGCCTTCGCCAAGAGCCAGCTTGGCGCCGGATCGAGGCTGCCGACATCCGGCGCGGTATTCGTCTCCGTCCGCGACGCCGACAAGGAGAAAATCGTCGAGCCCTTGCGCACGCTTCAGGCGCTCGGGTTCAAGATCCTGGCCACCGCCGGGACCCAGCGCTTTCTCACCGCCCATGGCCTCAGGGCGGAAAAGGTCAACAAGGTCTCGGAAGGGCGCCCGCACGCCGCGGACGCCGTTCGCAACGGCGCGGTGCAACTCATGTTCAACACCACCGAGGGCGCGACCTCGCTCGCCGATTCCAAGCCTTTGCGCCGCGCCGCCCTCTTGCAAAAGACGCCCTACTACACCACAATTTCAGGGGCCATCGCGGCGGCCGAAGGCATACGCGCCGTGGCGGCTGGCGAACTCGAAGTCAGGGCGCTGCAGGACTATCTGGCGTGACGGTGGAGAATAGCGCCGTCGCGACGGCGTCTATTTGTATGGATGGACTATGGAAAAATTACCGATCACCGCCGCAGGCCATAAAGCCTTGGAGGCGGAGTTTCTTCACCGCCAGCAGGTGGAGCGGCCGCGCATCATCGCGGCGATCGCGGAAGCGCGCACGCACGGCGACCTGTCGGAAAACGCCGAATATCACTCGGCGAAGGAGGCCCAGTCGCATAACGAGGGCCGGATCGTCGAACTCGAGGATCTGCTGCAGCGCGCCGAAGTGATCGATGTAGCGAAATTGAACGGGACGACTATCAAGTTTGGCGCGACCGTGACGCTGATCGACGAGGACACCGAAAAGCAGAGGGTGTTTCAGATCGTCGGCGAAACCGAGGCAGATGTGAAGAGCGGCAAGATGTCGATCACCTCGCCGACCGGGCGAGCGCTGATTGGAAAAAAGGCCGGCGACAGCGTCGAGGTGAATACCCCCGGCGGGGGCAAGAGCTATGAAATCGTCAAGGTCGCCTTTATATAGGCGGAAGCGGCCCGGCCAGGAGGTTTCGGCGATGCCAGCGCTTCCTTTGACCCGCCGCGGCGCGCTTGCGCTTATCGGGGCGTTGGTCATTCCTCCGGTTCGCGGCGCGCTGGCGCAGCCCAACGTGCGGTTTCGGCAAATTGTGGTCGACGTCTCGCCGTTGCGCGCCGCAATGGGCGATCCGACAGCGGCTTGGGTGGAGCAGTCGCTTCCCGGCGCGCTCGCCCAGTCGCTCGCCGGCTATATGGCGCCCGGCGACCGTGGCGGCGCGACGTTGGTGGCGCGGATCGACGATCTTTATCTTGGACCGAGCAGCGGCGGAACCGGCCCGTGGGGCGCTTCGCAGGACACCATGAACGGCACACTGCTCATCCGCGGCCCGCATGGCGGACTAGCCGGGAACGTGCCCGTCCGGGCGATCACGTCGTATCACCCAATGCCGGTCGACCAGCCTTTGCGAGTGGAGTCCAACTATTGGCGCGTCGTGGCGCTGTCGCAGGCATTCGCGGGCTGGGCCCCGAGAGAGCTCGGTCTCTAGGACCTGAGCCTCGCCGGCGACTCCGCATTCGAAGCCGCAGCTCCGCCGATTGCGCCGGAGGGGCTGTCGCCGCGCCTTGAGGGAGACGAATGCCGATAAGGGCCGCGACCCGCCGCGCCGCGATCGGAAACCTGGGCGCCTTCGTTTTTCTTTCGGTCAGCGCGGCTGGGCGGGCGCTGGCCGATCCCGCCGTCCGCTTCCGCGAGATCAGGGTGGACGTTTCGCCGCTCCGGGCCAGCGCAGGCGACCCGACGGCCGATTGGGTGGAGCAGGCGCTTCCCGAAGACCTGAGCCGCACGCTATCCGCCTATTTGGCGCCGGCTCAGCGCAACGCCGCGACCTTGGTGGCGCGGATTCAGGACGTCATTTTTGGCCAGAGCGGCGGCCGAGGCGGCGCGAGCGGCGCATCCCAGGACTCCATTCAGGGCATCCTGATTGTGGGCGGACCGCACGCCGGAATCGCCGCCCAGACGCCCATGCGGGCGATCGCCGCGTACTCGGCCAGCGCCGCCGATCAGGCCTTGATCGAGGAGGCCTACCACAGTCGCGTTGTCGCGCTCTCGCAGGCGTTCGCCGGCCGGGCGCCGGGAGAGCTCGGTCTCTGATTCCCGGTTTCGGCGCGCGCCATCCGATTGCCTTCGGGGCTGCCGTGCTATAGCCCGCCCTCGATGGTTGGCGCGGGTACGGACAGGACCAAGCCACAGCTCGGGGGCGGTCCGGCGGTCATTCTGGTTCGGCCGCAGCTGGCGGTTAACATCGGCATGTGCGCCCGCGCAATGGCCAATTTCGGCCTCGACGACCTGCGTCTCGTCAATCCGCGCGAAGGTTGGCCGCGCGTCGACGACTATCGCGAGGTTGCCTATTCCGCGGCAGCAGGCGCGACCGCTCTTTTGGACGCCGCACGGGTCTTTCCGAGCGTCGATGCGGCAGTTGGCGATCTCAACGCCGTTTATGCAACGACCGCGCGCGAGCGCGGCCAGATGAAGGCAGTCCTGACCCCGAGCGTCGCGATGGGTGCGACCGCCGTTGCAGCGGATGAAAAGCGCGGCATCCTGTTCGGGCCGGAACGCACCGGTTTGACCAATGACGAGGTGGCGCTCGCCAATTCGATCATCACTTTTCCCTCAAGCCCGACCTACGCCTCGCTCAATCTGTCGCAGGCGGTTCTCATCTGCGGCTACGAATGGTTCAAGGCCGCGCGAGGCGACAAGCCGCCGCCGTCGACCATCCCGCGCGCCGTATCGCCGCCGACTCAGCGCGAGATGCTGCTCGCCTTTTTCGATTATCTGGAGGGGAAGCTCGAGGACAACGGCTTTTTCCGCCCTGTGACCAAAAAGCCCGGCATGCGGCGAAACCTGCGCAACATCTTCCATCGCATGGAGCTCACCCAACAGGACGTGCGAACTCTGTGGGGGGCAGTGGTCCGCCTGGCCGAAGGGCCGCGGGTCGAGGTCAAGACGCGCAAGCGCGTTCGGGCGAAGAAAGCCAGCGATTGAGCGCGGCCAGGCCAAACAGCGGGCCGGGAAAAGAAAAGCTCTCCAGACAGGCTTGCCGCCCGGAGAGCCTGAGATTTGGGCGCGTTAAACGGTGCGAGCGCGCCGCGGTCGCCTTACGAATTGGGCGCTGCGGGCGCCATCTTCGTCGCGTGATGGTGCGACATGTGGTGCATCTCGTGGTGCATCGTGTGGTGATGATAGTGATGATGAACATGATGATGAACATGATGCATCGGAGCGGCCGCAGGCGCGGCGGCGTCTTCGGCGTAGGCGTAACCGGCGAGGCCGAGCGAGAGCACGGCGGCGGCGGCAATGGTCTTGATCATTTGTCGGTCTTCCTCAATTTGTTGAAACCCCAGCGGGTCATCCGGAGCCATAGGGGTCTATGCATGAACTCAACATGAACCAGAGAGCGGGCGGGGGGTGGATTTCGGCTTGGCGCTTCGCGCGCGGCCGCCATCGCTCCGCGGGCGGTTCGAGGGAGCCGGGATTCCTGTACGATCAAACCCGCGATTCGGGCGAAGGACAGGCGCAATGGCGGTAAGCAGCATGACGGGATTCGCCCGCGCCGCCGGGAGTGGAGGCACGTGGCGCTGGACGTTCGAGCTCAAGACCGTCAACGCCAAGGGCCTCGACATCCGGTTGCGCATGCCAGCGCCTTTCGACCGCGCGGAAGGGGAGGCGCGCGCGCGGCTCGCCAAGGCGCTGGCGCGGGGGACCTGCTTCGCCACCCTATCCTCGCAACGCGAGGGGGCGACTGCGGCAGCGCGAATCGATCTGGCGGCGCTCGAATCGATCGCCGTCGCCTCCCGCGCTGCGGCGATCAAGGCCGGGCTCGCGCCGCCGACGATGGACGGACTGCTGGCGCTACGCGGCGTCCTTGAGGCGGCCGACACCGAGGACGACGAGGCGGCCGTGAGCGCGGCCTGCGCGGGCGCGCTCGCCAGCCTCGATGAGGCGATCGCCGCGCTCACCGCCGCGCGCCGGTGGGAAGGAGGGGCGCTCGCCCTGGTGCTCAAGGACATGCTCTGGGCCATCGCCGGGCTGGTCGAGGCCGCCGACTTGAACCCGGCGCGACGGCCCGAGGCGGTGCGCGCCCGGCTTGCCCAGAGCGTCGAGGCGCTGATGGGCTCTGCGCGCGGCCTCGACGAGAACCGTCTCTACCAGGAGGCGATCCTGCTCGCGGCCAAGGCCGACATCCGCGAGGAGCTCGACCGGCTCAAGACCCATATCGCCGCCGCTCGGGCGCTGATCGACGGGGGAGGCGCGATCGGACGGCGGCTCGATTTCCTCGCCCAGGAGCTGGCGCGGGAGGCAAGCACCTTGAGCGCCAAGGCCAATGACGTCAGCCTCACGGCGCAGGGGCTTGAACTGAGAGCGCAAATCGAGCAATTCCGCGAGCAGGCGCAGAACGTCGAGTGAGATTCGAAGCGATGGCGGCCAGCCGGCGAGGCATGATCCTGATTCTGTCCTCGCCGTCCGGGGCGGGCAAGACGACGCTGACCCGGATGCTGATGCAGGACAAGGCGCTCGATCTCACGCTCTCGGTTTCGGTGACCACGCGCCCGCGGCGCTCGTCCGAAGTCGACGGGATCCACTACCGGTTCATCGACCGGCGCGAGTTCGATCGAATGAGAAAAGCGGGCGATCTCCTCGAATGGGCCGAGGTGCACGGCAACGCCTACGGGACGCCGCGCGAGCCGGTGGAGAAGGTGCTGGCCCAGGGACGCGACATGCTGTTCGACATCGACTGGCAGGGCGCAAAGCAGATGCGCGAGCGGCTCGGCGAAGATGTCGTCAGCATCTTCGTCTTGCCGCCCTCGCTGCGTGAACTGCGCGCGCGCCTCGAACGGCGGGCGGAGGATTCGGCGGCCTCGATCGGCGCCCGGCTCGAGGCCGCCCGGCAGGAGATTGGGCGGTGGCGCAATTACCAGTTCGTGATCGTCAATGACGACCTTCAGCGCGCCTATCGGGACGCGGTGGCGATCATCGCCGCCGAGCGGCTGCGGGCGAGGCGGGTCGAGGCCGGCGTCGAGCAGCTGGTCGAGAAGCTGATGCACGAGTGAAGGGATCGACGCGATATCAAACGGTTGAGTGACAAATATTGAGCGCTCCGCCTTATCGCCTTTCGCCAATCCGCCGCCAAATTTATCCAAACCCGGCAAAGCCCAGCCCGACCCGAGCCAAGCGCAGCCAAGAAAAAGGCTAGGATTCCCTTGGATCGCCTTGGCGGGATTGAGCCTTTTCAAAGGGTTGAGGCGACCGGCGAGGCAAAACATCTTCCTTGTGCCCTTCACCGATCTTGGGAAGCCGCGGCCTCTGGGCAATTCCTCGACCGACCATCTTGAGTTCCGCTCTTATCGCCAATCTCGAAAACGAATAGCATGAATTCCGATATTCAGCAATCGATAGTTTTTGCCGCTCGATAGAAAACATCTGATAATCAATCATATGAGGTCAAAAATTAATGTTGACTCTTAGCTGGCTCGTGAAGTCGTAGACCGGATATTGCTTGACGATCGGTACGCCGACTTCGAGGGAGACAGTGAGAGTCTTCGAGAACTTGCGCCCAATTCGCGCGTCGAACGGCAGAAAGAGCCGGCCCGTCTGGCCGGTGACCGCGGGGCCGAAGTTCCAGCGGATGTCGGGGTTCGGATAGAGGGTGAAGAAAAAGTGGTCGGGCAGCGATAAATTGATCATCGGCGCGAATTGCAGGTTGCTGACCGCTCGTTTTGTTGGGTCGCCGGCGAAGCTCTGGTCGTAGCGCATCAGCGGTTCGAGATAGCTGCCCGCACCGATTTCCGGCAGGGCGTAGCGAACGCCCGGCGAGCGGCATGATCTGCCATTTTCCTGAGCCGAGGCCGTTATCCCAATCCCCGGTCGGCATGATGAGGCGGGCGCCGGCGCCGGCCGTCCAGCGGGCGTTTATCTGGTGGATAAGCGCCGCCTGGATATCCGCATCGCCAAGCCCGTGGAGAAAATCGGCGTTCGGATTGCCCGAGTTGTACGCGTCCTTGGCCTTAAAAGGCAGATCGGCGCGGAGCGCCAATTGCCAATCCGAGTTCAAATCGATGGTGGTGTCGCCGCGAAGCTTGAATGTGTCGGTGGTGACGGTCCGGATCGTTCCGTTCGGACCGCTGCCCGGCGCCGTCTTGACGGCGTAATAGAGCTGGAAAAGACGCGTCCGATTGAGGATATCGCCCTCCGGCCCGCCGCCCAGATCCTGTTCGGCGCCCGGTGGCGCGACTTCGCCGGGAGCCGGCGCCTGCTGCGCGACGGCGAAGGCAGGCAGCATCGCCACTCCAGCGAAGATAGAGCCGATAAGCCGGAGGCTGATTGCATCGGCGCGGAAAGCGGTCCGCCAGACGTCGCGTCCGCTTCTTCCACGACGCTCGCTGCTCGCGGTGCAACGCCCCTGCCAACTCACGTTACGTCCTGGAGAATCGCCTTCAGGCGAGTGAATCCTATGTCTCGGAGTCCCTCGTGGGTTTTGCCGTACCCCCGGCGAATAGTAAACCAACGGCAAGAGGCGGGGAGGATGGCAGGGGTGTCAGCAACCAGAACGGTGTCAACTCCGATGCCACCTATGGAACAGCAGTTCCCCTGCGTGGTTGTAGAGGTTGCATAGCGCGGGAAATTGTGCAGCAATTGACCTTAGGGCAGAGGGGGTCGGAATGGTCTCCTGGGCGCCAAGCCGGCGCGCGAGAACGGAACGGATCGAAGCCGAGGCCGAGGCGCTCATCCGCGATCTTGGCGACAGGGCCTATCACGAGGCGCGGCGACGGGAACACGAAGCGAGTTCCGACGCGATCGCCGAGGATTGGGCCCTGGTCGCGCGGGCGGTAGCGCGCCAGACCGGGAGCCGGATCGGCCTCAATATCTCGACGCAGTTGGAGATGAACACCTTTTTCGTGATGGATCGCGAGCCGGGCGAGGCGCGCGGGGCTGGGTCCTTCGCCGAGGATGGGCCGGGACGTCAGCCCGACCGAAACGACGTCCCGACCCCCGAGCCGTACCGAATCCAATTCCTCGGCGCCGGGACGGACGCCGAACAGTCGCTATTGCGGGAAGTCGAGATCCGCGCCTCGGATGTTTCCGCCGCGATCATCGCCGCCGCGGCCGCGACCTGGCCGCCAAAGACGATCGCGTTGCGAATTCTCGACCGCGGGGGCCACATGGTTTTCTGGCGCGAGCGCGAGAAGGCAGGACGCCGAACGACCGACGCCGGTTGACGGGAGCCCCGAATTCCCGATCGGCCGTTTTTGCGGCCAATCGGGAACGACAAGGGAGTTACGCGGCCGCGGCGGTCTCCCGTTCGCGAACCTCGTAGATCTCGAACGCTTCGCTAATCCCGCGCAGCGGCAGCGATGACTGCCGCGGCTTCGTTCGATAGCTCGATTCGCCAAGCAGGCGGGCGACCTCCGAGCTTTCGATGATCGGCTTCGTGGCCAGGATCGCGTCCGGCTCCGCCAACCCCTGAACGCGAGAGGCGATATTGACCGTCTGGCCGAAATAGTCCTGCCGGTCGTCCAGCATCACCGCCAGACACGGACCCGAATGGAGTCCGATGTTGAGCGCCAGGTCCTCGCTGCCGCGAGCCTCGTTGATCTTGCGCATTTCCTCGCGCATCCGCATCGCCGCGCGCAGAGCTCGGTCGGGGGTCGCGAAGGTCGCCATCACCGCATCGCCGATGGTCTTGACCACCGCGCCGCCCTCGGCGGCCACCGCATCGAGCAGAGCGCCGAAATGGCTGCGCACGAGATCGAAGGCGGCGAGATCGCCGATGCGATCGTAGAGCGCCGTCGATCCCCTGAGGTCGGTGAACAGGATCGTGAGGCTGGTGATCTTGAACCGCTGCTCCGGATCGAACGTGCCGCTGCGATAGAGATCGCGGAACTCCTGGTTGGTGAGCAGCCGCGTAGCGTTCAAGAACGGCCGTCGCCCGCTGGTGATCTTCTCCATCGCGTCGGTATGTATCCAAACGCCTGGCAGCGTCCGACGCGCGGCTTTGTTCTCGTACGAAATACGCGTCGGCCCGGGCTGAATCTTGAGCGTGCCGCTGTGAACGTGCTTATCGGTGAAGACGAGCGACAGATTGCGTCGCTCATGCGTCTCCTCGCCGTCGACCTCCAGAAAGAGCGAGGAATGGGTCACGGGATCGAATACGATCGCAAATCCCTTCGGGAGGCTCAGCGACATGGCCGCCTTTTCGCCCGGCGCCAGCTCCATAGCGTCGAGCGTCGTATTCTGAACGACGCTTTCGACATCGTCAGGCACGTTGGTGCTCGAGCTCCAGAAGATCTGGCGCATGTATTCGGCGAAGGGAAGCGAATCGGGATCGTGCGCGGCGATGCGACGAATCCGCGGATTGACGGTGAACGTCACCTCGACGAGCTGGTCGAGCGTCGGTTCGTAGTCCGACGCGCAGAGCGAGCAGTAGTAATGCGTGTGATTGATGGTTTTTAGCGCCGCGCCGCTCTCGAGCACGCCGCCGCACCCCGGGCACAACATGTTCCACGACATGTCGAACAGTCCCAGTCGAGCCGCATGTACGAGACCGCCGATCGTGTGTTCCTCGTCGAGTCCGTGCTCCGCCGCGTAGGCAAGCGGGTTGATCCGGTTCAAGGTGCGGTCTGGATCTGATTCCACTGATTTCTCAAGGGCCTGGGCGACCGCCGGGTCGGCGGCCTGGCTGAGAAGGCCCCATAGTGCGCTTGCGTCTGCCATAGTGTCCCTCGATAAGCTTTTGACGGGGGGTAATTGACGTTCGGCGAGTCCTGCGAAGGCTCGCCCGTACATGCTGTCTATATAGGGTCGATCCGCCAAACTGACAGGTCGATCATCGGTCCGAAAACCCTTTATGAAGCGAAGCAGTCGGCCTCACGATTCACGTGACAGCCCCAAAATCGGCATGCGCTTGATCGTAGGCGATCATAGTCCAATTGCGAGAACGAAGCAAGAACATGATGGCGCCCCTGACGGGATCGCTCGGAGCGTCAGATCGACGACAGGGTTTTGCGCGCCGCCTTCAGGTGCGGGATGTCGACCATCTTGCCGTCGACGCCGAGCGCGCCGGCGCCGGGATGGGCGTCGAAGGCGGCGATGATCTTGCGCGCGTGCTCGATCTCGGCTTCGGACGGCGTATAGGCGCGGTTGATGATTGGGATCTGATCGGGGTGAATGGCGAGGCGGCCGGCGAAGCCGTCGCGCCGGGAGCGCCGGCAATCCTGTTCGAGCCCGTCGGAATCGCGAAAGTTGGTGTACACGGTGTCGATCGCCGCGACTTCGGCCGCCGCCGCGGCGAATAGGCATTGCGCCCGCGCGAGTTGATAGGGAAACGTCCAGGCGCCGTCCGCCTCCTTGTTGTCGGACGCGCCGAGCGCCGCCGCGAGGTCCTCGGCGCCCCAGGTCAGCGCCATGAGCCGGGGATGGGCCGGCGCGTAGGAGGCGAGCGTGAACATCGCCTTTGGCGTTTCCGTCGTCAGGCAACCCAGCTTGACCGAGCCCTCCCGCATCCCGGCGCTCTTTTCGAGCGCATCGAGGCGTCCGGCGACACACTCGAGATCGGCCGCGCCGTTGGCCTTCGGGATCAGGAGCGCGTCAAGGCCGGGCTTGACGACCGCAGCGAGGTCGTCGGCCGTGAGCTCGGTGTCGAGCGCATTGACCCGCACCCAGCAGGACCAGGCGCGGCCCGGCTCGTCGTCGATCAGGCTCGCGACCAGGGCGCGTGCGCCGGCCTTGTTGGGTGGCGCAACGGAGTCCTCGAGGTCGAGGATCAGCGCGTCGGCGCCGCAGTCCCGCGCGCGGGCGAACTTGCGCTCGGAGTCGCCGGGGACGAAGAGAAGCGAGCGCAGTCTCATGTCAGGGGTCCACGCAGTAAGGGCGAGCCGCTGGCGCGCGCTCTCCAAGCGCAATCGCGCCGGCTTTCCATCCTAGCCCGAATGATTTCGCCGGCGAAGGCGGGGTAAGCCGCAGCGCAAAGCGGAACAACGGCATTCAAAAAAGAGGCGCCGCGGATATTTGTCCAGAGGACCCGGGCAGACGATCGGCGGGTCCGGCGCCGCCGGGGAGGTCGACCGACACGGGAACATTCGGCTTGCACGGGCGTTTCGGGTGACCAATCGTATAGGAGGACCCCAGATGAATCCCCGTGCAAAACTCGTCGTTCTCGCTTTCGCAGGACTTGGCATGGTCGCCATGTCGTCGCTGGGCGCCTCGGCGCGAATTGTCTGCAACGATGATGGCGACTGCTGGCATTCGCCAGAGGCTTACGCCTATCCGCCGGCCGCCGGCATAATCATCCATCCGGACGATTGGCGATGGAAGGAAGGCGAGCATCACGCCTGGAAGGAGCATCCAGGCCGCGGCTACTGGCATGGCGGCGAATGGCGCGCCTTCTGAGCCAGGCGCCTCTCCAATAGAGGCTCCGTTCTCCGGAGCCTCTTTTTCAACCGGTGCAGGTCATGGCGCAGCCCAATCGGACGAAGAAGAAATGGTCGGCTGAAGTGACAGCGCACTCGGATGCGCTCGACCTCGAGCCGCACGTGTTCAATAAGGATGACCCCGCCGAAATCGCCGAATCGCTCAAGCGATCCGCGGAATCGAGCGACCGCCGCAAGTCGGGCGCGTTCCGCTCGGCGATGTCGATGCTGAACCTGTACATCAACAGGGCGGGTCGAAACTTGCCGCCCGGCCGCAAGCGGACGCTTGAAGCCGCCAAAGGAAAATTGCGCCGGCTGTTCGGCCGCAAGGCCTGACCCATTCCCGCCGCGCGTCGCGCGCCATTCGAGGGGACATTCACCTATGAACAAACATCATCCGCGGCCTCGTCCCGATGCCGCCGCGAGCTTGCCGCATGGCCAAGCCAGAGAGAATCGGCAGCCATACGCCGCGGAGCACGAGGACTACAACGACAGCGTCGCAAAGCCCCCCGAGGAGCAGGGCGGCGAGAACTCGCCGGGCTCCAAGAAGACGCGGCCTCAGGCGCGATAGCCGGACCTCTATACCGCGCGGCGCCGTTCGTGGCGGCCTTCCGCGACCTCCTCGATGATTTTCGCGACAAAGGCGGGCAGGTCGTCGGGACTGCGGCTCGTGATCACGCCATTGTCGGTCACGACTTCCTCGTCGACCCACCGGCCGCCGGCGTTTTCGACGTCCTTCCGCACCGACTTGTACGACGTCATTTTCCGGTTCCGGACGGCGTCGGCCTGGATGAGCAGCCAGGGGGCGTGGCAGATCGCCGCGACGATCTTGCCGCTCCCCAGAAACGATTTCACGATCGCCATCGCGCCGGCATCGACCCGAAGCTTGTCGGGATTCATGACCCCGCCCGGCAGGACCAGCGCGTCGTAATTGTCCGGGTTGGCGCCCGCGATCCGGAGATCCGCCGACGCGGTTTCTCCCCAATCGGTCTTGTTCCACCCGCGAATTGGGTTTCCTGTCGGCGTTGCGACATCGACATGCGCGCCCGCCTTGCGCAGTTCGTCTCGCGGCACGGTCAGCTCGAGCTGTTCGAACCCGTCGGTGGCAATGATGAGGATGCGCGAGTGGCGAATGTCCGGCATGGAACCCTCCTGAAATCTTGCGCGGCTGGACGGGCGAACGCTTGCCCGGACAAAAATGTTCCCGCGCCGGTGGAACGCGAAGGCGCCTGCCGACTTTGTGGTTCGCAGGCTCGACTTCAGTCGGCGTAACGGACGGTCCCCGATGAATTTGATGACAGGCGCAGCGACCGACAGCCTGGAGGGCTTGCGTCGCGAAGCAGCCTCCTGCCGCGCCTGCCCGTTGTGGAAGAATGCGACCCAAACGGTGTTTGGAGAGGGGCCGCCAGACGCGGAGATCATGCTTGTCGGCGAGCAGCCGGGAGACCGCGAGGACCTCGCGGGTCGTCCGTTCGTGGGGCCGGCCGGTCTGCTGCTGGACAAGGCGCTCGCCGACGCAGGCGTCGATCGCGCGCGCGTCTACGTGACCAACGCGGTCAAGCATTTCAAGTTTGAGCCGCGTGGCAAGCGGCGGCTGCACAAGCGTCCGAACGCTGGCGAAATCAGAGTGTGCAGCTCAAGGTGGCTCATCGGCGAAATCGAGGCGATAACGCCGCAGCTTGTTGTCGCGCTGGGTGCTACGGCGGCGCAAAGCCTTGTCGGACGCGCCGTGCCGATTCAGAGCCACCGCGGCGAGATCATCGACCTCCCGAGCGGATTGCAGGTGCTGATCACCGTCCACCCCTCCGCGCTCCTGCGCCTGCGCGACGAAGGAGACAGGCGTGCGGCCTACGCCGCTTTCGTCGCCGATCTCCGCTTGGTTGCCCGGCTGGGCGCGCGGCAGAAGGGGCGGGCGTGGCCGAACGGAGTTGCCTCGACCGGATGACCGCTCTTGCGCGGGCGCCCGGATCGCGCCGGTCTCGCGACGAATCGATGGCAGGCCATCGCTCCATCTAGGGTTGTCGGGCGTTGCCCGGCGCCTATCTAAGCTCGGCGATGAATGTTGTGACGCGCCGCAAGGCTCAATCCCATCCAACGGCCGCTTCGGGTGATTTGTTTGGCCCCTCGAACCGCTCTCCGGAGGGCTTTCGCTATTCCGCCGATCTGCTAACGCCCGAGCAGGAGGAGAGTCTGGCGCGCGAACTTGCAGCTCTTCCGTTCAAGCCGTTTGATTTTCACGGCTACCAGGCCAACCGCCAGGTGGTCGGGTTTGGATTTCGCTATGACTACGGCGCCCGGCAGGTGGTCGAGGCCCCGCCGTTGCCGTCCTTTCTCGAACCCTTGCGGCGGAAGATAGCCGAGGTTTTTGACCGCCCGGCGGAAGCCTTCCAGCAAGTGCTCATCAACGAATATCCACCCGGCGCGGGCATCGGCTGGCACCGGGACAAAGCCCAGTTCGACGAGGTGGTCGGAGTATCGCTGCTCGCCCCCTGCACCTTCCGCTTCCGCCGGAAAAACGGGGACGGCTGGGATCGCCTTTCGCTGACGGTCGAGCCGCGCTCGGCCTATCTCCTGTCGGGACCATCGCGGACGGAATGGGAGCACAGCATTCCTGCGCTCGACCGGCGCCGCTATTCGATCACCTTCCGGACGCTCGCAGCAGCGCGGAAGTGAGAGGGCCGGCCATTCCTCGCTTTTCCGCGACGACGGCTGCGTTGTCGTCTAGAGGAGCCATGCGCTAACATCGGCGAGGCGCTGGGAGAATTGCGAATGGGTTTGTCCGACATTGTTTCGCGACTGGCCGAACTGGCCGGCGCGACGGCGATCTGGTTAAGGCGGTCGCAAGGGAGCCCGGCGCCGACTTTCGGCGCGAACCCGACGATCCCGCCGGCAAAACCCCAGGGCGCTGTTCCGACCCTCAAGATGCCGACCGCGAACGGGTGGGCGCAAGGGCGGACGCCGATCGCCGCCCCGGGGCTCAAGGTCAATGCGTTTGCCAGCGGCCTCAAGCACCCACGCTGGATCCATGTGCTGCCGGGCGGCGAGGTGCTCGCGGCCGAGGCGCTAATGGACTCGGCGCCGATCAAGTCCTTCTTCGATTATGCGATGTTCAGCACACTCAAGCGCGCCGCCGCCGTCGGCCCAAGCCCGAACAGGATCACCCTTCTCGCGGACAGGGACGGCGATGGCGTCGCCGAGACCCGCAACCTGTTCCTCGACGGGCTGAAGCAGCCGTTCGGAATGGCGCTCGTCGGCGATACATTCTACGTCGGCAACACCGATGGGGTGGTCGCCTTCCCCTATTCGCCGGGCGCGACTCGGATCGCGGCGCCGGGGCGCAAGCTGATCACGTTCAAGACCGATGGGCATTGGACCCGAAGCCTGCTCGCGAGCCCCGATGGGACGAAACTCTACGCCGGCGTCGGATCGCTGACCAACATTGCCGACCAGGGCATGGCGGTCGAGGAGGGCCGGGCCGCGATTTACGAGCTTGATCTCAAGAGCGGCGGGAGCCGCATCTTCGCGAGCGGCCTGCGCAATCCGGTGGGCCTCGCCTGGGAGCCGCGGACCGGCGCGCTGTGGACGTCGGTCAACGAGCGCGACGGAATCGGCGACGAGACGCCTCCCGACTATCTGGCCTCGGTCCGTGATGGAGGCTTCTACGGCTGGCCCTATTGCTACTGGGGGCGGACGGTGGATGATCGCGTCCCCCAGGATCCGGACATGGTCGCGAAGGCGATCACGCCCGACTATGCGCTCGGCGGCCACACCGCTTCGCTCGGCCTCTGCTGGCTGCCGGCCGGCGCGCTTCCCGGCTTTCCCGAAGGCATGGCGGTCGGCCAGCACGGCTCCTGGAACCGCAGCACGCTCTCCGGCTACAAGGTCGTGCTTATCCCGTTCGCGGATGGGCGTCCGGCTGGGCCGCCGCGCGACATCCTCACCGGCTTTCTGTCGCCAGACGAGCGATTGTCGTACGGCCGGCCCGTGGGGGTCGCGCTCGGCCCGGACGGCTCGCTTCTTGTCGCGGACGATGTGGGCGACGTGATCTGGCGGGTGACGGGAGAAGGACGGACCTGATTTACCAGGGCGCTCGCCAGGAAGGCATGGCGGGGTAGGAGGGTCGAGTCATGAACACAATCGTCGTTTCAATAGCAGTCATCATCGGGCTGGCGTTTGTCGCCTTGGCGGCGCTTTACTGGCTGACGCCCGCGGGACAACTCCCTGCTCTTGTGCCCGGCTTCGACCCTGGATCCACGAGGCCCCACTTCAACCACGGACTGGGCGCGCTTGTCATTGGGCTGGCGGCGCTTGTCTTCGCCTGGTCCCGCAGCCGGGCGTGATAGGAGTTCGTGGAAGGCCAAGCGAACCCGTCACCAAACCGTCGCTCCACGACAAAAAATACACGCGGGAGACTGAGTTTCCCGCGTGTCGGCCTCGATCGAAGCGGCCAGTGTTGAGTCGAGCCTAGGGGCTGAACGGGTGCTTCACGGTGTCGCGCTGAGCGACGACCTCCGCGGGCGTCGGCTTGCCGCTCACGGCGCGCTCGATCGACTCCTTGACGGCGCGATAGTTGAAATCGTGAATCTTCTTGTCGTCGGCCGCTTCCCAATGAATGAAGACGCCGACGCAGATGAACAGGTCGTCGGCCTCCGCGGCGGGGATTGTCCCGTCAGCCACGCTATCGGCGACTGCTTTCGCGACCGCATGTTGTGCGGGGCCGAACATCTGCACCGCCTGCTTGGCGCCCTTGATCGTCACCTTGTTGAACATCACGGTCGCGGGCTTCGCGATCAGGTTCGGCGCCACAACCGCGAGGAGGGACGTGAAGCCATCCTTGTTGTTGGTCAGTGCGTGGGCGAAAGCCGATTCCGCCGCGCTGCCCCTAGGCCCGATGATGAGATCGATATGAGCGACTTCGTTGCCGTCGCCGACAAGCGATTCGCCAACCATGAGCTTATTGATTTTGGCCATGCTAACTCCTCCCTGGGATCGAGCCAATCCACATACCGTCCCGCCATTTCCGACGAGGCGGACTGGCTATCCTTGTTTTCAGCATCCCGGATGAGCGGGATCGGTTGGCCGGATAGTCGCGGGTTTCCCCGTGAACCCAAGTCAATCATCCTTGGGGCGCAAGGGCAAGATGGTTGCGGCGCAATTGTCGCCACGAATCGAGGACAGCTTCGCCGCAAAGAGCGTCGCGACCGTCAGGTCGGCGCTCGTTCCGGGATTGATCCCGCGCGCTTTGAGCGCCGCGTCCCAGCCCAGAAGCCCCTCGGTCATCCTCTTTGGATCATGAGCAGCCGCGAAGGCGTCCCGCCACTCCACCGCCTCGCGGCGAACCCCCTCTGCGGCAGCCGCGTCAAATTTGCGCAAGATGTGCGTGTCGGGCATTGCGGCGAGAAAAGTCAAATAGACATCGAGGGTCGACCAGCGCGGGTCGCTTCGCCGCCTGACCGCTGTCGCCAGCGTCGGCAAGCCGAGCGAGAATACGTCCTCGTAGGCCGTAGCGTACTGGCGCGCGATCCGGTCCCGCTCAGCCGCCTCGGCCATGGCCTCGCGCAGCGTCACGGCGGCGGGGGCGTTGACGTCGTGCCGGGCCGCGCGGCCGAGTCCGCCAGGGTTGGCCGCGGCGATGGCGGAATAGGTCTCCGCGGCGTCCGCCTGGTCGAGATTGTCGAGGACGCTGGCCAGCGCGGGACGCAGCGCGACATGCGCGCGCTCCATCGCCGCCGCGAGCGGCGCGCACAGGAGGATGATGCCGAGGTTCGTGTTCTGACCGACCGCCGACAGGGTCGCTTCGACGGCGCAGCGGATGCGCACGCCCACGCGCGCGCCTCTTGCGGCGATAGGGCCGGCGCTTGCTTCGGCGCTGCGAACGAAGTCGGCGACGCTCATTTCGTGGCCCGGCGCGAATCTATGCACATTGCCCGGTTTGGGCGCGTCGAGTTCGGCGAGGCATGCCTCGATGTAGGCCTGAGCGACCCGGTCTTCGGCGTCACTCATCGGGCGCGCCGTTGCGTCGGCCGGCCGTCCAATTCGTCCATGAACGCCGCCGCGATCGCCGCCGCGATGCTATGCGCGCTGACGGTTTGCAGGCCATTCCATGCGGGCATGCTGTTGACCTCGAGCACTGTCGGCGCGCCATCAATGGTTACGAGCACGTCGACTCCGGCGATGGCGGCGCCGACCGCTTCCGCCGCCGCGATGGCGAGACGCTCCATTCCTGGATCAGGCGCGACCGCAAGGGGTTTGCCTCCCTGCTTGACGTTGGTGATCCAAGTCGAGGCGCGGCGCATCATCGCGGCGACAACGCGACCGCGCAGAACGAACAGTCGATAGTCCCTGAAGTCCTTGGTTTCGACGGGTTGAAAACGTTGCAGATAATAGACGCCTGCGACGTCTTCCGGACCGGGCAAGTCTTCCGGCCGCCGAATCAACCGGAGGCCCTTTCCCTGCGCGCCGAACAGCGGCTTCAGCACGAGCGGGCCGCGCGGCGCTTCGCGTTCGACAAGGGCGCGCGTCGCTGGCGCTGATTCCACCGTCCACGACGGCGGCGTCGGCACGCCGGCGCGCTCGAGCAGGAAGCTCGTCATCGACTTGTCGACACAGTGTTCGATGGCGCGCGCGTCGTTCCACACGACGACTCCCACTTTCGCCAGCGCATGCAGGACGCCCAGGCGTTTGGTGATCGCCTCGAACGACCCGGCCGATAGCGTCCGGACGTGGACCGCGTCCGGTAATTGCGATTCGAGGACGGGCAGCATCAGCCCGCTCGGGCTCAACGTGTCGAAGTCGCACGCCGCAAGATCGATCCGCACGGCGCGCGCGCCAACTGCGGCGAACGCGGCTTCCATTTGGCGGGCGTGCCAGTCGCGCTGATCGCTGACGACAAGAATCGTGGGGCGCGCCAACCCGTCAGGCGAAGGAGGCATCTAGCAACTGGTGATGCATCGCGCCCGCGTGAAAACTCTCCCCGCTTTCGATCGCGCTGACGATGACCTCGGCCGGACTGAACAGCATTGGGTCGATGGCGTAGAAATCGCCATGAAAGCGCTTGAATATCTCGGCGAACGGGGCGCCGAAATCGCGCGACGCGCGACTGGGAAGGGCCTCGGCGAGGGTTTTCGCGTCCGCGGCCGGCCCGGTGACGTAGAGCTGCGCGCGTCCACCGTAGATGATCGCGTCGTTGGTGCGGCCCATCGCGGTGACAAAATCGGGATGCGGGGGGCTCAGGGGCGCGGCGCCCATGCCGCTGACGATGCGCTCGAGCGGGAACTTGAGCTCGTGCGCCTTGTGCAACGCCACTTCGAGGACTCGCGCGATCACCTGCGCGCCTCCGGCCAGGCTCTGCGTCGGGGCGTAAATCACCGTCAAAGCGGACGGTGCGATCTTGCAATCCCGCGCAACGTTCTCCACGATTTCGGGCGGCGGCGGGCGGCCGCTTTCAATGACGAGGGTGGCGACATCGGCTTCGTCCCGATAGCCGATGTCCTTCAAAACCGTCTCCTTTTGGGCAAGCGCGCGAGCCGGGCCAGAACCGAGCGCGAAGAAAGCGTCTTTGCCGGCGCCTTGTGTCAGGCTCCAGCCGGCATATTGGCTGCCAAGGCACGCGATGACCGGCTGCGGCGAACTGACCGCGATCGTCCAGGGCCAGCGCGGGGTCGCGCTATCCGGCGTAAGCCGCACTGACCCAAGGCCGCCCATACAAATTTCCGCGATACGCAGCCCTGCCTCGACTCCGCCGCGCCGCTCCGCGCCGGCGTCGATCAAGGTTTCCCCGTGCTGCCCGCGCGCAATCCCGAGATTCAACATGGCGGCGTCACGCCGCAGGGCCGCCGTCAATTCTGCGGCGCGGCAATTGACGCTTATGCTCTCGCTATCGCTCAATCTTCCGCCTCCCGAACGAGGGCGATGATTTTTCGCGCCCGTTCATAGGCGCAGCTTCGCGCCAATTCGAGGGTCGCGCCAGAGCCGAGCGTGGTGCATAGAGGATCGCCGGCCGCGATGCGCGTCCCGGGCGACGGTCGATCAACCATCCAATCCGGCCAGTTCCGATCCTTGCGCAAGACAATGTCGCAAGGGGCGTAAATGATTTCGGCCGTCTTGACGCCCAAGCTCGGCGCAGCCGGCGCCAGACGCCCCTCGCAGGCGGCGACGTGACTCGCAAACAGGGTCCCCTCGTTCGTTTCAAACAGATCGAGCGTTGCGCCCGGCCGCGGGTTGATCTCGATGAGCCAAAGCGCGTCGGCTGAAACCAGAAAATCAGCGCTGTTGAGGCCGACGAGATCCAGTTCAGAAGCCATCGAAGCGACGGCGCGAGCGATTTCTCGCGTTTGCGCAAGGTCGAGGTCGACGGGTCCGGCAGCGCCGCCATATCGAAACGGCGACGCCGGCGTTGGCGCCGTCCACTGCATGCTGTGGCCGATGATCTCGACTTCTTTCTTGCTCGCGAGGAATAGCGCCGAGATACTCTCTCCGGCAACGCGACGTTGAAAATAGCAGTCCGGCGGGACGTCGCTTGCCCTTGCAGCCGCGGCTATATGGGCGCCGCCGGCGCCGCCCCGCTTCTTCATCAGCCAAAGTTCCGGTTTGTCTGGGGGCGCAAACGAAATTGCGGGGTGCCGCACGCCATTCGCTTCGCAAAGGCGCGCGAGCGCGAGCGGATCCTTGGCGCGCTTCAGGCTTTCCGCTTCATTGCCGAAGATCCGTGTGCTGCGGCCGATCGCAGCGATTATTTCCGGCTGATGCTCAAAACCGGATCCATAGACCAGCCCAATCGGACGATGGGCGCTTATCATCATCTCAACGGCGCCGACCACTTTGTCGGGCGTCAGTCCGTCTGACAGTCCACCGTCGAGCTTCACCGAGTCGGAACTCGCCTCCCTCGTGTCCTCGTCGCCAAAAACATCGATCGACAGGGGAGCGAATCCGGCGCGGCTGGCGGCCGACGCGAGCGCGCGCGCCGAGTAGGCCGCGACGATGATTGCCGGACAATCGGTCATCGGCCCGACGCCGGCGCTCGGCCGTTGGAGAGGAGAGCGCGTGGCGCGGCCGCGTGCGATCCGGGCGGCCTGAAGGCGGAGCGAACTGGGCGGCCGGGGCTAGGCATTTCCTTGGAGTAAGTTATTGTTTGCCGCTAGGCTGCAATCGATCGCGATGTGATTGAACCTGCGGACTGTCGATTTGTCCAGTCCAGTCTCAAATTCTGGACGTGGCATGCGATCGCCGGCATCGATGTTCGGCTGACACGGAGCCAATCGGGCGGAGCGCATGTCGCTGAAAGATCCAATCGGCGGCGAGGCCGCAGCATCGATTGACGGAGCGCCCGCGTCGCTCGAAGACGCGGCCGTCGCCGCGGCTCGACTTCTGGCGCGAAGCCGTCAACCGCTCATCGCGGGACTTGGCGCCGATATCGAGGGAGCGAGGGCGGCCATCGCGCTCGCCGAACGGGTCGGCGGCGTTATCGATCACATGCATTCGGCGGAGCTGATGCGGGATCTCGACTGCCTGCGCGAAACCGGCGTCATGCTGATGGCGCCCGGGGAGGCGCGGGTGCGGGCCGACGTCGTGCTGCTCGTGGGCGACGGCTTGCTGCACACTTGGCCTGGTCTTAACGAGCGGCTTCTGCGGCCGCCCGCAAGGCCGGAAGGCGTGGACGTCGCGCGCCGCATCGTCTGGTTGGCGCCGCAGGCCGACGGAAAACTTCCTGGGTTCGACGGCCATATCGAGGTCATCGCCGCCGGCCTTGGCTCAACCCTTGCCGCCAACCTGGCGGCGTTGCGCGCGCGGGTCAAAGGACGTCCTGTCGCGCAAGCCCAACTTCCTTTGCCCGCGCTCGACGCGCTCGTGGCAATTTTGAAAGGCGCCCGCTTCGGGGTGGCGGTTTGGACGGCCTCGAGTCTCGGGGCGCTCGAGATCGAGATGCTCAACGGCTTGGTGCGCGAATTAAACGAGACGACTCGTTTCTCGACATTGCCGCTGGCCGCGCCCGACAATGGCGCGGGCGTGCTGGCTGCTTGCGGCTGGATGACGGGGTTCCCGATGCGAACCGGGTTCGGCGCAGGAGCTCCCGTCCATGACCCCTGGCGTTTCGACGCCGAACGTCTCGTTGCTTCCGGGGAAACGGATTGCGCATTGTGGATCTCCGCCTTCGGAGCGGCCCCGCCGGCGTGGCGGAGCGCGGTGAACTTCATCGCTGTGTGCGAGCAAACGATCCGATTCGCCCCGGAGCCGAATGTCCGTATCGCGATCGGACGTCCCGGCGTCGATCATGACGGGGTCGTGCACTCTTCCGACGCCGGGGCGCTGGTTGCCGCGCCCGCCGCGAGACGCAGCGCCGCGCCGAGCGTTGCGCAGGTTCTCGCGCGTATCGGCGCATGCCTCGAAGACGCAAACGCTTTACCATGCTGACCCGCATCCAAGGCGCGCATATCGTCGATCCCGCCAACCGGCGCGACGAAATCGGCGATCTTTGGATACGCGGCGATAAGATCGTTGCGCCCCCGCCGAACGGCGCCGCGGCCGATGAGACAGTGGATGCGAGCGGCCTCGTGGCGATGGCTGGCGGCATCGACATCCACTCACATATCGCCAGCGCAAACGTGAATACCGCTCGCCTCATGTTGCCCGAACAGCATCGCGCCCATGCGCGCCGTTCCGCGGCCACGCCCCTCTCCAATGCAGGCTGGTCGACCTTCGAGACCGGTTGCCTCTACGCGCAGATGGGCTTTACGACGGTGGTCGAGCCGGCGGTCGAGCCGCATCATGCGCTGCACGCGCACCTCGAACTCGCCGACACTCCGATCATCGACAAGGCCATCCTGACCGTTCTCGGCAATGACGATTTCCTGCTCGGTCTGATGCGCTCCGGGCAGGGCGCGAGCGCGATCCGCGATCACGTCGCCTGGACGCTCGAGACGACGCGGGCGCTCGGGATCAAGGTCGTCAACGCGGGCGGCGTCGCTGCGTTCAAGGAGAACGTGCGCAGCTTTTCGTTTGACGACGTTGTCCCCTTCTACGGCTTGACGAGCCGCCAGATCGTCAGAGCTTTGCAGAGGGCGGTCCACGAGACCGGCGCGCCGCATCCGCTGCATGTTCATTGCAATAATCTCGGCTTGCCCGGAAACTATGAGACTGCGCTGACGACGATTGCCGCAGCCGATGATTTGCCGCTGCATCTGGCGCATCTCCAGTTCTACGGCTACGGCAAAGAGGGCCCGCAGGGCTTCTCGTCTGAAGCGCCTCGGCTCGCCGAAGCCGTCAATGCGGCAAAGAACGTCACCGTCGACGTTGGGCAGGTGATGTTCGGACAGACGGTGACGGTTTCATCCGACGTGCTGCGGCAATTCTCCGCCCGGGGTCAGGCGCGGCCAAAGAAATACGCGATCATCGACGGGGACGCGAACGGCGCCGGCATCGTCCCCTACGAATATCGCGCGGGCAGTTTTCATAACGCCGTGCAATTCGCCGTTGGATTGGAACTGTTCCTGCTCGTCGACGATCCCTGGCGGGTGTTCTTCACCACCGATCACCCGAACGGCGCTCCATTTACGGCATACCCCGAGATATTTGCGCTGCTGATGGACAAGGACGTGCGGGCCCAATGGCTGTCGCGGCTGCCAGCGGCCGCGGTCGCGGTGACCACGCTTCCGTCGCTGAGGCGCGAATATACACTGAACGAGATCGCGACGATGACCCGCGCGGCGCCTGCCAAACTGCTCGGCCTCCCCAACCGCGGGCATCTCGGCGTCGGCGCGCGCGCCGATGTCGCCCTCTATCGTCCCGGCAAGGACATCGCGCAGATGTTCCGGGCCGCGGCTCGCGTCTATAAGGACGGCGATCTCGTGGTGCGCGACGGCGCGGTGACGCACTATCGGTTCGGCCGGGCGTTGCATGCAACGCCTGCCGTCGAGGCTTCGATGCAACGGCGAATGAGGGAATACTACGACGAACGCTATGGACTGTCGTCCGATTTGATGCGCGTGCCGGATGGCGCCGTCGGCCGGCCGCAACCGTTCGAGTCCGTGGCATGCGCACGCTGACCGTCAACGGAGTCGCGATCGACGACACGTTCGCGGAAGCTTTCGACATGCGCGCGACCGCAATCGTCATCACCGCGCCGACCATGCGCTGGGCGGCGCAGGCGGCCACGACCATGACGGGTTTCGCCACCTCGGTGATCGGGTGCGGCTGCGAGGCGGGAGTGGAGAGTCTCCGGTCGCCGCGAGACACGCCGGACGGACGGCCCGGCGTGCGGGTGCTGCTGTTCGCTGTCTCGACCACGGAGTTGCAGAAGCAGTTGCAAAACCGCGTCGGACAATGCGTGCTTACGAGCCCAGGCTCGGCCTGTTACGCGGGGCTCGACGCGGGGGAAGACACGCTCAAGCTCGGCGCGGCGATCCGCTTTTTCGGCGACGGCTGGCAGATCGCCAAACGGCTCGGCCCCCGCCGCTACTGGCGCGTGCCGGTCATGGACGGAGAGTTCGTCTGCGAATCGACAGTCCATCTCACCAAGAGCGCGGTCGGCGGCGGCAACCTCATTGTCATGGGCGCGAGCGCGGCGAAGACTCTTGCGGCGACGGAGGCGGCGGTTAAGGCGATGCGCGGGGTCGGCGACGTCATCATGCCATTTCCGGGCGGCATCGCACGCTCGGGGTCGAAGGTCGGCTCGAAATACAAGGGCGCTGGCGCCTCGACCAACGACGCCTATTGCCCGACCTTAAAGGGCGCGATCGACAGCGCTCTCGGCCCCGAGATCGCCTCTGTGCTCGAAATCGTCATCGATGGCCTCACCAGCGACGCCGTCGCTGGAGCGATGCGCGCGGGCCTCGCCGCGATTGTCGAACTGGGTCCTGACCGTGGCGCCTTGCGCGTCGGCGCCGGCAATTACGGCGGCAAGCTTGGCCGCCACCACTATCACCTGAAGGATCTCCTGCCGTGAGGCCGTTGACCTTCACGTTGCGCGCGGCTCCGGCCCAGCGCCTGGATCTGTCGTCTTTGACCCCGCAGAATCTCGCCAACAAGACGGCCGCGGAAATCGCCGGGATCGAACTGGGAACAACGCGCGTCCGGGTCACGGCGGGAGACGTTTTCCGCATCCGCGAGGGCAATGCCGCCGCCATTGTCATTGAGGGCGGCAGCGAGCGTTTCGATCGCGTCGGAATGGGCATGTCCGCTGGAGCTGTTCGCGTCGAAGGCGGGGTCGGCGTGGAGGCGGGGCGCCTGATGTCGGGTGGACAATTGACCATCCGCGGCGCCGCGGGCCCGTTCGCCGGGTCGGGGATGAGGGGCGGAATGCTGGAAATTGAGGGCGACGCCGGCGAACGGCTCGGGGGGCCGTTGAGCGGCGAGACGGTCGGGATGAGCGGCGGCGTTGTGCGCGTGGGTGGCGACGCAGGCCAGCGCGCCGGCGACAGGCTGAGGCGGGGCTTCGTTTTGATCGAGGGTCGCGCCGGCGCCTACGCCGGCAGCCGAATGATCGCAGGCACCCTGGCGATCGGCGGAGAGGCGGGTGACCTGCCGGGCTATTTGATGGGCCGCGGCACGATCCTGTTGGGGCGGGGCGCGACGCTTCTTTCGCCGACCTTCGGGGATTGCGGCGAGCACGACCTCGTCGCGGCTCGGCTGCTGGCCGATTACGTCGCTCACGCCAGCGTGAAACTTGCCAAGCTGTTTCGCCGGCCGTTGCGGCGTCTCGCGGGCGATCTGGCCGCGCTCGGCAAGGGAGAGATCTTGCTGCCAAGCCGATGAGCGCAACCTGCGGCGGCTTGCGCTCGCCAGCGCGAGCGCTATCCTTGGTTCCTTGGCGGGGGCGGACGACCTTGGGAAGGAAACTGGCATGACTGCCGTCGTCCTGTCGCCGGACCCCGGGCGCACCTGGTCCAGCGCGGATCGCGCGCCCCTCTTGCGCTGGCTGATCTTTACCGGCGCCACCGCTTTTGCGGCGATCCTCCTGTGGCGCTATGGCCTCATTCGCCTGATGGTCGTCTCGGACCGGACGTATCTCTCATCGGTGATCGCCCTGATCTACGTCGGGGCGTCGCTCCATTGCCTGTGGCGAACGCTGGTCATTTCCCGCGAAGGCGACGCTGGACAGAAGGTCGGGGTCCGCATCGAGGTGGGAGGCGCCGACGTTGCCGCGGTCGACCCTTCGACGGCGCTCCCTGCCGGCCTTATCGCCGATCACATCCGCGATCTTGCCCTGAAAGCGCGCACACAAGGGCGCGGGCGGCTCGATCAGACGCTGCTCTTGCGCTCGCTCGCTGATCGCCTGCGCGGCTCCAACGGTTTCGGAGCGTTCGCCAGCGACACGGTCATGAAGCTCGGCCTGCTCGGGACGATCATCGGCTTCATCATCATGCTGGCGCCGATCGCCGGGCTCGACGCAAGCGACAAGTCGATGATGAAGTCTTCGATGGGGCTGATGAGCGACGGAATGGCGGTGGCGATGTACACGACGCTTGCCGGCCTCGTCGGCTCCATCCTGTTGAAGATCCAGTACTACATGCTCGATTCCGCGACCGCGAAAGTGTTCTCGCGCGCGGTTACGCTCACCGAGACGCGCGTCGTTCCGGCGCTGGAACGGGCGCACGGCATCGGAACAGGCGCATGATCGATGAATTCGGCCTGTACCCGCGCGAGGAGCCATTCGATCCTTTCAGCGTGATGCTTTTCAAGGCGCTGCAGGTTGTCGCGTTTCTCTTCTTCCTCGCGCTGCTGGCGATTTCGCCCGAGGCCAAGGACGGCAAGGTCAACTCGAAAGCCGAATTCCTCGTGACGATGGACTGGCCGGACAATCATCCCGACGACCTCGATCTGTTCGTTCAGGATCCGGCGGGCAACATCGCGTGGTATCGCCATCGCGAAGCGGGTTTCCTGGTGCTCGACCGCGACGACCGGGGCGGCGCCAACGACTTTATCGTGGTCAACGACAGGAAGATCTCCTCGCCGATTCGCGAGGAGATCGTCACCATTCGCGGCATCGTCGCCGGCGAGTACACCGTCAACGTCAGCCATTTCGTGGCGACGACCAACACGCCAGTGCCCGCGACGGTCAAGGTCCAGAAACTCAATCCGACGGCCCAGGTGATTTTCGACAACACAGTCTTTGTCAATCACACCGGCGATGAGAAGACCGCGGTGCGGTTCACGCTGGATGCCGGGGGCAAGGTCATCGACGTCAACAGCAGGCCGAAGTCGCTGATGGAGACCTTTCGCAATGTGCGCCGCAATGGCGCCGATATCGATCCAAAAACCGGCTACGTGAAGCAGCTTTGACCAGCGTTACCGACATCATCATCTGGCTGTCGATCGCATATGCCCTGCTCGGCGTCCTTCTGCTCGTCATCTGCGTCTTTGCAAGAATCCCCTGGCCGGTAAAGGCCGGCGCCATCGTGCTCACCAGCGGCTTCTACGCTCTCAGCTTTTTTGCCACGCGAGGCCTCCTCGGTTGGTCATCGACCGATCCCCTACCGGCGAAGTTCAAGCTCTTGGGCGCCAGGATCGTTGAGCCGCACTCGCTGGAAGGCGACCCCGGAGCGATCCATTTGTGGGTCGAGGCGCTCGATGACGACAATTTTCCAAGCGGCGTGCCGCGCGCCTATCGTTTGCCATATAACGCGAGGCTGGCAGAAAAGACCGAGGCCGCGATAAAGGCGAGCGCGGCGGGCAAGCCGCAGGGCGGTCGCACGGCAGATTTCGGCAATGGCCAAGGCGGGACGGCGGAAGCCACGGCTCGAGAAGTCACGCCATCGACGATCACGACGACCGGCGGCGGCGATCCGTCTTCCGGCGGTCCGCTCGACCCTCAGTCTGCGCATGGCGAGAATCAGACCGTCAATTTTTCACCGCTCGTTCCGCCACGCATGCCCGCCAAAGACGCGCAATAGAGCCGAGGGGCGCCCGGCCGACGCGCGGCGGTCGGGTTCACTCGCGATAGGCGCGATCAAGATGAACCGCCTTGGCGAGATAGGGGACGCTCGCGCTGTCGATGCGGGCGGAATCCACATCCAACCCCGAAGCGTCGGCGCTTTCCAGAAGGGCGCCGCGCAAATCCGCTCCGCTTGCGTCTGCTTCGCGCAGCGTCGCGCCGGCGAGATTGGCCCCGGCAAGCTTGGCGAAACGCAAGTCCGCACGCGCGAGATTGGCGCCCGAAAAATCCGCTCGGCTGAGGTCGGTGGATTTGAATGTCGCCCGCATGAGGCCCATCGACTGGTTCTTTTCGTCGGCGCTGCAATCGGCGTTTTCGAACCGGGCCCCGGCGAGGTGCGCGCCGGTCAAATCGGCGGTGACGCGGGCGCCCGAGAGATTGGCGCCGTCGAGATGCGCGCCCGCCATTTGCGTCGCGAACAGGCTCGCCTTGATGAGGCTGGCTCCCGTAAGATCGACGCCAAGCGCCCATGCCTGGTCCAGCGTCGCCCCGTCGAGCTTGCCATGCGAGAGGTTCGCGTGGTTCAGCCGCGCCGCGCGAAAATTCACTCCCGACAGGTCAAGCCCCGACAGATCGAGCCCGGAAAGACGCTTGCCCGAAAGATCCGCCCCATGCCCCGGGGGCGCCGCGGCCACTGCGGCTTCCACCTCGGCGCGCGTCATCTCCGCCGTCGTCATGTCCGGCGAGGACATGTCGACGCCGCGCATCATATCTTGGCCGCTGGCCGCACAAATAGGCGCAATCACAAGCGCGAGTGTCAGCAAGCCCTCAGTCAATCGCATCGCGACTTCGTCCGAACACCGCGCTCGGCGCACCGGCGACGATCGGAGCCCTTCATCAGATCTTTTGGCCCGCTTCGCCAGGGTAAGCGCATCGCCACCGCGTGACGCGCGTCGCCGGATGCTCGTCGGACCAAGCGGCGATGTAGGGGGGCGCCTGGATCATGCATTGCATCAGAGACTCTTGCGCGACAAACGACAACCGCTGTTCCTCGCACAGGCTCGGAGCGTTCAGCGCGCACACCGTTAAAATCAGCTCGATCATCGCCACCTGCCTCCAAGCGGGACTTGGCGCTACTCCAGATCACGACAATTGTTGCATTTTCCCAAAACGACGGCAACTTTGCGGCGTCTGCGCGTGGGCTTCCGAGGCGCTGGGCCATCGCCCCCGGGCCGGCCACCCGCGAGGCGTCCAAATCGTCACAGGTTAGAGAGTTTCTTGCCTCCTGCGCTTGGCAAACGGCGCAAAGTTTCGCAATGTCGCGAGGATGCCCGCGCGGCGAATTGATCGTGGAGTGAGGCGCGCATTTGAAAGGCGTTCAGGTCACGGCGGCGGCGCGCCTGCATCTCGGCTTTCTCGATCTCACTGGGGACCTTGGCCGACGATTCGGATCGATCGGCCTCGCCATCGATGCGTTCGAAACCCGCGTCGAGCTCCGCGAAGCCGCAGGCTTTGAAACGGTGGGCGAGGACCGCGAGCGGGCCGCGCGTCTGGCGCTCCGCATTGCTGAAAGCCTTGGCGTCGATACGACGGTAAAGCTCACGATCTCCAAGGCAATACCCAGGCATGCGGGCTTCGGCTCTGGGACTCAGCTCGCGCTGGCGATTGCGGGCGCGTTTCGTCAATTCGCGGGGCTGCCGCCCGACGTCCGAGCCGACGCGCGGCTGCTCGATCGCGGCGTCCGTTCCGGCGTCGGCGCCGCGCTGTTCGAGCGCGGCGGCCTGGCAGTGGACGCTGGCCGGGGGCCGAGCACGGATGTCCCGCCGGTCGTGGCCCGCGTCGCCTTCCCGCGGGATTGGCGTGTTCTTCTCATTCTCGACCCGCGGATTGAAGGCTCCCACGGCGAGGCGGAAAGGCGGGCGTTCGCCGGACTGCCGCGCCTTCCCGCCGAGGCGTCGAGCGAGATCTGCCGGAGGACGCTGATGCAAATCCTTCCCGGCGCGGCCGAGCGCGACCTCGCGGCATTCGGTGACGGCGTCGAGAGGGTCCAGGAAATCGTCGGCGATCATTTCGCTCCGGCCCAAGGCGGGAGCCGCTTCGCCAGCGAAGCGGTAGGGAAGGTCGCCGCGCGCCTGAAGGCGTTGGGAGCGCGCGGAATTGGCCAGAGCTCCTGGGGGCCGACCGGTTTCGCCTTTGCGTCAGACTCCGACGAAGCGGAACACCTCGTTCGGCGGGTCAAAGCAGAACGCGAGCCGGGCGTGGACATCAGAATCTGCAGCGTTCAGGAGCGCGGCGCAGAGATCCGCAGAAAAGAAGACGTCTCGATTCAGTGATCGATTGGAAGGAAAGATGGCCAAGAACATCCTGCACATGATGACGCCCCTCGCCCACATGAGCCCCTTCGACGTCAATATGGCGATCGACGCCGGCTACGACGCGACGGTTTCCTACACCAGCGTTTCGCTGGACGAGATCACGGGCCTCGTCCAGGACGCGATGTTTTCACGCTCGCCGCGCGACGCGACTCGCACGGGCGTCTTCATCGGGGGCAAGGATGCGCTTCTTGCTCTCGATATGCTCGAGGCCGCCGGCAAGGCGCTCCTGAAGCCGTTCGAGATTTCGCTTTTCGCCGACCCAGGGGGGTCGTTCACCACCGCCGCCGCAATGATCGCCCTCGTCGACAAGACGCTGCGGGAGAAAAAGGGCCGCGAGCTTCGCGGAACTTCCGTCTCGATATTCGGCGCGACTGGCGTGGTCGGAACAGCCTCGGGCGTCATCGCGGCGCTCGAAGGCGCCTCCGTTTCCTTCGTCGGGCGCGACGGGACCGAGCGCGCCCGAGCCCACGCCGCCGAGGTCAATCGCAGATTCGGCATCGACATCGCCGTCGCTGACGGTTCGACAGCGGAGAAGAGGGCGGCGATCCTCGCTGCGACCGAAGTCGTGCTCTGCGCTGCGAAAGCCGGGGTGAGAGTGCTTGACGGCGCTCAGATCGCGAGCGCGACGAGATTGCTCGTCGCCGCGGACGTCAACGCGGTTCCGCCGCTCGGCATCGAAGGACTCGATTTGCACGCCAACGGCGCGCCGCTCGGCGCGCACGGCGCGCTCGGGATCGGCGCCCTCGCAATCGGCAACGTCAAATATCGAACCGAATCGGGGCTGTTCAAGCAGATGACTGAAAGCAAGACGGCCCTGCGGCTCGACTTCCGCCAGGCTTTCGACTTGGCGCGCGCGCTGGCCTGAGGCCCCTCGAGCTTCAGGTCTTTTTCGAACCAAGGGCTACAGAGCCCTCGACGGGGTCCTTGACATGCGTCGGCGCCTTGGAAACGACGCCCACCGGCCGGGCGCCAGCCGAACCCGAGGGGCGCTGACGACGGATTTCGATCCCGACTTCGCCCCCGATGACATCGAGCTTCCGGACATTGACGCGAACGCTGCGCACGCGCGCGTGTTGCAACACCAGCGCGGCGACCTCTTCGGCAAGCGTCTCGACAAAATCGACATGACCCCGGCCCACCACGAGCTGGATCGCGTCGATGATCAGGTCGTAGGAAAAGATCGAGCGCATATCGTCGGTGTGCGCGCCGGTGCGACGCACCAGAGCTTCGACCTCGAAAGCGACGCGCTGATGGACGCCACGCTCGAAATCATACGCGCCGATCTGCGCCGAGACGACGAAGTCGCGCACGAACACGCGGTCGAGTTCGCCTTCGTCGTCGCGCCCGCCAACAATACCGCGGGCGAGCAATCGCCAGTCGATCTTCGGCGAAGCGTCGAGCTCCGGACTTTCACGCGGGATCAGATTGCGGATGAGAGCGACGGACTGGGGGTCGATCGCCCCTCGACGGTCGTGGGCGCGACAAAGAGCGCCTCGGAATCCGAGGACGTCGGGACGCACCAGCAGCAGTCGCGGAACGTCGGGCGCTTCGAGCGAGCCGGCCAGGCCGCTCATCAGTTGGAGATTGTGGCACTGCGAACAGAATTCGTTAAGCCGCACGACATCGAGATGCGCGACGAGGCGGCCGCGGGTCTTGTCCCGCGTGTCGAGCATCGCGCCCTTGAATCCGAGCGCTGCAAGTTTGGCGAGAAGAGCGAAGTCGGGTTCCTGGTCCGCGAACATCATGCCGACCAGGCCGACTTCGCGTGCGAGCCGCTGCAAGGAAGCCTCGAGTTCGATCGAGCGTCGGGCCGTCCACAGCGAGCTTGACGTAGTTGACGCCCGCGGCGCCGACCGCTCGTGCGGCCGCCAGCAACGCAGTTTCCTCGTAGGGCGGGTCGCCGAGCGCCGCGCTCGTCTCGCATCGTCCCGCGACTCGGGCTTGCACCTCGCGTACGGCTTCGAGCGGAAGGGCGCCGAGGGCGCCGCGCCGTGGGTCCTTCAGATCGATGACATCGGCTCCGAGCTTGAGCACGACATCGGCCTCCTCGGCGTCGACGACACTGGCCAGCATGCGAGTCATTGGGCTGCGTTCCGAGCCACGTCGCCGCGAGTATTCCGGTCGCGCCCGCCGACGGAGAACGGCGCGTTTGAGACCGCGTCGGCGGAGCGAGGCGGCTTGATTGGCGGCGCAGGCAACCCTATCTTCGAGGTCAAAGGGAAACAGTAATGCATGCTGCGCGCTGCGCCGTCCTCGTGCTTGCGATAATGACCGCGTCGGCGGCCCAGGGAATGGCTCAACCCGGCGCAAAGGCCGATCCGGATTGGCCCTGTCAACAGATCAAGACTCCCACCCTTTCGCTTGCCTCCGTCTGGGCCGGACCGAAGCTCGATTTGAACTCCCAGAGCTGGCGCAATGATAGCGACGTCGCCGACCTGAAGGCCAAAATGGCGCAGCGGCGCATTCCCATTGCCGATGTGGAGGCGGCGATCGCGGACTTCAAGGCGAAGGGCGGGCCCGACGCGGACGCCAAGGTCTTGAGCTCCTTCGCTGCAGCCTTTGAGGATTTGTCGCAGCAACGCTCCCAAATTATCGATGGGCTGGTTCGATTCGGCCGCAAGCAGCGGGCTCTCGCCGATCGTATCCGCGCAGAGAACGAGGCGGTGCAGAAATCCGCGGACCAGAGCGGTGATGGCCAGGCGCCGCCCGGCGGCGACAGTCAAGAGCGGCTGCAATGGGACATTCGCGTTTTCGACGAACGTCGTCAGACCATCCGTTATGTCTGCGAGGCGCCGACTCTGATCGAACAGCGCATCGGCGAGATCGCACGCTCCGTTCAAAAGATTCTGTGACGGGCGGCTTCGCGCTGCGACGCGAGGGGAAAGCCGAAGCCCGCGCGCCTTGCGTCGGACGAACCGGCGGTTTTCGGCCAGGGGCCGACGGTCGGTTTCGATGGAGCCGCCTCTTGTCACGCTACCGGGTTCCCGCCTCAATCGACTTCGCGCCACGATTCCCCGCCCCGCGGGACCTTCGAATTGCGTGCGCCGCTCCGCCGCCGGCGCGTCACGGAGAGAGCGGCTGGTCGTTCTCGTCGAGCAAGGGAACGCCAAAGGAGCGCAGGATGGTTTGAATTTCGCCTTGATTCTCGGAAATCAGCTTGTTCAGGTCGCGCTTCCAGTTCTGATCGGAATGCCGCACCCCCATGACGATCCGAAACACCATCGGGGGCCCGCCCTGTTCCTTCACGAGCGGAACGACTGCAGTGGGCGTTTTGGCTTTCGTTGCGTAATAGCCGGCGATCGGACCCCACAGCAGAGCAACGTCGATTTCGCCGCGGTCCAGGTCGTCCATCATTTCGTGAGTCGGCGAATCGAAGCGCGTGTCGACGACCAGCGCGTAGGACTTGATCCGACCGAGCAACCCGTTCTCGGCCAGGAAAGTCGCAGGCGGGGTGCCTGCGATAATGCCGATCTTCGCCGTTTTCAGTCTCGGATCGCTGAGGGAGTTGAGGCCTTTAAGGGGGCCATCCTGCCGATATGCGGCGACGTAGCTCGTTCGATAATAGGGGCTGGTCGGCTGAACCAAGTCATCGCCTTGAGCGATTCCCAGGACCACGTCGCAACGATGCGCGTTCAGTGTGTTGCGGATGAAGCCCGTCGCGTCGGGATAAAAAGTGTAGGCCACCGACTTGCCGAGTTTGTGCGCGAACAGCTCTGCGATCTTGTTTTCAAAACCTTCGCCGGCCTCGTTGGAGAAAGGTAGGTCCCGCGGATCGGCGCAGGCTCGAAAGACATGCGGGTCGACGAGTTCGATCGAGCCTCCCGCATCCTGCGCCCCGGCGCCGGCGGAAAGGATCACCCCGACCAGCGCGAGAATTGCGACGGCGATCGGCTTTGACGCGCGCGCCATGGCCTCACTCACCCATGCATTTCGTTTCAGCTTCCTCGAACTCGGGCGGCTTGTCTGCATGTTTGGGGGGCCGTCCGCGCGGAATCGCATTCTGCGAGCGCGCGCGCAGATAGACATAAATGTCATTGAGGTAGCACATCACATTCTTATTGTTGGCGAAAGCCGGCATGACCTTTTCCTGGCCGGCGCCGAGGTCCTGCTTGCCGCCGACGACGATTCCATAGAATTCGGCGTAACCGATCGTTTTGAGCGAGTCGGCCAGTGCTGGCGCGTAGGATGAACCCTCTCCATCGGGGCCGTGACAAACATGGCATTCCGAATGATAGCGGCGGAAGCCGGAATACGTGTACCAGTCGACGGTTCCGTCCGTGGACACTTTGAAGGTCGGATCGCCGTTCTTGTCGCGCCACATGCCGTGATCGTCGGTGACCGCGGTCGGATCTCCCGGCGGATCGGCGTGGGCGACGATCGGCACAGCCAAAGCGAACGCAGAATCCGAGACGGAGTGTAAGTTTGGAAATCGTCACGTTTGTTTCTCGAGCGGACAGGAGCAAACGAAGAGAGGGTCCGGCGCATGCCGACTGCATGCGCCGAGCCCCGGCTATCCCCGTGGCGTCAGTGGCCGCTCAATCGCTCGGGAGAGCAAATACGGTGAGCGTGCCGCCGAGAGCGGTGTAGTTCGACAACGCCGCATAACCGCCAACCGCGCCCAGACCGTCCTGCGGCTTGGTGAGTCCGGCCGCAAGGCCGATGCCCGCCCAGCCGCCGACGCCCGACAAGATCGCCACGTACTGGCGACCGCCGTGCTCGTAGGTCATGACGTTGCCGATGATGCCCGACGGAGTCTTGAACCTGTAGAGCTCCTTGCCGGTCTTGGCGTCGACCGCCTTCAGATAGCCTTCCAGCGTCCCGTAGAAGACAACGCCGCCTGCTGTCGCCAATGCACCCGACCAGACCGAGAACTGCTCGGGATCCGACCAGACGATCTTGCCGGTTTTGTTGTCCCAGGCGATGAAATTGCCCATGTTGCTGTCGCCCGGAGGCGGATACATGGACAAGGTCGCGCCGACATAGGGCTGACCGGCGGTATAGCTCACCTTGAACGGCTCGTAGTCCATGCAGACATGGTTGGTCGGGACGTAGAAGAGCTCGGTCTGCGGCGAATAGGCCGCCGGCTGCTCATCCTTGGAGCCCAACGCCGCCGGGCAAATGCCCTTCGAGTTGACATCCTCGCCGTTGGCTTCCGTTGACATCGCCTTGACCCGGATCGGCCGTCCGTAGTCCGGCGAAGCTTTGTCCATATTGATGCCGGTGGCCCAGTTGACCTTCGGGTCGAACTTTTCGGCAACCAGCAACTCGCCGGTGACGCGATCGAGCGTGTAGCCGAAGCCATTGCGGTCGAAGTGCGTCAGCAGCTTCCGGTCCTGGCCGTTCATCTTCTCGTCGGTGAGGATCATCTCGTTGACGCCGTCATAGTCCCACTCGTCATGGGGCGTCATCTGATAGATCCACTTGACCGCGCCGGTGTCGACGTCACGCGCCCAGATCGACATCGACCACTTGTTGTCGCCGGGACGCTGCTTGGGATTCCAGGTCGAGGGATTGCCGGAGCCATAATACATGAGGTTCAGAGCGGGATCGAAAGCGTACCAGCCCCATGTGTCGCCGCCGCCGATCTTCCATTGGTCGCCCTGCCACGTGCGGGTGCTGGAATCTTTCCCTACAGGCTTGCCGAGGGCAGTCGTCTTTTCCGGGTCGATCAGTGTGTCGGAATCGGGGCCTTCGGAATAGCCGCGCCAGGCCAGCTTGCCGTCCTTGATATCGTAGGCGCTGACCCAGCCGCGAACGCCGAACTCGCCGCCGGAAACGCCTATGAAGACTTTGTCCTTGAAGACGAATGGAGCATCCGTGCCAGTCTGGCCCTTGGAGGGATCGCCGTCCTTGATTGACCAGACGACCGCGCCGGTCTTCGCGTCCAGGGCGACAAGCGTCGTGTCCGCCTGATGCAGGAAGATCTTGCCATCCGCGTAGGCTAAGCCGCGATTGACCGTGTCGCAGCACATCACCGGGATGACGTTGGGATCCTGTTTGGGTTCATATTTCCAGAGAATCTTGCCGTCGTTGTTGAGGTCCAGGGCGAAGACAGTGTTCGGGAACGGCGCATGAAGGAACATCACATCGCCGATGACCAGCGGAGCGCCTTCGTGACCGCGCAGAACGCCCGTCGAGAAAGTCCAAGCCGGCGCCAGTTTATGGACATTATCGGTATTGATCTGTTTGAGTTCGGAATACCGAGTCGCGGCGAAGTCTCCGGCGGGCATGACCCATTGGTTTGGATCGGCGGACAGTTTCGCCAATTCTTCGTTCGCGACAGCATACCCGGCGGTAAACAGGGCTGCGGCGCCTAGGCAGCTTGCAAGTAAAAGTTTGCGCATTTGTTCCTCCCGTCTGAGCAAGGCTCACCGGCGCGACATGCGCCACCCTCGCCTTGCAGCGACATTCTCAGTTGGGACGGCGTCGGCAGCGTGTCACGACAGGGCGAAACGAGCGTATCCCTCTGTGGGGAATCTCGCCTTGCCTCCGATAAGCGTGCCGGACTCCCGTTTCCCGACACTCGTGCAGCCGAAACCAAGAAAACCCTATGCCGAACCAATATTCAGCGCAAGCCGAAACCTCAACAATTGTCGCTATGAGATCATAGGCATTGCCTCTGATGGCTGGACAAACATTTATTACAGTGGTGAACAGAGTAAACCTCATTTTAATGTGCGTATAGCTGAAGTATTTTCTCGGCAGATCTCGAATGGAGTTGCCACACCGCGCTCGCGTCCGTCCCGATCGCGGGCGGAAACCAGACGGGTCCCATAGGCGCCAGAGCCGGCCCGATGGGGGGTCAAAAACAGCGAACCTCGGCCTCCGCCTGAGCGCGCCTGAGTTCGGCGAGAGCGTCGCGCGCGACCGCCGCATTGCGGAACATGGAGCCTATCTGCCCCAGAGCCTGGTCCATCGATGCGACCGTCTCGCCCGCCACGTAGGCGTCGTACGGAAGCAGCGAGGCGATGACGTCGATCGAACACGAGCATTGATCAAGCGCTTCCCGCGAGTCCCCGTTGACCTTCATGCACGCGAAAACGTATTCGGCGCGCGCAGACGTCGGATAATCGTTGGACGGTGCGCTTGCCGCAAGGACGTCGGCCGCACTCGCGGCGTAGGCGCCGACAGAGATTAGAAATAAGCACGTCGAGCGCATGAATGGCTCTCCCAAGCCGCCCATCGATCGCCCTCTGACTACACCCGAATCGGCGGGGCGCTTGCCGGTTCGGAGCTTTCAAGCCGGCCGGCGGCCAGGGTCTTGGCGGCAAGCAATGCGACGGCGACGGCGGGCGCGCAATGCGATGCTTCTGCGGGCGCGGCGATCAGCGAAGAAAATCCGACGCACGGCCTCCGGATCCGGCGGGCGACCTCGGCCACGACGCCCTCGCCAATTCCAGCCGCAACGACTGGAGCAGCGGTCGGAACGTCGCCGCGTGACAGCCGCAGGAAGGCCGCATCGGCGACTGCGCGGATCTGGGCTTCCGCGAACCAGGCCGCGAGACTATCCCACGCCGGCGCGTCGGCGTCGTCCGCTTCGTGTCCGATCATCCTCGCCAGACGCGCGCGCGAGGCCTCGACGGTCTTCTCGCGACCGTCGGCGGTGGCCATCTTGTCGGCGCCCTCGGGCAGGTCGCCGAGGATGCGATGAACGTCGGCGCTGCTGGCGAAATATTCGTTCATGAGCGGCGTCCAAGCGCCATGGAACGGCGCTCTCGAGGCCAAAGCCATCACGAAGCTGCGCGTCATTCCAGTATAGACCAGCTCACCCGAGGCAAGCCGCTCGGCGTCGCTATAGCCGAGAGACGCGACGCGGCCGGCGACAATTGGAATGAGATCGGCTGTCGTCGAGCCGATGTCGATGAACAGTGCGTCTCGAAGCTCGAGCGCCACGAACGCGGCGGTCGCGTGCCAATTTGCTGAGGCGATGTCTTCCGCGTGCAACGACGCCTCGTCAAGTCCGACGAATCCGGCGCGGCCCCCATAGAGGTTCGATCGAGCCGGCGCGAGATGACGGGCGGCGATCGCAGCGAGCCCAGCGACGCCCTCTCGCCGCGACGGAAAGGCGTCGCACAATTCGCCAGTCATGGTGATCGCGTGACGGCTGGCGTCTCCCAGCTGGGCCCGGAGCGCATCGAACGCGGTCTCGAGGCTGTCGAGTCCCAGCCAGAGCGGTGTCGCCGCCTGAACCGCGGCTTCCACGCGGCCGTCCCTTACCCGCGCCGCTTTGAGATGCGCTCCACCGATGTCCCAACCAATGATGACGCTCACGGTTTCACCCAAATCCTCAGGCGACGCTAAGTCGGAACAAAGCGGAGGGTCAAGCGCATCGGATCGACAGCGTCGACCCCCGCCTTCGCAAGGGAGCCGTTGCGCGGCGGTGGCGATCCGACCACAATGGTTTGCGACGGGCGCGCTCTTCGTGAAGGTGAAATGCGCTCGACGGTCCAACAAGAAAGGCCGAACCGCGCCGATGAACTCGCCCAAGGCCGAATTCGCCATTAGGATTTGCCCGCCGGGGCCCAGCGGGCTCTTTGCTTGAGGCGCGCGGCCGGTTCGTCGCGGGCGCCGCTGGCGATCGTCAAGATCGGCGGCAGCCACATCAGCGGGCCGCACATCAAGGATTGGCTGGCGGCGATCGCGGCCCAGGCCGGCGCGATTGTGATCGTGCCGGGCGGCGGGCCCTTCGCGCAGGCGGTGCGATCGGCGCAGGCCTCGATGGGCTATGACGATAGCGCCGCGCATTGGATGGCGCTCATGGCGATGGCGCAATTCGGCCGCGCGCTGCAGAACCTCAATTCCGCTCTGACGGTGAGCGCGTCGCGTTCAGCGATCCGGCGGGCGCTGAAGGACGGAAAGGTCCCGGTCTGGTCACCGGAGCCGATGGCGCGCGCCGCCGCGCTGCCGGAGACCTGGGCGCTGACTTCCGACAGCCTCGCCGCGTGGCTCGCCGGCGAGCTCGGCGCCCTCCATCTTCTGCTCGTCAAGCACAGCCATTGCGAGGCCGCCGCCGTCGATGTTCGCCGCCTCGTGGCCGGCGGCGTCGTGGATTCGCTGTTCCCGCGCTATCTTAAGGAGAGCGGCGTTCGCGCGTGGCTCGTGGCCCCGACCGAAAGCGCGAAACTCGCGGAAGGGTTGCAGCGCCCCATATTTCCTGAAATCGTAGACAGTGACGAGACGACCTTGAATCGCGCGCCGACACCGAGATGACCAAACGCCAAACGCCGCGCTGGGGCTGGGCTCTCACAGGGTCCGGCCATTTCCTTAAGGAAAGCCTGGCCTTGGTCCATGAGCTCGAACACGTCGACCTCTTTCTCAGCAAGGCGGGAGCCGAAGTCCTGCGCATGTACAAGCAGGACCTCGATCTGCCGCGCTCCGTGCGCGTCTATCGCGACACGTCGGCGAGTTCGGTGACGGTCGGACAATTCTACTACGGAATCTATCATACGTTGATCGTCGCGCCCGCGACTTCGAACGCGGTCGCGAAATTCGTCTACGGGATCTCCGACGATTTCATCACCAACGTCTTCGCCCAGGCGGGAAAATGCCGCGTACCGGCTATCGTCTTCGCCTGCGATACGGCGCCGGAGCTCGAGACCGAAGCGCCGAAAGGGATGGTGAAAGTCTATCCGCGCCCGATCGACCTCGAGAACCGGGAGCGCCTGGGACGTTTCCCCGGCGCGAACACGGTCGACTCCCTTGCCGAGCTTCGCGAGGCAATCGTGCGCCGGCGCGGCGAAATCGCCGCATGACGGAGCGCATACTGTTCCTGACCGGCCGCCTCGCCGAGAACCGCCTCAAGAAGGTCTTGCAGGGCATGGAGCCGGCGACGTTCGACTGGTCGGTCCTGAGCGTGGGAGTCAAGGTTGCGGCGCTGATGACCGAACCCATCCTCATGCGCAGGCTGCCGCGCCCGATCAACGCCGATCGCGTTGTCGTCCCGGGGCGCTGCCGCGCTGATCTCGCGCGCCTGGCGCAGGAATTTGGCGCTCCGTTCCAGCGCGGCCCCGACGAATTGAAGGATCTCCCCACGTTTCTGGGCAAAGCGGGCGCAGCTCTTGATCTGTCGCGCCATGCGCTCAGGATCTTCGCTGAGATTGTCGATGCGTCGCAGATGAGTCTCCAGGCGGTCCTCGCTCGCGCTGAAGTCCTGCGCGCCGAGGGCGCGGACGTTATTGATCTCGGGTGCCTGCCGGACACACCCTTCCCTCATCTCCAAGATGCGGTGCGAGAATTGAAGGCGAGGGGATTGGCTGTGAGCGTCGATTCCGCTGACCCGGACGAACTTCGCCGGGGCGGAATCGCCGGCGCCGACTACCTCCTCAGCCTCACCGAGGGCAACCTCGCGATCGCCGAAGAAACCGGCGCGCGTCCGGTGTTGATTCCCTCCCAGCCCGGCGATCTCGCCTCGCTCTATCGCGCCGCCGAGGACGCACAGAAGCGCGGCCTCAGCGCTATCCTCGACGCGGTCATCGATCCCATCCATTTCGGCTTTGCCGAGTCGCTCTCGCGCTATCGCGAGGTGCGCGCGCATCTCCCCGAGGCGGAAATGCTGATGGGCACCGGCAACCTGACGGAATTGACCGACGCCGACTCCGTCGGCGTCACCGCGTTGCTGCTCGGAATCTGCTCGGAACTCGGCGTCGCCAACGTGCTCACCGTCCATGTCAGCCCGCACACGCGCCGCACGATTCAAGAGCACGACGCCGCGCGCCGCATCATGTACGCGGCGGCGGCGGATCATAGCTTGCCGAGAGGCTATGGGCGCGCGTTGTTGCAGGTCCACGACCTGAAGCCGTTTCCATATACGAGCGCAGAGATCGCTGAGAGTTCGGCGCAGGTGAAGGATGACAATTACCGGATAGAGGCGGCTGAGGACGGAATTCACGTCTACAACCGCGCCGGCCACTATGTCGCTCAGGACGCTTTTGCGCTGTTCGATAAGCTTGGCGTCGAAACGGACGGCGCGCACGCATTTTATCTCGGCGCCGAGTTGACGAAGGCCGAAATCGCTTATCAGCTCGGCAAACGCTACGCGCAGGACGAGCCGCTGGACTGGGGTTGCGCGGTCGAGCGGCGCGCCGAAGACAGGACCAGGTTGAGCGAGGCCGGTCACACGCTGCGCTCGCGTACGGCAAACGAGTGACTCGATGCCGTTGATCCGCGAAGCGATCGTCATCACCGTCAATGCGCGCGGCGAGCCTCACTTGGCGCCGCTTGGTCTGATCGGTGAGGGCGAGGGATGGATACTGGCGCCGTTTCACCCTTCCACGACCCTCGATAATCTGCGCCAGGCGCCGTTCGCGGTCGCCAACTTTACCGATGACGTGCGGGTCTTCGCCGGATGCCTCACGGGTCGCCGCGACTGGCCGACCACGCCCGCGACGGTTGTCGCGGCGCCGCGCCTGGCTGCGACGCTGTCGCATCTCGAACTGGTTGTCGTGGAAGTGCGCGAACATGAGCTCAGGCCTCGTTTCGTCTGCCGCGTTGCGCATCGCGGCTCGCACGCGCCGTTTCAGGGCTTCAATCGCGGGCAAGCGGCCGTGATCGAGGCCGCCATTCTGGTGAGTCGCTTGCAGCTGCTGTCTCGGGCGGAGATCGAAGCTGAACTGGCGCGCCTTGAAATAATCGTCGGAAAGACGGCCGGCCCCGCGGAGGCCGAAGCCTGGGGCTGGCTCAGAGACAGGGCCACGCAGTTTTTCGCCGCCGGCCCTACGGAGGAGGGAATTGCAGGCGATTCCGGTCGTTGACCTCATGGGTGGCAAAGTCGTGCGCGCGCGGATGGGCGATCGTGCGTCGTACCGGCCAATCGATTCGATGCTTTCGCCGACAAGCGACGCTGTCGACGTCGTGCGCGGCCTTCTCGGGCTCTATCCGTTTCCGATACTTTATGTCGCCGATCTCGACGCGATTCAGCGAAACGGAGACAGTTTCCCGGCGCTGCGCCGCATTCGCAGCGAGTTCCCTTCGTTGCGCATGTGGATCGACAACGGCGCCGCGGATCTCGAAGCGCTCGATGCTATCATTCGCGCCGATCTCGGCGCGCCGGTCATCGGCAGTGAATCGCAACGGGACGGGACGCTGGTCGCCCGATACGGGAACTCGAGCCGGATCGTGTTGTCGCTGGATTTCCGCGGCGACGCCTTTCAGGGTCCAGCCGAGATCCTGGCCGAACCCGGCCATTGGCCGGGCCGGGTCATCGTGATGACGCTCGCTCGCGTCGGCAGCGGCGCGGGCCCCGATTTGACGAGGCTTGCCGCGATCCGATCGGTCGCCGGAGGACGCGAACTCTACGCCGCGGGCGGCGTGCGCGACGCCGCCGATCTTTCAGCCCTCAAAGACGCGGGCGTCGCCGGCGTCCTGATCGCGACAGCGCTGCACGACGGGCAACTCGGCCGGGCCGAGCTCGAAGCAATATAATAGGCTCGTTGCGGGCCGCGATTATATCTTCTTTCCATCGGGCCCGAACTGCTTGAGGTACGCGATGACGTTGGCGATGTCGTCGTCTTTCTTCAGGCCGGGAAAAACCATCTTGGTGCCTGGAACCTTTGCTTTAGGGTCTCTCAGATATTCCTTGAGGGTCGGCTCGTCCCAGGTGATGCCCGAATTCTTGTTGGCGTCAGAGTAATGATAGCCGGGATATGTGCCGGCCGGTCGTCCGACCACGCCGTTGAGGACGGGCCCGACCAAATTCTTGGCGCCCTCGCCGATCTGATGGCAGACCTTGCAAATGCTGAACACCTTCTCGCCAGCCGCCGCGTCCTGCGCGGCCGCGGCGCCCATCGACGCAAGAAGCACCGCTCCTGCAATCGAAACACTCAATGGCTTCAAGTTCTCCTCCCGGTTTTCGTTGTCACGCGACGCAGCCTGCCGACGCGGAAGCTGTCGCGCGATGCGGATGAATTAGCAACAGGCGCGGCCGAGGAATAGAGGCAACGCCCGCAAGCGTCTCAGGCGCCTGTTTCTGCAACTCCGCTGACCGCGTCCGACCCGCCCGCTAAAATGGTCCTTATTATCGATCCGCATTCGGCATATCCGGTCGGCGACTTCAAACGCGCCCATCCGGCGAGGTCGACGCGGTGGGCGCCGAAAGCAGATGACGCGCCGCGCGAACGGTGCTAATTGCATGGCGGTGGGATCCGAATGGCGCCCACACGGAGAGAAACTCGAGGAGTCAACTCATGACCTGGAATGTTCCTGTCGTCATCGAAGTTTGCGCAGGCATGGAAGTTACCGCTTATCTGTCGGCGCAGATGTAATAGCCCGCGGGTCTGTCCGCCCCTAAAGGGCGGATCAACGTGGAGAGAAAGCCAGCGAACGAGCGTGAGATTGGGCGTCCGTTCTCTTCGGAGCGGAAAGAACGCCAGGTGTCCTCGGCTGCTGACGGGCGGCTCTAGGGACCCGATCTGACCAACGGCCGGGCGATCTCCACGATGTCGAGTTCAGCTATCCCAGGTATCCTCCCCCTGGTGATGAACGCCTCGATAGACCTGCCAGGGCTGTTATAATCGCCGCGCGCACCGCGCGCGCGATGCGTCGGAGGGAACGCGCCCAGGGTCGAAGTCTCAAGGCGCGCCGGCCGTATCTCCACTGAAATTTCCGAAAGGACGAGTTGCGAGGCGGATGAAGCCTGTCGTGCGCTCGAGCCTGCTCGCGCCTGGCGGCTCGCCTTCAAAGCGACGATATCGCAAGGACATCGTCTTTTCCCGCTGTCAGCGAGGCTGCTTATCTTCCATGGAAAAGGATTTGCCCGAGGCATGTTCGCCTTTCTAGCAAAGCTCGCGGGCCGGTCGGCGGCGCTCGCGGTGTTCGCCGCGCTCGCCCAGCCGGCCGACGCGGATCCGCTCGCCGTCAAGGTCGGCGTCATCTACGAGGCGCACTCTCGCGAGACGATCTCGATCCTCGATATCCCTTCCGCGGACGACTTCGTCGCGGGGGCGCGCATGGCGATGGACGACAACAACACGACCGGCCGCTTCCTCGACCAGTCCTTCTCGGTCGTCGACGCCAGGCTTGCCGCCGGCGAAGATCCGCTCGCGCCCCTGACCGCGATGCTCGCAGACGGCGTGCGCCTTTTCATCGTCGATCTTCCGCCCGCCGAGCTGCTCGCAGTGGCCGACGCGGCGCGCGGCTCTGGCGCGCTAGTGTTCAACGCGGGCGCGCCCGACGACCGTCTGCGCGAGGAGGACTGTCGCGCGAATGTGATCCACACCGCACCGACGCGCTCGATGCTGACCGACGGGCTGGCGCAATATCTGATCTGGAAGCAGTGGAGACGCTGGCTCCTGGTGGTCGGATCGCATCCGGACGACAAGCTCCTGGGGGAGGCTTACGAGCGGTCCGCGAAAAAATTCGGCGCCAAGATCGTCGCCAAGCTGGTTTACGAGGACACCGGCGGCGGCCGGCGCTCGAACTCGGGCAGCGTGCAGGTCCAGCGGCAGATGCCGGTCTTTACCCAGAGCGCGCCCGACTACGACGTGCTCGTAGCAGCCGACGAAAGCGAAGTTTTCGCCGGGTATCTGCCTTATCGCACCTGGAGTCCGCGGCCAGTTGCCGGCTCGGCGGGTCTACGGCCGACAAGCTGGGACTCTTCGCACGAGCTCTGGGGCGCGGTTCAGCTGCAGAACCGTTTCGCGCGCCTGTTCAAGCGCGGGATGAATGCGCGCGACAACCAGGCTTGGGTCGCCATGCGCATGATCGGCGACGCCGTCGCGCATAGCCGCTCGGCCGATCCCAAGACGATTCACGACATCCTTCTGTCGCCCGACTTCTCCCTCGCTGCGTTCAAGGGCGAGAAGCTCACCCTGCGCGACTGGAACCAGCAGCTGCGTCAGCCCATCCTGCTGACCGACGGCCGGGGCACGGTGTCGGTTTCGCCCCAGGAAGGCTTTCTGCACCAGACGTCCGAACTCGACACCCTCGGCTTCGACAGGCCGGAGACCAAATGCAAACTCCATTGAAACGCTCTTCACCAAAGCGCCTGGGCCGCGCCGCCGGCGCGCTCGCCCTTGCCGCGGGCCTCGGCGTCCTTTCCGGCCCGGCGCACGCGGTCACCGCCTATGTCACCAATGAGAAGGGCAATTCGATATCGGTCATCGACGTCGACAAGCTCGAGGTCACGCGCACCGTCAAGACCGGCCAAAGGCCGCGCGGGATCGCGCTCAGCAGGGACGACGCGCTGATGTTCGTTTGTCTGGGCGACGACGACACCATCGCCATTATCGACACCAAAACGCTGAAGGAGGTCGGCGAACTGCCGTCGGGCCCCGATCCCGAGCAGCTGCGCGTGAGCTGGGACGGGAAATTGCTTTTCGTCGCTAACGAAAACGATGCGCTTCTGACCGCAATCGACATCGCGACGCGCAAGGTGGTCAGCGAATTTCCCGTCGGCGTCGAGCCCGAAGGCGTGGCGGTCAGTCCCGACGATTCGATCGTCGTCAATACGTCGGAAACGACGAGCATGGCCCACCTTATCGACTGGCGGAACAAGAAGGTCGTGGCCAACATTCTTGTCGACCCAAGGCCGCGCTATGCGGAGTACGACAAGGACGGATCGGAACTGTGGGTGACCTCGGAGGTTGGTGGAACCGTCAGCATCATCGACCCCGTCAAGCATGTCGTGACCCACAAGATCACGTTCGACGTGCCGGGGCTCGCCAAGGAGCTGATCCAGCCGGTCGGCATTCGCTTCAGCGCCGATGGCAAGCTCGCGTTCGTGGCCATGGGTCCCGCCAATCGTGTTGCGGTCATCGACGCTGCGACCAAGCAGGTGATCAAATATCTGCTTGTCGGCCAGCGCGTCTGGCAACTCGAGCTCACGCCGGACGGCAAGTATCTCTTGACGACCAATGGCGTTTCGAACGACGTATCGGTCATCGACGTGGCCGCGCTGAAGGTGATCAAATCGATTCCGGTCGGTTCGTTTCCTTGGGGCGTCGCGATCTCGAAGCAATGACCGCGGTCGCCGCCGCGCCGAAGAAGAGCGTGAGCGCGCTCTCGGTTGACAATGTGTCGCACGCCTATGGCGCCCGGATCGCGCTGGACGAGGTGCGCTTCGACGTGGCGCCGGCCAGTTTCACGGTGCTCCTGGGCTTGAACGGCGCAGGCAAGAGCACGCTGTTTTCAGTGATCACCCATCTTTACGCAAGTCGATCGGGATCGGTGCGAATCTTCGGCCGCGACGTTGCGCGGGAGAGCGGCCCCGCGCTTTCGGCGCTTGGCGTCGTATTTCAACAGCGCACTCTCGACCCGGATCTCAGCGTCGCGCAGAACCTCGCCTACCACGGCGCTCTTCATGGCATTGGCCGGCGCGAGACGCGCGCGCGACAGGCAATCCAGCTCGCTCGTGTCGGGCTCGCCGACCGGGCGGGCGACAAGGTGCGCTTCCTCTCCGGCGGTCAGGCGCGGCGGGTCGAGATCGCGCGCGCGCTTCTTCACCGGCCGCGCATGCTGCTGCTCGACGAGCCGACCGCAGGGCTCGACATCAAGGCGCGCGCCGGGATCCTCGAGGTCGTGCGGGGTCTCGTCGCGGTCGAAGGGATAGGCGTCCTTTGGGCGACGCATCTCGTCGACGAGATTCGCGACGACGATCATGTGATCGTGCTGCACCGGGGCCGTGTGCTCGCGGACGGCCCATCGGGGTCCATCGTGCGCACGGCGGGCGTGAGTTCGATCGGCGAGGCGTTCACGTCTCTGGCCGGCGGCGGCCGGGAAGAGGGGGAATCGTGAGCCAGGCCGTCCTTGAGAACGAGCAGCCGTTCGGCTGGAAGGAGCGCCTGATCTGCCTCAACGGGATCGTGTGGCGCGAGAGCCTGCGGTTTCTTCACCAGCGCGAGCGCTTCATCTCGGCGCTGGTGCGGCCGATGGTCTGGCTATTCATTTTCGCCGCCGGATTTCGACAGACGCTGGGCGTGTCGATCATGCCCCCGTACGACACCTATGTCCTCTACGAGGTCTACATCACGCCGGGGCTGATCGCGATGATCCAGCTCTTCAACGGCATGCAATCTTCGCTGTCGATGGTCTACGACCGCGAAATGGGCAGCATGCGCATGCTGCTGGTTAGTCCGGCGCCGCGGTGGTTTCTTCTGACGTCGAAACTGATCGCCGGCGTCGCCGTTTCGATTCTTCAGGTCTATGCCTTTCTTGTCGTCGCTTACTTCTGGGAGATCGAGCCGCCGACCTGGTGGGGCTATCTGACCGTGTTGCCGGCCCTGGCGCTGTCCGGTCTCATGCTCGGCTCCCTCGGCATGCTGCTGTCGTCGCTCATCAAGCAGCTCGAGAACTTCGCGGGGGTGATGAACTTCGTCATCTTCCCGATGTTCTTCGCCTCCTCTGCCCTCTATCCGCTGTGGCGGGTGCAGGAGGGAAGCCCGTGGCTCGCGACCGTGTGCCGGCTCAACCCCTTCACCTATTCAGTCGAACTGATCCGCTTCGCTTTCTATCAGCAGGTCGATTGGCTGGCGCTCGGGGTTGTCGCGGGTTGCACGGCCGCGTTCCTCGGAGGCGCGGTGATCGCCTATGATCCGGCGCGCGGCATGCTGATGCGGCGTGGCGGATGATGCGCGAGGAAGCCCAGGGAACGGCTATGTTCAAACGATTGGTGACTGCCGGCGAGAGACTTTGGAACAGTCTCGCCTCAACTGACCTCATGCTGGGGAGCCGCGCGCAAACGCGGCGTCTCGAAGCATGCTCCAGCTCCCGCCTTCGTCAGTGCGCAAGCGTTCAGGACGAGGGGGTTGGGCGTTGCAACGCACGCTCCTCGCCGGCCTCGCTTTTGCTCTGGGCGCGGGTTTCGCGTCCGACGCCGTGGCGGCTGACCGACTGCGCATTGCGATCCAGAAAACCGGAACGGCGTCCTGGGAAATCGAGTTGATCAAGGCGCGCGGGCTCGACAAAGCGGCTGATCTCGAGATCGAGATGACCGAGCTTGCCTCCAAGGAAGCGGGCAAGGTCGCGCTCGAGGGCGGCGCCGCCGACATGATCGTCGACGATTGGCCTTGGGTGGCGCGCGAACGAGCGCTTGGCGACAAGCTTTTGTTCACGCCCTATTCGAGCGCTTTGGGCGCAGTGATGGCGCCCAAGGATTCGCCGGTCCACACGCTCGCCGATCTTGCCGGCCGGTCGATTGGAGTCGCCGGCGGACCGATCGACAAGAGCTGGCTGCTCTTGCGGGCGGCGGCGCTCGGCGCGGGGCTCGATCTCGCAAAGAGCGCACGTCCCTCATACGCCGCGCCGCCGCTCATCGCCGAGAAGCTCGTCCAGGGCGAGACGGAGAGCGCTCTCGAATTCTGGAATTTCAGCGCCGACCTCGAGGCGCGCGGTTTCCGCCGGGCGATCGAAATGGCCGATGTCGAGAAGGCGCTTGGCGCGACCGGCCCGGTGGCGATGACCGGCTATGTGTTCAGCGAATCGTTCGCGGCCTCGCACAAGGACGCTCTTCGGCGCTATTTCGCCGCTTTGGCCGAGGCGCGAAAAATCCTGGCGCAAGATCCGACCGCGTGGGCGCCGATCATGGCGCGGCTCCGGTTGAAAGACGACGCGGCGCTCGAGGTCTACCGCCGGCGCTATCTCGATGGCGTCCCCAAACGCACCATCGCCGAGGAAGCCGCCGACGCGCGCATTCTCTATCGCCGGCTCAAGGAGATCGGCGGCCAAGAGGTCGTCGGCGATTCCAAGGAACTCGACGCCAGCCTGTACTACGATCCCGTGACCGGCGAATAGGCCTTGACCACGCGGCTGCTCTCGTTCGTCGCACTCATTGGATTGTGGCAGATCGCCGCGCATTTCGGCGACCCGCGATTGCTGCCGGGCCCGATGGCGGTATTCGCGACAATGCGTTCGGAGGCCGCCTCGGGGGCGCTGTTTGTAGCGCTCGGCGTAACGCTTGCCCGCGTTGCGGCGGCGTTCGTTCTGGCGATGGCGGCCGGCTCGGCGATCGGCTATGCGATGGGGCGCAACGCGCTCTTCGATCGCGTGGCCGATCCATGGATCATCATACTATTGAATCTCCCGGCGCTGGTGATCGTTGTCCTCGCCTATATCTGGGTCGGCCTCAACGAAGCGGCGGCGATCGGCGCGGTGGCGCTCAATAAATTGCCGATCACGGTCGTCACGATTCGCGAGGGGGTGCGCGCTCTCGACGCGAGGCTCGACGAGATGGCGCGCGTCTTTGGCTTTTCGCCGCTGAGGCGGCTGAGCCACGTCGTCGCCCCGCAACTTGCGCCGTTTTTCGCCGCGGCGGCCCGCGCGGGCCTGTCGCTCGTCTGGAAGATCGTGCTGGTCGTCGAGTTGATGGGCCGGCCGAACGGCGTGGGATTTGAAATCAATGTCGCGTTCCAGCTGTTCGATGTCCCGCTGCTGCTCGCCTATGCGCTGCCCTTCACTGCGATTATGCTGATCATCGAAACACTCGTGGTCCAACCCCTTGAACGTCATGTCTCCCGTTGGCGACCGCGCGCGGCTTGAAGCGCGCGTCGCGGGAAAATCGTTTCTGTCCGCGTCCGGCCAGAGCGTTCCGGTCATCGCCGAGCTTTCCTTCACGCTCGAGGAAGGGGAGACCGGCGCGCTGATCGGCCCGTCCGGCTGCGGCAAGTCGACCCTGATGCGCATTCTCGCCGGCCTCGATCGCGATTTCGAGGGGACGGTCCAGATCCCCGCGGGCGGGCGTATCGGCATGGCCTTTCAGGAGCCGCGCCTCCTCCCGTGGCGCAGCGTCGAGGACAATGTCCGGCTCGCGGCGCCCGAGGCGAGCGAGGCCGAGATCGCCGCTCTGTTCGCTGCGCTCGGCCTTGCCGAGCACCGTACGCATTTTCCAGGCGAACTCTCCGTCGGCCTCGCCCGCCGCGTGTCGTTGGCGAGAGCCTTCGCCGTCCGGCCGACCTTGCTCTTGCTCGACGAGCCGTTCGTTTCGCTCGATGCCCCGCTTGCGCGGCAGATGCAGGGAGATCTGGCGCGGCTCGTCGAAAGCCGCCGCATGATCACCGTGCTCGTTACCCACGACATTGACGAGGCGATCGCTCTCGCCGACCGCATCTTTGTGCTATCCGCGCGCCCCGCGCATGTAACCGGTGAGATCCGGGTGCAAAGCCCGCGCGCGGCGATGAACGGCGAGGAAGGCCGAGCGATCGCGGCCAGGATCGACGCCCTGCGCGAGCAGGGCTGATGGCTTCGGCTCCTCCACGTCGTAGCCCTCGAGAGAAGGGCGTGACTCCTCCCCGCGCGGCCTCGCGGAGCGGGGAAAGAAAAGTCGACAATTTCTTGCCAAGCCGGCCGGGTCCTGGTATTGTTTTTCAGAAAACTCGGATCGACCCGGCTCGCGCTTCTGGTTGCTCGACGCGCGAGCGGGGCTTCGGCGTCAGTCCAGGGAACGATTTCTGATGATTGTGACAGCTTTTGGCGCCTAACGCTTTGAAAAGGCGCGACCGGAGCCAAAGTCGCCGCAGCGAAATTCAGCGTGGCCGCGCGGCCCCGGGAAGGCGGGCGATCTAGGCGCTCACTTGTCGTCGTACTTGATGTAGGCGAAGCGCTGGTCGCCGACCGGCGTTCCCTCGAGGGCGCCCCCCTCCTTGCCGGGGCGCCATGAGACGAAGTCTTCGATCTTGCGCGCGAGCTCGAAGTCCTTGTCGGTGATTCCCTTCGCGCTATGGGTCTGCAATTTCACTTCGACGAATGCATAGGAGGCGCGCAGATCGGGATGATGCCAGGCCGCCTCCGCGAGGTGGCCGACGGCGTTGATCACCATCAGCGTTCCTTTCCAACTCGCGGTGCGGTACGTCCGTCTGATCCAGCCGTTTTCGTAGTGCCAATGAGGAAGCTCGTTCCGCAGCCGCTCTTCGATCTCCTTGAGTTCATAGGCGCGTTCCTTTAAATCCTGGGTCATCGAGGTTTCTCCGGTTACTTCACGAGCGGGCAGCCGCCTTGGTCAAGCGGGCGGAAGGCGCTTTCGGGCGGGATGGTTTCGATAAGGTCGTAGACGTCGTAGCGGCTTTTCGATTGTTCAGGCGCTTTGACCCTGAACACATACATCGCGTGCGTCGCTCGCCCGTCGCTGCGCACGACGACTCGGCCGAAGAGCGGGTCGTCGATCGGCGACTTCTTCATTTCGGCCAGGACCCGATCGCCCTCGATCGTTCCCGCCGCCTTGACGGCGCGCAAATAGGCGAGCGTCGCCGAATAGGCGGCGGCCTGGTCCTCGGTCGGCATCTTGCCGCCCATGCGTTCGGCGAATCGCGCGCTGAAGGCGCGAGTCGAATCGTTGAGATCCCAATAGAACGCTTCCGAGAGGATGAGGCCTTGCGCGGCCTTGAGCCCAAGCGCGTCGATATCGGTGATCTGCAGGAACAACGCCGCGAGCCGAGTTTCGGGCCCCACAACCCGGAATTCGGTCGCTTGCCGGATTGCGTTGATCGCGTCGGCCCCGGTGTCGGCGAGCGCGATCACTTTGGCGCCCGATGCCTGCGCCTGCAGGAGGTAGGAGCCGAAATCGGTTGCGCCGAGCGGATGCGATACCGAGCCCAGCACCGTGCCGCCCGCCTTGACGATCGCCTCGGTCGCGTCGCGCTGCAGGGCCTTGCCGAGCGCATATTCGAAGCTGATGAAGTACCAGGTCGACCCGCCCATCTGCGTGATCGTCCGGCCTAGAGCCGAGCCGAGCGCCCAGGTGTCGAGAGCCCATTGCACGGTTGTCGGCTGGCAGAATTTTCCGGTCAGGTCGGAGGTAGCCGTAGCGGAGGCGAGCATTGCGCGGTTCTTCTCGTGCATGAGGGTGTTGATGGGAAGGCCAACGCCCGAATTGGCGAGGTCGACGATCGCGTCGACGCCTTCCTCGTCCACCCATCGCCGCGCGATCGCGACGCCGATGTCCGGTTTGTTCTGGTGATCGGCGGAAATGATCTCGACGCCAAGGCCGCCGGCCTCCTTGGCGAAGTCCTCCGCGGCCAGCTGAGCGCCGACCAGCGACCCTTTGCCAACCTGGTCGGCGAACGGACCGGAGAAGTCGCTCAAGACGCCGATCTTGACTTTGTCGCCCGGAATTTCTGCAAAAGCGGCCGCGGACAGGCCGGCTAGCGCCGCGACCGCGAGTGACACGCCAAACAGCGACCGCATGCGTCTTGCGGACATGGCCGATCCTCCCCTTGTTCGCCGGTCTCGACGGACGGTGCGATCCGTGGACGGCTATCGATCACGGTTTCGGCGATGGCGCCGACTTCACTTTCATACTGCGACGGTCCGAGGGCCCGGACAAGCCCGGCCCGGGCCCGTCGGGGCGACCCGACCGTGACGCAACGTCTTCTGACTGGACCACGCGCGCAGAGCCAAGCGCCACTATCAGGGCGAACCAAAGCTTTGAGACGCTGACCCTGCTAATACCAGACCGGCGCGGGCGGTACGATGCGCGCAAAGAGGGGGAGGGAGTCGCGCCAAAGCAGGCAGTCGCGCTGGCGCTGCGGCATGGACGCAGCCAGACGCCTGATCTGCGCCCGGGAAATCGTGCTTCGCTCGCACCGGAACGGCCGCAGCGGCGCGCGGGTCATGTAGTTGAAGTAGATCGCGCAACGATCGCGCGCGCTCGCGGGTTTGCCGCGATGATACAAGGCAGCAGTATCTGCGAAGACCAGTGTTCCCGCCTTCCCAGTACAGGTGACGACGTCTCGATCAGGTTCGAAATCGCCGAGAGCCTTTTCCAACTGTTCCTGACTTAGGAGGGGGAACTTGCCTCCGACCATCCGGTCATGATCCGGCAACCGGCGGCGCAGCACCTGCAACGGACCCCCGTCCTCGTCCACATCATTGAGATAGAGGGCGATTTTCAGCATGCGTCTGTCTTCGGCGTCCCGATGCCAACGCCTCGCCCCGACCTCCATTCCGTCCGCTTTCGTGAAGAAGACGTTGATCCCGTCGTACCCGACGTCCGCGCAGAGATAGTTCTCGGCAATGTCCAGCAGCCGATCGCTTAACCCCCAGCGGATGATCTTGTCGTGCGCGACAATGTCGGAGCCACCAGCCTGGAAGGATCGCGTCCATGGAGAATGTCGCGCGACCAACGCGTATGCGTCCTCGAGCAGCGCGTCCACGCCTTCGAGCTCCGCCGCCTCAAGCGATGTGATCGAAACACCCGACGTCTTGAGATCTTCGACAATCCGCGCATCAGAGTCGCGCAAACCAGGCAAATGCGGTTCGTGCGCTCGCTTCGCCCTTTCGTAAGACGCTTCCATGCGGGACGCGATCGGAGGCCAAGTGAGAACTTGTGAGCCAAGATTGGCCGGCGCCTCAAGCATTTTCTTCCAGGCGACGTTGATCAGAATCCGTGCGGCCTCCGTTGCCGAACGCTCCGAAACACGCGACATAGATCCTCAACGGCTTTCTGCGCATCTGTTCATCGGCGTTAGCGTCGCCATTGAGCGCCACGCGCCGTCAATAGTCAACGAGAACGGCTTCACCTCTCGCTACAGGCGCGCGATCGTTGCAAACTCAATGCTCTAAAACCGCAAGGACAACGTCAACCTATGCACTCATTGGGGAATAGAGTGACGTGCGATCGCTTTCCGGAGGCGTTATGAAACTCTGCTTACTTTCCAATTCATTGCTTAACCCGAATGTCTCCTGGACAACGCTCTTGCCGCCGCTTTTTTCCGCGCTGGCGCAGCAACCCGACGTGCAGACGATCTCTCCTCCTCCGCTCGCATGGAAGTGGCGAAGGGAATGGGCCGAGGTGCGGTCAAAAGCGAGGGGGTGCGATTCGCTTTTTTGGATCCAGCAGAGCGCGCGTCCGGACAAGGCCATTCACGCGGCTTCTTATCTCAACTTTCGTGCCCGACGATCGAACTATGTTCTCGACGCGTGGAAGCCTTCCCTGACCAAGATCGGCATCGCCGCGACGCTCGACCGCCTCGATCCGTGCTTCGTGGCTTACCGCGAAGCGACGGAAGAACTCCGCCGCCGCTTCCCGCTGGCGAAATTCGTCTGGCTGCCCTTTGGCGCCCATACCGGCACTTTCCGCCCGCACAAGGAGGCCAAGTCGATCTTCGCCTTCTGGATGGGCCGTCGCCATGAACCCTTGCATCAGGCGCTGCTGGCCTATTGCGAAGCGCGCAATCTGCGTTACGTCTATTTCAAAGACGGGCGGGCTACGATTGAGGAGCTTTCCCAGCTCGCCTCCGGCGCGCAATATTTCATCGCCACTCCGCCTGATCTCGATAACCCAAAGCGCACGGGCGGATTCAGTCCCCTGACCATGCGCTATTTTGAGGGGCTGGCGGCAGGAACGCGCCTTCTCGGCGTTTTGCCTCGAAGCGGCGATTACGAGGCGGTCCTGCCCACCGATGCGTTCTGCAAAGTGTCGCCGGACGGTTCGGACCTTGCCAAACGCCTTGACGAAGATCGAAGCAATCCGGACAACCAGCGCGCGGTGGAGGCCGCGAGCGAGTTCGTCCGCGAACATCATTCCTGGCGGCGGCGAGCGGAGCAGATCTTCGATCATCTCGCCACCGGCGCGGTGATCGAACTGCGCTTGACCCAGAGCTGAGAACGCCAAGGTCTTTGGGAATTGACCGGTTTGAAATCGGCCGTTTGACCGAAGCGAAGCTTGTCGATCCACAGCATGGGAAATTTTGAAAGCGGGTGCGGTTTCCGAGTGGGGTCTAAAAGAGACGAACTCGGCGAAAGTCGGTGCGCCGATTTGCGGGACCCGGCTGGCTTAACGACGCGGCGGCGACAAAACGACGCGACCGGCGGCGCTCTGCGCACCGCTTCGGCCGATCGGCGGGCCTCTCTTGCTTCCCATGTGCTTCCCAACCTCAATTTCTGGGAAAACAAGCCATCAACTCGCCGAGCTTAATTCTTTGATATTGCTGGCGCGCCCGAAGAGATTCGAACTCCTGACCCCCAAATTCGTAGTCTGGTGCTCTATCCAGCTGAGCTACGGGCGCTTAGGTCCGCTTGGCGGCGAGAACGCGCCCACGAAGCGACGGCGGGCTCTAGCCGCTTTTGGCCCTCCAGGCAAGAGCAATTCAACGATTCCGCCGTGCCTTGGGCAGACCCGACGGAGCGGGGCCCCGCCCATTGGAGCGTCTTTCCAGATGGAAGGCCTCGCCGCAGAGCATCGTCTTGCGCCCACAGGCGCCCCCCAGTATTTTAGCGTCGGCCCATGCCGTCTTATCCTCCGATCGCCTTCGTCAACGCGCGTCTCATCGATCCTGTTGCGGGAACCGAGACCCGCGGCGGGCTTCTCGTCATTGACGGAATTATCGCCGACGTCGGCGCGGCGATAACGCGGGAACAGTTGCCGGTCGATGCGCGCGTCGTCGAATGCGAGGGCGACGTCGTCTCGCCCGGCCTTATCGATATGCGAGCCTTCGTCGGCGAGCCCGGGGCCGAGCATCGCGAAACGATCGCCAGCGCCAGCGCGGCCGCCGCCGCGGGCGGGGTAACTACGCTTGTCACGCGTCCCGACACCAACCCGCCGGTCGACGACCCCGCGGTCGTCGACTTCATCCTGCGCCGCGCCCGCGATGACGCCAAGGTTCGCGTCCATCCCGGCGCCGCATTGACCAAGGGACTCTTCGGCGAGGAGATCGCCGAAATCGGCCTGCTCGCAGAAGCAGGGGCGATCGCGTTCTCAGACGGCGCGCATTCGGTAGCCGACGGGCGCACCATGCGCCGCGCCATGACCTACGCGCGCGACTTCGACGCCCTGGTCGCGCCGGTCTGCGAGGACCGGTCGCTGAGCCGCGAGGGAGTGATGGCGGAGGGCCTGCGCGCGAGCTGGCTCGGGCTACCCGGCGTCCCGCGCGAGGCGGAGACGATCGTGCTCGAGCGCGATCTGCGCCTGGTCGCGCTGACCGGCGCCCGCTATCACGCCGCGCTCGTCTCGAACCGTCTCTCGCTAGAGGCGATGGAACGAGCGCGTCACGCAGGCTGGCCGGCGACCTGCGGCGTTTCGATTAACCACTTGACGCTCAACGAGCTCGATGTCGGCGACTACCGGACATTTCTCAAACTGATGCCCCCGCTGCGCGGCGAGGACGAGCGCATGGCTTTGGTCGAGGCGTTGAACGCCGGTCTCATCGACATCATCTGTTCCGACCACGATCCGCAGGACGTCGAGACTAAGCGGCTGCCGTTCGCCGAAGCCGCGGCGGGCGCGATCGGCGTCGAAACCATGCTGTCGGCCAGTTTACGTCTGGTTGCCAGCGGCGATGTAACGCTGCCCCGCCTCATTCGCGCGATGACTTCGGGTCCGGCCGAGATTCTCAGGCTGCCGGTGGGCAGGCTTGCGGTCGGCGCCCCGGCTGACGTCATTCGTTTCGATCCGGACGAACCCTATGTGCTGGATCCGGCCTCGCTGCATTCTCGCTGCCGCAATACGCCCTTCGACGCCGCACGGCTCGAGGGCCGGGTCAAGATGACGCTGGTTGCCGGCCGGGTCGCGCACGAATAGTCTTCGGCCGAGAGAGTTCGTTCGACCGACGCCGGCTGGAAGCGCTCATGGGCGGGTTTTATTATGGCGGGGTGCTGGCGCTGGCGCTTGGGTATTGTCTAGGCTCAATTCCGTTCGGGCTGGTGCTGACGAAGCTTTTTGGGGCAGGCGATCTGCGCTCGATCGGATCGGGCAACATCGGCGCGACCAATGTCCTGCGCACCGGGCGCAAGGGGCTCGCGGTGGCGACACTGGTGCTCGACGCGCTAAAAGCGACGGTCGCGGTCGTCCTGGCCTGGTGGGCGTTCGGACCGCCGACCGCGATCTCGGCGGCGGCGGGCGCGATCCTCGGTCACATGTACCCGGTCTGGCTTAGGTTCAAAGGCGGCAAGGGCGTGGCGACCTATCTCGGCGGTCTCATCGGCCTTGCATGGCCGACCGCGATCGTTTTCGTCCTTGTCTGGCTCGCGGTCGCCGCGCTCACGCGATACTCCTCCGCCGCGGCTCTGGCGGCCACCCTCGCGTCGCCGATCGCGATGGCGGCGATCGGGGAGGGCGGCGCGGCGATCGTCTTCGCCGCGCTCTCGGCGCTGATCTGGTTCAAGCACAGCCCCAATATCACGCGCCTTCTCCAGGGCTCCGAGTCGAAAATCGGGCAGAAGCACTAGATCGATGGCTACCAAGCCCGAGTCGCGCCTTACTGACCAACAGCGCTTTGACTGGCTCCGGCTCTTCCGGTCGGAGAACGTCGGCCCGCGCACTTTCCGGGCGCTCATCACAAATTGCGGTGGGGCGCGGGCGGCGCTGAACGCGCTGCCTGACCTAGCGCGGCGCGGCGGCGCGGCACGCCCGATCCGAGTCGCTGCGGCCGAGGACATCGAGCGCGAACTCATCGCCGCGCGCAAGCTCGGCGTGCGCTTCGTCGCGCTCGGCGAGCCCGACTATCCGCCGCTGTTGCGGCAGATCGATTCCGCGCCGCCGATTCTCGCGCTCCGCGGGCGGCCTGAGGCGTTGAGGACAGCGGCGGTGGCGATCGTCGGCTCCCGCAACGCTTCCGCAGCGGGACTCACTTTCGCCGAGCGGTTGGCGCGCGGCGTGGGTCAGGCCGGCTACGTCGTGGTGTCGGGCCTGGCGCGGGGGATCGATCAGCGCGCCCATGTCGCGAGCCTGGAGACCGGCGCGGTTGGCGTGCTTGCCGGCGGCCATGGCAGGCCGTATCCGGCCGACGCCGTGCCGCTGATGGAGCGGATGGTCGAAGCTGGCGCAGTTGTGTCGGAGATGCCGATCGAATGGGAGCCGCGCGGACGTGATTTTCCGCGCCGCAACCGCATTGTCTCCGGGCTCGCGCTGGGAACGGTGGTGGTCGAGGCCGCACGCGGCTCCGGCTCGCTCATCACCGCGCGATTTGCCCTCGACCAGAACCGCCAGGTGTTCGCCGTGCCGGGATCGCCGCTCGACCCCCGCGCTGAGGGGACCAACGATCTTCTGAAACAAGGAGCGTCGATCTGCACCAGCGCCGAGGACGTGCTCACGGCGCTCGAGCCGGTGCGCTCGAGCGACCCTGGCGTGATGCTCGAAACCGGCGGCGAGCTCGGCGAGCCGCTCTGGGGCGAGCAGTCGCTCTTTGGCATCGACCCGGAATCGACTCCGCGTACGCGGGCGGGCGACGAATTCGACGACTCGGGCGGCGCGGCATACCGGAGCGGGGACGACGCCGAGGCGGCTCACGAGCGCATCATCACGCTTCTCGGTCCCTCCCCGATTACGCTCGACGAACTCAGCCGGGCGGCGGAGGCGCCGGCGCGCGCCGTTCGCGTCGCGTTGCTCGAGCTCGAACTTGCCGGGCGAATCGAATATTCCGGCGATCGTGTCGCGTTACGCCGGATCGCTGACGAAGGGTAAGCCGAACGACGCTTCAATCGAACGAGTTGCTTGCGTGCGGCTGATGAATTCCGGACCCAGCGGGATATGGGTCTTCGCCTGCGGCCTTGGCTTCGAGCTCGGCCTCGGCGACGGCATTGGTGCGAACAAAGAGCTCGCTTTCCGCCTTCGCCATCCCGAGGAAATAAGCCAGAAGCTCCAGATGCGCCGCCACCGCCATCGCTTCAAGCTGGGCGGTCATGTCCGTGATGTAGTGGGCGACGTCGAGCGCCTCCTGCGCCACGACGCCGCGAGACGGATCGTCGGCTCGCTTCGGCAGCCTGGCGGGAGAGCTCTTTCCAGCTCTTCCATGTTCGCCGCGCTTCCGGCGCGGGAAACCCAAATCGTCGGCCATCATATAAGACAGTCCATTCGGAAGAGTGAGGCAGACACTCTCCGATTTCCCGCTTGCGCCAAAACGACCCACCTTCGACATCGTCGTTACGGCGATTCGGGCTTGCCCCTTGTTTATGGTGTATATGACGCTCATTTTCTCCCTCAAGACAAGTCATTCTCGAGCACCATGCGGTGAATCGACATCCACATTAATGTTGAGAAGCCGCCCACGAACGGTCAGTCCCGAGGCCGCGCCAAGCCCGCTAGCCGGTCCAGGGCGCCCTGCAAAATATAAGCGGCCGCCAATTTGTCGACGACTTGCGCTCGCCGTGCTCGCGAAACATCGTGAGCGATCAGCGACCGGGTCACTGCTGCGGTTGAGAACCGTTCGTCCCAGAATGCGATCGGCAGACTGGTGCGCTGCGAAAGACTACGAGCGAAGGCTCGCGTCGATTGCGTCCGAGGACTGTCGCGCCCACTAAGATCAAGGGGTAGCCCGAGGACGATGCCTCCGACACCAAACTCGGCGAAGATCGCGGTCAGCGCCTCGACATCGCGCGAAAAAGCGCGGCGCGACAGGGTCTTCAGGGGCGAAGCAAGACGCCGCTCGACGTCGGAAATCGCCAAGCCGATCGTTTTCGTTCCGAGATCGACGCCGATAAGGCGCGCCCTGGCGGGAAGGCTTTCGGGGAGGTCTTCGATAGCGATTGGGCCGGGCATTGCGGCGAGCGGCTATCACGGCGCGTCGCGCAAGTCGATTAGTGGCGGTCGCGAGCCGCGCTCAATGATGTTCTCGGACGCCCGGCCAAACGCCGCCGTTTGCCAGCAAAATACTGGCGATGTATAGGGGCGCGCCGCGTTACCGGGATATTCAGGAGCTTTGGATGTCAGTCGATCTCAACGCCGTTCGCCGCATCGCGCATCTCGCGCGCATCGAGGTGACCGAAGCGGAGACGCCGCATCTGCAAGGCGAGATCAACGCCATTCTCAAATTCGTCGAGGCCCTCGACGCGGTCAACGTCGACGGTGTCGAGCCTATGACTTCGGTCATTCCGATGCGGCTGCCGATGCGCGAGGACGTCGTCACCGACGGCGGCATCGCGCCGCTCGTGCTCGCCAATGCGCCGGTGACCGAGGACGGGTTCTTTGTCGTTCCCAAAGTGATCGAGTGACGCGCCTCGCCAGGGCGCCGGTTTCAAGGACTCAATGACCGATCTGACCTCCCTGACGCTCGCCGAGGCGCGCGACCGTCTCAAATCCCGGGCGATATCCAGCCTGCAGATCACCAAGGCTCATCTTGAGGCAGCCGAACGCGCCAAGGCGCTCAACGCGTTTGTCGCGATGACGGCGGACAAGGCGCTCGAGATGGCGGATGCGAGCGACGTCCGCCTCGCCAAGGGGGAGGGCGGTCCGCTCGAAGGGCTGCCAATCGGCGTCAAGGATCTCTACGCCACCCAGGGCGTGCACACCCAGGCTTGTAGCCACATCCTCCACGGCTTCAAACCGACCTACGAATCGACCGTTACGGCCAATCTTTGGCGTGACGGCGCGGTGATGCTCGGCAAGCTCAACATGGACGAGTTCGCCATGGGCTCGTCCAACGAGACATCCTATTACGGGCCCGTCGCTTCGCCGTGGCTGCCGCCAAACTGGAGCCAAGACCGGGCCCGAGCGGCGCTTTCAGCTGACAAGCGCGGCCTCCTGACGCCAGGCGGCTCGTCGGGCGGTTCCGCATCCGCAGTGGCGGCGCGCCTCTGTCTCGCCGCGACCGCGAGCGACACTGGCGGCTCCATCCGCCAGCCCGCGGCCTTCACCGGCATCGTTGGCGTCAAGCCGACCTACGGCCGTTGCTCGCGATACGGGATGGTCGCCTTCGCGTCCTCGCTCGATCAGGCGGGGCCGCTGGCACGGACCGTGCGCGACGCTGCGATCATGCTGCGATCGATGGCGGGGCCGGACGCCAGGGATTCGACCTGCTCCCCAGCTCCCGTTCCCGATTACGAAGCCGCCGTGGGGCGCTCGGTGAAGGGCATGAAAATCGGCGTGCCAAAGGAATATCGCCTCGAGGGGATGAACAGTGAAATCGAGACGCTGTGGGCGCGCGGCGCCGAATGGCTTCGCGCCGCCGGCGCCAGCATCGTCGACGTGAGCTTGCCCCACACACCCTATGCGCTGCCCGCTTATTACATAGTCGCGCCGGCGGAGGCCTCGAGCAATCTCGCACGTTACGACGGGGTCCGCTACGGCCTGCGCGAGCCGTCCGCCGATATCGTCGAGCTCTACGAGAAGACCCGTGCGAAAGGCTTCGGGGCGGAAGTGCGCCGGCGTCTCATGATCGGAACCTATGTCCTCTCGGCGGGGTACTACGACGCCTATTACGTCCGGGCGCAGAAAATCCGCACCCTGATCAAGCGCGATTTCGAGCGCGCTTTCGCCGACGGCGTCGACGCGATTCTGACGCCGGCCACTCCGTCCGCGGCGTTCGGGATTGGGGAGAAAGGATCAGAGAACCCGGTTGAAATGTATCTCAATGACGTTTTCACCGTGACCGTCAACATGGCCGGGCTGCCGGGGTTGGTCACGCCCGCCGGCCTTTCGAGCGAAGGCCTGCCACTCGGATTGCAGCTTATCGGCCGTCCGTTCGACGAGGAGACGCTCTTCGCGCTCGGCGAAACGATTGAGCAGTCTGCCGGCCGAACGACGCTTCCCGAGCCGTGGTGGGAATGAGGCGCCGGTCCCGCAATTTGATGAGAATGATCTGTGGAGGGTTATCGGGATGGCGACAGAGCCGAGAAGCGGTAGCCTCATCAAAGGCGCGACGGGCGATTGGGAAGTTATCGTCGGTCTCGAGGTCCACGCCCAGGTGACGTCGCGCTCGAAGCTATTCTCCGGCGCTTCGACATCGTTCGGCGGAGAGCCCAACGCGCACGTCTCGCTGGTCGATGCGGCGATGCCGGGCATGCTGCCGGTCATCAACCGCGAATGTGTGGCTCAGGCGGTGCGCACCGGCCTCGGGCTCAAGGCCAGGATCAATCTCAGCTCAACCTTCGACCGAAAGAATTACTTCTATCCCGATCTCCCCCAAGGCTATCAGATTTCCCAGTACAAGAGCCCGATTGTCGGCGAGGGCGAAATCCAGGTCGACCTTACCCCCGACCGTTCCATCAGGGTTGGGATCGAGCGGCTCCATCTCGAGCAGGACGCTGGCAAGTCCCTGCATGACCAGTCGCCGACAATGACCATTGTCGATCTCAATCGTTCCGGTGTCGGCCTGATGGAGATCGTCTCGAAGCCCGACATGCGCTCGGCCGAGGAGGCGAAAGCCTATGTCGGCAAGCTACGCACCATTCTGCGCTATATCGGCTCGAGCGACGGAGACATGGAGAAGGGCAATCTGCGCGCCGACGTCAATGTCTCCGTGCGTCGCCCTGGAGAACCGCTCGGCACCCGGTGCGAGATCAAGAACGTCAACTCCATCCGCTTCATTGGCCTGGCGATTGAGGCCGAGGCGAGACGCCAGATCGCGGTCATCGAGGATGGGGGCAAGGTCGACCAGGAGACGCGGCTGTTCGATCCGGCGCGCGGGGAGACGCGTTCGATGCGTTCGAAAGAGGAGGCCCACGACTACCGGTATTTCCCCGACCCGGACCTGCTGCCGCTCGAACTCGACGAGGACTTCGTCGCCTCGCTTGTCGCCGATCTGCCGGAAATGCCCGACACTAAGCGTGCGCGCTTCATGGCCGAATATAGCCTCTCAGCGTACGACGCCTCGATCCTCGTCGCCGAGCGCGAGACGGCGGATTTCTTCGAGAGCGCGCTCAAGCATGGGCACGGCAAGCGCGACCCCAAAGCGGTCGCCAACTGGCTGATGGGCGACGTAGCTGCCCAGGCGAATGCGCAGGGCGCCTCGGTAGCCGATGCAGGCTTGGGCCCGGCGGCTCTTGCGACCATTGTCGATCTCATCGGCGAGGGCGTGATCTCGGGCAAGATCGCCAAGGACCTGCTCGCTAGGCTGTTCGCCGAAGATCGCGGCGCGGATCCGCGCGAGCTCGTCGAGGCCCGCGGCCTGCGCCAGGTCACCGACGCTGGGCGCGATTGAGAGCGCTGTCGACGCTGTCGTCGCTGCCAATCCCGATAAGGCGGAACAGGCGAGGACCAAGCCCGGGATGTTGGGCTGGTTCGTCGGTCAGGTGATGAAGTCGACCGGCGGCAAAGCCAATCCGCAAGCGGTGAGCGAAGCGCTGAAGAAGAGGCTAGGCGTCTGACTTCGAGTCGAATCAGATCGCGCCGAATCACTTGATTCGCAGTGCGATTCGTGCGCCGGGGCCCGCGTTTGCAACGGCCCAACGACAAAAATGTGATGACGGTCGATGAAGAAAAATTCGATTGCGACCAGCATGCGCGCCGTTTCGATTTGATACGCTTGCTGCGGGCGAGCGCTTCGCTTCTCGCAGTGTCTGGGACGCCTGAGACTGGTTCGCGCATATGAGAAGTCGCGCGAACTTGCGCCGCGTCGATCCTTGGAGACACGCAGAAAATATGAGCAGAGCGGGAATCCGCACACACATGAGCGCTGCACAGCGCGCAAGCGTCGCGCTCCAGATGCTCGCGTTGTGGCGTGGCCACGCGTGCTGCACGAGCACTCTCGTCAATGAGCGATCAGACGCCTGTGTGCGCGCGATAATTCGATAGTGACCGTACTCGGCGCATGTCGCGCGCGTGCGGCGCTCTTGCGTCGAATCAAAACGAATGTACTTTCCCTCGTGCATCTGCGTGGGCGCGAGTGCGCGCTTGTCGCAGGCGATTGAGAGGGACGCGATAAATGCCGAAAGCTGCTAAGAAGACGGCGAAGAAGTCCGCCGCCAAGAAGAAGCCCGCGAAAAAGTCCGCCGCCAAGAAGGCCGTGCGAAAGGTTGTGGCTAAGAAGGCCGTGCGCAGGGCTGTGGTGAAGAAAGCCGTGCGCAGGGCCGCGGTTAAGAAGGCCGTGCGCAGGGCCGTGGTGAAGAAGGCCGTGCGCAGGGCCGTGGTGAAGAAGGCCGTGCGCAAGAAGCTGGCCTCGGGAATGCCGCCAGCATCCTCGGACATGCCGCCAGCCTGATTGGTTTGCGCGTTCCGGCGTGTAGGCTGATCAGGCGCGGTCGCCAGATGTGCGGCCTCGCCTGATCAGCTTTTTCGTGTCTCACGTTGGAATTCAAGACGCGCTCCTGCCGCCCGGGAGGGCGAGGGTCTTGGCCGAGCGAGCGGGCGGAGGTGTCCGCCGTGGACGTCGTGCTTATCTTTGCTTTCCACGAATCGGACTGTCTCGACTGGGGCGCGAAGAGGTTGGTCTGTGCGCGAGGCGCGTCGCGCTGCGTCGTCTAAATCAGCGTCGCCAAGCTTGAACGGCGGGCGCTTGCAATGGAGTGAGGCGTCGGGCATATGTCGCGCCGCGCTTTTTAGCACCGGAGACGTGGCCGAGAGGCTGAAGGCGGCGGTTTGCTAAACCGTTATAGGGTTGTAAAGCTCTATCGAGGGTTCGAATCCCTCCGTCTCCGCCAGCAAATTCAGCTAGGTGATTGATAATTATGGATTACTTTCTGGCCTTGCGCCGCACGCCCTAACATTTGCCCCGATTAGCGCTAAAGCGAGGGCGCGAACGGTGCGACTCGCTCTTTCTACGCTTTGCGCGTCGTGGCGGCTCGCGCCGACGATCCTGACAAAGTCCTCGATCGGGTCGGGATATCACCGCCTATCTCGAGAACGGTGGCCTAGGAAACGCGCGACTGATGGCGGCGCAGGAAAGCCCGCGCGCGACGAAGTTGTGAAGGCAACGCAATCAAGATCGCAATCATGCGCAATCCGTCTTGAACTCGACGCTATAAGTCTTTTCCCCAAACTTGGCGTCGGAACACTATTCCGCTTCGGCGTGTTTATTTCTCGCCAGCGTGGTCCCCAGCACGCCGCGTGGAGGTGATCAATGGCCAATATGCTTGTCTCACCCCTATGGGTCGGCGGGGAAATTTTCCTCGGCCTTTCCCTCACGATGTTCGTCGGCGCCTTAATCGCAGTTTTCGGTGATCGAATTAGGTCGGGTAGCCATAAATCGCCTGAGGTCGTACCGCGCAGGGTGCCTAGCACTGGCGCATTCCGATTACCAGTTCTTGATCCGCCGCAGCTTGGCCCTTCTCGGCGGATCGTCGAGCCGGGGCGGTTGCCGACGGTTGGGCAAATTGACGCCGAAGGAGCTTTTCCCACACTTGCTCCGCGTCTCGCCCCGGCCGAGGGGGATCATGTCGCCCGAAAAGGGGCGGCCCGAGCCGTGATAAGCCGGAGGGCGGCGTGACAATGAAACAACCGAATGCTGGCATGAGCGGCGCGGAGCGAATGTTGTTGAGCGTCGGCGCGATGACAGCGGCGCTCACGTTGGCGATCGTCGCGGGAATTGGCACGGCCATGATGCTCGGGTTTCTGGCGTAGGGGCGGGATTCACCAATAGCGTTGTGACAGAACGTACAAAATCGCGATCACCAGCATTACGACAACCCCAATGGCGAGGGGCGAATTGCTGTTGAATTCTGGCTCCGCAATGAGGGCATGCGGTATGTTCAGCGATCATTCGGCCGCATGCTCGGCATGAGGTCATTCGGCTCATTCTACCTCGCCTTTGACTTGCGCCTCGCGCCATCCTGTCGGCGCTCCTCGCTGCCTCCTCGGTTTAACGCGCGGCCTCAGAAGTTTCCGTGACCCGAATCGGTTCTTTGTTCGCAAGCCGACGCGCGCGCGCTGCAACTCACTTGCGAAATCGGTGGCTCCCGCCAAGCAATTCAATGAGGTTGCGCATCCGTTGGTCAGGGCGCGATCGACGCTGGGAAGAACTCTTCTAAGGCGAGCTTCATTGTGCTGCGACTGCGGACGATGCGTAGCAGGTTGGCGTCGTGTTAGTATGGCAGGTCCTCAAGAAGAGGCAGCGAAAAGGAAAACGCCATGCCGGTCTACGTCACGCTTCTCCGGTTTACCGAGAGAGGGATTCACCACGTCAAGGATACGGTCAAACGGTCGGAAGCCTACAGGAAACGAGCAAAGAAGCACGGCGCGACGGTCAAGGAGATCATCTGGACCCAAGGCGCGCAAGACATCGTGACGATTATCGAGGCACCCGACGACGAAACGGCTTCGGCTTTCATCTTGAGCGCGGATGAACTAGGCAATGTTCGCAGCGAGACCCTGCGTGGCTTCACGGCGGGGGAGATGGAAAAGTTACTGGCTAAGGTCGACTAGCGACTTGTCCTGTCGCCCGCTTCGGTTCGCCGCGGCAGGCCGTTTTCATTTTGCCGCTCACGGCAGAAGCGCGCGGCCTGCTAGGTTGGCTGCCATGAAGCGAAAGATTGTCGGCTACCATCTCGACGCCGAGGATCAGTGGATCGCCGAACTGGAATGCGGTCACGGACAGCACGTCCGCCACGCTCCGCCCTTTGTTGAGCGATCGTGGGTCACAACCGAGGAAGGGCGGGCAAGCCGGCTTGGCAGTGAGTTGAACTGCGTCAAATGTGATGAGGCGACGCGGCCGGCGTAACCATTGCCAGCGTTTTGATTCCGCCGGCAAGTGCTCGCAGGGAAGGGCGGACGGCGGCCTTGCGCGATCGGCCGAGCAAATGACACCGGCGAGCAACGAGTCGAGACGTCGCCCAATGTCTCAAATGCGCAAATAGCAGCCATTCACCGGCCGCCTGGCGAACGGGTCAAGTCGACCCAAAGCGGCACGGCCAATCTCAACTCGCCGGTTGCGGCTCCGGAAAGGTCCAAGTCCCATCGAGTATTTCCGGACGCGGCCGATAGAGCCGCACCAGATAGCTCCAGCCCGGAGTGATGGGGAGACAGTTCGAAACATTGCCGTCGCAGCCGCCGAACTGAATTGGGATGGACCCGTCAGCGTTTGCCTTCGCGGTGCTATTGTTGAGGGTATAGGCGTTCTGAGGGTTGGGCTCGAAATAGCCCTTGGCGTTGTAGACGCTGATCGACCAGAAGCCGTCGACCGGCACGTCCTTGACGTTGAGCCGGTAGACCGTATTGCCGTCATTTTTGACCGGAACGACGTTGAGATAGAGCGCGTCCTTCTCCGGATTGCCGCCCCAGGCCGAGGCCGCGCCGATCAGATGCCGAACCGGATCGACGGCGCCCCTCGGCCCGAACATTCCCTTGGTGTCCGGCAAGGTCGTGGCCAGCATGAGGAGCCCGTCGCGCGCCGTCCTCTGGCTCGCCTGATCCCATTGCGGCGTCACGAACTTGCCCGGCCCGCCCGGCTGATCGACCTTGATCGCGTCCTGAAGGGCGTGAACGGCCTCGAGGTCCTTCGGACCGTTCGGGTCGACCTGGGTCCGAACCGCAACCAAGACATAGCGTGTACCGATCTTCTCTTTGGTTAGCGTGTGGCTGCCCGCGCCGTAATCGACCTCGGGCGTGTACTCATCCTCGTCGATGACCTGCATCGACATGAACCGCTTCCCGGCGTCCGGCAGCTTGATAGTCACCGGGCCGGCGTCGAGATCAAACACCCCGGCTGAGTAGAGCGTATCGCGGTTGAGCCGGATGACGGTTTGATTTTCGATGGAGGCAACCTCTCGGCGGTGGTTGAACTTGCCGAAGCCGCCGTCTTTGACGATGTTGCGAAAATTGAGGTCGCTTTCGGCGCGAACAAAGTTCTGGGGCGTGACGGGACAGGTAATCACTGTCGGTTCGAACGTCTCCCCCGCGGAGGCGACCTTTTCGATGTCGGGCAGCGTCCAGGTTTTCTCAAGCAGCGGCTCCTTCGGCCCGTAGAAGCGAAAGAGGACCTCGAATTGTCCCTCACCGTTTGTGGGGATCCAATTCGTCTCCTCGCCGTCGTGATTTCTCGGTCCGAAGTAGAGATCGACGGAGCCGTCGCAGTTGATCTGAAGGTCAGGGTTCTGGGAGGAACGACTGAATCGCTCCATGCCGCGGATGAAGGCGTGGGTGGCTCTGTCGTATGTCGTCGCCGACCAGTACTGCGTGACCGGGGCCTTCGGCGGCACGGCAAGGTGATAGCTGCTGGCCTTATCCAGCGCCTTGCCGTCCTTATCCTTAAGAGCCATCAGGTAGAGCTGTCCGGCCTCCAGATGCTTGACGCCGATGAAGGCGATGGAAGAGGTGATGCCGCGTCCATCAACGGGATAGCTGTCGGGTTTCGCGAAGCCGGTGGACATGGCTTCGACCACTTCTCTGACCACTTGAGACGAAGCCGGCAACGCCCACTGGGTCGCTTCGAAGTACGGAGGCGAAAGGAGCGTCTCCAATCGAGCGTCGAGCCAGGCGTCGGCTTCGCGAGCGCTGCTTTCGAGCATCTCCTTCGTCTTTGGGTCGGGACTGAACGGCTTGCCCTTCTCAATTCCAAGGGACTTGAGCTGGTCAATCATCGCTTTGTCCCTTTCAAGCCAAGGCTCGGTCTGAACGATGTGATCGAGCGACTGAAAGTAACTGAGATCGTAGGGAATAGCGCCATCGAACACCACGTCGGTCGCATCCACGAACACCGTTGGGGGTGGGTTTGCGGCCTGCGCTAGAGGATAGAGTTTGACCCGCTTGCCGTAGGTGACCGCTTTGGCGGTGTCCGCGTCAGTCTCGCCCCTGAGAATGGAGCGCAGCACGGCGAAATCGCCGTAGGTTTCGGAGGGAAGCGGGATGTAGCCCTTGGGCGCCTTGTCCTTATAGCCCGGCGGCAGAATCAGGAGCTTGACGCCCTTGCCCTTGTCGACGCCCTCCGGACCCACTTCCTCAAGGGGGAGCTGCCACACATCGTCGATGTCGCCGGTGATCGATCCTTCGTCGCTGGCGGGGGGAATCTCAAGCACCATCGGACCCGCGCGCGTGTTGAAGAAGGGCATTAGGTAGACGGCGTCAGGGTTGGGGGTGAGCGTCTGGTTCTTCCAACTCGGCAGTCGGGACCAGTAGACGATCTGGTTCTCGGCGCCCTTCGCTTGGCGAATCGCTGCCTGTCGCATGAGATCGTAGTTGACGGCAGGAATGCCCCATATGACCGCTTCGACGGCGCGCCGCTCGATCGTGCGTCGAGCCAACTCATCGGCGGAGAAAGTCTGTGAGCTTGCCTGTTGCGCGAACCCCACGAGAGCCAGCCCGGCTACAAACGCCCTCAACATGGCGCGCCTCCCTGTGCGACCAGCCTTTTCCCCAGGCCGGCTTTGAATCTGCTACAGCGATCCAACAGGTGACGCCGATCGCCGCCGATCAGACGATGTATGCCCCGTCCCACTTCAAAATCAACTGATCGGAATGCGGCAGATCTGCAACACGCCGCGCATCAAACTCGTGTCTGCTTTCCGCCGAACTGAGCCGTTCGTGGCGTGACCCGCTATGTCCGCTTAACGTCGACTCCGGACCGTTTGCTGTGAGACCGGTCGTTCGCCGTGGCGTTCTCGTATGCGTTAAATCGTCGACACTGGACGTCATTGCCCACTCCTTCCCCTCAATCATGGGGCGGATGCGGACGGCCATCGTTTCAACTGGAAACGGTTTGGTCCACAGCCGTGCCGGGCGCGAGTCGCCGCGCACCGTTGAGGAAAAGCGTCGGCGATGATCGGCAGCGAACGCCAGAGGTTAGGGCGGCGATTTGTTTTCGGCCCAATTTGTTAGCAATGTCGCCAGTTGGGTCGCGAATCAGGGCGACCGGGCAGAGGAAGAGCATGCATCTTTCGGACCAAGGGCTGCTTGTCATTTTGGTCGTCGGGGTCATTGCCGGATGGTTGGCGGGCAAGATTGTTAAGGGGCACGGGTTCGGTCTCGTCGGCGACGCGGCAATCGGTATTGTCGGGGCGCTCATCGGTGACTGGCTCTTGCATCGCCTCGGACTTCATTTCGGGGCTGGAATCATTGGCCTCGTCATCAACGCCACAGTCGGAGCGATTGTGTTGCTCCTGGCTTTGCGGCTTCTGGGCGCGAGCGGATGGGGTGGTCATTCGCGATGAGGCTAGGACGCGAAAGCGATTAGAAGCCCGACCAGCAAAGCGGACGATCCCGTAACTCGCATGAGGCTAGCGGCAGAATCATCCACTCAGGAAGTGCTCGCCGGCCTCGTCGAGCGGGTCACCTTCCACAACGCCGAGAACGGCTTCTGCGTGCTCCGGGCGAAAGCGCGCGGCCACCGCGATCTGGTGACCGTCGTCGGCCATGCCGCGATCATCTCCGCCGGCGAGTGGATCACCGCGTCGGGCGAATGGATCAACGATCGCGCCCACGGTCAGCAGTTCAAGGCGCGGTTTCTCAAGACCTCGGCGCCGAGTTCAATCGACGGGATCGAGAAATATCTCGGCTCCGGCATGATCCGGGGCATCGGGCCCGTCTACGCCAAGAAGATGGTCAAGGCCTTCGGGGAGAAGGTCTTCGACGTCATCGAGGCCGAGCCCGATCGGCTTCGCGAGGTGACGGGCATCGGCGCAGTTCGGGCCAAGCGGATCACGGACGCCTGGGCCGAGCAGAAGATCGTCCGGGAGATCATGGTCTTCCTGCACAGCAACGGGGTCGGAACCGCCCGGGCGGTTCGCATCTTCAAGACCTACGGCGCGGACGCCGTGCAGGTCATGACCGAGAACCCCTATCGGCTTGCCCGGGATATTCGAGGCATCGGTTTCAAGAGCGCCGACGCGATCGCGATGAAGCTCGGTATCGAAAAGACCGCCATGATCCGATTGCGCGCCGGGATATCGTACGCGCTGACCGAGGCGATGGACGAGGGGCATTGCGGACTGCCGACGGATCAATTGATCCCGCTCGCCGAAGAATTGCTCGAAGCGCCGAAGGAACTGATCCTGACAGCCCTCGAGCTCGAACGATCCGAGGGCGCCGTGATCGCCGACAAGGTCGGCGACACCGCCTGCATCTTCCTGGCGGGCCTCTACAGGGCGGAGCAAGCGATCGCCGATCGGCTGATCCGCATCGTGAACGGCAGGCTGCCCTGGCCATGGATCGACGAAGAGAAGGCCGTGCCCTGGGTCGAAAAGCGCAGCGGTCTGCAGCTTGCCGACAGTCAGAAGGCCGCGATCCGCCTGGCGCTGACGGCGAAGGCGCTCGTGATCACCGGGGGCCCAGGCGTCGGCAAGACGACGATCGTCAACTCGATCCTCAAGATTCTCGCAGCCAAAGGCGTGCGATTGTTGCTTTGCGCCCCCACGGGCCGCGCGGCCAAGCGCATGACCGAAGCGACGGGCGTCGAGGCCAAGACGATCCACCGTCTCCTGGAGGTCGATCCAAAGAGCGGCGGCTTCAAACGCAACGCCGACAATCCCCTCGATTGCGATCTGCTCGTGGTCGACGAGGCCTCGATGGTCGACGTCATGCTGATGCAGGCGCTAATGAAGGCGACGCCAGATAACGCGGCGCTGCTGATCGTCGGCGATATCGACCAACTGCCCTCCGTCGGACCTGGGCAGGTGCTGGCCGACATCATCGGCTCGGGCGCTGTGCCCGTAGTGCGATTGACCGAGGTGTTCCGGCAAGCCGCCGCGAGCCGGATCATCATCAACGCCCATCGCATCAATCAGGGCGCGATGCCCGATCTCAGCGCGCCTGCCGGCGAGAGCGACTTCTACTTCGTACCAGCCGAAGATCCCGAGACCGCCGTTCAACGCATCTTGGAATTGGTGAAGACCCGCATCCCCAAACGCTTCGGCTTGAACCCGATCCGCGACATCCAGGTGCTCTGTCCGATGAACCGCGGCGGCGTTGGCGCGCGTTCGCTCAACATCGAACTGCAGGCGGCATTGAACCCCGCCGGCGAACGCAAGGTCGAGCGTTTCGGCTGGACCTTTGCGCCCGGCGACAAGGTCATGCAGATCGAGAATGACTACGACAAGGAAGTCTACAACGGCGACATCGGCTATATCGTCGACGTCGATCCCGAGGCGGGCGAACTCATGGCGAGCTTCGACGGGCGCTCGGTGACCTACGGCTTCGGCGAGCTCGACACGCTGGTTCCCGCCTATGCCGCCACCATCCACAAGAGCCAGGGCTCCGAATATCCCGCCGTGATCATCCCTGTCCTCACCCAGCACTACGCAATGCTGCAGCGAAATCTCCTCTACACCGGCGTCACGCGCGGCAAGCGGCTCGTGGTTCTCGTCGGCCAGAAGAAGGCCATTGCGATCGCGGTTCGCAACGTATCGGGCCGGCGACGCTGGTCGAAGCTCGACGAGTGGCTTCGCATCGGCGCGTCGCGCGCGTCAGCTATTGCTTCCGCCGCGAGCTGAGGTGCGATGGCGATGGAGGTCCCGCAGAGTCACCTGTGGGTTGGTGGTGCTCAGGCGACTCGGGATGCGAATCTCGAGCCGCTCAAGAGGCGCCGGGGGTATCCGCGGTGAGGAGGTCCCTGATCGTCGCGAACTGCCTGACGCGCTCGGCTGCCCAGGCCGGGCTCTCATAGTGGAACTCATCCTCGTCCGTCTCACGGTACTCGGCGTCTCTTTCGGTCGGCCGAAAACATACGTCGCACTTCGGAGACAAACGAGGAAGCTCCCTGGCGAAAGCCGGATGCTCAGTGGCGGCGCTGGCGAAATTCATCAGTTTTTCTCTGACCGCATAGTCAACGGACGCCCGCCGCCACAACGCAGCGTCGCTCTCTTTTGGCTCGGGTCCAAGTTGGACAATGTCGCTCTTTGGGAATCGGGGACTGGGCCCACACTCAGAAATCGCGGGCCTTCTGCTTTTTCCACTTCGTCCATCTCGCGGCAATTGTTTGAGCGCCACGACGGGATTTCGGTTCCAATGGCGGCGCAACCGGTTTGGCGACTTGCCGCAACGTCCTGCTTGCGTGCTTTTCTGGGCGACCCAATTGCCGAAGTCGCTGATCTCGTCTTCCCTCGCGCGATTTGGGCTTCAGCGCGGTTCGCATTGGCGTCGGTCGTCTGAGGTCGCGCACCGCTCGAAACCGGAGAGATTTTCGCATCCTTTGAGCGGGTCGGCGTCGGCTTGGTTCTCGCGGAGTTGCTGTTGACCGGGATCGGTTCTTGCGCCGGCGCTCGGTTGAAAGGCGTGGCTCGCTTAGTCCTACCGCTTATCCCCGATTTCAACCCCGTGTCGGGATCTTTGGAGCCGGACTTGAGAAGGTGCGGGCTCAAGTTCGATGCCGAACAACGCAGCGACATCATCGTCAGCAATGGTGCGTTCCGCGGCGACTTGGGTTTGCCCGATCGGCAAACTCCTCCCGGCGCCGCGATGTCCAGGTCCGAACGATCGACGCCGCGCAACGCGAACAAGAGGTCCGGCTCCGCGTCGAGCCGCGCGCCGACGCCATAGAGGACTGCAGACGTGTGCTTGCACATGTCCGTCCAGTCCGGGCACGAGCACCTCATTTTAATCTCACGGGGGCTCGGAAGAAGGTGACCCCTCTCGGCACACCCGCTCCATCACGTTTCTGGAAATCTTTCCTTGAAGCAATTCCAGCAGCGAGGCGACGGAGCCCAGGCAGTCCCTGCAAATCGCTTCCCAGTGCGCCTTTGGGATGGTGTCGATATCGATCCTGGCCGTGTAGAGTTCCGACCCGCTCACCATCGCCCGGACCTGACCGCGCTCGATCCGCAGATCGACGACTGAGCCATTGCGAACATAGGTTCGGCCGCGCGGCGAGCAATTCTCGAAGTCGGAATAACGTTCAAGATTTTCGCACCAAGCCTTGCCCCAGAAGGTTTGAGCGATCGTCCGGCCCTCAAGTACCACCGGCGAGATCTTACGGCCCTTCTTTCTCAACTTTTCCAGTTCCCGCGCTGCGATCGCCCGGCGTTTGGCGACTGGCACGTAGGGACGAAAGCCATAATAGCTGACGCCGAACCCCTTCCGTTATCGCGGCTTTGAGATCGAGCGCGACAAGCCGCAGTAGTTCGCGGTCATCCATTTCCGTGAGATTTATCTCAGCGCCGGCAGCAAGAAAATCGTCCGCCAAGTGGCGTTTCGATTCTATCAACAGGTCGATCTTCGCCTCGATCGTCCCCCGGCAGACGAATTTGTCGAACGAGCACCTTGCGCCTTCGGCCCATGCGATAAGCGCGATCGGTCGCCTGGCTCTCGACCGCCGGATTCCACCAGCGATCGAAATGCACCACATGCGAAGCGCTCGTCAGATTGAGCCCGGAGCCGCCGGCCTTGATCGAGAGAACAAAAAACGGCGTGCGCTCGTCTTCCTGAAACGTCTTGACGAGGTCACGGCGTTTGGCGATCGGCGTGTCGCCATGGAGAGCAAGGCCTGGACGCCCGAACGCCGCTGCGAGCAATCTTTCCAGGGAAGGAATGATCTCCTTGAACTGCGCGAAACCAAAAGCTTTTCCTGGCGGCTTGCGATGGTCTCGCCGATTTCCCGCAGGCGCTCGAATTTCCCGCTGTCGTTTTCGTCATAGACGCCGTCGCCCAGCCATTGCGAAGGATGATTGCAAATCTGCTTCAGGCGCATCAGCGAGGACAACACCAGCCCCCGTCGCGCAATCCCGTCCACCCGATTGCTTCAGGTTTTCCTCCAACTCGCCGACTGCGGCTTGATAGAGCGCGGCCTGCTTGCGGGTCAGATGGCAGAAGGCTTTGACCTCCGTCTTGTCGGGCAGATCCGCAATGATGCTCTTGTCGGTCTTAAGCCTGCG